>NZ_SJXM01000020.1 GCF_004336805.1 Aeromicrobium sp. IC_218
GGTCAGCACACCGGCAGCGCCGGCGGCGACGCTCAGGCGCGCTTCTTGAGCTTGCGCCGCTCACGCTCGGACAGACCGCCCCAGATGCCGAAGCGCTCGTCGTTCTCGAGCGCGTACTCCAGGCACTCCGTGCGGACCTCGCAGGTCGTGCAGACCTTCTTGGCCTCGCGCGTCGAGCCGCCCTTCTCGGGGAAGAACGCCTCGGGGTCGGTCTGGGCGCACAACGCACGCTCCTGCCAGGAGAGCTCTTCAGCGTCTTCCAGCGGCAGGTCCACACCCAGATCGAATGACATGGGTGAAATTACAGTCCTGCGAGACGGCCTGAGTCAAGCCGAACGCCGAAATATCACGACGACCCGCCGCAGAACCACCCCGACACGCCGGACGAGGACGTCTTTGGCACCATGGCGGCCATGCGCGTCACCGTCCTCGCCGGGGCCGAGTCGGCCCCCTTCGTGCGCGAGCTGGCCTCCCTCCTCCCCGCCCACGACCTCACCGTCGTGGCCTCCGTCGCCCGCGACCAGTGGGTGCACGGGCTCAAGCGGACGCCGGACGCCGACGCGCTGCTCGACGGCCTGCGGGCCGAGCCGTCGTCCGCGACCAGCCGGGTCGCAGAGGAGCTCGCCGCCCTGGGCGCCGAGCCGCGCTGGGCGCACGACGACGACGCCACGCTGGCCCGCCAGGTGCTGCGCACGGAGCTCTTGGCCGCCGGCTTCGGGCTGGCCGAGGTCACCGCGGCCCTCGCCGCCCGGCTCGCACTCCCGGCGACGGTCGTCCCGGTGTCCGAGCACCGCACCGAGCTGCACGTCGTGGTCACCGACGCCGGCGAGCGTCGCGCCGTCCACGTCGAGGAGCACCTCGCCACCGGCACCGCCGAGGCCGAGTCCCTGGTCGTGGTGAGCACCGACGACAGCGCCTCGGACGCCGCCCTGGCCGCGGTCCGCGACGCCGACGTGGTCGTGCTCGCCCCGGTCCGTCCCACCGTCACCCGGACGCCGCTGCTGCGGGCCGGCGGCCTGCGCGACGCCCTGGCCGCCCGCCCGGCGCCGCTGCTCGCCGCCCCCGAGGCCGACGACCCGCTCGCCGCGCTGGCCGACCCGCTCGAGCTGCCGGTCACCACGGTCGGCTCGCCCGCCGACGTCGCCGCGGCGGTGGGCGCATGACCACGCTGACCTCGCTGCTCGCCCGCCGTCGCGAGCCGGGCCGCCCCTTCGTCACCTTCTACGACCTGGGCAGCGGCGAGCGCGTCGAGCTCAGCACGGTCACCACCGCCAACTGGGTCGCCAAGACCTGCGGCCTGCTCGTGGACGACCTCGACGTCGAGCCCGGCACCCGGGTGCGCATCGGTCTGCCGACCCACTGGGAGCGCGTGGTCTGGGCGCTCGCCTGCTGGCAGGTCGGCGCCGTCGTCGTCGACACCGACGCCGAGGTCGGCGTGACCGGGCCCGACCTCGACGCGTCCGAGGACGTCCGCGTCGCGCTCTCGCTGCGTCCGCTCGGCCTGCCGTTCGAGTCCGCCCCCGCCGGCTTCGTCGACTACAACGGCGTCGTCGCCGGCCACCCCGACGTCTTCGTGCCGGTCGACGAGCCCGGCGAGGACGACCTCGCGCTCGGGCTCGGCGGCCTCGTGATCACCCACGCCGCCCTCGTCGCCGGGGCCGGCGCCGACCGGGCCCGCCGCCTGCTCGTGGACGCCGACCTGGCCGCCGAGTGCGCGGCCGTGGTGGCCGCGGCGGCCGGGGACGGCAGCCTGGTCCTGGTCACCGGCGGCACCCCCGCCGACGTCGAGCGGGTCGCCGCGCAGGAGCACGCCGAGCCGGTCCGGCCGTGACCCCATGCCCTAGACTCGCGTCGGTCCCGGCACCGTCCGGCGGCGCATCCCCTCGCACGAGTAGGAATCCATGAACCTGGCAGCGTACGCGGAGCAGCACGGCCTCGGCCGGGTCGGCGCCCGTCCCCCGCTCGGGGCCTACCTGCGCGAGACCTGGAACCGGCGCGAGTTCATGTGGCTGCTGGCCCTGTACCGCGTCCGCGCCGACAACCAGCGCAACCAGCTGGGCCTGGCCTGGGTCGTCCTCCGGCCGGTCATCAACGCGGTCGTCTACGGCACCGTCTTCGGCTTGATCATGGGCGGCGCGAAGCCCGACCGGTTCATCGAGTTCCTCATCGTCGGCGTCTTCTTCTTCGAGTTCTTCTCGCGGACGTTCACCAGCGGCGCGAAGTCGATCACCAGCAACCGGGCGCTCGTGCAGAGCCTGCGGTTCCCCCGCATCGTCCTGCCCATGGCGCGCGTGCTCGAGGAGCTCGTGCTCTTCATGCCCACGCTGGCGGTGCTGCTGATCTTCGTCACGGTCAAGGGCAACACCCCGCAGTGGCACTGGCTGCTGATCGTGCCGCTCGTGCTGCTCTACACGATGTTCAACGTGGGGCTCACGCTCATCACCTCGCGCCTGTCGGTGCACCTGAGCGACCTCAGCGAGATCCTGCCGTTCATCAGCCGGCTGCTGTTCTTCTCCACCGGCATCTTCTTCGACCTGTCCAGCCGGTTCGAGGGCAACGAGGTCGCCCTGCGCATCCTGGACTTCCAGCCGCTCCACGAGCTGCTGACCCTGGCCCGTGGCCTGCTGCTCGACGGGCAGTACACCGTCGACAACCCCTGGTACTGGCTGTACTTCGCGGTGTGGTCGCTCGTCCTGTTCGTGGTGGGCATCGTGTTCTTCTGGCAGGCCGAGGAGCGGTACGGACGTGACTGAACCCCAGCCGGGCCGCCGCCCGTCCGTCGTGGTCGAGCACGTCTCGGTCGACTACCACGTCAAGACCGGCCGCAAGGGCCCCGACGGCACGCGCGCGCCGCGCACCCGCGTCGTGAACGCGCTCAAGGACGTCTCGTTCGTGGCGTACGAGAACGACAGCATCGGCGTCATCGGCACCAACGGCTCGGGCAAGTCGACGCTCATGCGCGCGATCGTGGGCCTGACGCCGGTCTCGGCCGGCGCCATCCACGCCAGCGCGAACCCCAGCATGCTCGGCGTCGGCGCGTCCCTCATCAAGGACCTGTCCGGCGCGCAGAACATCATCCTGGGCGGCCTGGCCATGGGCTTCACCCGCGAGCAGATCGAGGCCGCCTACGACGACATCGTGGTGTTCTCGGGCCTGGGCGACTTCATCGAGCTGCCCATGCGCACGTACTCCTCGGGCATGACCGCGCGGCTCAAGTTCGCCATCGCGACGGCCCGCACCCACGAGATCCTCATCGTGGACGAGGCGCTGGCCGTCGGCGACAAGCAGTTCCGCGAGCGCAGCGAGGCGCGCATCCGCGACATCCGCGACCAGGCCGGCACGATCTTCCTGGTCAGCCACTCGATGACCTCGATCCTGGACACCTGCAACCGGGTGCTGTGGATCGAGAAGGGCGAGCTGCTCATGGACGGCGAGCCCGGCCCGGTCATCGAGGCCTACCGGGAGCGCTGAGCCGCTCCCCCGCCGGCGGTGGGTCCCGAGGGCCCGCCCGGCGCCTGCGTCAGCAGGCCTTCTCGAGGTCGTCGGACTGGTTCGCCCGGCGCGGGTCCTTGCGCGGGTCGGCCCCCTCGACGGTGATCTTCGGCTTGGCCAGCGGCGACAGCGTCGCGTTGCGGACGCCGTTGGAGGAGTAGGTGCCCTCGGACTTGGCCACGGCCTGCTGCACCATGCGGCGCACCTTGTCGAAGTCGGGGTCGCTGGTGTTCACCTGCGGCGGGACGATCGAGACCGACGAGACCTTCTCCTTGCGCGCCTTGAGCGCCAGGTCCAGGAACGCGCCCACGTCGCCCTGCGGGATGCTCGTCTCGAAGAACGACTCGGCCGAGTCGGCGATGGCGTCCAGCTTGGTGAGCACCTTCTGCGGGCTCAGCTGGCCGAGCATCTCGGTCATGATGCACTTCTGCCGGCCCATGCGGGAGTAGTCGTCGTTGTCGACGCGGCTGCGGGCGTACCAGGTGACCTGGCGGCCGGTGAGGTGGCGGCGCCCCTCCTTGATGTAGCCGGTGACCGGGGCGCCGATGCCGCCGATGGCGGTGCGCTCCTTGACGTCCAGCGTGACGCCGCCGAGGGCGTCCACGAGGTTGGCGAAGCCGTTCATGTTGATGATCGCGTAGTAGCCGATGTCCAGGCCGGTGGTCTCCTCGACCGCCTCGACCGTCGCGTCCATGCCGGGGTGCTTGGTGTCGAACAGGTCGGCGTGGTCGTTGGCCCACGTGTTGACGCCGTTGAGGTAGCAGTCGGTCTCGCACGAGAACCCGTCCGGGAACTGCTCGTGCATGACCGTGCCCTCGGGGAACGGGACGTTCTGCAGGTTGCGGGGCAGGCCGACGAGCACGGTGCGGCCGGTCTCGGCGTCGATCGAGGCGACGTTGATCGAGTCCGGGCGCAGGCCGACGCGGCCCTTGCCGGAGTCGCCGCCGAGCAGCAGCACGTTGTAGCGGCCGTCCGCCGCCGTGCCCTCGGCCGCCTTGCTGGCGGCGCCGGAGCCGGTGACCGAGCCGATGAGCTTCTGCTGGGCCGACACGGTCTGCGAGGCCAGGATCATGGTCGCGGCGACGCCGATGCACAGCGCGCCGTTGAGCCCGGCGACGACGGCCCGGTGGCCGCGGCGCAGGTCGTGCGGGGCGCCGAGGCGCCAGGCGTCGATGAGCAGCCCGGCCCAGGCCACGGCACCGACGATGAGCAGCAGGCGCAGCGGACGCATGACCCAGCCGTCGGTGAGCAGCGTGAACAGGGTGGCGCGCGAGAACAGGTAGACGATGACGGCGGCGACGGCCAGCGCGATGACCGTGAGCCAGACACGGATCGCGAGGCGCCCGACGCGGCGGTTGCCGGCCACGACCTGGGCCGAGCCCGGCATGACGAGCGTCATCGCGGTCAGGGTGAGCGCGCGGCGGAACCGGACGGCCGCCGAGCGGTCGGCCGTGTGGGCGCTGGAGCTGATGGCGTCGGGCATGGGTCCTCTGCGTGCGTGGGGAAGGTGTCGAGGTCGAGCCAGTATGGTCACGAACCCTCAACCCCGGGTCGAGGGCGCGCCGGGACACGCCGCACTTTTCCCGGGCCCGCGCTGCGCGGGGGCCCATCACCGGTCCGGTAGCCTCGGCGCCATGCCCAGCGGCCCCGACGAGAAGCGCTACGACTGGCTGTACGACGACGGAACCTCCCGTCCCGCGCCGCGTGCCGCCGACGAGCTCCCCCCGCCCGACCTGCCGCCGCCCGGCGGCCGTGGCGGCCGGGGTCGCGACCGTGACCGCGGCGACGGTGGCGGACGCCCGCGCAGGAAGCGCCGCTTCGGCGTCGGGAAGATCATCGCGCTGGTCGTCGTGGCCTGGATCGTCTTCCTGGTCGCCGTGCCCGTCTGGGCCTGGAACCAGGTCGCCCGGGTCGACGCCGACCCCGACGAGCGCCTGGCCGACCAGCCCGGCACGACCTACCTCGTCGTCGGCTCCGACAGCCGCAAGGGCCTGACCAAGGACGAGCGCAACAAGCTCAACACCGGCGGCGACTTCGGTGAGCGCACCGACACGATCATGCTGCTGCACGTCGGCGGCGGTCCGTCGCTGCTCATGTCGATCCCGCGCGACTCGATCGTCGACATCCCCGGCCGCGGCGAGAGCAAGATTAACGCGGCGTACGCCTACGGCGGCCCCGAGCTGCTGGTCAGCACCATCGAGGAGAACACCGGCATCCGGGTCGACGACTACGTCGAGATCGGTCTCGGCGGCCTGGTGAACCTGGTCGACTCCGTCGGCGGGGTCGAGATCTGTCCGAAGGAGCGCCTGCGGGACCGCGACTCGGGCCTGAACGTGAAGGCCGGGTGCCAGGAGGCCGACGGCGTCACCGCGCTGGCCTACTCACGCAACCGGCACGCGTACGCCACGGGCGACATCCAGCGCGTCCAGGCCCAGCGCGAGGTCATCGGCTCGATCGGCAGCAAGCTGCGCTCGCCGGCCACGGTGCTCAACCCCTTCCGCTACCTCTCGGTGGCGAAGGGCGGCTCGACGGCGCTGACCATCGGCGACAACGTCGGCCCGATCTCGCTGGCCCGCTTCGCGCTGTCGCTGTCGTCGGTCATGGGCGGCGACGGGCTCAACTGCACGGTCCCGCTGGCCGACTTCTCGGTGCGCTGGGACAAGAAGCGCTCCGAGGAGATGTTCGACCTCATCGCCAGCGACCGCACCGAGGACGTCGGCAGCCTCTGCACCAAGGACGGCCTGCCCGCCGGCGAGTGACCCGCACGGTTTGACGGCCCGGGGCGGCGGGCACCGCCCCGGCATGAAGATCGTCGTCACCGGTGCGACCGGCAACGTCGGCGGCGCGGTCGTCCGGGCGCTGGCCGCCGACGACCGCGTCACCGAGATCGTCGGCCTGGCCCGCCGCCTGCCCGACGCGGGCGTCCCCAAGACCACCTACGCCGTCGCCGACGTGGGCGAGGACGACCTCGAGCCGCACTTCGCCGGCGCCGACGTCGTCGTCCACACCGCGTGGCTGTTCCAGCCGACGCACTCGCCCACGGTGACCTGGCAGGCGAACGCCGTCGGCAGCGTCCGCGTCTTCGAGGCCGCGGCCCGGGCCGGCGTCGGCGCCCTCGTCCACACGTCCTCGGTCGGGGCCTACTCCCCCGCGCCGGGACGCACGGTGGACGAGTCGTGGCCCACGCACAGCCAGCCGCACGCCGCCTACGGGCGCGAGAAGGCGTACGCCGAGCGGGCGCTGGACACCCTGGAGGCAGCGCACCCGGACCTGCGCGTGGTGCGGATGCGCCCGTGCTTCATCCTGCAGCGCAGCTCGGCGTCGGCCCAGAAGCGGCTCATGGCGGGCCCGTTCGTGCCGACCGCGCTGGTGCGGCCCGGACGCCTGCCGGTGGTGCCGTGGCCGCGCGGCATGGTGCTGCAGACCATGCACACCGACGACGTCGCCGAGGCGTTCCGCCTGGTCTCCCTGGACGAGCGCGCCCACGGCGCCTACAACGTCGCGGCCGGGCCGGTCATCGACGCCGAGACGTTCGGACGGGTCATGGACGCCAAGGTCGTGCCGGTGCCGGACGTCCTGACCCGTTCGGCCCTGTCGGCGCTCTGGCACCTGCACGTCGTCCCCGCCGAGCCGGCGCTGTTCGACCTGCTGCGCAGCCTGCCCCTGCTGGACGCGTCGCGGCTGCGCTCGCTCGGCTGGTCGCCTCGGGTGCCGGCCGACGAGGCACTCCGCGAGGTGCTGCACGGCATGGCCGACCACGCCGGCGGCTCGTCGCCCTCGCAGGCCCCGGACTCGCCGTCGACGCGCGCCGACGAGGTGCGCACCGGCGTCGGCGAGGCGTCCAGCCCGCCGGAGTAGGTCGCCGGACCCGCCCGGTCGCCCCCGGGGTCGGCCTAGCCTCGCGAGATGAGCGAGGAGAGCACCGCACGCGACGCGCCCCTGTGGAGGCGGCCGTACCTGCTGGCCGCCCTGGTCTTCGGGCTCGGCTGCGTGGTCGCCGGCGGCGTCGCGGTCTTCGTCACCGACAACGAGCTCGGCTCGGCCTCCCTGGTGGCGGCGGGCGTGGCCGTGGCCGGCTTCGGCGTCTTCGGCGACCGCGTCCGCTCCGTCGAGGCGGGTGGCGTCAAGCTCGGCCTGGAGCAGCGGGCGGAGCAGGACTTCGTCGCCGCCGCCCAGGCCCGGGCGACCGGTGACGTCGAGCGGGCCGCCCGGCTCGAGCGCCGGGCGGCGATGCTGAGGACGACCGCCGCGGCGGTGGGCACGCGGTACGAGCACCTGCGGGCCTCCCAGCCGTCCGGCTGGGACCGGACCAAGCAGCTCGAGGCGGTCATGCAGAGCGCCCGCGACATGGACACCAGCGCACTCTCGCCGGCGGACGTGGAGGACGTCTTCGACACCGGCGGGGAGGGCAACCGCGTCGTCGCCCTCGCCCTGATCGAGCGCGACCCCCGGCTGGCCACGCTGGAGGTGCTCAAGCAGGCGACCGTCCACAGCCGGTCGTCCTTCGAGCAGTACCACGGCCTGTCGGCCGCGGAGGCCGCTCTGCCGTTCCTGAGTCCCGACGACCGGCTGCGGCTCCGGCGGGCGGTCGAGGCCCTGCTCATCGGCCCGTTGGGCGACAGCAGCTCGGACCGCCGCACGGTGGCGCGACGGATCCTGGACGCCACCCGGGCGGACGAGGAACGCGTCGGTGACGGCGTGGTCCCCGGCCCGCCTGAGGACCGGGGCTAGGCCGGCACCGGCTCCTGCCGCCGCCCGGTCGCCGTGGCCGCCGCCACGAGCGTCAGCGCCAGGCCGGCGACGGTCACCGCGGTCAGCGGCTCGCCGAACATGACCGCGCCCCAGACGCTCGTCACGGGCGCGACCAGGAACATGAGGCTGTTGACCGGGACGACGCCGATGCGCTCGACCAGCAGCCAGTACAGGCCGTAGCCGCCGAGCGTCGCCAGCACGACCAGCCAGGCCGTCGCGACCCAGAAGTCGCGCGAGGCCGGCGGCACGGCCGTGCCGGTCAGCACCGCGGCCGCCGTGAGCAGCACCGCGGACGTGGCCGCGTGCACGGCCAGCGCGGTGAGCGGCGGGGTGGCCAGGGCCGCCCGCCGCTCGACGATGGTGGACGCGAGCAGGCTCAGCATCCCGCCGAGCGGCACCGCGTAGGCCCAGACCGGGACGTCCCCCGCTCCCGCCGTGAAGTCCGCCCACGACACCAGCAGCACGCCGGCGAGGCCCAGGGCCAGGCCGACCCACTGCCGTCCGGACACCGCCGCGCCGAGCAGCGGGCCGACGAGCACGGCGGCGACCAGCGGCTGCACGCCGTCCACGAGCGCCGTGGTGCCGGAGCTGACCCCGAGGTCGATCGCGCCGTAGACGGTGAGCAGGTAGCAGGTCTGCGACAGGACGCCCACGACGACGTGCACCCGCACCGCGCGCCAGGACAGGCCAGCCCCGGGCCGGGCGCGACGTCGCCGTTCGAGCCACCAGGCCAGCGGCACGAGCAGCACGGCGGCCGGCAGGGCCCGCCACATGAGCAGCGTCGTCGGAGCCGCCTCGCCGGTGCCGAGCTTCGCGCCGACGAAGCCGGACGACCAGCAGACGACGAACAGCACCGCCAGCCCCGCCGAGGCCAGCCCGCCGGACGGAACAGATATACCGATCGGTCTACTCATGGCGTCGAATATACCGGTCGGTCTACCAGACGGCTATCCTGGAGCCATGACGATCGAGTGGACGCCGAAGGCGCGCGCCGTCCTGGACGCGGCGTCCGAGCTGTTCTACGCCCACGGCATCCACGCCGTCGGGGTCGACGCGATCGCCGAGCGGGCCGGCGTCACCAAGAAGACGCTCTACGACCGCTTCGGCTCCAAGGACCGGCTGGTCGCCGAGTACCTGGGTGCCCGCGACGCGCGCTGGCGCGAGCGCCTGGACGCCCGGCTCGCCGAGGCCGGGGACGACCCGTCGGACGGTCTGCGCGCGGTGTTCGACGCCGCCGCCACCTGGGCCGAGGCGGAGGGCACCCGGGGCTGCGCGATGGTCAACGCCCACGCCGAGATCGCCGAGGACCACCTGGCCCACGAGCCGACCGCCCGGCAGAAGGCCTGGACGCGCGAGCTGTTCGTCGGCCTTGCCACGGACGCGGGCGCCGCCGATCCCGAAGCGTTGGGCGAGCAGCTGATGCTGCTGCACGAGGGCGCGGTCGTGACCGCGGGCCTGCACGCGATGGGCGACCCGTTCGCCCGGGCCCTCGCCGCGGCCGAGACGCTGCTGGCCGCCGGCGGACGCGACGGCGCGCGATAGCCTGCGGCCCGTGACCGACCCCAGCGCCCCGGCCCACGACGTCTTCGCCCTCTCCCTGGAGCGGCACGAGCACCAGGGACTGCGCAAGCTGCGGCTGCTCGCCTGGTCCGCCCTCGCGCTCGTCTCCCTGGGCGCGGTCGACACCCCGTCGGTCGGCGAGTTCGTCCTGCGCCGCCGCTCCGACGGCGCCGAGGTGCTGCGCATGGACGCGGAGTCCCAGGAGGAGACGAGCATCCTTCAGCACGAGCTGGAGTCCCAGCTCCGGACCCTCACCGCCTTCGCGTTCGCCGAGCGCTGGAGCTTCGCGCTCTAGCCCGCCGGCGCTCGTAGCCTGGGTCGATGACGCGCTTCGCCATCGACGCGGCCACGCTGCTGCACGTCGTCGAGTCCGGCCTCGAGCTCTCCGCCGACCACCAGCTCGTCGCACCGCGCTCGGTGCGCACCGACGCGCTGCAGCTGCTGCTGGAGGACGTGCGGGCCGGACGCCGCACCGAGCGAGAGGCGCGGGCGTTGCACGACCCGGTCACCGAGCTGAAGTTCCGCGCCCTCGGCGACCGGGTGACCCGCGGGGTCGGCTGGCGCCTCGCCCTCGAGCACGACGGTCTCGGCGTCGCCGCCGCCGAGTACGTCGCCGTCGCCCGTCAGCAGGCCGACGTCCTCGTCACCACCGATCCGGCACTCGTGACCGCGGCCGAGGGCGTCGTCCCGGTCGTCGGCCCCGACGCCCTGCACGGCGCGACCTGACCCGGACGCACGAGGGCCCCGCGACCGGCTCGGTCGCGGGGCCCTCGTCGCGGGTGCGTCAGATCGACTGGATCCCGGCCAGGAGCTGGCGGGCCATGACGATGCGCTGCACCTGGTTGGTGCCCTCGTAGATCTGGGTGATCTTGGCGTCGCGCATCATCCGCTCGACCGGGTAGTCGGCGGTGAATCCGTAGCCGCCGAGCAGCTGCACGGCGTCCGTGGTCACCTGCATGGCCACGTCGGAGGCGAACGCCTTGGCCGCGGCACCGAAGAACGTCAGGTCCTTGTCGCCGCGCTCGGAGCGGCCGGCGGCGGCGTAGGTGATCTGGCGCGCGGCCTCCACCTTCATGCCCATGTCGGCGAGCATGAACTGGATGCCCTGGTTGTCGCTGATCGGCTTGCCGAACTGCTTGCGCTCCTGGACGTAGCCCAGCGCGTAGTCGAGCGCGCCCTGCGCGACGCCGACCGCCTGCGCGGCGATCGTCACGCGCGTGTGGTCGAGGGTCTGCATGGCGTAGGCGAAGCCCTTGCCCTCCTCGCCGATCAGCCGGTCGGCCGGGATGCGGACGTCGTCGAGGTAGACCTCACGCGTCGGCGAGCCCTTGATGCCGAGCTTGCGCTCCTTGGCGCCGAACGAGACGCCCGGGTCGGACTTCTCGACGACGAACGCGCTGATGCCCTTGCTGCGCTTCTCCGGTTCGGTCATCGCCAGGACGGTGTAGTACTCGGACTCGCCGGCGTTGGTGATCCACCGCTTGACGCCGTTGAGCACGTACTCGTCGCCGTCGCGGACCGCGCGGGTCCTCTGCGCCGCGGCGTCCGAGCCGGCGTCCGGCTCGCTGAGGCAGTACGAGAACCCTCCTTCGCCGCGGGCCAGCGCGCCGAGGTACTTGGCCTTGAGCTCCTCGTTGCCGCCGATCTGCACGGGCAGCGAGCCGAGCTTGTTCACCGCGGGGATGAGCGAGGCCGACACGTCGACCCGGGCGACCTCCTCGATGACCAGCACGGTGGCCAGCGCGTCGGCACCGGCGCCGCCGTACTGCTCGGGCACGTGCGGGGCGTGGAAGTCGGCGGCCAGCAGCGCGTCGGCGGCCTCCTGCGGGAAGCGGGCCTGCTCGTCGACGTCGGCGGCGTGCGGGGCGATCTTGGCCTCCGCGAGCGCGCGGACGGCCTCGCGGATCGCCTGGTGCTCCTCGGAGAGGGCGAAGAAGTCGGACACGGGTTCTCCCAAAAGGTAGGACGACCTAGTAATCGTATCCGCGCCGCCCACGGCGTCCGCAGCGCGTCCGGGGTGCGGGCCCGCCCGGTGGCCCGGAGGGTGGACGCATGACGCGCTCCTTCACCGGCCACATCGCCGGCCTCGGCACCACGAGCGGCACCCGGCTCGTGCTGGGCCACTGGCTGACCAGCCCGTTCGGCTCGTTCGCCGACGTCATGGTCGAGGAGCCCGACGGCATCCGGACGCTGGTGGCGCCGAGTGCGGAGCTGGGCGAGTTCGTGGCGTCCACGTACACCTTCGACCAGGTCGTCGTGGAGCCGGTCGAGGTCGTCCCCGGTCCGGTCTGGCGCGTGACGACGCCGTCGCTGACGCTGTCGTTCGCAGTCGGCGCGCGCCACCCCGTGGCCCTGCCGCTGCGGCTCGTGCCGCCCCCGGTCGGACGCTCGCAGGCCTGGGCGCGGGCGGTCGACCCGCTGGCCCGCCGGCTCATGCGCGGCGTGCGCACCTACGGCAGCGCGGGCAACGGCGACCGGGTCGAGTGGTACGCCGCCCGCGACGTGCACCGCCTGCGCTCGGCGTCCGCCCGCTGGCGCGGCACGGACCTCGGCGACCTCGCGCCGGTCGACCCGCCCGTGCGGTTCGGCTTCGGCTCGGCCCCGCGCACCCCGACGCTGACGCACCTGACCTCGTACGTCGCCGACCGGGCTCAATAGCACCTCAACGACACGGTGCGCCACCGCTAAGCGACCCAGAAGCACCCAACGCGACGAAGATCACACGCCCTCGCGGCGAGTCTTCGGGCCGATCGAGCGACACTGGAGGGGAGGGTCTGTCGTGCCGTAGCCCCGGACCCCCGCACCTGTCGTCGAAGCGGAAGTTGGTTCCCTGCGTGTCCGAGAGCGCGAACGTGCCGGCCGTCTCCACCCCCTCGTCCGTCTCGCCGGGCACCACCGACGTCCTGCTCGTCGGCGCGGGGATCATGAGCGCCACCCTCGGCACCCTGCTGAAGATGCTGCAGCCGGACTGGACGATGAGCGTCGTCGAGCGCCTGTCGCAGCCCGCGCAGGAGAGCAGCGACCCGTGGAACAACGCCGGCACCGGCCACTCCGCGCTGTGCGAGCTGAACTACACGCCGCAGAAGGCCGACGGCAGCGTCGACGTCAGCAAGGCGATCACGGTCAACGAGCAGTTCCAGCTGTCGCGCCAGTTCTGGTCGTTCGGCGTCGAGAACGGTCACCTGGCCGCCCCGTCGAGCTTCATCAACTCCGTCCCGCACGTCAGCTTCGTCACCGGCCAGGCCGACGCCGAGTACCTGCGCAAGCGCTACGACGCGCTCGCCGGCAACCCGCTGTTCGAGGGCATGGAGTACGTCGACGACTCCGCCGAGTTCGCCAAGCGCCTGCCGCTCATGGCCCAGGGCCGCGACGCCGCGCAGAAGGTCGCGCTCAACTGGAGCGACAACGGCACCGACGTCGACTTCGGCTCGCTGACCCGCCAGCTCGTCGCCAACCTCTCCCAGCGCGGCGCGGACGTCCGCTACGGCACCGAGGTCGTCAAGCTCAGCCGCGACGGCGAGGGCTGGGCGGTCACCCTGCGCGACCTGGCCACCAAGCAGAAGACCCGCGTGCGCGCCCGCTTCGTGTTCGTCGGTGCCGGTGGCGGCGCCCTGCACCTGCTGCAGAAGTCGGGCATCAGCGAGATCAAGGGCTTCGGCGGCTTCCCGGTCAGCGGCCAGTTCCTGCGCTGCCTGGACTCCTCGATCGCCGAGCAGCACGACGCCAAGGTCTACGGCAAGGCCGCCGTCGGCGCCCCGCCGATGTCGGTGCCCCACCTGGACACCCGCGTCATCGACGGCCAGCGCTCGCTGCTGTTCGGCCCGTACGCCGGCTGGTCGCCCAAGTTCCTCAAGGCCGGATCGGTCACCGACCTGCCGCGCTCGATCCGCCCGAACAACCTGTTCTCGATGCTCGGCGTCGGCCTGAACTCGTTCTCGCTGACCAAGTACCTGATCGGCGAGCTGCTCAAGGGCCAGGAGAAGAAGGTCGAGGCGCTGCGCGACTTCGCCCCGCTCGCCGAGTCCGGCCAGTGGGAGCTCATCACCGCCGGCCAGCGCGTGCAGGTCATCAAGCGCAACGGCGCCAGCGGCACGCTGGAGTTCGGCACCTCGGTGGTCAACGCCGCCGACGGCTCGATCGCCGGCCTGCTCGGCGCCTCCCCCGGCGCGTCCACCGCGGTCGCCGCGATGCTGGACGTCCTGGAGAAGTGCTTCCCCGACCGCATCGACGGCTGGCGTCCGCAGCTCAAGGAGGTCGTGCCGTCCTACGGCGTGCACCTGCGCGAGAACGCGTCGCTGCTGGCCGACCTGCGCGCCTACACCGACAAGACGCTGCAGCTCGCCTGAGCCGCCGACGAAGGGCCCCTCCCGCGCGGGAGGGGCCCTTCGTCGTCCCCGGCACCGTCTAGCGTCGGGGTCATGGACACCCGTCTGCACTTCGTCACGCTGGCCACGCCCGACCTCGACGCGTCGCGCCGGTTCTACGCCGAGGGCTTCGGCTGGGAGCCGATGCTGGTCGTCCCCGGCGAGATCGTCTTCGTCCAGGTGGCCCCGGGCCAGGTGCTCGGCCTGTTCGACGCCGCCTCGTTCGCCCGCGACGTCGGCGACCCGGTGGGCGGACCGTCCGGTCTCTCGCTCGCGCACAACGTCGGCTCGCGCGAGGAGGTCGCCGCGCTCGTCGAGCGGCTCGGCGCGTCCGGCGGCGACGTCGTGAAGCCGCCCCAGGACGGCGCGTTCGGGGGCATCTTCCACGCCTACGTCCGCGACCCCGCCGGAGCGCTGTGGGAGGTCGCCCACAACCCGGGCTGGACGATCGCCGACGACGGCACCGTCAGCTTCGCCTAGCCGCGCGACTCACCCGAGCCGGGCGCTGCCGCGAAGTGTGCCGAGTCGGACGCCTGACGGCGTCCACCCCCGTCCGTCCCGACACGAATCCCGGCGGAGCGGGCGCGAGGTGAGGGACGCGTCAGGGGCGCTGGCGGTTGCGCACGCGCTCGCCCTTGGCCCGGGCGGCGTCGGCCAGGTCGGCCTGGAACTCGACCATGCGCGCGGTCAGGTCGGGGTCGCCGGCGGCCAGGATGCGCACGGCCAGCAGGCCGGCGTTGCGAGCGTTGCCGATCGACACCGTCGCCACCGGCACCCCGGCCGGCATCTGGACGATCGAGAGCAGCGAGTCCATGCCGTCCAGGTGCTTGAGCGGCACCGGCACGCCGACGACCGGCAGCGGGGTGACCGCGGCGAGCATGCCCGGCAGGTGCGCGGCGCCACCAGCCCCCGCGATGATCACCTCGAGGCCACGGTCGTGCGCCTCGCGGCCGTAGGCCAGCATCTCGTCGGGCATCCGGTGCGCCGAGACGACGTCGGCCTCGTACGCGACGCCGAACTCCTCCAGCGCCGTCGCCGCCGCCTCCATCGTGGGCCAGTCCGAGTCCGACCCCATGACGATCCCGACGCGTGCCTGCTCAGTCATCGACTGCTCCGTTCTCGAGGAGGCGGCCGCCCCGGCGCGCCCGGGCCAGGACGTCCATGAGGTCGTCGCCGTAGGCGGTGACGTGCCCGACCTTGCGGCCCGGCTTCACCTCCTTGCCGTACAGGTGGATCTTCAGGTCCGGGTCCTGGGCCATGACGACGGCGCGCTGGGCCTCGAGGTCGGTGACCTTGCCACCCAGGATGTTGACCATGACCGTCCACGGTGCCCGCGGACGCGTGGATCCCAGCGGCAGGTCGAGCACCGCGCGGACGTGGTTCTCGAACTGGCTGGTGACCGCGCCCTCCATCGACCAGTGGCCGGTGTTGTGCGGACGCATGGCCAGCTCGTTGACGAGCAGGCGCCCGTCGTTGGTCTGGAACATCTCGACGGCCAGCACGCCGGTGACGCCGAGCTCGGTCGCGACCCGCTCGGCGATCTCGCGGGCCTGCTCGGCCAGGTGCTCGGGCAGGTCGGGCGCGGGCGCGGTGACCTCGCGGCAGACGCCGTCCTCCTGGCGCGACTCGACGACCGGCCAGGTGACGACCTCGCCGGACGGGCGACGGGCGGCGAGCGCCGACAGCTCGCGCTGGAAGGCGACGTGCTCCTCGGCGAGCAGCTGGGTGCCGGCCGCGCTCGAGCCGAGCGCCTCGAACGCGGCGTCGGCCTCGGCGAGGGACCGGACGAGCCAGACGCCCTTGCCGTCGTAGCCGCCGCGGGTCACCTTGAGGATGAGCGGGTAGCCGCCGAGCGACTCGGCGAACGCGTCGAGCTCCTGGCGGGTGCTGACCACCGCGTGACGCGGGCCGGGCACGCCGAGCCCGGCGAGCCGGCTGCGCATGGCCGCCTTGTCCTGCGCGTACAGCAGCGCGTCGGGGCCGGGACGGGCGACGACGCCCTCCTCGGCCAGCGTGCGCAGGTGGGTCGGCGGGACGTGCTCGTGGTCGAACGTGATGACCGGCGCGTCGCCGACGACGTCGCGCAGGACGTCCAGGTCGGTGTAGTCACCCACCACGTGGTCGGGCACGACCTGGGCCGCCGACACGTCCGGCGCCTCCGCGAGGAGCCGCACGCGGACGCCCAGGGCGCTGGCGGACTCCTGCATCATGCGGGCGAGCTGTCCGCCTCCGATGATTCCGAGCTCGGGCTTCGTCACCGGAACAGGGTAGCGAGGGGGTTCAGTGGGCCCGGAACGTGCGCCGCCGGCTGACCGCGACCGGCGTGACGAGGCCGAAGCCGCGCAGCGGACGGGCCGGCAGCGGACGCGCCTCGAACTGGTCGTCGGTGAGCGTCTTGGCCGTCTCCTGGTCGACCAGCACGCGGTTGGCGCGGGCCACCGCGGCCATGCGCGCGGCCAGGTTCACCGGCGGCCCGAAGACGTCGCCGAGCCGGCTGATGACCGAGCCGGTGGCGAGCCCGACGCGGACGTCCGGCAGGTCCTTGCGGGCGCCGATCTGGCGGACGAGCTCCAGCGACAGCGTGGTCGCGGTGCGCGGGTCGGGGCAGGTGAACAGCACCGCGTCGCCCAGCGTCTTGATGACCCGCCCGCCGCGCGCGGCGACGATGTCGGTGGCGTGGTTCTCGAAGCCCTGGACGACCTTGGCCAGCCCGATCTCGTCCAGCTCGTTCGACAGCTTGGTGAACCGGGACAGGTCGGCGAACCCCACGGTGACCCGCGTGCTGAGCAGCTCGGAGTCGGCCTCGCCGAGCGCCTCGACGCGGGCGGCCGACGCCGCGAGGTGGCGGCGCCAGGCGTAGCGCAGCACCTCGTCGAAGGTGGGCACGACGTCGGTCGCCACGTCCACCGCCGCCTCGAGCCGGGTGCCCGCGCGTCCCTCGCTGACCTGGCCCTCGACGGCGTCGACGATGACCGAGATCTGCCAGTCGGCCAGCCGCGAGACCAGGTGCCCGATCGCGCGGACGAGCTGGAACAGCGCGTCCGTGGGCAGGGCCTCGTCCCGCTGCAGCTTGTCGATCGCGGTGAGGACGTGGACGTCCTGCTCGGAGTAGGCGGCGGTGTCACCGGCGTCGGGGAAGCCGATCGCGCGCCACAGCCGCTGGGCCAGCTCGGGGTCGACCCCGGCCTGCTCGACGACGTCGGACCCGGTCAGCTCGCGCTGGTCGCCCAGGATGAGCAGGTTGAGCCGGCGGCGCAGGGCGTCTCGCTCGGCCGACGACAGGTGGTGGTGGTCGGGCTCAGACGGACTCATGGCGGCCGCTCGCGCTCCCCTCGGCGTGGATCAGCTCGGTCAGCGTGCGGTGCAGCTCGTCGATGCGCGGGATGTCGAGCAGCCGGAGGCCGGACTGCTCGCTGGCGTCGTGGACGACGAGCGTCCCGCAGCGCAGCACCCGGTCGTTGAGGTTCTTCTCGAACGAGACGTCGTTGACCCGGCTCAGCGGGATGACGCGGCCGTGCCGGGTCAGCAGGCCCCTCTGCTCGACGATCCGCTTGTTGGTGACGGTGTACGTCCAGGTCAGCCAGCGCAGGAACGGCAGGACCGAGCGCCACAGCACGAGCACCAGCGCCAGGCCGGCGACGACCCAGGCCGCGGTGGCCCCGGCCTGCTCGCGGGTCCAGGCGGCCAGGAACCCGCCGGCGGCCGCGACGACCAGCAGCACCACCACCGGGCCGGTCAGCACCTTCACGTGCGTGCGCGTGGACGCGACGACGTGCTCGCCGTCGGTCATCAGCCTGCGCGGGAGCGTCATGACGTCAGTCTGGCACGCAGCGACCCTGCGCCGACGTCATGCCACGGCGCGCACGTGGGTGACGTCGCCGGCGCTGACCGCCTGCCCGGCCACCACCAGGCGTCCCTCGAGGTCGACGGTCTCGGCCGTGCCCTCCAGCGTGCTGCCGTCGGGCATCTCGACCCGCACGCGGCGGCCGAGGGTCGCGCACCGGCGCACGTAGGACTCGCGGACGTTGGTCGGCTCCCCCTCGTCGGCCACCCACGCGCGGTGCAGCGCGTCGAAGGTGCGCAGCAGCTCGCGCAGCACGACGGTGCGGTCGGTGGTGGCCGCCCCCTCCAGCCGCATGGACGTCGCGGTCGGGACGGGCAGCTCGTCGGCGCGCAGCCCGGTGTTCAGCCCGACGCCGACGACCGCGGCGGGACCCTGCGGGGTCACCACGACCTCGACCAGGATGCCGGCGAGCTTGCGGTCGTCCACGAGGACGTCGTTGGGCCACTTGAGCGCGGACGGCACGTCGAACGACCGCACGGTGGCGTCGACGGCCAGGCCGGTCAGCAGCGGCAGCCAAGCCCAGCGGTGCATCGGCACCTCGCGCGGCGCGACCAGCATCGAGACGGCCAGCCCGGACGACCGCGGCTGCTCCCAGCGCCGGTCGAGGCGTCCGCGGCCGGCGGTCTGCTGCTCGGTGACCACGACGGTGCCGACCGGTGCCCCCTCGCGAGCCAGCGCGGCGAGGTCGGCGTTGGTGCTGCCGGTGCGGCCACTGACCCGGACGTCCGCCCAGCTCGTGCGCGTCAGCGCGGTGCGCAGCGCGCGCACGTCCAGGGGCGGTCGGTCGAGGTCCTCGTAGGCCATATGACTAGCCTCACACACCCCTGCGAGGGGCCCTGGATACCCTGAGGCGGTGAGCGAACAGATCGAGGTCCACCCGGAGCTGCACACCACGGCGGGGAAGATCAGCGACTTCCAGCGCCGCCAGCACGAGGCCACCGTCGAGATGGCCGAGCGTGCGAAGGAGAAGCAGCACAAGAAGGGACGCCAGAGCGCCCGCGAGCGCATCGAGCAGCTCTTCGACGAGGGCTCGTTCGTCGAGCTGGACGCCCTCGCCCGCCACCGCAGCGTCGCCTTCGACCAGCAGAGGAACCGTCCGCTCGGCGACGGCGTCATCACCGGCTACGGCACGATCGACGGCCGCCAGGTGTGCGTCTTCAGCCAGGACTTCAGCGTCTTCGGCGGCAGCCTCGGCGAGGTCTACGGCGAGAAGATCCTCAAGGTCATGGACCTGGCGCTCAAGACCGGCAGCCCGATCATCGGCATCAACGAGGGCGCCGGCGCCCGCATCCAGGAGGGCGTCGTCTCGCTCGGCCTGTACGGCGAGATCTTCAAGCGCAACGTGCACGCCTCGGGCGTCATCCCGCAGATCAGCCTGATCATGGGCTCGTGCGCCGGCGGCCACGTGTACTCCCCCGCCGTCACCGACTTCACCGTGATGGTCGACCAGACCTCCAACATGTTCATCACCGGCCCGGACGTCATCAAGACCGTCACCGGCGAGGACGTCTCCATGGAGGAGCTCGGCGGCGCGCGCACGCACAACACCAAGAGCGGCAACGCCCACTACATGGGCCACGACGAGCACGACGCGCTGGAGTACGTGAAGGCGCTCATCTCGTACCTGCCGCAGAACAACCTCGAGGAGGCCGAGGTCTACGACGAGGTCGTCGACCTGGAGCCGGGCGCGACCGACCTGGCCCTCGACACGCTCATCCCGGACTCGGCCAACCAGCCCTACGACATCCGCACCGTCATCGAGGCGACGCTGGACGACGGCGACTTCCTCGAGGTGCAGGCGCTGTTCGCGCCCAACATCGTCATCGGCTTCGGCCGGGTCGAGGGCCGCAGCGTCGGCGTCGTCGGCAACCAGCCGATGCAGTTCGCCGGCTGCCTGGACATCGACGCGTCCGAGAAGGCCGCGCGCTTCGTGCGCACCTGCGACGCGTTCAACATCCCGGTGCTCACCTTCGTGGACGTCCCCGGCTTCCTGCCCGGCACCGACCAGGAGTGGAACGGCATCATCCGTCGTGGCGCGAAGCTGATCTACGCCTACGCCGAGGCCACCGTCCCGCTGGTCACGATCATCACGCGCAAGGCGTACGGCGGCGCGTACGACGTCATGGGGTCCAAGCACCTCGGTGCCGACGTGAACCTGGCCTGGCCGACCGCCCAGATCGCGGTCATGGGCGCCTCGGGCGCGGCGAACATCATCTTCCGCAAGGAGATCGCCGCCTCGGACGACCCGGAGGCGCGTCGCCAGGAGCTGATGGTCGAGTACGAGGACTCGCTCTGCAACCCCTACGTGGCGGCCGAGCGCGGCTACATCGACGGCGTCATCCAGCCGTCGCAGACCCGCGCCGAGATCGTCAAGGCCCTGCGCCTGCTCAAGACCAAGCGCGAGACGCTGCCGCCCAAGAAGCACGGGAACATCCCGCTGTGAGCGAGCACGACGAGCGAACCGAGACGCCGGCCGCGAAGCCGGTGCTGCGGGTGGTGAAGGGCGACCTGACGCCCGAGGAGCTGGCGGCGCTGGTCGCCGTCGTCGCGGCCCGCAACGCCGCCGCGGCCCACGCAGCCGCCCGCGAGGCCGGACGCCAGCGCGTCCGCTCGGAGTGGGGCCACCCGGCTCGTGCGGTGCGTGGATCGCACCGCCACGGCGCCGACCAGTGGCGCCGCTCCGCCTGGGGCTGAGCCCCGGCCACTGCTGATCGTCCGATCCCCGAGCCCGGGGATCCAGCCAGGTCCCCGGGAAGCCTCCCGGGGACCTGCTGCTTCCCCGGCGTCCGTGCCGGGAGGGCGAAGCCGGCCCTCAGGACGGCTGGTCGGCCGTCACGTGGTCCTGGAACCAGTCGCGCAGCTCGGCGGCCGGGGCCGGCCGCGCGTGCAGGTAGCCCTGGCTGACGTCGCAGCCCAGCTCGCGGAGCGCCTCGAGCGTCTCGGCGTCCTCGACCCCCTCGGCCACGACCCGCAGCTGCAGCCGACGCGCGAGCTCGATCGTGCCGGCCACGACCGCGTGCGTCCGCGGGTCGGTCATCAGGCGCCGGACGAACGAGCGGTCGATCTTCAGCTCGTCGACGGGCAGGTCGGCCAGGTAGGCGAGCGAGGAGTAGCCGGTGCCGAAGTCGTCGATGCTCAGGCCGACGCCACGCTCGGCCAGCGACTGCAGCACCGGCGGCACGGACTCGACGTTCTCCATGAGCACCGACTCGGTGATCTCCAGGGTGAGCAGCCCGGGCTCCAGGCCGGTCGCGGTCAACGCCTCCTGCACCAGGCACACGACGTCGCCGTCGGCGAACGAGGACGACGAGAGGTTCACCGAGACCCGGTAGGGGAAGCCGGCCCGGGCCCAGCCCGCGGCCTCGTGGGCGGCCAGCCGCAGGACCCGGCGCGTCAGCGGGGCCATGAGCCCGTGCCGCTCGACCAGGTCGACGAACGCGACCGGGGCCAGCAGGCCGTGCTGCGGGTGCCACCAGCGGACCAGCGCCTCGGCCCCCACGACCTCGCCCGTGCCGGCGTCCAGCTGGGGCTGGAAGTGGACGACGACCTCGCCGCACGCCGGGTCCGGCTCGGGGGCGAGCAGGCCCCGCAGCTGCTCGACCCGCTCGTGGCGCAGGCGCTCGCGCTCGTCCTCGGCCGGATCGTACGCGGCGACCTGGGTGCCGGCCGCGCGCGCCGCGTACATCGCCGCCTGGCCGCGGCGCAGCAGCTCGGTGCCGGCCGGGGCGGGCCGCTCGTCGGGGTGGACGTGGGTGACCCCGACGTGGACGCCGAGCCGCACCACCGCGTCGGGCACGTCGAACGGCTGCGTGACGGCGTCCGCGACGGCGGCGGCGACGTCCAGCGCCCGGTGCTGGTCGGCGCCGGGCAGCAGCACCGCGAACTCGTCACCGGTGACCCGGGCCAGCACGTGACGTCCCTCCAGCAGCCCCGCGACGCGTCCGGCGACCGCACGCAGGACGTGGTCGCCGGTGTCGGGCCCGTAGCGGTCGTTGACGTGCTTGAACCCGCCGAGGTCGAGCACGAGCAGGGCGGCCTCCCGCCGGTCCCGCACGGTGCCCGGCGCGGACGTCAGCGCCGCGACGAGTCCGCGCCGGTTGGCCAGCCCGGTGAGGTCGTCCGTCCGGGCCTCCCGCCGGGCCCGGGCGAGCGACTCGAGCTCGCGCACGATGGCCGAGACCCGGCTGAAGGTGACGACGGTGGCGGCGGCACCGATCGCGGCGGCCACCCGCGTCCGGGCCAGGTCGGAGAACGCCGCCACGGCCAGGACGAGGCTCGCGCAGCCGAGCAGCACGAGCGACCAGGTCGCCGTGACCGACGGACGTGTCCGGTCGCGCCGGACCGGGAGGGCCTGCTGCAGCGCCGCCGTGGTCGCCGTGCACACGACCACGTGGCCGAGGATGCTGGCCCGCTCGGCCACCTCGTAGCCCGCCGCGGCGATCGCGCACTGCACCACGACGTGGACCGAGAACGCACCGACGACCGCCCACAGCCGGGGGTCGCCGCGCATGCCGGTGAGCAGGCCGACGACGACGCACGTCCCGGCGAGCACCGCGCCGGTGGCGAGCTGTCCGAGCCACACCAGGAGCTCCCAGCCGGACCAGGCGGCCGCCGGGGCGGCCAGCGCCTGGACGAGCAGGATGCCGCCGCTCACCGTGACGGCCACGGTGCCCAGCGCGTTGATCCAGTCGCCGACACCCGGCGTCCCGCTGCCCAGACGGTCCCAGCGCAGCACGGCCTGGAACGCGAAGACGGCGCACAGGCTGGAGCCGACGATGAACCCGACGCTCATGGGCAGGTCCGGTCCGACCGCGCGCGCGACCACGTCGGCGACGAGTCCGGCCGCCAGGCACAGTCCGGCGAGCTCGATCGAGCGGTGCGGCCCGTCGTGCTCGTACTGCCGCGCCACCCGCGCCATCCACTGCACCTGCAGGAGCAGGAGCACCGCGACGGCCAGCTGCAGGAACGGGTCGCGGCCGGGCGTGAGCGTCACCCAGGACTGGAGCGCGACGATCACGAGCACCGGCAGCAGGCGTCGGGGGACGCGGACCGGCACAGGGTCGGTGATCATCGTCGTGCGGTCCCCCGTCCTGGTGCCTGCCTCGACCCCGGGCAGGGGGCGGACCCTGTCCATCGGCAGGTCCGCCCCGGACGTGAGCGTCCCGCGCGAACAGGGCCTAGGCTGCCCAGCGATGAGACTCGTCCTCGCCTCCCAGTCCCCCGCCCGCCTCGCGACCCTGCGCGCCGCCGGCCTCGATCCCGAGGTCGTCGTGTCCGGGGTCGACGAGACGCAGGTGACGTCCACCGACCCGGCCAACCTCGCCGCGGCCCTGGCCCAGCTGAAGTGCCGCGCCGTGGCCGAGCGGATCGAGGGCGACGCCCTCGTCGTCGGCTGCGACTCCGTGCTCGCCTTCGAGGGCGCGATCCTGGGCAAGCCGGCCGACGCCGCCGACGCGACCGCCCGCTGGCGGCGGATGCGCGGACGCTCGGGCGTCCTGCACACCGGCCACTGCGTGCGCCGCGGCGACGAGGAGTTCCTCGACTCCGCGTCCACCGTCGTCCACTTCGCCGACGTCAGCGACGCCGAGATCGCCGCCTACGTCGCGACGGGCGAGCCGCTGCACGTGGCCGGGGCGTTCACGCTCGACGGGTACGGCGGCGCCTTCGTGCGCGGCATCGAGGGCGACCCGCACAACGTCGTCGGCATCTCGCTGCCGCTGCTGCGGCTGCTCGTGGCCGACGTCGGCGTCGAGTGGACGAGCCTGTGGCGGCCCCGGGACGAGGCCTGACCTCAGGCCTTGAGCCGCTCCAGGAAGCTGCGCACGTGGCTGTCCAGGCTCGACGACGTGGAGCGCAGGCTCTCGTCGTCGCTGCCGGCGATGCGTGAGTCGAGCGCGTCCACGCTGCCGCGCACGCCCTCGATGGAGGTGACGATGGCGTCCAGCGCCGCCGAGACCGCCTCGATCGCGCCCTGCGACGACCCGAGCTGCTGCTCGACCCGGCGCGAGGCGGCGTTCGTCTCCTCGGCCAGGCGCTTCACCTCGTCGGCGACGACGGCGAAGCCCTTGCCCGCCGCGCCGGCCCGGGCCGCCTCGATCGAGGCGTTGAGCGCGAGCAGCTTCGTCTGGTCCGAGACGTTGCTGATCAGGCCCACGACCTGGCCGATGACCTGCGAGGACTCGGTGAGGTGCTCCACGGACGCACCGGCGCTCACCGCGTCCTCCTGCAGGGCGGTGACGTCACGCAGCATCTCGCCGGCGGTCTGCGTCATGTCCGAGGCCGCGACGTCGACCCGCTGGGAGCTGGAGAGGATCTCGCGCTCGAACTCCAGCACGTCGCTCTCGCGCTGACGGGCGAACGCGGCGATCGCGCGCTCGCTGTCGGCCAGCGACTCACGGGCGGTGTTGATGGTGGTGGCGTGCACGCGGAACGCGCCGGGCAGGCCGCGCAGCAGGAGCCGGCGCTCGTGCCGGCCGGCGGTGGCCGCCGCCAGCGAGGCGCTGGCCTCGCGGACGAACCCGTCGGTGACGTCGATCATCCGGTTCACGTCGCGGCGCACCGCCGGGGTGTCGACCCCGTCGACGTCCGGCAACGGGCCGACCCGCTGCTCCAGGTCGCCCCGGCTCGTCGCCGCGGCGACGCGTCCGAGCTCGGCCACCACCTGGCGCAGCGCCGCGTTCTCCGCCTCCAGCGCCTGCACGGCCTGGCTCCGTCGTCCGATTATCATGCGCTCGCCTCCAGGCTCCACACCCACGCGTCGTAGTCGGTCCCCTGCTCGCGCAGCTGCTCGTCGAGCCACGCCCGGGACGCGTCGGCGGCGGCCGGGCCGGACAGGCCCGCCTCCTGCGTGCGCATCGCGGCGTAGAGCTCCTCGACGGGACGCAGCGCCGAGCGGCGCGGGGCGCGCCGCATCGAGTGGTATCCGGTGATCGCGCCGGTCCGGTCGAACGTCGGCGTCACGTGCGCGAAGACCCAGTAGGCCGCGCCGTCGTGGGCCAGGTTCTTCACGTAGGCGAAGATCTCCTGCCCCGCCTGCACCCGCTCCCACAGCAGCCCGAACACGCCGCCCGGCATGTCGGGGTGCCGGATGAGGTTGTGCGCCGTCCCCACCGCCTCGTCCTCGGTCAGCGCGCTGAAGCGCAGGAAGACGTCGTTGGCGTAGGTGATGCGCCCACGAAGATCGGTCTTGGTGACGATCAGCTCCTCCTCCTGGAGGTGCCGCTCGGCGCCCGTCGGGGCGATCGTGGGGGTCATGGTTCCTTCCGGAGGAGGACAGGGCTGGGCCGTTCCCATCGGCAACCAGCCGCGCCACCTGACCAGGAGTGACCTGGACCACAGGCCTACTCCACGGGCAGGCCGAGCCCCCGGGCGATGAGCATGCGCTGCACCTCGGACGTCCCCTCGCCGATCTCGAGGATCTTGGCGTCGCGGTAGAAGCGCGCCACCGGGTACTCCTCCATGAAGCCGTAGCCGCCGAACACCTGCGTGGCGATGCGCGTCGCCGTCACCGCCGCCTCGGACGTGTAGAGCTTGGCGATGGACGCGGCCTGCTTGAGCTCCTTGACCGGCGCACCGGCGTCCTTCATCGCCGCGGCCCGGTAGGTCATGGTGCGGCCGACCTCGGCCATGACGGCCAGGTCGGCAACCTGGAACGCGACGCCCTGCTTGGCCCCGATCGGCTTGCCGAAGGTGGTGCGCTGGCCGGCGTACTCCACGCACAGGTCCAGGCACGCCTGGACGCAGCCGACGGCGAGCGCGGCAATGGCGATGCGGCCGTCGTCGAGCGTGGCCAGGAACTGGGCGTACCCCCGGCCGCGGTCGCCGAGCAGGTGGTCGGCGGGCACCCGGACGTCCTGCAGGGTCAGCGGGTGGGTGTCGGAGATGTGCCAGCCGAGCTTGTCGTACGGCGCCTCGGCGGTGAAGCCGGGCGTGCCCGCGGGCACCATGATCGCGCTGATCTCCGGACGTCCGCGCTCGTCCGTGCCGGTGCGCGCGGTGACGGTGACCAGCGAGGTGATCTCGCTGCCGGAGTTGGTGATGAACTGCTTGGCCCCGTCGACGACCCACTCGTCGCCGTCGAGCACGGCGCGGGTGCGGGTGGCCCCGGCGTCCGAGCCGGCCCCCGGCTCGGTCAGGCCGAAGCCGGCCAGGCGACGTCCGGCCACGAGGTCGGGCAGCCAGCGCTCCTGCTGCTCGGGCGTGCCGAAGGTCAGGATCGGGTTGATGCCCAGGCCGACGCCCGCCTCGAGCGTGATGCCGATGGACTGGTCGACCCGGCCGAGCTCCTCGATCGCGACGCAGAGGCTGGTGAAGTCGCCGCCGGACCCGCCGAGCTCCTCGGGCGCGGTCAGTCCGAACAGGCCCATCTCGCCCATCTTCTGCACGACGTCGACCGGGAAGTGGTGCGCCTTGTCCCACGCGGCGACGTGCGGCGCGACCTCGCCCTCGGCGAA
This sequence comes from Aeromicrobium sp. IC_218, assembly GCF_004336805.1. Classification (GTDB taxonomy): domain Bacteria; phylum Actinomycetota; class Actinomycetes; order Propionibacteriales; family Nocardioidaceae; genus Aeromicrobium. The sequence continues at coordinate 26,466 of NZ_SJXM01000020.1, forward strand.
GTCGCGGACGGCGTGACGGAAGGCCTGGTGCTCGGCGGACAGCTCGAAGGACATGCCCGCAGGTTAACGCACGTTAACCGCGCACGGAAGGCACCCGGGTTACCTACCTCACACGGTGCCGCGAGAGGGGCAGGCCTAGACTCGGGACGCCTGTCGACACCGAGGAGATTTCCGTGAGCAAGCCGCTGTCCAAGGTCCTGATCGCGAACCGCGGCGAGATCGCCGTCCGGGTCGTCCGCGCCTGCAAGGACGCCGGCATCGCGAGCGTCGCGGTGTACGCCGAGCCCGACCGTGACGCCCAGTTCGTCCGGCTCGCCGACGAGGCCTACTCGCTCGAGGGCGCCACCCCGGCCGACTCCTACCTGTCGATCGAGAAGATCATCGCCGTCGCCCAGCGCAGCGGCGCCGACAGCGTCCACCCCGGCTACGGCTTCCTGGCCGAGAACGCCGCCTTCGCCCAGGCCGTCCTCGACGCCGGGCTGATCTGGATCGGTCCCCCGCCGGCGGCCATCGACGCGCTGGGCGACAAGGCCAAGGCCAAGCAGATCGCGCAGAAGGCGAACGCCCCGCTCGCGCCCGGCACCAAGGAGCCGGTCAAGGACGCCGACGAGGTCGTCGCGTTCGCCGACGAGGTCGGCCTGCCGATCGCCATCAAGGCGGTCTTCGGCGGTGGCGGCCGCGGCCTCAAGGTCGCCCGCACCCGCGAGGAGATCCCCGAGCTGTACGAGTCGGCCGTCCGCGAGGCCGTGTCGGCCTTCGGTCGCGGCGAGTGCCTGGTCGAGAAGTTCCTCGACAAGCCGCGCCACGTCGAGACCCAGTGCCTGGCCGACAGCCACGGCAACGTCGTCGTCGTGTCGACCCGCGACTGCTCGCTGCAGCGCCGCCACCAGAAGCTCGTCGAGGAGGCGCCCGCGCCGTTCCTGAGCGACGACCAGGTCGAGCGGCTCTATGCCTCGTCCAAGGCGATCCTCAAGGAGGCCGGCTACGTCGGCGCCGGCACGTGCGAGTTCCTCGTCGCCCGCGACGGCACGATCAGCTTCCTGGAGGTCAACACCCGCCTGCAGGTCGAGCACCCGGTCTCCGAGGAGGTCACCGGCCTGGACCTCGTGCGCGAGATGTTCCGCATCGCCGCCGGCGAGGAGCTGGGCTACGACGACCCCGAGATCCGCGGCCACTCGATCGAGTACCGCATCAACGCCGAGGACGGCGGCCGCGGCTTCCTGCCCGCGCCCGGCACCCTCACCCGCTGGAACCCGCCGTCGGGCCCCGGCGTCCGCGTCGACGGCGGCTACACCGAGGGCGAGACCATCCCCGGCTCGTTCGACTCGCTCGTGGCCAAGCTGGTCGTCACCGGCGCGACCCGCCAGCAGGCGCTGGAGCGCTCGCGCCGAGCGCTGGCCGAGTTCGAGGTCGACGGCATGCCCACCGTCATCCCGTTCCACCGCTCGGTGATCGAGGACCCGGCGTACACCGCCGAGGGCGGCTCGTTCGACGTCTACACGACCTGGATCGAGACCGACTACGACAACCAGATCGAGCCGTACTCCGACGGCGCCGCCGAGGGCGAGGACGCCGGCGAGCGCGAGCGCGTGACCGTCGAGGTCGCCGGCAAGCGCGTCGAGGTCGTCCTGCCCGCGGGCCTCGGGGCCAGCGCGGCGCCGGCCGCCGGCGCGAAGAAGGCCAAGCGCAAGGCCGGCGGCGGCGCCGGAGCCGCGGCCAGTGGCGACTCGCTCACCTCGCCCATGCAGGGCACCGTCGTGAAGATCGCCGTCGAGGAGGGCCAGACCGTTGCCGAGGGCGACCTGGTCGTCGTCATCGAGGCGATGAAGATGGAGCAGCCGCTCAACGCCCACAAGGCGGGCGTCGTGACCGGCCTGAGCGCCGAGATCGGCGCCACCCTCGGCGCGGGCGCCGTGGTGGCCGACATCAAGGACGCCGAGCCGGCCTGACCCGCTCACGCACGAAGGGCCCCCGACCGCTCGGTCGGGGGCCCTTCGTCGTCCGGTGCTCAGACGCGCTGCGGCGCCTGGTCGTCGATCTCGCCGTAGGCGATGCCGGCCGCCCACACCACGAGGGTGACGCCGATCCAGGTGCCCCAGCCCTCGATCTCGAAGCCCTGGTGCGACGAGACCCAGTCGGTCAGCAGCAGCGCGACGAAGGTCAGCAGCAGGCCGCCGGGGACCGTGTAGGCGCGCACGTAGGGCACCCGCCAGCGGCGGACGGCGTAGCGCATGCCGACCCACAGCGCGGTGAACAGCACGACCGCCAGCACGAAGCCGCCGACGCTCATCGAGACGCCGAACAGCCACGCGGCCAGGCCCAGCGAGAGGGCGTTCACCAGGGCGGACGCGAGGGCGGAGGTCAGGATCGGGCGCACCCGAGCAGTATCCCAGAGCCTCCACCGGCCCGTCGCGCTCGGATCAGGCGAAGCCGAACCAGGTCGACTTCAGCCCGACGCCGAAGCGCACCTTGTCACCGGTCAGCGTGGCGCCGCCCTTCGTGCCGGTCAGGACGACCGTGGTGGCGCGTCCGCCCCAGGCACCGCCGCCCACGCGCTTGGTCACCTGGACGGTGCGCAGGGTGCCGATCGACGGCGCCAGCTTCTCCAGCGCGGTGCGCTGCACCGTCGCCTTCCAGGTGTTGTTCGGGTTGCTGCTCCAGGCGTCGTACTTGTCGTCCTGGTTGCGCAGGTACGGCATCGAGCCGGACGCCTGACGGCCACCGGTCGACGACGAGAACTGCGTCAGCGCGGCCGCGCCCTGGTAGGTCAGGAACTGCCCGACCGTCGCGTTGACGGCGTTGCGTCCCCGCTCGGTCTCGGCCGCGTAGCCGCCGTACACCTGGCACGAGGTCGTGTCGCACACGTCGTAGTAGCGCGAGCTGCTCATGGAGCGCACCGCGTACGTGCGGGCCGCCACCGCCTGGGCGCGCACCGCGTTGCCGTGCCAGCTCGTGGGCATCTCGGCCGGCACGACGCCGAGCAGGTACTGCTCGAGCGACAGCACGTTCACGGTCTGCCGGTCGGTCGAGGAGAGCAGGCCCGAGCGCAGCGCGCCGCGGTAGACCTTCTCCTTGCCGCCGGGCAGCACCAGGGTGACGGTGCCGTCGGTCGAGTACAGCTGCACGTGACCGGTCAGCCCGGTGCGCTCGTCCGTCCACGACCCGGTGGACGTCTTGCGCTGCAGGGTCGTGGCCGCCGCCCCGTCGCGCAGCAGGCGGAACTCGGACTGGCCGGTCGGCAGCGTGGACGTGGTGCCACCCACCGACAGGCGCAGGCCCGACTCGGCCTTCACCCGCACGTCGGAGGTGGTGTCGGCGTCGAGCCGCACCCGGATGTCCGTCGACCGCTTCGACAGGCTCGTGCCCGGGTAGTAGTAGGCCAGGATCTGCTGCCACGTCTGGGCGTGGTTCTTGGCCGCGTTGTAGGCGCCGTACTGGCTCATGCCGATGCCGTGGCCGAAGCCGCGGCCCGAGAAGACGACGCTCGTGCCGCTGACCGTCACCTTGTCGGCGGTGGCCGACGGGTTCGACGGGGCCGGGGTGGACGGTGCCGGCGAGGAGGTGTTGATCGGCGCCACCGCGGGGGCCGGGGAGCCGGCCGTCGGACGGGGCCAGCCCCGGCTCACCGAGGGTCCCGAGCGGCTCTTCAGGCGCTTGCCGGACTTGTCGTACGCCCGGGCGGTGCCCGTGCGGACGTCCAGGTCGATGCGTCCCTTCGAGAACGTGACGCGGTACGTCCGCGACGACAGCTTGCGCAGCGACGAGCGCGGGTAGCCGAGCTTGCCGCGGGTCTCCTTGAGCGAGCGGTACAGCTTCTCCGACGTGCCCCAGACCGCGTAGGCGGACGAGCGCGAGGTGCGCTGGTAGATCGTGCCGCCCTCGAAGCGCTGGTAGCGGCCGGACTTGGACATCGTCTTGGTGCGCGGGTAGCCCATGACGCCGCTGTCGCGGCCCAGGCCGGCGTAGCGCTGCAGGATCTTGCCCTCGACCAGGCGGGTGCCGCGGCCGCTCTTGGAGTAGACGTCGCCCTTGGTGAAGATCGTGCGGTAGCCGCCGCCGACCTGCGTCTCGCCGTAGTAGACCGAGCCGGTGCGGCCGCCGCCCAGGCGCGAGGCGTAGCGCTTGACCGCGGTGTTGTAGCCGGCCACGTAGGACGCGACGCGGTCGCGCAGGCCGCCGGACTGGGTCAGCCACGCGTACCCGTAGCGGCCCGGGCAGGCGGTCGCCTTGACGTCGCGGTGGCCCATGATGCGCTGGTACTTGCGGCCGCCGATGGTGACCGTGCCCTTGGCCGGGATGTAGTGGGTGGCCATGCGCCAGCCGATGACCTTGACCACGGCGTTCTTGAGCGGCTCGGTCAGCGGGGCGGTGTCGTAGTTGCCCATCATCGAGACGCCGACCGTGTACTGGTTCACCGCGGTGACGCCGGCGTGCGCGCCGCGCACCATCTTGGCGACGCCGCCGGAGCGGCCCTCGAAGACCTGGCCGTACTTGTCGACCAGGATGTTGTAGCCGATGTCGCACCAGCCCAGGGCGTCCATGTGGTACTTCTGCGCGCTGCGGACGATGCCCGCGGACTGCGCCTTGGTGTAGCTGTTCGAGCCCGCGGTGTGGTGCAGCACCACGCCCAGCGTGCGGCTCGCGACGTTCGGGGAGTCGCAGCGCTTGGCCGCCTTCGCGCCCCAGCCGGCCCGGCTGATGATCCGCGGCGGCGGGGTGAAGCCCGGACGTCCGTCATAGTTCGCGGCGACGAGCTCGAGCGGCTCGGCGTCGACGGCGTCGGGGTCCTCCTGGGCCTCGTCCGGGAGCGCGGGCTCCTCGGGCGCGACCACGTCGGGCTCGACGACCGCGTCGGTGTCGCCCGGGTCGACCATGCTGACCGCGAGGTCGTCCGGCACGACGCCGTTGCTGCTGCGGAAGCGGGCGGCCACGCCGTCGGAGTCGCCGACCCAGATGCCGTCGGTGCCCTCCGTGGCGGCGGTGCCACCGGTCTCGACGTCGACGCTCTCCCAGTCGCCCCACGCACCGTCCTGGTGCGTGCGGACGTCGACCACGACGTCCTCGGCACCGCTGCCGCCGGCCCAGGTGACGCCGACCATCGAGAAGCCCTTGACGTCCTCGCGGACGACCTCGGCCACGACCGGGCTGGACGAGCCCGAGCCGGGGGCGGCGGCCGGCTTGGCCGGCACGGGGACCGAGCGCATGCGCGGCTCCTCGGCCGGCGCGGCCTCGACCGCGGCCTCCTCCTCGACGACCTCGGGCTCCGGCTCGGCGGCCGGCTCCGGCGCCATCACGGCGGGCTCGGGGTCGGCGGCGGGCTCGGGCTCGGGCGCCTGGCTGGTCTCGGGTGCCTGCGGCGTCGGCTGCTCGGCCGGCGCGACCGTCTCGGCCGGAGCGGGCGTCGTGGGCTGGACCTGGGCGGGCACGTCGCCGGCGACGGTGTCGTCCGGGGGGCTCGAGACGACCGCCACGCCCACGACGGCGAAGACGGCGGTGGTCACGGTCAGACGACGGGCGAAGCGCCAGGCCTGCATGGGGGAAGTCCAATCCTGGAGGGCATGCGACAGGTGTTGCGTATGTGACAGAAGTTGCCACGGAGGATTATGCCTGTGGTATCGGCAGGCGTGAACCCCATCTGAGCCCTCTCCTGCGGCGATCTCGCCGCACGGGACCGGGTCAGAGCGTCGTGTGCAGGTGTCGCGCGGCCTCGGCGACCGAGCCGGAGAGCGACGGGTAGACGGTGAACGCGCCCGCCACCTGGTCGGCGGTGAGCGACGACGAGACGGCCAGCGACAGCACGTGGACCAGCTCGCTGGCCCGCGGCCCGACGATGACGCCGCCGACGACCGTGCCGACGCCGCGGCGGGCGAACAGCTTCACGAAGCCGTCGTGGATGCCCTGCATCTTGGCCCGCGCGTTGGACGCCAGCGGGTAGCTGGCGACGTCGACGAGCATGCCCTGCTCCTGGATCGCCTTCTCCGAGAGGCCGACGGTCGCGATCTCCGGGGACGTGAAGATGTTGCTCGACATCTTGCGCAGGTCCAGCGGGTGCACCGCGTCGCCCAGCAGGTGCGACATCGCGATGCGGCCCTGCTCGGCCGCGACGGACGCGAGCATGAGCACGCCGGTGCAGTCGCCGGCGGCGTAGATGCCGCGCGCGTGGGTGCGCGAGACCTTGTCGACCTTGACGAAGCCGCCGTCGTCCAGGCGGACGCCGGCCTCCTCCAGGCCCAGGCCCGCGGTGTTCGGGATCGAGCCCAGCGCCAGCAGGCAGTGCGAGCCCTCGACGGTGCGCCCGTCGGTGAGCGTCACGGTGACGGTGTCGCCGTCGCGGACGACCGACTGCATGCGCGAGCGGCCGAGGACCTCCATGCCGCGGCGGCGGAAGACGTCCTCGATGAGGTTGGCGGCGTCCTCGTCCTCGCCGGGCAGGACGCGGTCGCGGCTGGAGACGAGGGTGACGCGGACGCCCAGGCCGTTGTAGGCGCTGGCGAACTCGGCGCCGGTGACGCCCGAGCCGACCACGACCAGGTGCTCGGGCAGGGTCGTGAGCCCGTAGAGCTGTTCCCAGGTGAGGATGCGCTCGCCGTCGGGCATGGCGTCGGGGCTGACCCGCGGGTGGGCGCCGGTGGCGACCAGGATCGCGTCGGCGTCGATCGTCTCGCGGGTGCCGCCGGACTCGACCTCGACCTGCGACGGGCCGGCCACCACGGCGGTGCCGTCGACGACCCGGGTGCCGGCCTCGCGGACCTTCTGCGCGATGTCGCCGGACTGGGCCTCGGCCAGCGAGGTGACGCGGGCGTTGACCGCGGCCATGTCGGCCTTGATCTCGCGCGGCACCTGCACGCCGAGCTCGGCGGCGCCCGCCACCTCGGTGAGGAAGTCGGACGTGGCGATGAGCGTCTTGCTCGGGACGCAGTCGGTGAGCACCGTGGAGCCGCCGATGCCGGTCTTCTCGACCAGCGTCACGTCCGCCCCCAGCCTGCGGGCGACGAGCGCCGCCTCGTAGCCGCCGGGTCCGCCACCGATGATCGCCACGTGAGTCACGTGCGCCATTGTCCCGCAGCCCGTGCCCGGCTGGCGAACCGGCTCGACCGGCTCAGGCGGCGCGGTACGTGTCGAGACGCGCGGCGAGCTCGGCGAAGAACGCCGTGTTGAGCGCGAAGCCGGCCCGCACCTCCTCCAGGACCCGGGCCTTCTGGCCCTCGTCGAGCGGCATCGCGTCGAGCCGGGCGCGGTAGGCGTCCTTGTAGGGCTTGGGCTTCTCGATGCCGGGAAAGGCGTAGAAGGCCAGCGCCTCGGGACCGGCACCGTAGGTGCGCCCGACGATCCGGCCGATGGCCAGGCCACCGGACAGGTCGCCCAGGTAGCGCGTGTAGTGGTGGGCGACGTAGAGCCCGCCCCACGCGGACGCGGCGCGGATGCGCTCGGCGTAGGCCGCGGTCGCGTCGCTCACCAGGCCCGGGGTCGCGTGACGGCCCCAGTGGGCCAGGTCGGCGTCGATGGCGCCGAGCCGCTCGAGGGCGACGTCACGCACCGCGTCGACGAGCGGGTCGCCGGCCAGGTCGGCGCCGACCTGCTCCAGCGCCTCGTAGACCGGGCGCAGGCCGGTCAGGTAGTCGGCGTAGGCCTGCTCGGTGAGACGTCCCTCCAGCAGCTCGGACATGAAGGACGTGCCCTCGGCCTGCTCGTGCGCGGCCTTGGAGCCCTCGCGCACGACCACGGAGAGCGGCTGGGCGACGAGCTCGGTCTCGACGACGGTCATGCGGACTCCTTTTGGTGACTTGCTGTCAGAAACATGATGACACAGCGTCACCTGATGGTCTACATTTTGGCCAGGCTGCCCTAACTTAGGCTAGCCTCACCCCTCGACGGGGGTCAATGACGAAAGGAACGTCGTGCGCCTCGCCCGTGCTGTCATCGCCGCCTCGGCCCTGCTCGCCCTCGCCGCCTGCGGGGCCCTCCCCGAGCGTGGGCACGCCACCGACGGCGACACTGCCTCGGTCGCGCTGGCCGACGCCACGGCGCTCGACGACCCGCGGTCGTACACCGGGCCGACCCACGCCGGGCTCGGCGAGCTCGCGATCGAGCCCGTCGCCCAGGACGTCGAGCCGGCGCTGCCGGTCACGGTCACCGACAGCCAGGGCACGAAGGTCACCGTCACCGACGCCAGCCGCATCCTCGCCCTCGACGTCTACGGCACGCTCTCGCAGACCGTCTTCGAGCTCGGCCTGGGCGACCGGGTCGTCGGCCGCGACGTCTCGACCCAGTTCGCCGAGGCCGAGGATCTGCCGCTGGTCACCAGCAGCGGCCACGACCTCAGCGCCGAGAAGATCCTCGAGCTGAACCCGTCGGTCATCCTCACCGACACGTCGCTGGGCCCGTGGGACGTCGTGCTGCAGATGCGCGACGCGGGCATCCCGGTCGTGGTCGTCGACGGCGAGCGCGGCCTGGACAACATCGACGACCTCACCCACCAGGTGGCCGAGGCGCTCGGCGTGCCCGAGCAGGGTGACGCGCTCGCCGACCGCACGCAGGCCGAGGTCGAGCAGGTCCGCGCCGAGATCGCCAAGGTCGCGCCGGCCACCACGCAGGGCAAGCTGCGCGCCGCCTTCCTGTACGTGCGTGGCAACGCCGGCATCTACTACATGTTCGGCGAGGGCTCGGGCGCCGACGGCCTCATCGACGCGCTCGGGCTCTACGACGTCGCCGGCGAGATCGGCTGGAAGGGCATGAAGCCGGTCAACGACGAGGGCATCGTCGCCGCCCAGCCCGAGCTGCTCATCCTCATGACCAAGGGCCTGGAGTCGGCCGGCGGCGTCGACGGGCTGCTCGAGCGCCTGCCCGCGCTCGCGCAGACCCCGGCCGGCCAGAACCGCCGCATCGTCGACATGGACGACGCGTTCGTGCTCGGCTACGGCCCGCGCACCGCCGACGTGCTCAACAGCCTCGCCGTCGCCGTCTACGCCCCGGAGTCCGTCGAGGCCGCCGAGTGACCGCCGTCCTGGACTCGCACCCCGAGGCGCCCGCCCTCCCCCGCGCCCGCACGGCGCGCACGTCCGGGCTGTTCCTCGCGCTCGGTGCGCTGCTCGTCGTCATGGTGCTGGTCGCCGCCGGCCGCGGGCACCTGGACGTCCCGCCGATGCAGGTGCTCGGCTCGATCCTGCACCGGGTCGGCCTGGACGTCGGACCGCTGCCCGAGCACCCGCAGGGCGACGCGACGCTCTGGAACGTCCGGTTCCCGCGAGTGGCCCTGGCCGTGCTGGTCGGCGCCTCGCTAGCCACCGCCGGCGCGCTCATGCAGGGCGTGTTCGGCAACCCGCTCGCCGAGCCGAGCGTCGTCGGCGTCTCGACCGGCGCCGCGTTCGCCGCGTCCGTCTCGATCGTCTTCTCCCTGGCCTTCGCCGGCAGCTGGACGACGCCGCTGCTGGCCTTCGCCGGCGGCCTGGTCACGACGCTGCTGGTGTACGTCATGTCGCGCTCGGACGGCCGCACCGAGGTGGTCACGCTCGTGCTCACCGGCATCGCGGTCAACGCCGTCTGCAGCGCCGGCATGGCGCTGATGCTCTTCCTCGGCGACACCGCCGCCCGCGAGGAGATCGTGTTCTGGCAGCTGGGCAGCCTCAACGGGAGCCGCTGGCAGCACGTCGGCATCGTCCTGCCGTTCGTCGTGGCCGGCCTGGTCGGGGCGGCGGTCATCGCCCGCCGGCTGGACGTGCTGGCCCTCGGCGACCGCGCCGCCCGTCACGTCGGCATCGACGTCGAGCGGCTGCGCCTGGTGGCGATCGTGCTGGTCGCGCTGCTGACCGCCGCCGCCGTCTCGTTCGCCGGCATCATCGGCTTCGTCGGACTCGTCGTGCCGCACCTGGTGCGCATGGTCGTCGGCCCCGGGCACCGCGTGCTCGTGCCGGCCAGCGCGCTCGGCGGCGCGGTGCTGCTGCTCGCCGCCGACCTCGTCGCCCGCACCGCCGTCGAGTCCGCCGACCTGCCCATCGGCATGCTGACGTCGCTCGTCGGCGGACCGTTCTTCTTCTGGCTGCTGCGCCGCACGCGCCGCAGCGCCGGGGGGTGGGCGTGATGCTGCGGGTCCAGGACGTCGTCGTCGCCTACGGCGAGCGCCGTGTGCTCGACGGCGTGAGCCTCGAGGTCTCCCCCGGCGAGCTGGTCGCCCTCGTCGGCCCCAACGGCGCCGGCAAGTCGACGCTCATGGGCGTCATGAGCGGCGACGTGAAGCCCCAGCGCGGCCACGCCTCAGTCGACGGCGTCGACGTCGCGGCCTGGCGGGCCAAGGACCTGGCCCGCCGCCGGGCCGTCCTCACCCAGGAGCAGCGGCTCGCGTTCGGCTTCAGCGCCGTCGACGTCGTGCGCATGGGCCGGGCCCCGTGGGCGCGCACCGACCGCGAGGACGAGGACGACCGCGTCGTCGCCGAGTCGATGCTGCGCACCGACGTCGTCCACCTCGCCGCGCAGCCGTTCCCGACGCTGTCGGGCGGCGAGAAGGCGCGCACGTCCTTCGCCCGGGTCCTGGCCCAGGAGACCGAGCTCGTCCTGCTGGACGAGCCGACCGCCGCGCTCGACCTGCGCCACCAGGACCAGGTGCTCGCCGAGGCGCGCGCGCTGGCCCTCGGCGGACGCGCGGTCGTCGCGGTCGTGCACGACCTCAGCGTGGCCGCCGCCTACGCCGACCGGATGGCCGTCCTGCACGGCGGGGCCGTCGTGGCCGACGGCGTCCCCCGCGACGTCCTGCGGCCCGACCTGGTCGGCGAGGTGTACGAGCACCCGGTCGACGTCGTCGAGCACGGCGGCCGGCTGCTGGTCGTCCCGCACCGCCTGCACACCACCCCCACGCCCCAGGAGGAGACCCCGTGGTCGTCCGCTCGTTGATCTGCGCCGCCCTCGTGGCGGGCTCCGTCGCCGCCGGCTCCGCGCCGGCCCAGGCCGCGTCGCGCGTGAGCGTGACCGGGGCCGGCGACCGCACCGCGATCTCCGCGGAGGGGAGCACGACGCTGACCCTGCGCGGCAGCGGCTTCCAGTCGGTGGAGGGCGGGCACGGCGGCATCTACGTCATGTTCGGCACGGTCGACGGCGCCTGGCAGCCCAGCCGCGGCAGCGGCAGCTACGCCTACGTCGCCGACAGCGAGAGCCGGTCCAACGCCGGCTACCAGCGCTTCGTCGCGTTCCCCGGCTCGGACACGTCCGCCGAGGCGAACGGCGGCACCCTCTCGGCCAAGGGCTCGTGGTCGACCCGGCTGACCGTACCCGGCGCCACGTTCACCGCGGTGAACCGCAAGGGCGAGAGCGTGCAGGTGGACTGCCGGACGCAGCAGTGCGGCGTCATCACCATCGGCGCGCACGGCGTGGTCAACGCCAACAACGAGACCTTCACCCCGGTCTCGGTCGCCTCGGGCTCCGGCGGCACGACCGCGCCGAGCGCCAGCTCGACCGCCCAGCAGCCCGCCGCGACGCCGAGCACCGCCGCCCCGGTCGTGGGGTCGCGCAAGCCCAAGGCCGCGATCGACCCCGCCACGGCCGTCGAGGGCCACGTGCTGACCTTCACCGCCACCGGGTTCCGCCCGCAGGAGCAGGTCGTCGTCTCGCTGGACGGCGGCGTGGCCGCGGTCGGCCCGCTGACCACGGGCGCCGGCGGCGAGCTGGCCGGCGTCCTGCAGCTGCCGGCGACCGTCGAGGCCGGCACCCATGTGCTGTCCCTGACCGGCGCGCTGTCCGGCGCCGCGCCCGCCCTCAACTTCCCGGTGAGCCGCGGCTCCGTCACCGACGTCGCCCCGGCGGCCGAGGAGGACGAGGGCCGCACCTGGCTGCCGGTCGCGTTCGCCGTGGTCAGCGCGGTGGTGCTGCTGGGGGCGGTCGGCTTCCGTGCCGTCCGGTTCCTGCGCCGCCCGGTCGAGGAGCGCAGCCGTGCGTGAGCGTCACGTGACGCGCCTGCGGCTCGGCGTCGCCGGGGTCCTGGCGGCCGTCGGGCTGGTCGTCCTGCCCTGGCCCGCCCCCAGCGCGCAGGCCGCGGTCGAGACGGTCGACGACGCCTCGTTCACCTGGGCGATCAGCGGCTACGCCCAGAAGGGCATCTTCGGCCCCTGGGAGATCAGCGGCCCGTCCGGCGACGCCCGCACGGTGACCACCACGGCGTCCGAGCTCGACCTCTCCCCGGTGCCGGCGACGTCGCTGCCGTCCGGCACGTCCACGGTCCACGCGGTGCGCTTCACCGGGGGCGACGGGACGATCGACCGGGCGACCGGCGAGGCGTCGCTGCGCTGGAGCGGCCGCTACACGGTGAACGCCTACCCGTCCTCGTTCGGCGCCCCGGCCGAGGTCTACTCCGACCCACGGCTCGACGTCGCGGCCGACGGCTCCGGCACGCTCACCATGGAGCTCACGCTGGCCGCCGGCCAGGACATGAGCGGCAACCCGACGCCGCCGCGCTCGTTCGGCCGGCTGCCCCTCGTGACGTTCTCCGCCGGCTCGATCACCGGGCTGGACGACGACGGCTTCCGGCTCGTCCCCGACTACCGCGGGGTGAGCGTGACGCTGCCGTCCGGCGCCACCGCGCAGACCCGCAGCTGCTCGACCTCGGGCGGGGCGACGGGCTGGTGGGGCGCGTGGCCGCAGGACCTCCTGACCGCCGTCGGTGACACCAGCATCGCCGCGCACTTCTACTCCACCGGCTGCGCCGGCATGCAGGACAACAAGCCGCCGCTCCCGGTCGACGTGTCGTTCGGCGCGCCCGACGAGCCGACGACCCCGACGCCCACCACGCCCACGCCGACCACCCCGGCACCCACGACGCCGACACCGTCCCCCTCGACGCCGCAGCCGGACGACCAGGACGACGCGGACGCCTGGACCGTCGACGACGCGCGGCTGCGCTGGGGCGTGAACAACGAGTCGAACAACCGCTCGCACGCGCCGCAGCGCTACAACTTCCTGTCCGCCGGCAGGCTCCCCGACCCGGGCAAGGGCGGCCAGTCCGTGACCGCGGCGCAGTGGCGCCAGTCCGCCGGCGACGTCCGCGTCGAGAAGTACGTCGACGGCAAGGGCTACGTCCCGGCGACCTGGAACGGACTGAGCACCGGGTCCGACGGCGCCCTGGACACGTCCCCCAGCGACGGCGTGTTCACCCGCCACCAGGTCGTGCTCGACGGCGGCACCGGACGCCTCGACCCGGCCACCGACAGCGGCACGATCCGCTGGAAGGGCTCGTTCAGCGTCGTCCTCTACTCCGGCCTCACGTTCTTCCACGTGAGCGACCCGACGCTCGTCGTCCGCGACGGCCGCGCGCGCGTCACCGCGACGCTGAGCGGCTACGGCTCGGACCAGGCCGACCAGTCGGTCTGGCGGGCCATCCCCGCGCGCACCGTCACTCTCGCCGATCTCGGCCGGGTCGACCTGAAGGGCGACTCCGGCTTCACCGTCAGCCCCGCGTACGACCGGGTGATGGTCGACGTCGGCGACGGCACGCCGCAGATCCGCACCGGCAGCGGCTGGGGCTCGTTCCCGCAGTCGTTCGTCGACTTCCAGCGCGAGGTCGGCACCGCCGCCTTCTGGTACTCCAGCGGCGGCGCGACCGACGCGGCGAAGAAGGCGCTGCCGCTGAGCGTCAGCTACGACGCGGACGCCCCGGTCTCGCCGGTGGTGCCCGACGACGCCGCGGCCCCGGCCGCGACGAGCCCCGGCACGTCCGCCCCCGGCACGACGTCCGCGCCGACGCAGGTCACCGCGCCCGCCGCGGCCGCCCCCGTCCCGGTCCCGGCCGGCACCCCGGTGCCGCTCGCGTCCGGGCCGGCCCGGACGCTCGCCGGCGCGCCGGCGGTGCGACCCGCGTCGTCGACGGCGTCGGGCCTCCTGTCCGGCGACCGCGGCTGGTGGGTCGGCGGCGGGCTGATGCTCGCCGCGGCC
>NZ_SJXM01000021.1 GCF_004336805.1 Aeromicrobium sp. IC_218
CGCGTTTTCGGCGACCTGCCCAGAACACACCAAAGGTTCGGGATCAGCCGTTTCGGTTGAGACAGCCGCTACGCCCACCGGACAGCCGACCCTTCCAGGCCTTCCGCCCCGCCGTGCGGCGCAACAAGAAGAACCATACACACCCCGATCCCGCAACACCAAATCGGGGGTCGTGTGGTCCGCACGACGCCCGTGGACGCCGCCCGAGAAGGCTGGAATCCCGGCCTCCGACCGCGTCCTAGAGGTGGTCGGGGACGATCAGGGCGTCCGGGTCCTGGCGGTGGGGCATGGCCTCCACCGCGGCACGCAGGGTGACCGCCGCGGCCTCCACCTGCTTGCGACGCTTGCGGTCGGACGTCGCGTCCCACGCCCCCGGCTCGGCGCGGTCGACGCGCTCGCGCAGGGCCGTCTCGGCCGCCTCGGCGTACTCGTCGGCGCTGAATTCCGGTGTCGCACCCACGGTCGGACGTTCGGGGAGCGCGGTGAGTCCGGGGATGAGCAGCTTGCTCGAGGCGGACAGCAGCCGGTAGCGGTCCATCTTGGGTAGCTCGGCCCACGTGGACGCACCGACCTTGCGGCGCATGAATCCGGGCAGGGTCTCGAACGCCTGCTGGGCGACGGCCGCGACGGCCACGGTCATCTCGTGCTCGGTGAACCTCATGCGACCTCCTGGACGGACACGCTGGACGCTATCGAACCGTCGCCGGCAGACGGGCGGCGCCGGTCAGACGCCGGCGAGCTCGCCGGTCGGCTCCTCGCCGTGACCCCGGGCCCGGTCGCGTCCGGTGCTGTGCCACTCGCGGACGACGTCGAGCAGGTCCTCGGCCGGCGTCGGACGCGCCAGCAGGAACCCCTGGGCGTACGTCGCCCCGAGGCCGGCGATCGTGCGCAGCTGCTCGGGCGTCTCGACCCCCTCGGCCGTCACCTGGAGCTCCATGGCGTTGGCCAGCAGGATGAGCATCCGCACCACGGCGTGGGCGCTCGGGTTGGTCTCGATCTCCGCGATGAACGCACGGTCGATCTTCAGCCCGTCGACGTCGATCTGGGTCACCTGCTTCAACGACGAGGAGCCGGCCCCCATGTCGTCCCAGGTGAGCAGGACGCCGTCGTCGCGCAGGGCGTTGAGCTGCGGAGCCGCGCGCGCGAGGAGCTCGGGGTCGGTGTCCTCGACCAGCTCCAGGCGCAGCGACCGCGACGGGACGCCGTGTCGGTGCAGCGAGTCCATGACCCGCTCGTGAAGGTCGGTCCGCTCCAGGACGTGCCGGGACAGGTTGACGTTCAGCCAGGGCGGGACGCCCTCGACGCCGGACGCGCGCCAGCGCGCGAAGTCGGCCAGCGCCCGGTCGACGACCCACAGGTCGACCTCGTCGGCCACGCCGAGACGGCCGGCGTCGGCCAGGAACTGGGCCGGGCTCAGCAGGCCGCGGGCCGGGTGGTTCCAGCGCAGCAGCGCCTCGACGCTGCCGAACGCGAAGTCGTCCAGGCTGACGAT
This sequence comes from Aeromicrobium sp. IC_218, assembly GCF_004336805.1. Classification (GTDB taxonomy): domain Bacteria; phylum Actinomycetota; class Actinomycetes; order Propionibacteriales; family Nocardioidaceae; genus Aeromicrobium. The sequence goes on from NZ_SJXM01000021.1 coordinate 1,493, forward strand.
CGGCTGGTAGAAGAGGGTCAGCTCGTCCTCGGCGATGGCGCGCTCGATGGCCTCGCGGATCTCCTGGTCGGGGTCGCGGTGCAGGCCACCGGCCTCGGTGAGCGTCAGGTGGCCGCGCGCGGGGTCGGACACGACCACGCGTCCTCCCCCGACGTTCTTGGCCGCGTACATGGCCAGGTCGGCCTCGCGGAGCAGGGCCTCGGCGTCGGCAATCCCGCGCCGTCCCACCGCCGCCCCGACGGACGCGCGCAGGCCGGCCTCGTCGCTCAGCGCGAGCCGGAACCCCTCGGCGGCCTGGGCTGCACCCTCCACCACGGACTGGTCGGCGTCCGCGAACGGACGGTCGAGGATGGCCGCGAACTCGTCGCCACCGAGCCGGGCGACCATCTCGCCGGGCTGGGCCTCGCCCGAGAGCGCCTGGGCGGCGTCGCGGAGGGCGTCGTCGCCGGCCTCGTGCCCGAGGCCGTCGTTGATCTGCTTGAAGTCGTCCAGGTCGACGAACAGCACCGCCACGGCGCGGTCGGGGTGCTGGCCGGCCTCGCGGCACATCTCGGCCAGCCGCTCCAGGAAGCGGGCCCGGTTGGGCAGGCCGGTGAGGTCGTCGTGCGAGGCGCGGTTCATGAAGGCGCCGGCCAGGGCCTGCATGACGGCCGCGGACGGCGCGATGCGCAGCTCGTCGCCCGCGCGGACGACCACGTCCTGCCAGCGCTCGCCGGCGTGGGTGAGGATCCGCGTGGCGGCGGTGGTCAGGTCGGTGTCGGCGGCCAGGACGAGCGGGCCCCAGTCGGCGACCGAGCCGATCGAGCGCCGCTGGTTGAGGACGCGTCCGAAGCCCAGCCGTCCGCTCAGGACGTCGACCAGGTGGGTCCGGGTGATGAGGCCGAGGTGCCCGTCCTCACCGTCCACCACGATGCTGGTCAGGGCGGGCTCGGAGACGAAGACCTCCTCCACCTCGACGCAGCTCAGCGAGCCGGCCACCCGCACGGCGGGACGGCTCATCTCGACCAGGTCGCGGCTGGCGGCCGCCGCCAGGGGCTCCAGCCATGCGGCGTCGTCGGTGCTCACTCGAACCAGTATCGGCCAGCGACGACCGCGAGTGAGCGTTTCGGCACGATCGCGGCGTGACGTCCGCCTCCCGCCCTGTCCCCCTCGAGGCCCGGCGACGGACCCGTCGCCGGGATAGCCTCGGCGCGTGACGGAGCGAGAGATCACCGGACCGGTCGACCTGTGCCGCGAGGACGGGTCGCTCGACCCGGACGCCGTCGGCTGGGCCCGACGCCCGCTGCACCGGACGAACCTGCGCCGCCGGCTCGGCCGCGGCTGGGGCCGCACGAAGCGCTGGGAGTACTGGGGCGTCGTCTCGGACAAGTACGTCGTCGGCGTGCAGGTCTCGGCGCTCGACTACGCCGCCGTGCACGGGCTGTACGTCCTGGAGCGCGCGAGCGGACGCGAGTGGCGCGAGGACGCGACCGTGCCGCTGGGCCGCGGCGTCGGGCTGCACGACCACGCCGCGGAGGGCCGGGTCGCGGTCACCAGCGGTCCGATCCGCGTCGTCGCCGACCAGCAGCGCGACCGGACGACGCTGACCGCGCACTCCCCCTCCATCGACCTGGACCTCGTGCTGGACCGCCCGCCGGCGCAGGAGTCGATGAGCGTCGTGGTGCCGTGGAGCTCGTCGCGCTTCCAGTACACGTTGAAGGACCTGGCGCTCACCGCCCGCGGCTCGCTCGTGCTCGACGGCGTCCGGCGCACCCTCGGGCCCGACGCATACGCGGTGCTCGACCACGGCCGCGGCGTGTGGCCCTACAAGGCCACCTGGAACTGGGGTGCCGGCAGCGGCCCCGGCGGCACCGCGGTGCAGCTCGGCGGACGCTGGACCGACGGCACCGGCTCCACCGAGAACGCCCTGCTCGTCGACGGCGTCGTGCACAAGATCGGCCACGACCTGGTCTGGACGTACGACCGGCGCGACTGGTCGCGTCCCTGGCGCGTGGAGGGCGACGGCGTCGACGCGACGCTCACGCCCTTCCACGTCCGGACGGCCAGCACCGAGCTCGGTGTGCTGGGCAGCCACACGCACCAGGCGTTCGGCACGTGGAGCGGCTCGGCGACCGCCGACGACGGCACGACCCTGGACCTGGCCGGCCTCGTCGGCTGGGCCGAGGAGGCCCGCAACCGCTGGTAGCGGTCAGTCCTTGTGGCGCGGCTTGCGCGGGCGCTCGTCGTCGCGCTCGCGGCCCTTCGTCGAGCCGCCCTTGTAGCCGGACTTGTAGCCGCCCTTCGCGCCGCCACCGGCGCCGCGCGGACCACGGTCGGCCTGCAGCTCGATGAGCTTGCCCGAGATGCGGGTGTCGCGCAGCGCGTCCAGGACGTGCTTGGGCAGGTCGGCCGGCAGCTCCACGATCGAGTGGTCGACGCGGATGTCGATCTTGCCGAAGTCGCCGCGCGACAGGCCGCCCTCGTTGGCCAGCGCACCGACGATCTGGCGCGGCAGCACCTTGTGCCGCTTGCCGACGCTGATGCGGTACGGCGCGTAGCGGCCCGACGAGTCGCGGCGCGGGCCACGGTCGTCGCGTCCGGGACGGTCGCCGTCACGACGCTCGCGGCGCTCGCGCAGCTCGCGCGCCGGCGGCTCCGGGTCGGGCTCGAGCAGCAGCGGCTCCTCGCCCTGCAGCGACAGCGCCAGGGCGGCGGCGACGTCCTCGGCCGGGGCGTCGTGGTTCGCCACGTAGTGGTTGACGACGTCGCGGAAGAACGGCAGCCGGTCGCTGCCCAGGGCGGCGGTGATCTGGTCGTCGAAGTTGCTCAGCCGGCTCTCGTTGACGTCCTCGACGCTGGGCAGCGGCATCTTGGTCATCGGCTGGCGGGTGGCCCGCTCGATCGCGCCGAGCAGGCGGCGCTCGCGCGGCGTGATGAAGCTGATCGCGTCACCCTTGCGTCCCGCCCGGCCGGTGCGGCCGATGCGGTGGACGTAGGACTCGGTGTCGGTGGGGATGTCGTAGTTGACCACGTGGCTGATGCGCTCGACGTCCAGGCCGCGCGCGGCGACGTCGGTGGCCACGAGGATGTCCAGGCTGCCGTCCTTGAGCTGGCCGACCGTGCGCTCGCGCTGGGCCTGGGCCACGTCGCCGTTGATGGCCGCGGCCGCGAAGCCGCGGGCGCGCAGACGCTCGGCGAGCTGCTCGGTGGCCTGCTTGGTGCGGACGAAGACGATCATCGCCTCGAAGTTCTCGACCTCGAGGATGCGCGTCATGGCGTCGAGCTTCTGCGGGAAGGACACCTCGAGGTAGCGCTGGGTGATGGTCGAGGACGTCGACGTCTTGCCCTTGACCGTCACCTCGACGGCGTCGTCGAGGTACTTCTCGGCCATGCGCCGGATCGCCGGCGGCATGGTGGCGCTGAACAGCGCGACCTGCTTGTCGTCGGGGGTGTCGGCCAGGATCGTCTCGACGTCCTCGGCGAAGCCCATCGTGAGCATCTCGTCGGCCTCGTCGAGCACCAGGAAGCGCAGCGCCGACAGGTCGAGCGTGCCCTTCTCGAGGTGGTCGATGATGCGGCCGGGGGTGCCGACGACCACGTGCACGCCGCGGCGCAGCGCCGACAGCTGCACGCCGTAGCCCTGTCCGCCGTACACCGGCAGCACCCGCACCTGGGGCAGGTGGGTGGCGTACTTCTCGAACGCCTCCGACACCTGCAGGGCGAGCTCGCGGGTCGGCGCGAGGACGAGCGCCTGCGGCTTGGTCGCCTTCGGGTCGAGCTGCGAGAGCACCGGCACGGCGAACGCGGCGGTCTTGCCGGTGCCGGTCTGGGCCAGGCCGACGACGTGGCGGCCCTCGAGCAGCGGCGGGATGGTGCGCGCCTGGATCGGCGACGGGGTCTCGTAGCCGACGTCGGTGAGCGCCCGCAGCACGGGCTCGGCGACTCCCAGGTCGGCGAACGTCGCCTGCGGGGTCTCGGTCTCGGGCGCGTCAGTGTTCTCGGAGCTCACCGGGCAAGGATAGTCGCCGGGGGCGGGCTGCGAAGAATCGTGGACGTCCGTCACGACCGGGGGTGTCGGACGTCTCAGGTGCGCGTGCCCGGCGCGGCGTCCGGTCCGGCCCCGGCGTCGGTGCCGTCGGGGACGTCCGTGCCGTCGGGCAGGGCGCCACCGGGTCCCCCGCCGCCGGGGCCCGAGGGCAGGCCGCCACCGGACGGGTCGCCGCCGGGCGCCGGGCCCCAGCCGCCGGGGCGGCTGCCGCGCTGGCCGCGACCGTCCGGCGTGCCGGTGGTGTCCTGGCCCGTGCCGTAGCCACGCGTCGTCGACCCGCCGGGGAAGCCGGGTCCGCCGCCACGCCCGCCGGGGCCGGACGAGCTGCCGCCGCTCGCCGCGGCGAGCGCGGCCGCGCCACCGACGCCGAGCAGCAGGGCGCAGGCCGCGGCGACGGCGGCCGTGCGCAGGGACCACGAGGATGTCTGGCTCATGCCGCCAGGGTGCGGGCCCCGGCTGTGCCCGACCTGTGCGTGACGCCGCAGGAGGCTGTGACGACGCCACAGGATGTTCACAGGATTCTCCCAGGAGACGTCCAGCCCCCGGTGCCACGATGGCTTCGTGGAAGCCACTCTCCAGCGCCCCGACGGATCCCCCCTGCGCGTGCTCGTCGTCGACGACGAGGTCAACATCGCCGAGCTGCTGCGCATGGCGCTGCGCTACGAGGGCTGGGAGGTCAGCGTCGCGCACACCGGCCGCGCGGCCGTGCAGACCGCCCGCGAGGTGCGCCCGGACGCCGTCGTCCTGGACTGGATGCTGCCCGACTTCGACGGCCTGGAGGTGCTGCGCAAGGTGCGCACCGAGCTGCCCGACGTCCCGGTGCTGTTCCTCACCGCCCGGGACGCCGTGGAGGACCGCGTCGCCGGCCTGACCGCGGGCGGCGACGACTACGTCACCAAGCCGTTCAGCCTCGAGGAGGTCGTCGCCCGGCTGCGCGGCCTCATGCGCCGCGCCGGTGCGGCCGACGTCCGTCCCGGCCACGTGCTCACCGTCGGCGACCTCGTGCTGGACGAGGACAGCCACGACGTGACTCGCGGCGGCGACCCGGTCGCCCTCACCGCGACCGAGTTCGAGCTGCTGCGCTTCCTCATGCGCAACCCGCGCCGGGTGCTGAGCAAGGCGCAGATCCTCGACCGCGTGTGGAACTACGACTTCGGCGGCCAGGCCAACGTGGTCGAGCTGTACATCTCCTACCTGCGCAAGAAGATCGACGCCGGACGCGCCCCGATGATCCACACCCGCCGCGGCGCGGGGTACGTCCTCAAGCCCGCCGAGCAGGACTGACGTGCGCCGGCTGCTGCCCGCCTCGCTCACCGGACGGCTCGTCGTCGCGGTCGTCACGCTCACCGCGCTCGTCGCCGTGCTGGTCGGGACGAGCGTCACCCTGGTGATGCGCTCGTACCTGACCGACCGGCTCGACCAGCAGCTCACCGAGTCCGTCGGCCGCGCCCGGGCCGACCTGCTGCGCAACGGCTTCGGCGACGACGACCGGCGTCCCCCGCCCGGCCAGTCCGACGGCCTGCTCAGCCTCATCACCGACGGCCAGCGCGCGATCGCCACCTACATCGACACCGAGGGCGACCTGCTCGCGGTGCCCTCGCGCGTCCAGTCCGAGCTCGCCGACACCCCGGCCGACGGCGAGGCGCACCACCACGACCTGCCCAAGTACGGCTCGTACCGCGCCGTCGCGGTGACCGAGGACGGGCTCACCACCGTGGTGGCGCTGCCGACCCGCGACGTCGACGAGACCATCGCCAGCCTGCTGTGGTGGGAGGTGCTGCTCGGGCTCGCCGCCACGGTCGCCGCGGGCGTGGCCGGACGCGCGATCGTCCGCCACCAGCTGCGTCCGCTGCGCGAGGTGGCCCAGGCCGCCCACGAGGTGACCGAGCTGCCGCTGTCCTCGGGCAAGGTCGACATGGACGTCCGCCTGCCCGCGCGGCTCACCGATCCCGCGACCGAGGTCGGCGCCGTCGGCGACTCGCTCAACCACCTGCTCGACCACGTCGCGACGTCCCTGGACGCCCGGCACGCGTCCGAGCAGCAGCTGCGCCGCTTCCTGGCCGACGCCTCGCACGAGCTGCGCACCCCGCTGGCCACCATCGCCGGCTACGCCGAGCTCTCGCGCCGCACGCCCGACGACGCCGCCGAGCTCGACCAGGCGATGCGCAAGGTCGAGTCGGAGGCGTCCCGGATGTCCGGCCTCGTCGAGGACATGCTGCTCCTGGCGCGGCTCGACGCGGGCCGGCCGCTGGAGCGCGAGCCGGTCGACCTGACCCTGCTGGTCATGGAGGCGCTCGACGACGCGCGGGTGGTGGACGCCGAGCGCACCTGGCGCCTGGACCTGCCCGACGAGCCGGTCGGCACGCTCGGCGACGAGCAGCGCCTGCACCAGGTGGTGACGAACCTGCTCGGCAACGCCACGCGGCACACCCCGCCGGGGACGACCGTCACCGCCGGGCTGCGGGCCGAGGACGACCACGCGGTGATCACCGTCCACGACGACGGTCCCGGCGTGCCCGCCCCGCTGCAGCGCACCATCTTCGAGCGGTTCAGCCGCGGCGACTCCTCGCGCACCCGTGCGTCCGGCGGCGCCGGGCTGGGGATGTCGCTGGTGCGCGCGATCGCCGAGTCGCACGGCGGGTCGGCGTCGCTGCACAGCGTCCCCGGCGACACCACGTTCACGGTGACGCTCCCCCTTCACAGGTAGGCCACAGTCACACCACACCGCCGCGCCAGCGCCGCTGACGACGGTGGTGACATGCAGCAGAGCATCCTCGACCCCCGCCCCTCGGAGCCCGACGCTCCCCCACGTCCGCCGGCCGCGCCGACGGCCCGCGACCGCGCCGTCGCGCACGCCCGCCGCCTCTGGCGCGGACGCCCGCAGGACCCGGTGTGGGCCCGCCCGGCCCTGCTGGGGCTGCTGACGGCCACGCTGCTCCTGTACGTCTGGGGCCTGGGCGCGTCCGGCTGGGCGAACTCCTTCTACTCCGCGGCCGTCCAGGCCGGGTCGGACTCGTGGAAGGCGTTCTTCTTCGGCGCCTCGGACGCCGCCGGCTCGATCACCGTCGACAAGCCGCCGCTGGCGCTGTGGCCGATGGCGCTGTCGGTACGGATCCTCGGCCTGTCGTCGTGGAGCATCCTGCTCCCGCAGGCGCTCATGGGGGTCGCCACCGTCGCCCTGCTGCACGCCACCGTGCGGCGCGCGACCGGCAGCCCGGCCGCGGGCCTGCTCGCCGGCGTCGTCATGGCCACCACCCCGGTCGCCGTGCTGATGTTCCGGTTCAACAACCCGGACGCCCTGCTGGTGCTGCTCATGACCGGTGCCGTCTACGCCACGCTGCGCGCCCTCGAGCGTCCCGAGCGGGCCGTCCGCTGGCTCGTGCTGGGCGGCGCGCTCGTGGGGCTGGCCTTCCTCACCAAGACCCTGCAGGCGTTCCTGGTGCTGCCCGCCCTCGCGCTCACCTACGCGCTCTGCGCCGCGGTGCCGCTCGGACGCCGGCTGGTGCACCTGCTCGCGGCGTTCGGCGCGATGCTCGTCGCCGGGGGCTGGTGGGTCGCCGTCGTCGAGCTGTGGCCGGCGTCCAGCCGTCCGTGGGTCGGCGGCTCGCAGACGAACTCGTTCCTCGAGCTCACCTTCGGCTACAACGGCTTCGGCCGCCTGACCGGCGAGGAGACCGGCTCGGTCGGCGGCGGAGGCGGCGGAGGCTGGGGCGAGACCGGCCTGCTGCGGATGTTCGGCAGCGAGGTGGCCGGCCAGGTCGCGTGGCTGCTGCCGGCCGCCGGGATCCTGCTGGTCGCCGCGCTGTGGCTGACCCTGCGCCGGAGCGGGCTGCGCGCCGGGCGGACCAGCCCGGTCACCGCCTCGCTCGTGGTGTGGGGGCTGTGGCTCGTCGTCACGGCCCTGACCTTCAGCCTCATGGCCGGCATCTTCCACGCCTACTACACGGTCGCGCTCTCCCCGGCCGTCGCCGCGCTCGTGGGCACCGGCGCCTGGGTCCTGTGGACGCACCGCGCGTCCCTCGGCACCACGTTCGCCGCCACCGTCACCGTCGCGTTCTCCAGCGCGTACGCGTTCACGCTGCTCGGCCGCACGCCCGACTTCGCGCCGTGGCTGCGCTGGGTCGTGGTGGTGGTCGGCCTCGTGGCGGCCGCGCTCCTGCTGCTGCACCGTCTGCTCCCCGCGCGTGCGGCGGCGGCGGTCGCGGTCGCCGCGGTGATCGCGGTGCTGGCCGGCCCCTCGGCGTACGCCCTGGAGACCGCGGCCACGCCGCACTCGGGCTCGATCCCCTCGGCCGGACCGTCCGGCGGCACCGGCGGCGGGTTCGGCGGACGCGGCGGCGGGCCGGGCGGGATGCCCGGTGGGATGCCCGGCGGCGCGAACGGCACCATGCCGGGCGGGACGCCCCCGGGCGGCACCGCCGGCACGCAGCCGGGCACGGGCAACGGCACCCAGCCTGGCGCCGGCACGGGCACCAGCCCGGGCGGCGGCACCGGTCGCACCGGCGGCCTGCTCAACGGCAGCGAGCCGACCGACGCGCTGACCGAGCTGCTGGCCCAGGACGCCGACAGCTACACCTGGGTGGCCGCGGCCATCGGGTCGAACAGCGCCGCGGGCTACCAGCTCGCGACGCAGGAGCCGGTCATGCCGATCGGCGGCTTCAACGGCACCGACCCGAGCCCGACCCTGGCCGAGTTCCAGCAGCTCGTCGCGGACGGCGAGATCCACTGGTTCATCGGCGGCGGCGGTGGCGGTGGCATGCGCGCCGGCGGCAGCGGCACCAGCGAGCAGATCTCGAGCTGGGTCGAGGAGACGTTCGACGCCCGGACCGTCGACGGCGTGACGCTGTACGACCTCTCGGAGGGCGTCCAGTGACCGCCGGACAGACCGCCGAGCGCACGCTCGTCGAGCCCGGCCTCGCCCGGCCCGTCCTGGACGTCGTCATCCCGGTGTTCAACGAGCAGGACGCGCTGGTGGGGGCGGTCGAGACCGTCCGCGCCCACCTGGCCACGCTGCCGTACGCCGCTCGCGTGACGATCGCCGACAACGCGAGCACCGACGCCACCGAGCTGCTCGGCCACCAGCTGGCCCAGGCGCACGACGACGTCCGCATGGTGCGGCTCGCGCAGAAGGGTCGCGGCCGCGCGCTCAAGCAGGTGTGGTCGCGCTCGGACGCCGAGGTGCTCGTCTACATGGACGTGGACCTGTCGACGGACCTCAACGCGCTGCTGCCCCTGGTGGCACCGCTCATCAGCGGCCACTCGGACGTGGCGATCGGGTCCCGGCTGAGCCCGGCGTCCCGCACGGTGCGCGGACCGCGCCGCGAGGTGATCTCGCGCTGCTACAACGTGCTGCTGCGCGGCACCTTGCGCGCCCGGTTCCGCGACGCGCAGTGCGGGTTCAAGGCCATCCGGCGCGACGTCGCCGCCGAGCTGCTGCCGCTGGTCGAGGACGACGAGTGGTTCTTCGACACCGAGCTGCTCGTGCTCGCCGAGCGGGCCGGGCTGCGCATCCACGAGGTGCCGGTCGACTGGGTCGACGACCCGGACAGCTCGGTCGACGTCGTCCGCACCGCGCTGCAGGACCTGCGCGGCATGGCCCGGCTCGGTGGGGCGCTGGTGCGCGGACGCCTGCCGCTCGCCGAGGTGCAGGCGCGACTCGGCCGGGTCTACCGCGAGGGCGGTGAGGGACGGCTGCGGGCCCAGGTCGCGGTCTTCGCCGCGATCGGCGTCGCGTCCACGCTGGCGTACGCGCTGCTGTACGTCCTGCTGCGGCACGCGGTGCCGGCGCAGGCCGCGAACGCGCTCGCGCTGGTGCTCACGGCGGTCGCCAACACGGCCGCGAACCGCCGGCTGACGTTCGGCGTCCGCGGGCGGGGCCGGGCGGTGACGCACCAGGCGCAGGGCCTGCTCGTCCTGGGCTGCGGGCTCGTCCTCACGAGCGCGTCGCTGTGGCTGCTGCACCGCGTCTCGGGGAGCGACCATCCGCTCGCCGAGGTCGTGGTGCTGACGTTGGCGAACCTGTGCGTGACGGTGCTGCGCTTCGTGGCGATGCGCACGTGGATCTTCCGCCGGGGTCGGACCGGGGTCGTCGACGGCCGCGTGGACGAGGACCGGGGCATGCAGCATGATCGAGCGCATGAAGCTGACTGAGTCGTTCGCGTACGAGGGCGCCACGCCCGACCAGGTCTACGCCCTGATCACCGACCCCGCGTTCCGCACCGAGTCCGCCGAGGCCGACGGCGCCACCGAGCACGACGTCACCGTCACCCCGCGCGGCGAGGGCCACGAGGTCTCGATCGTCCGCACGATGCCGGCCGAGCTGCCCGACTTCGTCAAGAAGATCACCGGGAGCACGGTGACCGTCCACCAGACCGAGGTCTGGGGCGGCCCGGCGGCCGACGGCACCCGCACGGCGGACGTGAAGGTCGAGATCAAGGGCCAGCCGGCCACGATGAAGGGCGTCGCGACGCTGCTGCCGAACGGCACCGGCACCGCGTTCGAGGTGGACGGCGACGTCAAGGTCGCGATCCCGTTCATCGGCAAGAAGATCGAGCCCGAGGTGCACAAGGCCGTCGTCGCCTCGCTGCGCCACGAGGTGCAGCTGGGGCTCACCAAGCTCTAGCGGCTCACCCCGGCTCGGCGGGCTAGGACCGGGTGAGGGCCTCGAGGACGGCACCGAGCTCCTGGCGCGCGTACCAGGCCAGGTCGCCGGTGCCGTCGGCGTCGACGTGGATGGAGTCGACGTCGTCCAGCGCGATCGGGGCGTCCTCGTCGTCGAGCTCGGCGACGACCGCGGCGTCGCCCGCCTCGGCCGCGGCCTCGAGGGCGGCGGCCTCGTCCTCCTCGTCGTCGGTGGCGGCCACGAACCGCTCGCCGGCCAGCGCCGTGCCCTGCGTGTGCAGCGCCTCGAGCTCGTCACGGGTCACGCCTGCGTAGATCCTCATCGGGTCCTCATCGTCGGGGCCGCTGACGTCCGCGCGGAGCCCTGCTCCGGCTGCCGACGCCCTCGACCAGCTCCACCAGCGCCTCGTCGACGCACTGGGCCAGGACGTCCAGGTCGCGCATCGCGTCGCGGTCGCCCACCAGACCGTAGAACACCCGCCCGGCGTACGACGTGACGCCGATGGCCAGCGCGCGGCTGCCGGTCAGCGGCAGGGCCGGGTAGACCTCGCTGAGCCGCTGCCCGGCCATGTAGACCGGGTCCTGCGGACCGGGGACGTTGGTGACCAGCAGCTGGTAGCCGCGGCCGGACTCCGCCTCACCGACCCGGGCGCCGACCGCGTGGAACGTGGACGTCGCGAACCCCGGCAGGCCGGCGAGCCGGTTGGCCGCGACCGCGGAGCCGGTCTCGCGGTGGCCCTTGAGCGCGTACGAGACCTGGTGCAACCGGACGACCGGGTTGGCCTCCCCCACCGGCAGCGACAGAAGGTGGCCGCGCACCTTGGTGCCGAACGTCGTGGGCAGGCCGTCCTCGGCGTCGACCGACATCGGCACGAGCGCGCGGACGCGGGTGCCCGAGCTGAGCGCCTCGCCACGGGTGAGCATCCAGCCGCGCAGCCCGCCGGCGATCGCGGCCAGCACGACGTCGTTGACCGTGCCGCCGTGCGCGTCGCGGACCAGGCGGTGGTCGTCGAGCGCGGCCGAGACGGTGGCGAAGCGGCGGCTCTGGCCGAGCGAGGCGGTCAGCGCGTGCCCGACCGGCGGCTGCTTGGGCACGACCGCGGGCGTGCGACCGAGCACCTTGCGCAGCTGGAACTCCGCGACGCCGAGGCCCTCGGCCGGGTGGGTGACGTTGCGCCGCACGGTGCGGGCGAGCAGCTGGGCGGACGTCGGCGCGGGGTGGGGCGACCACGTGTCGTCGGGGAGGTCGCGCTCGTGCGGCGTCTCCTCGAGCAGCACCTGGGCGAGGTCGATCGTCTCCGACCCGTCGACGAGCGCCTGGTGCGCCTTGAACAGCAGCGCGACGCGTCCGTCGGTCATGCCCTCGACGAGGTACAGCTCCCAGAGCGGACGCGCGGGGTCGAGCCGGCGGGCGACCAGGCGGCCCACCAGGTCGAGCAGCGCCTCGGGCCCGCCGGGGCTGGGCAGGGCCGATCGGCGCACGTGCAGGCTGAGGTCGAAGTGCTGGTCGTCGACCCAGACCGGCGTGCCGAGCAGCGGGACCGGACGGGCGACCTGGCGGTAGCGCGGCACGAGGTCGATGCGCTCGGAGATCAGCCGGACCAGCCGCTCGTGGTCGAGCGGGACGTCGCCCTGCTCGAGCACGGCGAGCGAGGCGACCTGGCGCGGCTGGGTGGCGGTGTCACGCGCCAGCAGGGACGCGTCCAGCGGGGTCATGCGGCGCACCGGCCACCTCCTTCGGCCTCGGACGCTACCACCGCGGTCAGGCACCCACCGGCTGGTCGAGCAGCGTCCGGCGCACGTCGCGGGCGAGCGTCCCGAGCGCGGCGGTGAGCGGCGACCCGGACGCCCGCTCGCGCAGGGTCGCCCCGTGCATGAGCGCCGTGTCGAGGGCGGCGCGGTCGTACGGCAGGACGTGGTCGGGCACCAGGCCGGTGAGCCGCTCGAGCGTCCGGGCCACCTCGTCCGGCGACCAGCCCAGCGACGGCCGGGCGCCGTTGACGACGAGCCGCAGCCGCGCGCCCGGCACCGTCTCGGCCAGCTCCGCGACGGCGCGGACCAGCCGGGACAGACCCACCGGGTCGGCCGCCGCGACCACGACGACCTCGTCGGCCGCCTCCAGCGAGAGCCGGGTCAGCTGGTGCCGTCGTGGCCCGCCCCGGTCGAAGCTGCCGCCGTCCTCCAGGCAGAAGCCCGCGTCGACGACGGTCACCTCCGCGAGAGCGCGGCACTGCGCGAGGACGAGCTCGAAGGCGCCCGCTCGCACGTGCGGCCACATGTCGGCTCGGGGCAGGCCGGTCAGCAGCACCAGCCGGTCGGCCACCGTCACGGCGTGACGGGCGACCGCGTCGGGCTCGCCCGCGTTGCTCGCCCGGGCGGCGGCCAGCAGGCCGCTGACCTCGTCCAGGACGCCCAGCGACTGGGCCAGGGTGCCGCCGAACGGGTCGGCGTCCACGACCGCGGTGCTCGTGCCGGCCGCCGCGAGCTCCGCGGCCAGGCCGAGCGCGACCGTGCTGCGTCCCGGCGCGCCGACCGGGCCCCACACGGCGACGATGCAGCCGTCGGCGGCGGGACGCCCGGGCGGCGGTTCGAGCAGGTCGTCGCCGAGCCGCGCCACCTCGTGCCGCGCGACGACCCGGACGACGCCGAGCGGCGCCACCCGCTCGGGCTCCGCCTCGACCGCGACCACGTGCACCCCGTCCTGCTGCAGGCGCCACACGACGTCCGCGTCGAGGCCGGGCAGGTCCTGGTCGACCAGCGCGACCGCCCCCGGACGTCCGTCGGACGCCACGAGCAGGTCGGCCACGTCGACGCAGCGGCGCAGGAGCAGCAGGGCGGGGTCGGTCTCGACCGTGCGCAGGACGTCCGGCTCCCAGGCGGCCCCGGCCGCCGCGACGAGGACGTCCATCAGCGCACCCGGACGAGGGTCACGTGTCGCGCGGAGACCGCGGCGACGACCTGGGACTGCAGGGCGTCCGACGCCACCGCGACGACGACGGTGCGGGCGGTCTGGCCCAGGGACGGGTCGGCCCGGCCCGCCGAGACGACGCGCGCGTCGGACAGGACGCGGTCGGCCGGCTCGGTGACGCCCTGGCCCGGCGCCGGACCGGCCCAGACGTCGACGCGGTCGCCGGCGGACAGGTCGGCGGGGTACGAACCCTCCTCGACCTTGAGCGGCAGCTCGTGCCCCTCGGACGTCGCGGCCGTGGTCAGGGCCGTCGCGTCGAGCAGGGATCCCGCCGGGACGTCGCGCGCCCACACCCGACCCTCGAGCGCGGGCGGCTCGTCGGCGGTGAGGTAGCGCCGGGCGCTGTCGTCGTCGAGCCGCGCGCGGACCGGCTCGAGCTGGTCCGCGCTCACCGGACCCGCCGCACGGACGTCGTCCGAGAGGGCCCAGTACGCGACGGTGTCGTCCTGGCTGGCCACGAGCCGGGCCCCGCCGACGGTCGCGCCGAGCACGAGCACGAGCGCCACGAGCAGGCGTGGGTCGCGCCAGGTCCGTCCGGGCAGCCGCCGCGCCGGTCGTACCGGCGCCTGGTCCGCGCTCTTCCTCGTCGTCATCGAACCCCCCGCAGGTCGTCTGGTGAGGCCATTCGACCGTGCCGGCGGGGCACCCGTCCAGAGCATCCCGGGTTGTCCACAGGCTGTTCGGCGCCCCGTCCGACCTGACACCTGGTGCGTGACATGCTTTCCGCATGTCGTCCGCCGCCACTCCGCGCTTCCTGACGCTGGCCGACGTCGCGGAGGTCCTGAACGTCACGGTGCGCCAGGTGTACGCCCTGGTCCGCTCCGGCGACCTGCGGGGCATCCAGATCGGCGGCCGGGGCCAGTGGCGCATCGAGAGCAGCGAGCTGGAGGACTACATCCAGCGCCAGTACGCGCGCACCGAGCAGCACCTCGACGCCGAGGCCGACGCGCACGTCGACCACGGCTGATCCCGCGGCTCAGTCCCGGGTCGTGACCGTGGCCAGCGCGGCGTAGACCAGCAGCTCGGCCCCACCCGACTCCCCCACGACCTCGACGTGGTCGCGTCCCACGCGTGCGACACGTCCGGCGACGCGGGACCCGTCCACCAGCACGACGACGACGTCGACCTGCTCGTCGCGCAGCAGCCGCCACGCGGCCGGCCAGCCCAGCCGCTGGACGACCTGCGCCGCCGGCGGCCGGCGCGGTCCGGGCGGGGCGACGCCCAGCACCGCGCTGCTGGCCACGAGCACGTCGGCGCCGGCCGCGCGCACGTGCACCAGGGCGGGACGCACGCCCAGCACCTCACCCTCGACGACCCCGGCGCCCCGGACCCGCAGCCGCGTCCGGACCCCGACGAGGTCGCTCCAGGACGTCTCGGCGTCCTCCTCCTCGGTGAGGTCCGCGACGAGCGCGTCGCGCTCGAGCAGGTCCTCGTCGGCGGCCTGCTGCTCGATCTCGGCGAAGAGACGGTCCCAGCGCATGGCCGCACCGTACCGCCGTCCGTCCGTCCCCAGGTCCACGCCGAGCTGGTTGACGGTGGACCCCGGACGCGCGTCCCATGGAGTCAGACGGTGTCAAACGACATCAAACGTGACGATCGGGGGCGATCATGCGTCGCAGCAGCACGGCCGTGGGAACGGGACTCGCCGCGGCGGCCACCGCGTGGCTGGCCGCTCGTGCGCCGCACGACCTGGCCGTCGTGACCGGGCCCGACTTCGCCGCCGCCCTCGAGTCGCTGGCCGCCCTCGTCCTGCTCGCCCTGTGCGCGTGGGCGGGGCTCACCGGTGCGCTCGCCCTGCTCGCGGGGCGCGCCGCGTGGGCGGCGCGAGTCCTGCGCCACGTGGCACCCCGGCTGGTGCGGCACGTGCTGGTCGGCGGCGCGGTCGGCGCCGGACTCGTCGTCCCGGCCGCCGCGGGCGCCACCAGCCTGGACGGGCTGCCCTACCCCGAGCGTCCGACCGGAGGCCCGGTCCTGGCCGAGCGACCGGTCGTCCGCGCGGCCTCCGCACCGGCGCCGACACCGCCGGCGTCCCACGTCGTCCGCGGGGGCGAGTCCCTGTGGGCGATCGCCGCCGACCACCTGCCGGCCCACGCCGGCAGCGACGACGTCGCTCGGTCCGTCCGGCACTGGCACGCCGCGAACCGGGCCGTCCTGGGCGACGACCCCGACCTCATCCATCCCGGCCAGCGCCTGCGGCCACCGACGAAGGACACGCCATGAGAACCGCCACCTCGCTCGTCGTCCGCACGACGCCCTTCCCGCACACACAGAGCGACGCTCCCGCACCCGGTCAGTACCCGCTTCCTCTGCGGGGCGTCCCGGCCGCGACCGTCGAGCCGCCGCGGTCGTCCGCCACCCCGGCCGGCACCGCCCAGCAGGCCATCCGGTTCACCCAGGCGCTCGTGGAGGTGCTGTCCGGCGGCCGGCCGCTGCGCCAGGTCGCGTCGTGGATGGCGCCGGACGTCTACGACGGCCTGCAGCGCCGCCTCGCGCTCGGCGCCGGGCGCGGTCCCGCCACCCGGGCCCGCCTGGCGTCGGTGCACACCGCGGTGGTCGAGCCCGGCGTGCTCGAGGTGGCCGCCCGCATGGTCCACGCCCAGCGCTCGCGGGCCGTCGCCGTCCGGCTGGAGCACCACACCGACCGGCGCGGGGTGCGCCAGTGGCGGTGCACCGCGCTCAGCTGGGCGTGATCGTGCCGGACGCACGACCGGCCGGCACCCCGAGGGGCACCGGCCGGTCGTGACGGGACTGCGTCAGCGGTTCTTCTTGCGCGACTGACGCTGCGCCTTGGCCTTCTGACGGGCGCGGTTCTTGGCGTTGGCCTCGCGACGCTTGTCGGCGTCACCCGGCTCGGCCTCGGCCTCCTCGGCCACCAGCTCGGCCTCGCCCTGCTCGTCCGGGCCGGTGTACGACAGCTGCTGCGGGACGTTCGACTGCAGGCCCTTCGCGCTGAGCTGCGGCGCCTCGTCGGCGTCGGCCGCCGGGCCGACCTCCTCGATCTGCACCTCGACGTTGAAGATGAAGCCCACCGACTCCTCGGAGATGCCCTCCATCATCGCGTTGAACAGGTCGAAGCCCTCGCGCTGGTACTCGACCAGCGGGTCGCGCTGGCTGTACGCCCGCAGGCCGATGCCCTCGCGCAGGTAGTCCATCTCGTACAGGTGCTCGCGCCACTTGCGGTCCAGGACGCTCAGCACGACGCGGCGCTCCAGCTCGCGCATGATGCGCTCGCCCAGCTCCTCCTCGCGACGCTCGTACGCGGCCAGCGCGTCGGCGGTGAGCACCTCGGTCAGCTTGTCGCGGGTCAGCTTGTTCTTGCCGCCGACCTCATCGACCAGCGCGTCGGCGTCGACGGTCACCGGGTACAGGGTGCCGAGAGCCGTCCAGAGCTGCTCCAGGTCCCAGTCCTCGGCGTAGCCGTCGGACGTCACGCCGCGCACGTAGCCGGCCACGACGTTGCCGACCATGTCGCGGACCCAGTCGCGCAGGTCCTCGCCCTCGAGCACCTTGCGGCGCTCGGCGTAGACGACCTCGCGCTGACGGCTCATGACGTCGTCGTACTTGAGGATGTTCTTGCGCGACTCGAAGTTCTGCGCCTCGACCTGCGACTGCGCGGACGCGATCGCGCCGGTGACGCGCTTGTTCTCGATCGGCACGTCGTCGGGGATCTTCATGGTCTGCAGGACCCAGTTGACCCAGTCGGACTTGAACAGCCGCATGAGGTCGTCCTCGAGCGACAGGTAGAACCGGGTCTCGCCCGGGTCGCCCTGACGGCCCGAACGACCGCGCAGCTGGTTGTCGATGCGGCGCGACTCGTGACGCTCGGTGCCGATGACGGCCAGGCCGCCCAGCTCGCGCACCTCGTCGCGCTCGGACTTCACCTGGCGGTCGGCCTGCTCGAGCGCCGCGGGCCAGGCCTCGCGCCACGCGTCGGCGTCCTCGAGCGGGTCCAGGCCCTGCTTGCGCAGCTGCTGGTCGGCGAGGAACTCGACGCTGCCGCCGAGCATGATGTCGGTGCCGCGGCCGGCCATGTTGGTGGCGACCGTGACGGCGCCCTTGTGGCCGGCGAGCGCGACGATCGCGGCCTCGCGCTCGTGCTGCTTGGCGTTGAGCACCGCGTGCGGGACGCCGCGCTTGCGCAGCAGCTTGGACAGCCGCTCGGACTTCTCGACGCTCGTGGTGCCGACCAGGATCGGCTGGCCCTTCGCGTGCCGCTCGGCGATGTCCTCGACGACGGCGGCGAACTTGGCGTCCTCGGTGCGGTAGACCAGGTCGGGCTGGTCGACGCGCGCGACCGGCTTGTTGGTCGGGATCGGGACGACGCCGAGCTTGTAGATCTTGTCGAACTCGCTGGCCTCGGTCATCGCCGTGCCGGTCATGCCCGAGAGCTTCTCGTACAGGCGGAAGTAGTTCTGCAGCGTGACGGTGGCGAGGGTCTGGTACTCCTCGCGGATGCGCACGCCCTCCTTGGCCTCGATGGCCTGGTGCAGGCCCTCGTTGTAGCGGCGGCCGTCCAGGATGCGTCCGGTGTGCTCGTCGACGATGAGTACGTTGTCGTCGACGACCACGTACTCCTTGTCGTTGTGGAACAGCTCCTTGGCCTTGACCGCGTTGTTCAGGAAGCTGATCAGCGGGGTGTTGACCGAGTCGTAGAGGTTGTCGATGTTGAGCTGCTTCTCGACCTCGTCGATGCCGGCCTCGGTGACCGCGACGGTGCGCTTCTTCTCGTCCACCTCGTAGTGGACGTCCTTCTGCATGCCCGCCACGATCTTGGCGAAGACGCCGTACCACTCCACCTCGTCCTCGGTGGGCCCGGAGATGATCAGCGGGGTGCGGGCCTCGTCGATGAGGATCGAGTCGACCTCGTCGACGACGGCGAAGAAGTGGCCGCGCTGGACGCACTCGGCCAGGTCGTCGGCCATATTGTCGCGCAGGTAGTCGAAGCCGAGCTCGTTGTTGGTGGCGTACGTGATGTCGCACGCGTACGCCTCGCGGCGGTCGGCCGGGCGCATCGACGGCTCGATGATGCCGACGGTGAGGCCGAGGAACTGGTGCACGCGGCCCATCCACTCGGCGTGGTACTTGGCCAGGTAGTCGTTGACCGTGACGACGTGGACGCCCTTGCCGGCCAGCGCGTTGAGGTACACCGGGAGCGTCGAGACGAGCGTCTTGCCCTCACCGGTCTTCATCTCGGCGATGTTGCCCAGGTGCAGGGCCGCCCCGCCCTGGATCTGCACCGGGTAGTGACGCTGCCCGAGCACGCGGGTGGCCGCCTCGCGGACCACGGCGAAGGCCTCCGGCATCAGGTCGTCGAGGGACTCGCCCTCGGCCAGGCGCTCGCGGAACTCCGCGGTCATGCCGCGCAGCTCGTCGTCGCTCAGGCCGGCGAACTCGTCGCCGAGGGCCTCCACCTGGCGGGAGATGCCCTGCAGCTGGCGGAGGATCTTGCCCTCGCCGGCACGAAGGATCTTGTCGATGATCTTGGGCACGGGGACGTACTCCTGGGAGAGGAAGGGCTGAGCGAATTCAGTCTAGACATGCCAGCGCAGCCGCCAGCGGGTCGGCCAGGTCACCACGCCGCTCCACGGACGTGCGGCCGAGCCCGAGCCAGCCTGCCATCTGCACCAGCTCCGCCGCCAGGGAATCGGCGGTGTGGTCCGGTGCGTGGTCCTCCGCGAAGGCCGAGCGCACGCGCAGGACGCCCTCGGCCCGGTCGGCCTTGAGGTCGACGCGGGCGACGAGCCGGTCGCCGAGCAGGAACGGCAGCACGTAGTAGCCGTGCACCCGCTGGGCCTCGGGGACGTAGATCTCGATCCGGTAGCGGAAGCCGAACAGCTTCTCGGTACGGGTCCGCTCGAACACCAGCGGGTCGAACGGGCTGAGCAGCGCACGGGCCTCGACCTTGCGCGGGCGCACCGCCTCCGCGTGCAGGTAGGCCGGGCGGTTCCATCCGGCGATCTGCACGGGCTCCAGCTCCCCGGTCGCGACGAGCTGCTCGACGGCGGCCTTCGTCGGGGCCGGGGACAGACGGAAGTAGTCGCGCAGGCATCCCGTGGTCGCGACACCCAGGGCGCGCGCGGCGTGCGAGACGAGCACTCGGTGGGCCTCGTCGGCATCGAGGTCGGGCACGTCCCGGACGGCCGGGGGCAGCACGCGCTCGGGGACGTCGTAGAGCCGCTCGAAGGAGCCGTTGCGTCCCGCGGCCATGACGGCGCCGGTGTAGAAGAGGTGCTCGAGGGCCTGCTTGGCCTCCGACCAGTTCCAGCCCCAGTGGCCGCGGTCGGCCGGCGGCTCGTGCTCGACCTGGCGCGCGGTCAGCGGACCGCGGGCCCGGACGTCCTGCAGCACCTGGTCGAGCAGCTCGGGCCGCTCCTCGGCGATGCGCCGCGGCCCGCCCCACATGCCCGACACGTCGCGGCGGCGGAACCCGAAGGCCGGCCACAGCCGCACGTCCAGCAGCGCGGCCTCGTGCGCCCAGTACTCCACCAGCCGGCGCGGGGCCCGCGAGGACGCCCGGTGCAGCAGCTGCAGGTCGTACGGGCCGAGCCGCGAGTACAGCGGCACGTGGTGGGCGCGGGTGAGGACGTTGACCGAGTCGATCTGGAAGAAGCCGAGCCGGTCGACGACCCGCGCGACGTGGCGGGCCTGCACCTGCTGCGGACGCGGACGGGTGAACCCCTGGGCGGCCAGCGCGATGCGCCGGGCCTGGAGCACGCTCAGCCGCGGCCCGTCGGTCACGGGCGCTCGCTCACGGGTCGCCTGCTCCGTTCGGTCACGGGCGACCGTCCGAGAAGAAGACCCACCGTACGGACGGTCGCCCGCGAGAGCCCCTCGGTTCGCTCGCTGCGCTCGCTCACGTCTCGTCGACGAGCTTGCTGCGGACGGCGTACATGGCCGCCTCGACCCGCGACTTCATCTGGAGCTTCTCCAGGATGTTGCGGATGTGGTTCTTCACCGTGTTGTCGGAGATGAACAGCGCCTCGGCGATCTGGCGGTTCGACTGGCCCTTGGCGACGTGGCGCAGCACGTCGAGCTCGCGCGGGGTCAGGGTGTGCGGCTGGGTCGTCTGGCCCTTGGCCATGTGGACGAACTCCTCGAGCAGCTTGGTGGCCATCGAGGGGTTGATCAGCGACTGGCCGGCGGCGACGAGCCGGACGGCCTCGGCGACCTGGTCGAACGACGAGCCGTCCTTGAGCAGGTAGCCCGCGGCGCCGCTCTTGATCGAGTCGTAGAGGTCGGTCTCCTCGTCGCTGGCCGTCAGCATGATGATGCCGGTGGTCGGCGAGAGCGCCTTGATCGCGGCGCAGACCTCGACGCCGCTGCGGTCGGGCATGCGGACGTCCAGCAGGACGATGTCCGGCGGCTCGGCCGCGACCAGCGACAACGCCTGGTCACCGCTGTTGGCCTCGGTGAGCTCCAGGTCCCCCTCGGCGGCGAGGACCATCTTCACGCCTCGTCGAAAGAGCTCCTGGTCGTCGACCAGGAGCACCTTGATCCGGTCCGGCTTCGTCGGCACGGGGTCGATCATGCCACGCGGCACGCGCACGACCCCGCACCGACGCCCGGTGTCTCAGGACTGCGGCGTCCGCAGGTGGATCACGCCGTAGTCGTAGCCGTGCCGGCGGTAGACGACGCTGGGCAGCATCGAGTCCTTCTCGACGAACAGGAAGAAGTCGTGCCCGACGAGCTCCATCTCGCTGAGCGCCTGGTCCAGGGTCATGGCCTCGGACTCGTGCGTCTTCTCGCGGACCACGAGCGGGCCCTCGCCGACGACCTCGACCGAGCCCTCGTGCCGGACGTGCACGCCGTCGTCGGCGGGCTCGTCGGCCAGCAGCTGGTCGGGGACGACCGCGGTCGCCTCGGCCAGGGACGTCGGCTTGCGGTGGCCGCGGTGGATGCGCTGACGGTCGACCAGCTTGCGCAGTCGGGCCTCGAGCTTGTCGACGACGGCGTCGAGCGCCGAGTGCTGGTCGGTGGAGCAGGCCTCGCCACGGACGACCGGCCCCCGCGACCGGATCGTCACCTCGACCCGGCAGGCGCAGTCGGGCCGGGAGGTCTTCTCGTGCGTCACCTCGACCTCCACCCGGCTGATCTTCTGGCGCTGGTCGAACTTGTCCAGCCGCTGCAGCTTCTCGCGTACGTGCTCGCGGAAGCGCTCGCTGATCTCGCTGTTGCGGCCGTTGACGACGATCTCCATCGGGACCTCCAGTCGGTGCGACGTGCTCACGAATGCATGCCTCGACCGTAGCCCTCCCCCGCACCACACGCCAGGTCAGGACCGGGCCCCGGACACCCCGTCAGCGTGTCGGCGCGGCGTGGCGGCGACGAACGCCGCGGCGTCCGTGACCACCCCTTCCGCGCGCAGCGCCCGGACGCCCTCGCGCAGCGTCGCGCCGGTCGTGACGACGTCGTCGACGACCACCACGGACCGCCCTCGCAGGGCGCGTCCGGGACGCGCGGCGAAGGCCCCGGCCAGGTTCGCGCCGCGCTCCCGGACCCCGAGCCCGGACTGGTCGGACACCCGGCGGACGTGCCGCAGCGCGGGCACCACCACGACATCGACGCCGATCCCGCGCAGCTCCGCGGCCGCCGCCGCGACGAGGTCGCCGACGGGGTCGCCCCCGCGCCGCCGGCGGGACGCGCGGGTCGAGGGGACGGGCACCAGCGCGAGCGGCCCGTCCGGGGCGACGGCGCACACCGCCGCGGCCAGCGCGTGGGCGAGCGGCGGCTGCAGCCGCCAGCGTCCGTGCTCCTTGAGGCCGGCCAGCACCGGGCGGACGACGCCGTCGTAGCCCAGGGCGGCGACCGCCGGGACCGGGGCGGGCACGGCCCGCGGCCCGGGCGTCAGCGCACGGCGGCAGCCGTCGCAGAGCACGAGGCCGGGACGGTCACACCCCGCGCAGGCCGCCCCGGTGACCAGGTCGGCCGCGGCGGTCCAGAACGCACCCACCCCGCGAGCGTGGCCCGGCCGCGCGTGTCTCGCCAGGTCCGGACGCCGGGCTGTGGACTACCCGGTCGGCGCGAGCGCCCGGACGCCGTCGACGTCGATGCGGGTCCAGGCCGCGGCGCCGTCGGTCTGCCACACCGTGCCGTCGCCGGCGCGGACGAACAGGCGTCCGGTGACCGGATCGGCGACCACCTGCTGGGCGTCCACGTCGACCAGGGTCGGCCCGTCGCTGGACCGGCCCCCGGTGACGGACGAGCCGTCGACCCGTGCGGTGAAGACCTGCTGCTCGCCCGCCACGCTGGTGGCCGCCACGACCACGTGCCCGGACCCGGCGAACGAGACCGACCGCGGGCTGGTGAACGAGGCGGTGACCAGCGGCGTGCCGGACGGCAGCGGACGCGGCACCGACAGTCCGGTCACGCGGCCCTGGGCGTCGCTGAGCACGCGCCCGACGAGCACCTGCGTGCGGTCGCCGGCGCGCGCGACGAGCGAGTAGCGGGCCTGGTCGCGCGACAGGGCGAACGAGAGCGGGTCGAGCCGCGGCCAGCCGGCCAGCGCGAGCGTCACGTCCTCGGCGCCGATCAGCCGCACCCGTGTGCGGCCGTCGGCCCGGTCGACGGCCCACACGCGTCCACTCGCGTCCCAGACCGGCGGCAGCAGGCCGGACCCGGGCACCCGACGGCGTCCCTGCCCGGACACGGGGCCGAGCACGAGCTCGGACCCGCCAGACGTCACCGCGGCCAGCGACTCGGCGCCGGGCGCGACCGTGAACGACTCCACGTCGCCGCCCTGGACGAGCCGCTGCTCGAGCACCTCGGGCGCGCCGTCGGCCAGGCTGACCACGGCGCCGCCCAGCAGCGCGAACGGGCCCGCCCACGCCCGGGACGGACCGAAGACCCCCCAGCCGCCGACCGGCTCCAGGTCGCCGGACTCGGCCCGGACGACCGGTCCCGGCGGTCGGATCCGCAGCGTCCGCACCTCGGGCAGCTGGCGCAGCGTCCAGACCAGCTGGGCCGAGACCCGGTCGCGGGTGTCGGACGAGACGTCGGCCAGGCCGTCGATGACGATGTCGGCCAGCCCGTCGGCCGCCACGGGGACGCTGCCCCGCAGCCGCGCGGCGTCCGGCACGAAGCTGCGCAGCGTGCCGGCGTCCTGGTCGCGCGGACCGGCCACCAGGTTGGTGACGAGGGCGGTCGCGACCTGGTCGCCCAGCGGCAGGTGCACGGGATCGGCGACCACGCGCGAGCCGGACGGGTCGAAGAAGTACAGGTCGAACGGCCGGTAGTAGTCGGCGAAGAAGTCGTCGGTGACGAAGGTGCCCGGCGGCGCGACCTCGATGCGCCACTGCCCGCTCGCCCGGCGGAGCACGAAGCTCACGGTGCGCGTGCGGACGGACGGCTCGTAGTGGCCGGTGCGGTCGAGCCGGGCCTGCTCCTCGAGCCGGACGACGACCTCGAGACCGATGTCGCGGCCGATCGCGACCTGCCGCGCCTCCTCGACGCTGGCAGCGCGGTAGACCACCACGCCGGCCGTGGGGTCCCACGGCTCGGCCTGCGGGTGGAGGAACTCCTCGGCGGTGCCGCTGGAGACCGGGTAGGCCAGCATCGCGTCGAGGTAGCCGCGCACGACCTGGTCGGGCGTCGCGTTCTGCCGCGGGCCGGCCGGGCGGTAGCTCACCGGGCTCTCGCCCGTGCCCTGGTCGGCCCCGACCCGGTGGACGCGGACCTCGTCGGGGATGCCGCCGCACGCGCTGAGCGCGCAGACGGCGACGAGCAGCCAGGCGAGGACGCGACGGGTGGTCATGCGAGCTCCGAGACGATCGCGGGCGGGTGCACGGACCCGCCGGCCCGCGGCAGGGTCAGGACGAACTCGGTGCCCTCAGCGGGCCGCGACCAGACGCGCAGCGTGCCGCCGTGCAGCGCGGCGTCCTCGCGGCTGATCGGCAGGCCGAGGCCGGTGCCACCCTGCGTGCGGGCGGGATCGGCGCGCCAGAAGCGGTCGAAGACCCGCTGGGTCTCGTCGCCGCGCAGACCGATGCCGAAGTCGCGCACCGCGATCGACGCGCAGCCCTCGTTCTCGGCGACGCGCACCAGCAGCCGGTCGGTGCGGCTGTACTTGACCGCGTTGGCGACCAGGTTGCGCATGATGCGGTCGACCCGGCGGATGTCGGCGTCCACGACGACCGGGACGTCGGCGCCCTCGAGCTCGACCGGCAGGCCGGCGACGCGGACGACCGGGTCCTGGACCACGTCACGGGCCACCTGGGAGAGGTCGACGGCGTCCAGCTCGAGCTGGGCCGCGCCGGCGTCGAAGCGGCTCAGGTCGAGCAGGTCGGACAGCAGCTCCTCGAACCGCTCGATCTCGGCGGTGAGCAGCTCGGCGGCGCGGGCGGTCGCGGGGTCGAAGCGGTCGCGCGAGCGGTGCAGCACCTCCCCCGCCATGCGCACGGTGGTGAGCGGCGTGCGCAGCTCGTGCGAGACGTCCGAGACGAAGCGCTGCTGCAGCCGCGACAGGTTCTCCAGGCGGCGGATCTGGCTCTGCAGGCTGGCGGCCATCTGGTTGAACGACGTGCTGAGCCGGGCGATGTCGTCCTCGCCGCGCACGTGCATGCGCTGCTCGAGGTTGCCCGCCGCGTACCGCTCGGCGATGCGCCGGGCCAGGCGGACAGGGTTCACGACCTGGCGCGAGACGATCCAGGCGACGCCGGCCACGAGCAGCACCATCGCCATGCCGCCGAGCAGCAGCGCGCGCAGCACCAGGTCGAGCGTCGACTGCTGCTCGGCCATGGAGAAGACGTAGTAGAGCGCGTACGCGTCGCCCGTGCTCGGGACGTCGAGACGGCCACCGACGACGACGGCCGGCGCCGACTCGTCCGTGCCGAGCGGGCGAGCCCGCGAGTAGGACCAGAAGACGCCGCCGTCGTCGCGCACCGACGCGCGCAGCGACGCCGGCACCGTGGACTCGTCGAAGGCGACCGAGGAGCGCACCGGGGCCGCGACCCCCGCGCCGCTGACCAGGGGGCCCTCCAGCACCAGGTCGTAGGGACGCGTCTCGCTGCCCGTGGTCGAGAGGTCGTCGACCATCTCGGCGAGGGTCTGGGACTGCGCGCCGTCCTGGGTCTCGACGGCCGCGTCGAGCTGGGCCTGCGCGGCCTCGAACCCGGCGCGGGCCTCGGACACGGCCACGTCACGGCGTCCCTCGGCCAGGCCGTCGGCGACGCTGCGCACCAGGGCCCAGCCGGTGAGCCCGATGACGATGGCGCTCAGCACGAGCGTGCCGACCACGACCCGGAACTGCAGCGAGCGGCGCCACAGCCGGGCCGGCGACCTCGTGGCGCTCACGCGCTCACACGGCGGCGCCGGGCAGGACGGCCTGGTAGCCGATGCCGCGGACGGTGCGGATCACCCGCGGGTCGTCGGCGTCGTCCTCGATCTTGCTGCGCAGCCGGGTCATGTGGACGTTCACGAGCTTCGTGTCGCCCGGGTGGTGGTAGCCCCAGACCCGCTCGAGCAGGACCTCGCGGCTGAACACCTGCTCGGGGGTGCCGAGCAGGCACGCCAGCAGGTCGAACTCCAGCGGCGTGAGGTCGAGCGGCTGGCCGGCGCGCGTCACCGTGTGCGCGGCCGGGTCGAGCACGATGTCGCCGAACACGAGCGGCTCGGCGAGCCGGTCGGTGCGGCGCAGCCGGGCGCGGATGCGCGCGACGAGCTCGGAGCTCTTGAACGGCTTGGTGATGTAGTCGTCCGCCCCGGCCTCGAGGCCCTGGACGACGTCGGTCGTCTCGGCCTTGGCGGTGAGCATGACGATCGGGACGCCCGAGCGCTCCCGGATCTGGCGGCACACGCTCATGCCGTCCAGGCCCGGGAGCATCAGGTCCAGCAGGACGATGTCGGGCTTGAACTCCACGAACCGCTCCAGGACCTGGTCACCGGAGGAGCACACCTCGGTGACCAGGCCCTCGCCCTCCAGCACGATCGTGAGCATCTCGGCGAGCGCGGCGTCGTCGTCGACGACCAGCACCCGGTCGGGGTTGGACCTGCGGCGATAGCTCATGTCGGGGAGGGACCTGCGGAGCGGCTCAGTAGCGGTAGTGGTCGGACTTGTACGGCCCGGCCACGTCGACGCCGAGGTACTCGGCCTGCTTCTTGGACAGCTCGGTCAGCTCCACGCCCAGCGCGTCCAGGTGCAGGCGGGCGACCTCCTCGTCCAGGTGCTTGGGCAGCACGTGGACGCCGAGCTCGTACTGGTCGGCCTTGGTGAACAGCTCGATCTGGGCCAGCACCTGGTTGGTGAAGGAGTTCGACATGACGAACGACGGGTGGCCGGTGGCGTTGCCCAGGTTCAGCAGGCGCCCCTCGGACAGCACGATGATCTTGCGGCCGTCCTGGAACTGCCAGACGTCGACCTGCGGCTTGATCGTCGTGCGGGTGATGCCCGGGACGGCGGCCAGACCGGCCATGTCGATCTCGTTGTCGAAGTGACCGATGTTGCCGACGATGGCCTGGTTCTTCATCTTCTCGAAGTGCTCGACGCGCACGATGTCGAAGTTGCCGGTCGCCGTGATGATGATGTCGGCCTGGTCGACGACGCTCTCGAGCGTGGCCACCTGGTAGCCGTCCATCGCCGCCTGCAGCGCGCAGATCGGGTCGATCTCGGTGACGATGACGCGGGCGCCCTGGCCGCGCAGCGACTCCGCGCAGCCCTTGCCGACGTCGCCGTAGCCGCAGACGACCGCGACCTTGCCGCCGATGAGGACGTCGGTGGCGCGGTTGATGCCGTCGACGAGCGAGTGGCGGCAGCCGTACTTGTTGTCGAACTTGCTCTTGGTGACCGAGTCGTTGACGTTGATCGCCGGGAACAGCAGCGTGCCGTTCTGGAAGCGCTCGTACAGGCGCAGCACGCCGGTGGTCGTCTCCTCGGTGACGCCCTGGACGCTCTCGCCGATCTTCGTCCAGCGCTGCGGGTCCTGCTCCTGGGCCCGGGCCAGGACGCGCAGGACCTCCTTGAGCTCGGGGTTGTCGGTGGTGTCGGGCGAGGGGACCGAGCCGGTCTTCTCGTACTCGACGCCGAGGTGGAGCAGCAGCGTGGCGTCGCCACCGTCGTCCAGGATCATGTTGGGGGTCTGGCCGTTCGGCCACACCAGGATCTGCTCGGCCAGGTCCCAGTACTCGGCCAGCGTCTCGCCCTTCCAGGCGAAGACCGGGACGCCCTGCGGGTCGTCCGGGGTGCCGTCGCGGCCGACGACGATGGCCGCGGCCGCGTGGTCCTGGGTGGAGAAGATGTTGCAGCTGGCCCAGCGGACCTCGGCGCCGAGGTCGACCAGCGTCTCGATGAGCACCGCGGTCTGGATCGTCATGTGCAGCGAGCCCGCGACGCGGGCGCCCTTCAGCGGCTTGCTGGCGCCGTAGCGCTCACGCATGGCCATGAGGCCGGGCATCTCGTGCTCGGCGAGGGTGATCTCCGCACGCCCGTACTCGGCGAGGGACAGGTCGGCGACGTTGAAATCCATGAGCGACAGCCTATCTCCCCGTCGAAGTCGTGACCCGGCCACGCGGGTGACCTGGCGCACCGCGCCCCGCCGCCGGACTGCTGCCATGCTGGGGCTGACCGCCCGAGTGAAGGATCGCCATGCCCGAGCACCAGACCCGTCCGACGACCGCGCCCCGGGGCCCGCGGTGAGCGCCGGCCTGTTCGGCCTGCTCGACGACGTCGCCGCGCTGGCCCGCCTGGCGGCCGCCTCGATCGACGACGTCGGCGCCGCGGCCGCGAAGGCCACCGCGAAGGCGAGCGGTGTCGTCATCGACGACACCGCGGTGACGCCGCAGTACGTCCGGGGTCTCGCCGCCGCCCGCGAGGTGCCGATCATCAAGCGCATCGCGAAGGGCTCGCTGCGCAACAAGCTGCTGATCATCCTGCCGCTGTCGCTGCTGCTCAGCGAGTTCCTGCCCTGGCTGCTCACGCCGATCCTCATGCTCGGCGGCACCTACCTGTGCTACGAGGCGGCGCACAAGATCCACGGCGCGCTCGTGGGCCACGGGCCGAGCGACGGCGAGCAGACGCAGCGCTCCGAGGACGAGATCGTCTCGTCGGCGGTGCGCACCGACCTCATCCTCAGCGCCGAGATCATGGTGCTGTCGCTCAACGAGGTGGCCGACGAGGGATTCTGGTCGCGGCTGGCCATCCTGCTCGTCGTGGCCTTCGCCATCACCGCCGTGGTCTACGGCGTCGTGGCGCTCATCGTGAAGATGGACGACGCCGGCCTGGCCCTCGCCGCCCGCGGCCAGGGGGCCGTCGCCGCGCTCGGCCGTGGCCTGGTGCGGGCGATGCCGGTCGTGCTGTCGGTGCTGTCGGTCGTCGGCACCGCGGCGATGATGTGGGTCGGCGGGCACATCCTGCTCGTCGGCGTGGACGAGCTCGGCTGGCACGGCCCCTACGAGCTGGTGCACCACCTCGAGGAGGCCGCCCACGACGCCGTGCACGGTGTCGGCGCGGTGCTGGGCTGGCTGACGAACACCGCCGCGTCCGCCCTGGTGGGCCTGCTGGTCGGCGTCGTCGTGCTGGGCGTCGTCATGCTCGTCCAGCGGCTGCGCGGCGCCCCGGCCGCGCACTGACCGGCGCGGGGTCAGTCGAGCTGGCGCGCCTCGTCGATCAGCATCACCGGGATGTCGTCGCGCACGGGGTAGGCCAGCGAGCACGCGTTGCACACCAGCTCGCTGCGGTCGTCGTCGACGAACAGCGTCGAGCGGCACTGCGGGCAGACCAGGATGTCGAGCAGGCCCGGGTCGATGTTCATGCGGCGTCTCCGGATCGGATCAGGCCGAGCACCTCGTCGCGCACCCGCGCCATGGTCGCCTCGTCGGCGCCCTCGACGTTGAGGCGGAGCAGGGGCTCGGTGTTGGACTTGCGGACGTTGAACCACCAGTCGGCGGCGGTCACCGTGAGGCCGTCGAGCGTGTCCTGGTCGTGCTCGGCGTAGGTGCTGCGGATCGCCTCCAGGACGGCGTCGGCGTCGTCGACCGTGCTGTTGATCTCGCCCGAGGACGGGTAGCGGTCGTACGCGGCCATGAGCTCGGACACGGTGCCGTCGGTCTCGGCCAGCGCGGCCAGGACGTGCAGGCCGGCGATCATGCCGGAGTCGGCGAGGTAGAAGTCCTTGAAGTAGAAGTGGCCCGAGTGCTCGCCGCCGAAGACCGCGCCGGTGCGCGCCATCTCGGCCTTGATGAGCGAGTGGCCGACCGGCGTGCGGACCGGGGTGCCGCCGTGCTCGGCGATGATCTCGGGCACCGCGCGCGAGCAGATGACGTTGTGCAGCACCGTGGCGCCGGGGTGGTCGCGCAGCGCGCGGGCCCCGATGAGGGCGGTGATGGCCGAGGGCGAGACGACCTCGCCGCGCTCGTCGACCACGAAGCAGCGGTCGGCGTCGCCGTCGAAGGCCAGGCCCACGTCGGCGCCCTCGGAGCGGACGCGCTCCTGCAGGTCGACCAGCGTGCTGTGGTCGAGCGGGTTCGCCTCGTGGTTCGGGAAGCTGCCGTCGAGCTCGAAGTACATCGGGACCAGCTCGACGTCGAGGTCGGCGAAGACGGACGGGACGGTGTGCCCGGCCATGCCGTTGCCGGCGTCGGCGACCACCGTGAGCCGGCGCCCGCGGACCGGGACCAGCTCGTGCAGGTAGGCGGCGTAGCGGCTCAGCGCGTCGACGGACTCGACGCCGCCCGTGACGGCCGGGGTCTGCTCACGGTCGAGCAGCTCGCCGGCGCGGTCGGCGATGGCGCGCAGGCCGGTCTCGAGCCCGATCGGGCGGGCGCCGGCCCGGCACAGCTTGAGGCCGTTGTAGACCGCCGGGTTGTGGCTGGCGGTGACCATGGCGCCGGGCAGGTCGAGGTCGCCGGACGCGAAGTAGAGCATGTCGGTGGACGCGAGGCCGATCTCGACGACGTCGGCACCGGTCGACCGGACGCCCTCGCCGAAGGCGCGGGCCAGCACCGGGGACGTGTCGCGCATGTCGTGACCGACCACGACCTTGCCGCCGCCGGCGACGCCGACCTCGTGGGCGAAGGCCTCGCCCAGCGCCCGCGCGATGGTCGCGTCGAGCTGCTCGGGCGAACGTCCGCGGACGTCGTACGCCTTGACGATCGGTTCCAGCCGGGGATCCATGGTCACTCCTCGTCGTCGGGCGCGGGCACGAGCCGCAGGCCCGGGGAAGGCTCGGGGTCGGGCACCTGCTTGCCGGCCTCGCGCACGGCGTCGGCCAGGGCGAGCAGGTCGTCGTGCGAGGGCTCCAGCGTGGCAGGGTCCGGCGCGAGCCGCAGCACGTCCCACCCGCGGGGGGCGGACAGGCGCTGCGAGTGTGCGGCGCACAGGTCGTAGGTGTGCGGCTCGGCGTAGGTCGCGAGCGGCCCCAGGACGGCGGTCTGGTCGGCGTACACGTACGTCAAGGTGGCGACGGCCGGCTCCGAGCAAGCCGTCCGGGTGCACCTGCGCTTCGTCGCCACCCGGGAAGGTTAACCGGCGAGGCCGACAGGGTGCGCACGCGGCGCGCCGTATGCTCGCCGGCGTGGACCTGTACAGCGGCGTGGTGGCCGGCCCGCGGGGCGGATCGATGCGCGACCGCCGGGGCCGCGGGCGCCGCGGGCCCGTCGCCCTGCCCGGTCCGCTCTCCCCGCGCAGCGTCCCCGTGCACCGCCCGCCCCGGGCCGAGTTCGACCTGCTCGTGGGCGACGCCCTCGACCAGCTCCGGCCCGCCTTCGAGCGCGAGGCGACCACCGTGGAGGTCGTCGTCGAGGAGGTGCCGATCCTGCCCGAGGAGTGGGCGGACGACGTCCCGCTCAGCATCGCCACCGAGCTCGGCGGCACCCCGCGCGTCGTGCTGTTCCGGCTGCCGCTGACCCACCGCTCGACGGGTCGGGAGGACCTCGTCGACCTGCTGCTCGACCACCTCGTCGACCGGCTCGCCGAGATCTGGCAGGTGCCGCCGGACGACCTGGACCCCCGGCTCGACCGCTGAGGCTCAGCGCGCCGGGCGCAGGTCCGGCGCGGGCACGTCGACGGGCGCCGCCGTCAGCGCGAGCGTCGAGACGCCGCTGCCCGAGCGGTACGCGACGGCCGCGTGCAGCTCGCCGTCCGGACGCACCTCGACCCACGCGGCGCCGTCGCCCACCCGACGCAGGTCGGTGACGGTCGTGGCCCCGGCGGCCACCTCCACCGCGGCGGTGCCCACCTCGCGGCCGTCCGCGTCACGGGCCACCAGCCGCGCCGAGGCGGCGCGGCCGGGTGCCGTCAGGACGAGGTCGGCGCGCTGCAGCGAGCCGAGCGCCAGCGGCGCGACGGCCGGGCCGTCGAGGGCCGGCCCCGGGGCGGCGTCGGCGACGTCGCCGGCCGCGGCCGACCGGACCGTCGCCACCAGCGGCACGTCGGCCCGCACGCGCAGCGAGACCACGTCGTCGCCGAGCGAGGCCGGCAGCGGGAGCGCCGTGACGGCCCCGGCGCGGGCCTGCACGTCCTCGAGCCCGGTCGGGCTGAACGTGCCGTCCGGGCCGAGCGCCTCGACCGTGACCGGCGTCGACGTGGACGTGGGGTTGAGCAGCACGAGGCGGCGGTCGCCGGGCACCACACCGGTGACGACCTGGACCCGGCGGGCGCTCGCGACCGGCGTGACCACCTCGCGACCGGGTCCGGGCACGGCCGCGCGGTCGCGCAGCGACGCCGCGACCTGGCCGGAACGGACGACGACCTGCACGGCGAGCTCGGACTCCCCCGCCGCGAGGTCGGTGAGGCGGATCGAGCGGGCCTCGCCGGGCTCGAGCGCGACGCCGGTCGTGCCGACGCCCTCGACGGGCCCCTGCGCGCCCCACAGGCGCAGGTCCACCACCGACGGACCGGTGGACGTGCCGGTCAGCAGCAGCGTGGACTGGTGGTCGCCGGCCGCGCCGCCACCGACCAGGTAGGGCGCCGAGGCGGCAGCCGCCCACGGGCACGCGGCGACCTCGAGGCCGTCGTCGTCGGCACGGGTGAACGCGACCGCTCCGGCGCCCTGCTCGTCGCTCGTGCGCACCGACACCGGACCGGGGACGTCGCCCTCGGCCCACGTCGTGGCCCCGCCGAGCGCCTCGACGGCCTCGCCGCCAGGGAGCGTCGTGACCTCGCGCTGCGCCCCGTCGTGGACGACGAGCGCACCCGCCGCGACCCGGTCGCCGCCGGCGCAGGCCAGCGTGCGGGCCTCGACGACGAGACGGTCGTCGCCGCCGGTGCCGGACGCCCGGTCCGGCTCGGGCAGCAGCAGGCCGGCCGCGACCAGCGCCGCCGCGACGACGGGCCAGAGGAGCACCTGCAGTCGGGCGGTCATCGCAGCGCCTCCTTGCGGCGTCGGCGGACGGGAGCGGTGAGGACGACCGCGGCCAGCCACGCGGCGGCCTGGACGACGGCGACGACGGGGCGCCACCACGGGCCCTCCGCGCTCGGCGGGGTGGCACCCTCGAGCGTCCACACCCGGGAGGCGGGGTCGTCGCTGCCGGCGGCGCGCAGGTCGGGCAGGGCGTCCAGCCGTCGAGCGAGGGCCCGGTCGGCGTCCGGCAGGTAGACGGCGTCGACCCCGAGGTCGGCGAGCTCGGAGACCTGGGCGGCCCCGGTGCCGGCGACGAGCGCCTCGACCGTGGTCAGCAGCGCGTCCTGCCTGCCGGCGTCGGGGCTCAGCGCCTCCTGCCCGAGGAACGGGCCCGCGCCCCGGACGACGTCGACGCGCATCGGTCCGTCGAGGGCCCCGGTGAGGACGAGCGTCGTGGCGTCGCGGTCGGCGAGGTACGCCGGCACGGGGGTGTCGCGGTCGCGCACGAGCGGGTCGCCCGCGCCGTCCACGACCAGCCACGCGGCCGTGCCGAGCGGCAGGACGAGCGCGAGCAGCACGACCGGGACGGTGAGGACGGCGCGCAACGGGCCGACGGCCTCGGCGGCCAGCAGCCCGGCCACGAGCAGCGCCCCCACCCACAGCACCGCCGGCAGCCCGGTCCAGGCGGCGACGGACGCCGCGCCGGTACCGGTGTCGACGGACGCGAACAGGCCCACGACGCCCACGGCCAGGGCGACGACCGCGACCGTCCACGCGACCAGGACGGCCCGGCGGTCCCGAGCCGGGACGGCCACGAGCGCGACCAGGCCGAGCAGGAGCACCGGTAGCGCGAGACCCGACGGGGCACCCGCGTCCGAGCCGCGTCCGAGCACCAGGTCGACGGCCGACGGGTCGGCCGGGAACGGCAGACCCGCCTCCCACCACACGCGGGCAGGGTGCAGCACGCGCTGCCACGTCCAGGGACCCACCAGCACCAGCGGCAGGAGGACGGCGAGCGCTGCCGCGACCAGGAAGGGGCGGGTGCGGCGGAAGGCCATCGCGAGGGCGAGCGGCAGCGCCAGCCAGAAGGCGACCGGCGCGAACGCGGTGGCCACGGCGATCCACACGCCGAGGGCGACGCCGCGCTGCCAGCGGGGCTCGAACCACAGGCGTACGGCGACGCCGGCCACGATCGGGGCCACGACGGCGGCGACCAGCGTCCCGACCCGGCCCTCGGCGACGGCGCCCGACGCGGCGACGGCGGCCGCGTAGCCGAGCGCGGCCAGGATCCGCAGGCCGCGCCGGTCGGTGAACAGCCGGACGAACCGGTGGGCGGTCAGGGCGGCGAGCGGCACCGCGCCGAGCACGAGCACCGTCACGACGAGGCCGGGAGCGAGCCACACGGGGGTGGCGACGACCGCCAGGAGCAGCGCCAGGACGGGTCCGGCCCCGGTCGTGCCGAGGCCCACGTCGTGCCCGCCGGACAGGAACAGCTCCCACCAGCCGCCCGCCGTGCGCGGCGCGGGCAGCATGGCCCCGCCGTGCAGGTACGGGCCGCTCAGCAGGTCGCGTCCGGCCACGCCGACGACGGCCAGCACCACCAGGACGGTCAGCAGCCACGGACGACGACGCCACAGCGACGGGCCGTCGTCCGGGACGTCGTCGTCCGGCTCGGGGTCGAGCACCGAGCTGCGCCGGCCGGTGGTGACCATCGACTCCGGGCGGAGCAGCGCGGCGGCCCACTCGCGCACGGTGTCGACCGCCCGCAGGGTCGGCAGCCACACGGACGGGAACAGGTGGCGCAGCCGGGCGTGTGGCACGGTCTCGGCCGCGGCGCGCTCGGCCCGGGCCCGGCGCACGGCGCGCGGGTGGAGGTAGACGTCGCGCAGGGCCTGCAGCTCGTCGCCGGCCTCCTCGGGCGCCTGGGCGAGCAGCAGCCCGAGCGTGCGCAGGAACGAGCCGAGCAGCAGCCGCCACCAGGCCGAGGCGGCGCGACGGCCCGTGCTGTGGGCGAGCGTGAGGAACAGCATCGCGCGCCGCTCCTCGTGGGGCGTCACGTCGCCGGCGCTGCGAGGACGGGCGCGGCGGGCACTCGCCTCCGCGTGGAACATGACGGCCTGCGGCGCCACCCGGGTGCGGTACCCGGCCCGGGCGGCACGCCAGCCCAGGTCGAGGTCGTCGCCGAACATCGGGAAGTCGGACGAGAACCCGCCGAGCGCGTCCCACACGTCCCGGCGCACGAGCATGCCGGCGCTGCTGACGGCCAGGACGTCGCGCGGGCGGTCGTGCTGGCCGGCGTCCGGCTCGCCCGTCTCCAGCCCGGTCTCGCGGTGGGCGGTGCCGCTGACGGTGACGCCGACCTCGAGCAGGCGGCGCAGCGACGGCCACTCGCGCAGCTTCGGCCCGACGATCGCGACGTCGTCGCCGGCGGTGGTCGCCTCGTCGAGCAGCCGGGCGAGGGTGTCGGGCTCGACCGCCGAGTCGTCGTGCAGCAGCCAGACCCAGTCGGTGCGCGGCAGCTGCTCCAGGGCCAGGGCGACGGCGGCGCCGAAGCCGGTGCCGGACGGTGCGTAGCTCAGCCGCTCGTCGCCGAACGAGGCGCGCAGCAGGTCGCCGCTGCCGTCGGTCGAGGCGACGTCGACCGCGTGCCACGCGGTCGGAGCGTGCTCCATGGTCGCGATCGAGCCCAGCACGGTCGGCAGCCAGGCCATCCCGTCGTGGGCGACCAGGACCGCGGCGACGGTCGGCGGGTCCTCGAGCCAGGCGCGGGGGTCATCGGGCTCGTCGAACACCCGGCGAG
>NZ_SJXM01000022.1 GCF_004336805.1 Aeromicrobium sp. IC_218
GTCCTCGGGAGCGCTCTCGTCGTCGGCCGCGGCCGGCGGGCCGTGGGCGACGAGCTCGTCGAAGGCGTCCTCGTCGAGGATCGGGACGCCGAGCTGCTCGGCCTTCTCGGCCTTGGACCCCGGCGCGTCGCCGACCAGCACGTAGTCGGTCTTCTTCGACACCGAGCCGGACGCCTTGCCGCCGCGGGCGATGATCGTCTCCTTGATCGAGTCGCGCGTGTAGCGCTGCAGCGAGCCGGTGACCACGATCGTCAGCCCGGCCAGCGTGCGCTCCACGGACTCGTCGCGCTCGTCGGCGGTGCGGACGCCGGCCGCCGCCCAGGCGTCGAGGATCGCCACGTG
The DNA here is from genome assembly GCF_004336805.1 of Aeromicrobium sp. IC_218. Lineage (GTDB taxonomy): Bacteria > Actinomycetota > Actinomycetes > Propionibacteriales > Nocardioidaceae > Aeromicrobium. The sequence continues at coordinate 343 of NZ_SJXM01000022.1, forward strand.
CCAGGGCACCTGCAGCCAGTCGACGACGGCGCGGGCGATCGTCGGGCCGACTCCGTCGACCGCGGCGAGGGTCTCGACGTCGGCCTCGCGGATCGCGGCCAGGTCGCCGAAGTGCGTCGCCAGCGCCCGGGCCGCCGTCGGACCGACGTGGCGGATCGACAGCGCCACGACGACCCGCCACAGCGGCTGCTGCTTGGCCTTGTCGAGGTTCTCGAGCAGCTTGCGGCCGTTGGCCGACAACGCACCGGCCTTGGTGCGGTACAGGTTGGTGCGCAGCAGGTCGTCCTCGGTGAGCGCGAACAGCCCGGCCTCGTTCTCGAGCACCTCGCTGTCGTGCAGCGCGACGGCGCCCTCGTAGCCCAGCGCCTCGATGTCGAACGCGCCGCGTCCGGCCACGTACTCGAGCCGTTCGATGATCTGGCCGCGGCAGTGCTCGGAGTTGGGGCAGCGCAGGTCGGCGTCGCCCTCCTTGGCCGGCGCGAGCGTCGTGCCGCACGACGGGCACTCGATCGGCATGACCCACGGCTCGGCGTCGTCCGGGCGCAGCGGCAGCACCGGGCCGACGATCTCGGGGATGACGTCACCGGCCTTGCGCAGCACGACCATGTCGCCGGGACGGACGTCCTTGCGGGCCACCTCGTGCTTGTTGTGCAGCGTGGCCATCTCGACCGTGGACCCGGCGACCTTGACCGGCTCCATGACGCCGTACGGCGTGACGCGCCCGGTGCGGCCGACGTTGACCCGGATGTCGAGCAGGCGGGTGTTGACCTCCTCGGGCGGGAACTTCCAGGCGATCGCCCAGCGCGGCGCGCGACTGGTCGAGCCCAGGCGGCGCTGCAGGTCGACCTGGTCGACCTTGACCACGACGCCGTCGATGTCGTGCTCGACGTCGTGGCGGTGCTCGCCGTAGTAGGCGATGAACTCCTCGACCTCGGCCAGGGTGTCGACCGTGCGGGCGCGGTCGGACGTGGGCAGCCCCCACGCCTTGAGCGCGTCGTAGGCCTGGCTCTGCCGCTCGGGGGTGAAGCCCTCGCGGTAGCCGAGCCCGTGGCAGACCATCGACAGCGGACGGCTCGCGGTGACCGAGGCGTCCTTCATGCGCAGGGACCCGGCGGCGGCGTTGCGGGGGTTGGCGAACGGAGTCTTGCCCGACTCGGCCCACGCCTCGTTGAACGCCTCGAACTCCGCGGTCGGGAAGTAGACCTCGCCGCGCACCTCGACGTACGCCGGCACCGGGAAGTCGTCGGTGCCGGTGAGCCGGTGCGGGATCGCCTTGATGGTGCGGACGTTGTTGGTGACGTCCTCCCCCACGCGTCCGTCGCCGCGGGTGACGCCCCGCGTGAGCACGCCCTGCTCGTAGGTGAGCGAGATGGCCAGGCCGTCGACCTTGAGCTCGCACAGGAAGGCGGCGTCGCCGGCGCCGTCGCGCAGCAGCCGCTCGTGCCAGGCCCGCAGCTCGTCGGGGCTGAAGGCGTTGTCGAGGCTGAGCATGCGCTCGCGGTGCTCGTAGGCCTCGAAGGTCGAGCTCGCGTAGCCGCCGACGGACTGCGTAGGCGAGTCGGGCGTGCGCAGGTCGGGCAGCTGCTCCTCGAGCTGCTCGAGCTCGCGCATGAGCGCGTCGTACTCGGCGTCGGAGACCGTGGGCGCGTCGTCGACGTAGTAGCGGGCCCGATGGCCCTCGATGACCTCGGTCAGCTCCTTGTGACGCTGGCGCAGCTCGTCGGTCTCCATGGCGCGATCGTATCGGCGGCCACCGACGTCGGCGCGGCGCGCCGCGGACGGCTCAGCGCTCGTCCGCGGACGCCTCGGCCAGGGTGCGGGCCAGCGCCAGCGCGCGGCGGGCGGCGGTCGGCGAGACCCCCGCGAGCCCGCACGCCGGGGTCACGACGAGCCGCTCGTCGTAGGCGTCGCGGGCGAAGCCGAGCCGGTCGAAGAAGGTCTCCAGCCGGCGGCCCAGCACGGCGTCGGAGCCCGGCTGCTCGACGGCCGGCACGGCGCCGGGCCACAGGTCGACGCCCGCCTCGAACGCCTCGGCCCAGGCGTCGTGCGGGTGGGCCAGCGCGAGGTCGAAGGCGAGGGCCTGGAAGCCGGCACCCCGCAGCAGGGCGACGGGGACGTCCGGGGCGCACGTGTGCACGACCGGACGCGCGCCGGCCCCGGCGATCGCGTCGACGTAGCGGCGCAGCAGGGCGTCCGCCTCCGGGGCGTCGACCTTGCGGTGCGTCGCCCAGCCGCTCGCGGTGGGCACCTTCGCCTCCAGCGTGGCGACGAGGGCGGGCTCGTCCACCTGCACGACCAGCTCGGCGTGCGGCAGGCGGCGGCGCAGGCCGCGGACGTGCTCGGCGACGCCCTCGGCCATCGACTCGGCGAGCTCGCGGCGCGCCCCGTGGTCGGCCAGCAGCTTGTCGCCCTTGGGACGCTCGACGGTCGCGGCCAGGGTCAGCGGACCCGTCACCTGGGTCTTGAACGGGCCGCGGTGCTCGCCGGCCAGCTCCTCGACGGCGTCCAGGTCGCGGGCCAGCAGCGAGCGGGCCCGGCGCAGGTCGACGCCGTCGTGGTCGGTGAGCCGCCAGCCCTGCGGCTGCAGGTCGGCGCCGACGCCCACGAGCAGCGCGAGCGAGCGTCCGACCATGCCGGCCGGGGCGCCGCGGGCGGGCAGCTCGGGCACGTGCGGCAGGGCGCCGACCTCGCCGAGCACGGTGTGGACGGTGTCGACCACGTCGGTGCCGGGCATCGAGCCGATGCCGGTGGCGAGCGCCATGCGTCCTCCTGGGTCGTGCGTGCGGGGTGGCGGTGGGCCTGCGTCCACGCGGGCCGGCGTCGTGGACGCGGGCTCACCGCCGGACGGGCGGGGTGGACGCTAGCCCACCGGCTCGCGGCGGTGGGTGCGCGCGATGGTGGCCGAGCCGACGACGCGGGTGCCGTCGTAGACCACGACGGCCTGTCCGGGCGCGATGCCGGACGCCGGGTCGTGCAGCGTGACGTGCACGCGGTCGCCGTCGACGGTCAGGCTGGCGCGGTGCTCGTCACCGTGGGCGCGCAGCTGCACGGTGCACGCCAGCGTCCCGGTGGGGGCGGTGCCGCACCACAGCGGGCGGATGCCCTCGAGCGCGTCCACCTGCAGACGCTCGCGCGGGCCGACGGTGACGGTGCCGGAGACGGGCTCGATGTCAAGCACGAAGCGCGGCTTGCCGTCGTCGGCCGGCACGCCCAGGCGCAGGCCGCGGCGCTGGCCGATGGTGAACGCGTACGCGCCGTCGTGCTCGCGCAGGACGGTGCCGTCCTCGTCGACGACCGACCCCGGGCGCGGGCCGAGCTTCTCGGCCAGCCAGCCGGCGTTGTCGCCGTCGGCGACGAAGCAGATGTCGTGGCTGTCGGGCTTCGTGGCCACCTGCAGGCCGCGCTCGGCCGCCTCGGCGCGCACGTCGGTCTTGACCGAGCCGCCGAGCGGGAACAGCGAGTGGGCCAGCTGGTCCTGGGTCAGGACGCCGAGGACGTACGACTGGTCCTTGCCGTGGTCGGTGGCGCGGTGCATCTCGATCGTGCCGTCGGCCGCGGTGCGCAGCTGGGCGTAGTGACCGGTGGCGACCGCGTCGAACCCGAGCGCGAGCGCCCGGTCGAGCACGGCGGCGAACTTGATCTTCTCGTTGCAGCGCAGGCACGGGTTGGGCGTGCGTCCGGCCGAGTACTCCGCGACGAAGTCGTCGACGACCTCGTCGGCGAACTCCTCGCTCATGTCCCACACGAAGAACGGGATGCCCAGGGCGTCCGCCGCGCGGCGGGCGTCGTTGGAGTCCTCGATCGAGCAGCAGCCACGCGCCCCGGAGCGGTACGAGCGCGGGTTGCGGCTCAGCGCCAGGTGGACGCCGGTGACGTCGTGCCCGGCGTCGACGGCGCGGGCGGCGGCGACGGCGCTGTCGACCCCGCCGGACATCGCGGCGACGACCCTCATCGCTGCCTCACCATGCCGGCGGCGAGCGCCCGCTCGTGGACGGCCGGGAGCACGGCGAGCAGCCGGTCGACGTCGGCCTCGGTGGACGTGTGGCCGAGGCTGAAGCGCAGCGACCCGCGGGCGGCCCGCTCGTCGTAGCCCATCGCGAGCAGGACGTGGCTGGGCTGCGGCACGCCGGCGGCGCAGGCCGAGCCGGTGGAGCACTCGACGCCCTGGGCGTCCAGCAGCATGAGCATGGCGTCGCCCTCGCAGCCCGGGAACGTCACGTGCGCGATGTTGGGCAGGCGGTGGCCGGCGCCCGGCTCGGGGTCGCCGTTGACGATCGCGTCCGGCACCACGCGGGTCAGGCCCTCGACGAGCCGCGTGCGCAGCGCCTCGATGCGCGCGGTGGTCTCGGCCTGCCGGGCCAACGTGACCTCGACGGCCTTGGCGAACGCGGCGATGAGCGCGACGCCGATGGTGCCCGAGCGCAGGTCGCGCTCCTGGCCGCCGCCGTGCAGCAGGGGCACCGGCTCGACCTCGCGCCGGATGACCAGCGCGCCGACGCCGACCGGGCCGCCGAGCTTGTGGGCGGTGACCGTCATGGCGTCCAGGCCGCTGGCCCCGAAGTCGAGCGGCAGGTAGCCGGCGGCCTGCACCGCGTCGCTGTGCACCGGGATGCCGTGGGCGGCGGCGAGCTCGACGACCTCGCGCACCGGCTGGACGGTGCCCATCTCGTTGTTGGCCCACATCGTGGTGATCGCGGCGACCGAGCCGGGATCGGTCTCGACCGCCGCACGCAGGGCGTCCAGCCGGATGCGTCCGATCTTGTCGACCGGGGTGGTCTCGACGGCGGCGCCCTCGTGCTTGGCCAGCCAGGTCACCGGGTCGAGCAGCGCGTGGTGCTCGATCGCGCTGAACAGGACACGGGTGCGGGCGGGGTCGGTGGCGCGGCGGGCCCAGAACAGGCCCTTGATGGCCAGGTTGTTCGCCTCGGTGCCGCCGGAGCAGAAGACGACCTCGCTCGGCCGGGCGCCGAGGTGGGACGCGACGAGCTCGCGGGCCTCCTCCACGGTGCGGCGGGCGGCGCGGCCGGCCGCGTGCAGCGAGGACGCGTTGCCGGTGCGGGCGAGCTGCTCGGTCATGACGGCGATCGCCTCGGGGACCATGGGCGTGGTCGCCGCGTGGTCGAGGTAGACGGTCTGCTGCTCGGTCATGACCGTCCCAGCGTAGTCCCGCTCCCCTACCCGGCCGCCGGGCGGAGCCGGGCCACCACCGCGGCGAGCGTGCGGGCGGCGTGCTCGAGCTCGTCGGCGGTGGCGCCGCGGCCGAACGTGAGCCGCACGGCGGTCTGCGCGACGTCGCGCGGCAGGCCCATCGCGGTGAGGACGTGGCTCGGCTCGTCGCTGCCCGCCGCGCAGGCCGACCCGCTGGAGCAGACGACGCCGCGCTCCTCGAGCCCGATCAGCGCCGCCTCGCCGCTCACGCCGGGCAGGACGAACGAGGCGTGCCCGGGCAGCCGGTCGGTCGCGTGCCCGGTGAGGGCCGCGCCCGGCACGGCGTCCAGGACCCGGGCGACGAGCGTGTCGCGCAGCGCGGCGACCCGGACCGACTCGGCGTCGCGGTCGGTCGCGGCCAGGCGCAGCGCCGTCGCGAGCCCGACGGCGGCGGCGACGTCCTCGGTGCCGCTGCGCCGTCCGTCCTGCTGCCCACCGCCGTGGACGAGCGGCTCCCACGGCGTGCGGCGGTCGACCCACAGCAGCCCCGAGCCCTTCGGCGTGCCGAGCTTGTGGCCGGAGATGCTGAGGGCCTGGACGCCCAGGGCCGCCGGGTCGAGCGGCAGCCACGGCGCGGCCTGCACCGCGTCGGTGTGGAACGGGACGCCGTGCGCCGCCGCCACCGCCGCGAGCCCGGCGACCGGCTGCACCGTGCCGACCTCGTTGCTGGCCAGCTGGACGCTCACCAGCGTGGTGTCGTCGCGTAGGACGGCGTCCAGCGCCTCGGGGGTGACCGTGCCGCGGTCGTCGACGCCCACCTCGGTCACCTCGAACCCGAGCCGGCCGAGCCAGCGTGCCGACTCCAGCACGGCGGGGTGCTCGACGGCCGACACGACGACGTGGCGCCCGCGCGGGGCGGCCAGCGCGAGTCCCTTCACCGCGGCGTTCGCCCCCTCGGTGCCACCGGACGTGAACGTCAGCTCGCCGGGCCGGACGCCGAGCAGCCCGGCCACCTCCTGCCGGGCCCGGTCGATGCCGGACCGTGCCGCGGCCCCCACCTCGTGGTGGCTGGCCGGGTTGCCGAAGACCCCGGTGAGGTAGGGCCACATCGCCTCGAGCACCTCGCGGCGCACGGGCGACGTGGCCGCCTCGTCGAGGTAGACGGTCACGACCCGACCACGACGTCCAGGCCGAGGTCGAGCGAGCGGACCCCGTGGGTCAGCGCGCCGACGCTGATGACGTCCACGCCGGTGGCGGCGACGCCCGCGATCGTCTCCAGGGTGATGCCGCCGGACGCCTCGACGACGGCCTTCCCGTCGATGCGGCGCACGCCGGTGACCAGGTCGGCCAGGGAGAAGTTGTCGAGCATGATCGTGTCGGGCTCGGCGTCGAGCACCTCGTCGAGCTGGTCGAGCCGGTCGATCTCGACCTCGACGTGCGTCGTGTGCGGCAGCTCGGCGCGCGCGCGGCGGATGGCCTCGCCGATCGACCCGACGACGGCGAGGTGGTTGTCCTTGGCCATGACGGCGTCGGACAGCGAGAAGCGGTGGTTGTGCCCGCCACCGCAGCGCACCGCGTGCCGCTCCAGCGCCCGCAGGCCGGGCGTGGTCTTGCGGGTGTCGACGACCCGCGCGCCCGTGCCCTCCACCGCGCGGACGTAGGCGCGGGTCGTGGTGGCGACCCCGCACATGCGCTGGACGAGGTTGAGCGCGACCCGCTCGCTCTGCAGCAGCGCGCGGGCCGGTCCGTGCACGCGCGCCAGGACGTCGCCGGGCACGAACGTCTCGCCGTCCTCGGCGAAGGCGTCGACGTCCACGCGGTCGTCCAGGGCGGTCATGGCGGCGGCGAACACCTCGATGCCGGCCAGGACGCCGGACTCACGGGCGACCAGCTCGGCGGTGGCGGTGACGCCGGCCGGCACGAGCACCTGGCTGGTGAGGTCGCCGTGCGGGGCGTCCTCGTCCAGGGCCATCGAGACGACGGCGTCGATCTGGCGGCGGTCGAGCATCAGGCTCCCTCTCGGCGCAGGACGCGGTGGCGCGCCTGGGCGGGGTCGGTACGGGGGTGGTCGGCGCGCTGGTGCGCGCCGCGCGACTCGGTGCGGCGCCGGGCCGCGGCGACGGTCGCCCGGGCCAGCACCAGCAGGTTGGCGTCCTCGGCGGACTTGGGGTCGGTGGGCGCGGGCGGCACCCAGGTCGCCAGTCGCGTGGCGGCGTGCGCGAGGGCGTCCTCGGTGCGTGCGACGCCCAGCGCGTCCCACATCAGCGACTGCAGCTCGGCCCGGGCGAACGTGTCGGTGCCGCCGGTGACGACGATCGGCTCGGACGGGCTCCAGCCCGGCCGCGGCGCCAGCGGGCGCGGACCGTCCTCGACCGCGCGCACCACCGCCCGGCCCTGCACCATGCCCTCCAGCAGCGAGTTGGACGCCAGCCGGTTGGCCCCGTGCAGGCCGGTGCACGCGCACTCGCCGACCGCGTGCAGCCCGGGCAGGCTCGTGCGCCCGGCGACGTCGGCCACGACGCCACCCATGGCGTAGTGCGCGGCGGGCGTGACCGGCACCGGCTCGCGCGACCAGTCCAGGCCGAGCGAGCGCACGTGGGCGTCGATGGTCGGGAACCGGGCCGCGAGCTGGTCGGCGCCGAGCGCGGTGGCGTCGAGCACCACCGGGCGTCCCTGCTCGTGGGCCCGGCGGGCGACGGCCCGCGCGACCACGTCGCGGGGCGCGAGCTCGCCGCGCGGGTCGACGTCGAGCAGGAACCGGTGGCCGGACGCGTCGCGCAGCACCGCGCCGGCGCCGCGCACCGCCTCGGAGACCAGGAAGCCGTCCGGCAGCACCGTCGGGTGGAGCTGGACGAGCTCGAGGTCGGCGACGTCGGCGCCGGCCCGCAGCGCCATGGCGACGCCGTCGCCGGTCGCCACCGACGGGTTCGTGGTGCGGCCGAGCAGCTGCCCCGAGCCGCCGGTGGCCAGCACGACGGCGTCGGCCGGCACGACCTCGCCGTCGAGCAGCCGGACGCCGGTGGCGCGGCCGTGCTCGACCACGACGTCCAGCGCGAACGCGTCCTCGCGGACGACGACCGCGGTGGCGCGCAGCGCGGCGACGAGGGCCCGGACGACCTCGGCCCCCGTGGCGTCGCCACCGGCGTGGACGATGCGCGAGGCCGAGTGGGCCGCCTCCAGCCCGCGGGCCAGGGCCCCGTCGGGCGCCCGGTCGAACGCCGCTCCGCGGGCGAGCAGGTCCGCGAGCGCGTCGGGCCCGGCGCCGCACACCGCGAGGGCGGCCTCGGCGTCGACCAGCCCGGCTCCGGCGGCGAGCGTGTCGTCGACGTGGCGCGGGACGTCCGCCGCGTCGAGCGCGACGGCCACGCCGCCCTGCGCCCGCGCCGTGCTGCCGTCGGCCAGGGACGCCTTGGTGAGCAGCACGACCCGGTGCCCGCGCGCGTCCGCCTCCAGCGCCGCGGTGAGTCCCGCGACGCCCGAGCCGACGACGGCGATCGTGCTCATGGCCGGGCGGTCGTCCGGGGCTGGGCGGCGAGCATCCGCTCCAGCGCGACGCGGGCGTCGGCGGCCACGGACTCCTCGACGACGATCTCGTTGCGCACCTCGCCCTCGAGCAGGCCGTCGAGCACCCAGGCCAGGTAGCCGGGGTGGATCCGGTACATCGTCGAGCAGGGGCAGATCACCGGGTCGAGGCAGAAGATGGTCTTGTCCGGGTGCTGGGCGGCGAGCCGGTTGACCAGGTTGACCTCGGTGCCGATGGCGATGGTGCTGCCGGGCGCGGCGGCCTCCACGAAGCGGCGGATGAGGTCGGTCGACCCGGCGGCGTCGGCGGCGTCCACGACCGGCATCGGGCACTCGGGGTGGACGACGACCTGCACGCCGGGGTGCTCGGCGCGGGCACGGGTGATCTGGTCGACCGTGAAGCGCTTGTGCACCGAGCAGAAGCCGTGCCAGAGCAGCACCTTCGCGTCGCGCAGCGTCGCCTCGTCGTTCCCGCCGAGCGGCTTGCGCGGGTCCCACAGCGGCATCCGCTCCAGCGGGACGCCCATCGCCTTGGCGGTGTTGCGGCCCAGGTGCTGGTCGGGGAAGAACAGCACCCGGCGTCCGCGCTCGAACGCCCACTCGAGCACGACCTCGGCGTTCGAGGACGTGCAGACGATGCCCCCGTTGCGGCCGCAGAACGCCTTGAGCGCGGCCGAGGAGTTCATGTAGGTCACCGGCACGACGGGCGCGAGGTCGCCGGTCTCGTCGGCGTAGACCTCCAGGAGCTGCTCCCAGGCCGCATCGACGGACTCGGTGTCGGCCATGTCGGCCATGGAGCACCCGGCGGCCAGGTTGGGAAGGATCACCCGCTGGCCCGGCCCGGCGAGCACGTCGGCGGTCTCGGCCATGAAGTGGACGCCGCAGAAGACGATCGTCTCGGCCTGCGGGCGGGTCAGCGCGGCGTTGGCCAGCTGGAAGGAGTCGCCCACGAAGTCGGCGTGCTGCACCACCTCGTCGCGCTGGTAGAAGTGGCCGAGCAGGACCAGCCGCTCCCCCAGCGCGTCCTTGGCCCGGCGGATGCGCGCGTGCAGCTCGGCCTCGTCCATGCGCTGGTAGGCGACCGGCAGCTGGCCCGGACGCGTGACCGGTGCCGGCAGCACGTCCAGCTCGGACGCGCCGGGGCCGTAGCCGGGTGTCGCGTCGAAGACCCAGGGTCCCTGCGCGAGGTCGGTGTCGCAGCTGGCGGCGGGCGCCGCGGTGATGGCGTCGTGGACGGAGGTGGTCATGCCTGGCTCCTGACGGGGGTGGCGACGCGGTACAGCGCCGGGGGTCGGTGGCTGGTGCCCTGCAGGCTGGTGCCGGTGGGCTCGATCGTGCGGCCGGCCAGCACCTGGCGACGGAAGTTGGCCGGGTCGAGGGGGCGTCCGAGCACGGCCTCGTGCACCTCGCGCAGCTCGGCGAGGGTGAACGTGTCGGGCAGGAAGTTGTGCGCGATCGGCGAGTACGTGAGCTTGGCCCGCAGCCGGTCCAGCGCGTAGCGGACGATCGCGTCGTGGTCGAAGGCCAGCGGGCCGGGCACCTCGTCGGCGACGAACCACTCGACGTTCTCGCCGTCGACGGCGCGGGCGTCCTCGGACGGACGCACGAGCGCCCAGTAGACGATCGAGACGACCCGGTCGGGCCCGGCGGAGCGGTCGACCGCGCCGAAGGAGTACAGCTGCTCCAGGTAGCGCGGGGCCAGGCCGGTGGTCCGCGCCAGGGTGCTGCGAGCGCTCGTGGCGAGGTCCTCGTCGGGACGCAGCGGGCCGCCGGGCAGCGCCCAGCGTCCCTCGTACGGCTCGCGGATGCGGCGGACCAGCGGCAGCCACAGCGTGGCACGCCCGGTGCGCGGGTCCGGACGCAGCGCGAAGCTCACGGTCGAGACCGCCAGGTCGATCGCCAACGTCCACTCCCCCTTCAGGTTGGCTTGACCCTAAGACCCCCTTCTGGTCAGGTCAACCCTTTGTCCGGCGCGGCGGGGTGCTCTCGTCGTCGCTGGGAGTGACGTCGTGCCCGCGACACACCGGGGCGGGCGTGCAGAACGTCACGCTCAGCGACGAGGGGACCCGGCGAGACGGGGACGGCTCAGCGGAAGTCGCGGGCCCGGTGCTTGGCGGGCAGGGCGGCGGCCGCGGCCGGGTACAGCTCCTCGAGCCGGACGAGCTTCTCGGCGACGAGGTTGACCACGCCCTCGGCCGAGACCTCGAGCATCCCGCGGACGACGACCGCCGCCGCGGTGCGCGCGACCCGCTGGTGGCGCTTCCAGACGTCGGGCGTGACGACGACGTTGAGCATGCCGGTCTCGTCCTCGAGGTTGAGGAAGGTGACGCCGCTGGCGGTGGCCGGGCGCTGGCGGTGGGTGATGAGGCCGCCGACGTGCACCCGGCGGCGCGGCTCGTGCCCGGCCAGCGCGGAGACGGCCAGCACCCCCTCGGACGTCAGCAGCTCGCGCACGTACCCCATGGGATGGGTGTCGGGCGAGACGTGCGTGGCCCACAGGTCGGCGACGGTCAGCTCGGCCGGCGTCATGCCCGGCAGCATCGGCGCCTCGACCACGGTGGCCGTGCCCGGCAGCATGTCGGGGCTGTCGGTGTACCCGGCGTTCCAGAGGGCCTCGCGCCGGCTCAGGCCCAGGCTGTCGAACGCGCCCGCGGTGGCCAGCGACTCCACCTGCGCGGTGGTCAGGCCGGTGCGCCGCACCAGGTCGGGGATGGACGTGAACGGCGCGTCGCCCCGTGCCGCGACGACCCGCTGCGCGGCGTCCAGCCCGATGCCCTGCACGGCGTCCAGGCCCATGCGGACGCAGAACCCGCCGTCACGCCGGTGCTCGGACGTGGGGTCGGGGGTGCCGCGGACGAACGGCTCGGGGGTCGGCTGGAGGAACTCCAGGCACGCGTCGCGGCCGCCGGGCGCGCCCTCGGGGTCGGGCTCGAGGTCGGCCTGGGCGCGCGAGCGGTTGACGTCGGGCCGCAGCACCCGCACGCCGTGGCGGCGGGCGTCGGCGACCAGCGACTGCGGCGAGTAGAAGCCCATGGGCTGGTTGCGCAGCAGCCCGACCAGGAACGCGCCCGGGTAGTGGAGCTTGAGCCACGAGCTGGCGTAGACCAGCACCGCGAAGCTCAGCGCGTGGCTCTCGGCGAAGCCGAAGTTCGCGAACGACTCGATGCGCTGGTACAGGTTGTCGGCCTGCTCGCCGACGATGCCGTGGGTGGCCATGCCCGCGTACAGCTTGTCCTTGAGCGTGCTGATGCGCTCGACCCCGCGCTTGGAGCCCATCGCCCGGCGCAGCAGGTCGGCCTCGGCGTGGGTGCAGTCGCCGATCGCCACGGCCATCTGCATGAGCTGCTCCTGGAACAGCGGCACGCCCAGGGTGCGCTCGAGCACCGGCTCGGTCAGCGGGTGCGGGTACTCGACCGGCTCCTGGCCCATGGCCCGGCGGATGTAGGGGTGCACCGCGCCGCCCTGGATCGGGCCGGGCCGGATGAGCGCGATCTCGATGGCCAGGTCGTAGAAGCGGCGGGGCTGCAGCCGGGGCAGCGTGCCGATCTGGGCCCGGCTCTCGACCTGGAAGACGCCGATCGAGTCGGCCCGGCAGAGCATGTCGTAGGTGGCGGCCTCGTCGCGCGGCAGCGTCGCGAGCGTCCACTCCTCCCCCAGGTGCTCGGCCACGACCCGCATCGTGTGGTCGAGCGCGCCGAGCATGCCCAGGCCGAGCAGGTCGAACTTCACCAGGCCCATGTAGGCGCAGGCGTCCTTGTCCCACTGCAGCACGGTGCGTCCGGGCATGCGGGCCCGCTCGATCGGCACGACCTCGCCGATCGGCTGGCGGGTCAGCACCATGCCGCCGGAGTGGATGCCCAGGTGGCGGGGCGAGCCCAGCAGCTGCTCGGCCAGGGCGAGCACCGGGGCCGGGATGCCGTGTCCCTCGTCGGGGTCGATGCGCGACCAGCTGTCGACCTGCTTGCTCCACGCGTCCTGCTGGCCCGGCGAATGCCCGAGCGCCTTGGCCGCGTCGCGCACCGCCGAGCGCGGCCGGTAGCTGATGACGTTGGCGACCTGCGCGGCGTTGCGGCGTCCGTAGCGCTCGTAGACCCACTGGATGACCTCCTCGCGGCGGTCGGAGTCGAAGTCGACGTCGATGTCGGGGGCGTCGTCGCGGGTCTCGGACAGGAAGCGCTCGAACGGCAGCTCGTAGTGCACCGAGTCGACGGCGGTGATGCCCAGGGCGTAGCAGACCGCGGAGTTGGCCGACGAGCCCCGGCCCTGGCACAGGATGCCCTGCTCGCGGGCGTGCTGGACGAGGTCGTGGACGATGAGGAAATAGCCCGGGAAGTCCTTCTCCTCGATGACCGCCAGCTCGCGCTCGATGCGCGCGGTGGCCCGCTCGCGGTCGTGGGCGTAGCGCAGCTCGATGCCCTCGGCGACCAGGTGGCGCAGCCAGCCCATCGCCGTCCAGCCCTCGGGGATGCCGTGCTGGGGCAGCTGCGGGCTCGCCGCGCGCAGGTCGAAGGCGAGCTCGTCGGACAGCGGCACGGTGCGGGCGACGGCGTCGCGGTGGCGCGGCATGCGGGCGAGCATCTCCGCGCCCGAGCGCAGGTGGCCGCCGCCGGCCGCGTCGAGCCAGCCGTCCATCTCGGCCAGGCTGCGGCGTCCGCGCACGGCGGCCATCGCCATGGCCAGGCGGCGCTCGGCCGGGGTGGCGTGGTGGACGTTGTTGGTCGCCACGGTCGGCAGGCCGAGCTCGGCGGCCAGCGCGGCCAGCGCGTCGTTGGTGGCGTCGTCGGTGGGCCGGCCGTGGTCGGTGAGCTCGACGTGCACGGCGTCGGCGCCGAACCGGTCGACCAGGCCACGCAGCGCGGTGCGGGCGCCGTCGCGCCCGCCCGCGGCCAGCGCCTGGCGCACCGCGCCCTTGCGGCAGCCGGTGAGCACGGCCCAGTGCCCGCGGCCCCGGTCGACGAGGTCGTCCAGGTCGTAGCGCGGGTGGCCCTTCTCGTCGCCGGCCAGGTGCGCCTCGGTCATGGCCGCGGCGAGCCGGTGGTAGCCCTCGACGCCCCGGGCCAGGACGAGCAGGTGCTGGCCCTCGGGGTCGGGCACGCCGTTCTGCGGACCGGTCAGCCCCAGCGACAGCTCGGCCCCGTAGACGGTGCGCAGCCCGTGCTCGGCGTGCAGCTGGGCGGTCTCGGCGACGTACGGCGCGGCGTGGAAGCCGTCGTGGTCGGTGATCGCCAGCGCGTGCAGGCCCAGGCCGATCGCCTCGGCCACCAGCGCCTCGGGCCCGCTGGCGCCGTCGAGGAAGCTGTAGCTGCTGTGGCAGTGCAGCTCGGCGTACGGGACGACCGGGCCGGTCGGCCGGCGGACGTCGTCGCGCACCGCGGGCCGGCGCTTGCGCGAGTAGCCCGGCGCGTCGCCACCGTCGGGCTCGGGCGCCTCGGGCGGACGTCCGGAGAGCCCCCGCTCGAGCTCGCGCCACGGGATGTCGGGGTTGAAGTACGGCACCTCAGACCCGCCCCGGGCTCGCGCTGAGTGTGACGTTTCGGGGGGCGGGAGCGCCGATCCACCCCCGGGACGTCACACTCAGCGGGACGGTGACCCCACGGGGAGGGTGAGGCTCAGTCATAGCGGGCCTCGGTCCACCACTGGCCGTTCTCGACGACCATGAGCCAGGCACTGCCGTCGACGCCGACGACCTGGAAGCGGGCGATGCGGCGCGCGTGCGCCTCGTCCCACCACAGCTCGTCGACCGGCCACGGCCCGGCCCAGGACGCCACCGGCTGCCAGTCGGCGTGCGGCTCGGCCCGGAAGAGGGCGGGCTCGCCGGTGACCGTGCCGCGTCCGGTGACGCCGACCGCCTGGCCCTCGGCCCCGACGACCAGTGCCTCCTGCGGGCTGGCGAACACCGTGGCCGGCGCCGGCGGGGGCAGGCTGCCCGGCCACGGCAGCGCGGGGCCACGGGTCGCCACCGGCTTGTCGCCCCACGGGGTGAGCAGCTGGCGCGCGGCCGGCGTGCGTCCGCCCTGCAGCCCGACGGCCAGCACCGACTCGTGGCCGACCATGCTCTGCACGCGGGCGACGGCGCGCTCGACCGCGGCGTCGGGACCGCCGCCGAACAGGCTCTCGGCGTGGTCGCCCAGCGACTCCAGCCCCTCCGGGACGAGCCGCACCGCGCCCACGGGCGCCTCGACGCCCCGGGCGGCCTGCAGCTGCCAGCGGACCCGGTCGACGACGTCGCCGCTGGCGAACCAGCGCGGGTGCGACCAGCTGCGGGCCGAGACCAGCTCGCCCTCGGCGTCGACCTCGATGCGCACCTGGGTGCACACCAGGCCGGCCTCGGCCAGACGGGCCACGAACCGCTCGGCGGTGGTGCGCAGGCTGAACGCGACCT
The DNA here is from genome assembly GCF_004336805.1 of Aeromicrobium sp. IC_218. Taxonomy (GTDB): domain Bacteria; phylum Actinomycetota; class Actinomycetes; order Propionibacteriales; family Nocardioidaceae; genus Aeromicrobium. Next base: position 15,395 of record NZ_SJXM01000022.1, read on the forward strand.
GGTCGACCCGCGACAGCGGCGGCTCGAAGGCGAGCTCGGCCGACAGCTCGGGCGGGACGGCGCGCGCGGCCAGCGGACGCGCCTCGAGCCCGCGCGCGAGCCGGTGCAGCAGCGCGCCCTCGCGCCCGAAGCGGGTGTGGACGTCGGCGGCCGGCAGCGCGCCGAAGTCGCGCAGCGTGCTCAGGCCCATGCGGCGCAGCAGGCTCACCAGGTCGTCGGACTCCAGCACCTCCACCGGCAGCGTGGCCAGGTAGGCCGCGCTCTGTCCCGGCGGCACGACGACGCAGTCCTGGGCCGGCGCCCGGCGCGCCGCCTGCTCGGCGGCGAACAGCGTGTCGGCCACGCCGGCCCGCGAGTCCCACACGCCCAGGCCGACCAGGTGCTCGGCGATCACGGCGGCGGCCTCGGTCTCGCCGCCGAACCAGCGGGCGGGCGGGCGCAGGGCGCACAGGCCCGGACGCAGCGGGGCGACCCCGGGCACGATCGACTCCAGGCCACCGAGGACGACCTCGAACGCGCGGGCCTCGGCCTCCGGCTCGTGGTCGAGCAGCACGAGGTCGGGGCACCGCGCCTGGGCGTCGCGCCGGCGCATGCCGCGGCGCACGCCGTCGTCGCGCGCCTCCGGCGAGCAGGCCAGCACCCGGTGGCCGGACATGACGGCGACCGGCGCCTCGGTGGGCCGGCGCATGAGCGCCGCGACCACGGGCCAGTCGGGGCACCAGACGACCAGCCGGCGGTCGGTGCTCCGCTCCGCGGCGGGGCCCGGCCGGGCCGGCGACTCCGTGCTCATCCGACGCTCCGCAGCGGCGTGGGCACGGTCTCGACCTCGCGGACGCCCTGGTCGTCGGGAGCGGGCAGCCACAGCCGGCGCCGCCGGGCCGGACCGGTGCCGCGGCGCACCTCGACGGTGGCCTGGCGGCCCTGCAGGTGGCCGTGGCCGCGCTCGAGCCCGGCCCAGACCGGGTCGGACAGGGTCAGCCGGGCGTCGGGCCGGGGCCAGTCGCCCCACACCACCAGGACCCCGCCGCGCTTGCGCAGCCGGGCGACCAGCCGGGCGGCGGCGGACTCGGCGACGCTCGACGGCGGACGCACGACGACCGCCCCCAGCGCGTCGACCAGGGCGGCGGTGACCTCGAGCCACGCGTCGGCCGGGTCGGGGACGAGCACGAGCCGGCCCAGGTCGACCCCGAGCGCCGCCGTGGCCTCCAGGCCCAGCTCGGTCGAGCCGACCACGCCGCACCAGGCGCCGTCGGCCGAGGGGCCGGCCAGCAGCAGGCCCACGAGGGTGGCCGAGTCGACCGTGTACGTGCCGCCGGCCCGCAGGCCGAGCAGTCCGTTCAGCGCCGGGTGGGTGGCGACCGGCTGCGCCGCGGGGCGTCCCTGCATGAGGTCGACCCGCGCCTGGAGCTGCTCCACCACCGACGCGACCATGGGTCCAGTATCGAACGCGTGTTCGAACCGGGTCAACTCTCGACCCGAGGTGGAGGGTCACCCTCGGCGTCCTCCCCGGACGCACGAACAGGCCCCCGGGACCGACCGGTCCCGGGGGCCTGCGCGTCAGCGGACGGTCAGCGACCGAGCTCGATCGACCCGCCGGGGATCGCGTCGAGCAGCTTGCGCGTGTACGCCTGCGTCGGGTTGCTGAAGACCTCGTCGACCGAGGCCTGCTCGACCGCCTTGCCCTTCTCCATGACGATGACGTCGTCGGCGATCTGCCGGACGACGGCCAGGTCGTGGGTGATGAACAGGTAGCTCAGTCCCAGCTCGGCCTGCAGCTCGTTGAGCAGCTCCAGGATCTGGGCCTGCACGAGCACGTCGAGCGCAGAGACGGCCTCGTCGCAGATGACCACCTCGGGCTGCAGCGCCAGGGCCCGCGCGATGGCGACGCGCTGGCGCTGGCCGCCGGACAGCTCGGACGGGAACCGCGGCATCACCGAGGTGGGCAGCGAGACCTTGTCGAGCAGGTCGCGCACGCGCGCCTCGCGCTCCTTCTTGCTGCCGATGCCGTGCGTGCGCAGCGGCTCCTCGATCGACTGGTAGACCGAGTACAGCGGGTCCAGGGACGCGTACGGGTTCTGGAACACCGGCTGCATCTGGCGACGCAGGCGCAGCTGGTCCTTGCCCTTGAGCGTGCGGACGTCGACGCCGTCGAACAGCACCGTGCCCGACGTCGGCTCCAGCAGGTCCAGCACCATGCGCGCGACGGTCGACTTGCCCGAGCCGGACTCGCCCACGATCGCCGTGGTCGTGCCGCGGCGCAGCGAGAACGAGACGTCGTCGACGGCGGTGAAGTCGATCTTCTGGCCGGGACGCTTGCCGCGGAGCTTGAACACCTTGGTGAGGTTCTGCACCGTGATGACGTCGTCACGGGTGACGTCACCGACGACCTCGGGCTCGGCCTCCAGCTCGGCGGCGATCTCGCCGGCGGTCTGGACGGCCTGCGCCTTGACCTCCTCGCGCTCCACGCGCGCCGACAGGCGCTGCGAGGCGAGCGAGGGCGCCTTGGAGACCAGGCGCTGCGTGTACGGGTGCTCGGGGTGCTGGAGGATGTCCAGCGCCGGGCCCGACTCGACGACCTTGCCCTTGTACATGACCACGAGGTGGTCGGCGCGCTCGGCGGCCAGGCCGAGGTCGTGGGTGATGAGCAGGACGGCCACGCCCAGCTCGCCGGTCAGCATCTCCAGGTGGTCCAGGATCTGCTTCTGCACCGTCACGTCCAGGGCGGACGTCGGCTCGTCGGCGATGAGCAGCTTCGGCCGCGCGGCCAGGCCCATCGCGATGAGCGCGCGCTGGCGCATGCCGCCGGAGAACTCGTGCGGGTACTGCTGCGCCCGGCGCTCGGCGTCCGGAAGACCGGCCTCCTCGAGCAGCTCGACGACGCGACGGTCGGCCTCCTTGCCCTTGGCGACGCCGTTGGCCTCGAGCGCCTCCTTGATCTGGAAGCCGACCTTCCACAGCGGGTTGAGGTTGCTCATCGGGTCCTGCGGCACCAGGCCGATGGACGAGCCGCGCATGGCGACGATGTCGTCCTTGCGGGCCTTGGACACGTCGCGGCCCTGGAACAGGATCTCGCCGCCGGTGACCTCGCCGCGGCCGGGCAGCAGGTCGATGACCGCGTGCGCGGTGGTCGACTTGCCCGAGCCGGACTCGCCGACGATCGCGACGGTCTGGCCCGGGTACACGGTCAGGCTGGCTCCGCGCACGGCCGGCACGACGTCCTTCTTGGACGTGCGGAAGCCGACCTGCAGGTCCTTGATCTCCAGCAGCGGGTCGACGGCGGGGTCGTACCCGGGGGCCGGGGCGTTCTTCTTGGCGGCGCGCGCCTCGGAGCGGGTGCTCACTTCTTCCTCGCCTTCGGGTCAAAGGCCTCGCGCACGGCGTCGCCGAGCAGGATGAAGGCCAGGACGGTGATCGCCAGGGCGGTCGCGGGCACGAACATCACCTCGAGGTGCTGGCCGGAGCGCACGAGCACCTGCGCGGCGGCGATGTCGTTGCCCCACGAGACCACCGACGAGCGCGGCAGGCCCAGGCCCAGGAAGGACAGGGTCGCCTCGGCCACGATGAACACGCCGAGCGTGATCGTCGCGGTGACGATGACCGGCGCCATCGCGTTGGGCACGATGTGGCGGACGAGGTTCTTCCAGCGCGAGGCGCCGATCGCGGTGGCCGCGTCGACGAACTCCAGGCTCTTGACGCTCAGCACCGCGCCACGCATCTGGCGGGTGATCTGCGGCCACGCGAACAGCGCGAGCGCGCCGACCACGACGAACACCGATCCCCAGAACTGACGCTCGGGCCAGATGTTGTTGATGATCGAGATGACCACGATCGCGGCGAGCAGCAGCGGGATCGAGAAGAAGATGTCGCTCAGGCGCGAGATCAGCGAGTCGACCCAGCCGCCGAAGAAGCCGGCGATGGCGCCGGTGACGACGCCGACGACGGTGACGAACAGCGTGGCGAACACGCCGACGGCGACCGACGCGCGCGCTCCGTAGAGCGTGCGGGCCCAGACGTCGCCGCCCTGCTGGGTGAAGCCCAGCGGGTGACCCTCGCGCGCGGGGGCGAGGCTGTCGGACAGGTTCTCGTAGGACGGGTCGGCGCTGGTGAACAGGCCGGGGAACGCCACGACGATCGCGATGATCACGAGCAGCGTGCCGGAGATCCAGAACAGCGGGCTCTTGCGCAGCCGCTTCCAGGCCTCCTTCCACTGGCTCTCGGGCGCGGCGGACAGGTCGACCGAGTCGACGTCCTGCAGCGGGGTCTCCTCCAGGGGGGCGACGAAGCGCTCCTGGCCGGGGCGGATGGCGATCTCAGGCATAGCGGATCCTCGGGTCGAGCCAGGCGTACAGCAGGTCCACGAGCAGGCTCGCCAGGACGTAGACGAGCACCATGATCGTGACCACCGAGACGACGGTGGGGTTCTCGCCGCGCTTGATCGCGTTGTAGGCGAGGTTGCCGACGCCGGGGATGTTGAAGATGCTCTCGGTCACGACGGCGCCCGCCATGAGCGCGCCCAGGTCGACGCCGAGGAAGGTCACGACCGGGATGAGCGAGTTGCGCAGCACGTGGTTCTTCACGACCTGGCGCTGCGTCAGGCCCTTGGCCCGCGCGGTGCGCACGTGGTCGGTGGACAGGTTCTCGGCGACGCTCGTGCGCGTCAGGCGCAGCACGTAGGCGAACGACACGAGGCCGAGGACGAAGGCCGGCAAGATCAGCTTGCTCACCGACCAGTCTCCCCCGACGGTGGGATCCACCCACCCCAGCTTCACGCCGAAGATCAGCTGCAGGACGAAGCCGAAGACGAAGATCGGGACGGCGATCACGATGAGCGAGGTGACCAGCATCGTCGAGTCGAACAGGCCGCCGCGGCGCAGGCCGGCGATGGTGCCGGCGACGATGCCCAGGACCATCTCGATGGCCAGGGCCATGAGCGCCAGGGTGATCGTGACGGGGAACGCCTGGGAGACCAGGTCGATCACGGGGCGCCCGGTGTAGGAGTTGCCGAAGTCGAGGGTGACCGCGCCCTTGAGGAAGAGCAGCCACTGGACGAGGAAGGGCTTGTCGAGGTTGTACTGCGCCTCGATCTGCTCCTTCACGCCCTCGTTGACCGGCTTCTCACCGAACAGGCCGGCGATCGGATCGCCCGGCCGAAGGAAGACCAGGGCGTAGATGATGAACGTGGCCCCGAGGATGACGGGGATTGTTTGCAGTAGTCGTTTTCCGACGTACCACCACACAGCTGCCTCCTGATGAGAGAACCCGCGGACGGCGCACCGCGCCGATCGGGCGGGCCGGTCCACAATAGGACGCTGGGGGTAGCGACGAGTCGCTACCCCCAGCGAGTTGCTCCTAGAGCGGTGCCACCGAGTACTACTTGGTGAGCTTGTGGTACTCCGGCAGGTTCTGCCAGTTGAACTCGACGTTGTTGACACCCTTGGCCGAGGCCGCGGCGATGTTCGTGTACCAGGTCGGGATGGCCGGCAGGTCCTGCATCAGCACGGCCTGGGCGTCCGAGTAGAGCTTGTAGCGCTCGTCCTCGTCCTGGGCGCCCGCGGCCTGGTTGATCAGGTCGTCGAACTGCTTGTTGGAGTAGTCACCGTCGTTCGAGCCGGCACCCGTGCCGTAGACCGGCGCGAGGTAGTTGTAGATCGACGGGTAGTCGGGCTGCCAACCGGTGCGGAACGCGATCTTGATGGTGCGGTCCGTGACGTCCTTGCGGAGCTCGTCGAAGGTCGGGTACGACTTGCCCGACGCCTGGATGCCCAGGTTGTTCTTCAGCTGGTTGGAGACCGCGTCGACCCAGGCCTGGTGGCCACCGTCGCCGTTGTAGCCGATCTGGAACTTGCCGTTGAACTTCTTGATCTCGTCGGCCTGCGCCCAGAGCTGCTTGGCCTTCTCCGGGTCGAAGGACAGGACCTCGGAGCCCTCGATGTCCTCGTTGAAGCCGGGCATCAGCGGCGAGCTGAAGTCCTTGGCCGGGGTGCGGGTGCCGTTGAAGATCTTGTCGGTGATCTCCTCACGGTTGATGGCCAGGGAGATGGCCTGGCGACGCAGCTTGCCCTCCTCGTCCGAGCCGAAGCCGGGCATCGACTGCGGGATCGTGAAGGACTGGAAGACCGAGCCGGGCTCGGAGACGGGCTGGACGTTCTCGTCGGACTCGAAGGTCGTCAGGGCGCTGTCCGGGACGGTCTTGAGCACGTCGAGGTTGCCGGCCTGCACGTCGGTGTAGGCGGCGTCGAGGTCGGTGTAGAACTTGAAGGTCAGGCCGCCGTTCTCGGGCTTGCGCTCACCGTCGTACTTCTCGTTCGGGACCAGGCGGATCTGGGTGTCGTGCTCCCAGGCGCCCTCGCCGTCCATCTTGTACGGGCCGTTGGTGATGGGGTTCTCGCCGAACTCCTTGGTCACCTTGCCGTCGGAGCCGAAGGCGGCGTCCGGCAGCGGGAAGAACGCCGAGTAGCCCAGACGCGCCGGGAAGTCGGCCTCGGCCTGCTTCAGCGTGATGGTGAAGGTCTTCTCGTCGACGACCTTGAGGCCCGAGAGCTCGGGGGTCTCGGAGTTGCCCTCGTCGTTCGTGCCCGCGATCGGGTAGTAGAAGTAGGCGTTGAGCTGGGCGTTGTCGATGAACGCGCCGTAGCTCCAGGCCTTGACGAAGGAGTCCGCGGTGACCTTCGAGCCGTCGCTGAACTCCCAGTCCTTCAGCTTGACGGTCCAGGTCTTGTTGTCCTCGGACTCGATCGAGTCAGCGACCTCGTTGACGGTGGAGCCGTCGGCCTTGTAGGCCACCAGGCCCGCGTAGAGCTCGTCGATGACGTTGCCGCCACCGGTCTCGTTCGTCGAGCTCGGCACCAGCGGGTTCTGGGGCTCGGAGCCGTCGACGGTGATGACCTGGTCGCTGGACGACGAGTCGTCGCCGCTGTCACCGCCGCAGGCGGCGAGCGTCAGGCTCGCCGCGGCCACCAGTGCCACACCCGCGAGGCGCGTACGCCGGGAGAGTCGCATGTTTCCTCCTGTGTTCAGGTTGCTGCACAGCCGTGCATCCGTTAATGACTATCACCTGGCCCACGCGCTCTCCTAGCCGCGACGGGCCATGCAACTGATTTGTAATAAACCGTCCGGACGGTACGCCGGGGGCCCGGACGGGCCAGGACGCACGCGGGCCCCGGTGGATCGCTCCACCGGGGCCCGCGTCGCGCGGAGGGCTCAGCCCTTGCGCTTGGTGATCTCCTCGGTCGCCTGCGGCAGGACCGTCTTGAGGTCGCCCACGACGCCGAAGTCGACGAGCTCGAAGATCGGCGCCTCGTCGTCCTTGTTGACCGCGACGATCGTCTTGGACGTCTGCATGCCGGCGCGGTGCTGGATGGCGCCGGAGATGCCGTTGGCGACGTACAGCTGCGGCGACACCGTCTTGCCGGTCTGGCCGACCTGGAAGGTGTGCGGGTACCAGCCGGAGTCGACCGCGGCGCGCGAGGCGCCCACGGCGGCACCGAGGACGTCGGCCAGGGCCTCGACCTCGGAGAAGTCGCCACCGGTGCCACGGCCGCCGGAGACGACGATCGCGGCCTCGGCCAGCTCGGGGCGGCCGGACTTCTCGCGCGGCTTGCGCTCGGTCACCTTCGCCGCCTTGGCGGCGTCGGAGACGTCGGCCGTCTTGGCCACGACCTCGCCGGCGGCCGGAGCGGCCTGCGGCGTGGTGGAGTTCGGCTTGACGGTGATGACCGGCGTGCCCTTGGTGACCTTGGCGGTCACGGTGTAGTTGCCGGCGAACACGCTCTGCGTCGTGACCGGGCCGGCCTCGACGTCGACCGCGTCGGTGATGATGCCGGAGTCGGTCTTGAGCGCGACGCGCGCGGCGACCTCCTTGCCCTCCGTGGTCGAGGGCACCAGCACGGCCGCCGGCGAGACCTCGCCGACGAGGGCCGCGAGGGCCTCGGCCTTGGGCGCGACGAGGTAGTCGGTGAAGACCGCGTCGTCGTAGGAGTAGATCTTCGCGGCACCGAACTCGGCCAGCTTCTCCTTGGCCGTGTCGGCGCCGGCGCCGAAGACGACCGCGGAGGGCTCGCCCAGGCGCGCGGCGAGGGTCAGGAGCTCCAGCGTGGGCTTGGTGACGGCACCGTCGACGTGGTCGACGACCACCAGAACTTCAGTCATGGGTGGTGCTCCTTCTCAGATGAACTTCTTGGAGGCGAGGAACTCGGCCAGCTTGGTGCCGCCGTCGCCCTCGTCGGTGACGATCTCGCCGGCCGTGCGGGGCGGGCGGGGCGCGGTCGACTCGACCTGCGTGCCGGACGCGTCCAGGCCGACCTGCGCGGCGTCGACGCCGAGGTCGGCCAGGCTCCACTCGTCGACCGGCTTCTTCTTCGCGGCCATGATGCCCTTGAAGGACGGGTAGCGCGGCTCACCGGTCTGGTCGGTGACGCTCACGACGACCTTGCCCTCGGCGGTGACCGTCTCGGAGGCGGCGTCGCCGTCGCGGCGGATCGTGACGGTCGAGCCGTCGACGGTGATCTCCGAGCCGTAGGTGACGGCCGGCAGGCCGAGGCGCTCGGCGACGAGCGTCGGGACGATGCCCATGGAGCCGTCGGTCGAGGCCATGCCGAACATGACCAGGTCGTACTCGAGCTTCTCGATCGCCTTGGCGAGCACCAGCGACGTCGCGATGGCGTCGGAGCCGGCGATGGCCTCGTCGTTGACGTGGACGCCGGCGTCGGCGCCCATCTGCAGGGCCTTGCGGACCGCGTCGGCAGCGTCGTCGGGGCCGACCGTCAGCACGGTCACCTCGCCCTCGCCCTCCTCGACGATCTGCAGCGCCTGCTCGACCGCGTACTCGTCGAGCTCGGACAGCAGGCCGTCGACGTTCTCGCGGTCGACGGTGTCGTCGCTCTCGAACTTCCGGTCGGCCGTCGCGTCGGGTACGTACTTCACTGCGACAACGATCTTGGTCACGAAGACCCTCCTGTGATCACGGGACGCGGCGCCAGGTGCGGCGCCGCGACGGTCGGGGTGGGTACCGCGAGGACAGCGGTCGCGCGCGGCCCACCGTTGCGAATGTTACCGACGCGTGACATACGGGGAAACCGGGCATGGAATGGCCTGGGTCACACCGCGCGGAACCCGGCGGCGGCTAGGCCAGGCGGGCGACCAGCCACGCCGCGAGGCGTCCGGCGACCAGCGCGAGCACCGACCCCAGGCCCCACGCGGCGAGCGTCTCGCGGACCTCGCCCTGCTCGCCGGAGAAGTCGAACAGCCCGCGCAGCGACCCGGCCAGGGCGTCGCACACGTCGGCGAGCTGGGCCCCCCAGCCGCTGCCGGTGTCGACGCCGACCGCGACCGCCAGGGCCCCGGCGGCGAGGACGACCGACACGAGCAGGCCGGCGGCCGCGACGAGCCCGGCGACCAGCCGGACGACCCGGGTGCGGGCGGGCGGACGCGGGGAGGGCGGCGCCGGGACGCGCGTGCTCGATCG
>NZ_SJXM01000023.1 GCF_004336805.1 Aeromicrobium sp. IC_218
GTCCCCGTCCGCCCCGTCCCCGTCCGCCATCGCCCCGGCCGACGTCACGCCCACGGACGCCCTGCGGGGTCTGGAGCGGCGCCACGACGCGCGGCTGGGCCTCGTCGCCGTCGACACCGGGTCCGGCGCCGTCGTCGCCCACCGCGCGGACGAGCGGTTCGCCCACGCGTCGACGAGCAAGCTCCTGCTCGCCGCCGCCGTGCTGGAGCGCCGGGGCGTCGACGGGATGCAGGAGCGGGTGCGCGTGCCGACGGCGACGGTGCCGCACTCGCCGGCCACGCAGTCGCGGGCCGGCGGCACCATGACCTGGTCCGAGGTGCTGGACGCCGCGCTGCGGCTCAGCGACAACACCGCCGCGAACCTCCTGGCCGAGGACGTCGGCGGCCCGTCCGGCGTCACCGGCGTCCTGCGCGGCTGGGGCGACGACGTGACGCGGGTCGACCGGCTCGAGCCCGACCTCAACACCGCGGAGCCGGGCGACGAGCGCGACACGTCCACGCCCCGCGCCCTGGCCGAGCACGTCCGCGCGCTCGTCCTCGGCGACCGGCTGCCGACCGATGCGCGGGACCGGCTCGTGGACCGGATGCGCGCGAGCACCACCGGCGCCGACCTGGTCCGGGCCGGCGTGCCGGACGGCTGGACGGTCGCCGACCGGTCGGGCGGTGCGGCGTACGGGTCGCGGCACGATCTGGCCGTCGTGTGGCCGCCCGAGGGCGCGCCGATCGTCCTGGCGGTCATGACGTCGCGGGACGCCGAGGACGCGCAGGGGCGGGACGCCCTGGTCGCCGAGGCCACCCGCACGGCGGTCGACGCGCTCGCCGGGCGGTAGACGCGTCCCGCCCGCGGAAGCGCGTCGGGTCTTTGCGGACGCATGTCACGGGGCGGGGATACCCTGGCCAGACGTGCCGTCCTCCCGGGGTCGCCCCCGGGGTCTGCCCGGTGCCGTCGGCTCGCGGCCGGGTGCAGCATGGGCGGTGACGGACGGGCAGGGAGGACGAGGATGGCGGTCGACGCGCGCAGCAGCCTGCGGTCGGCGCGCACGCACCTGGGGCGCGGCGCGCGCGAGTTCGCGCTGCTGGCCGTGCTGTACGTCGCCTACAGCGCCTCGCGCACCCTCGCCTCCGACGACGCGACCGCCGCGCACGAGCGCGCCCTCGACATCCTGCAGCTGGAGCGGGCCATCGGCCTGGACTGGGAGCACGCGATCAACCAGGTCTTCGTGCACACCGAGTGGATCGGCGTCGCGTCGAGCTTCTTCTACGCCACGACGCACTACGTCGTCACGGTCGTCGTGCTGGTGTGGCTGTACCTGCGCCGGCCCACCGAGTACCTGCTGGCCCGGCGGGCCATCGTCGCGGCGTCCGTGCTCGGCCTGGCCTGCTACCTGCTCATGCCGACCGCGCCGCCGCGCCTGGTCGGCGCCCCGTACGTCGACGTGCTCGCCATGAACTCGTCCGTGGGCTGGTGGGGCGCCGACGCGTCCGCCCCGCGCGGGCTCGGCCACCTCACCAACGAGCTCGCCGCGTTCCCCTCGCTGCACGCCGGGTGGGCGCTGTGGGCGGCCATCGCGCTGTGGCGGGCCGGGGTCCCGGCCGTCGTCCGCTACGGCGCGGCCGTCTACGCGGTGCTCATGTCGGTCAACATCATCGGCACCGGCAACCACTGGGTGCTGGACGCGGTCGTCGGCTGCGCGCTCGTCGCGGTCACCTACTGGGCGGTCGTGGCCCTGGCCGCCCGGCACCAGGTGCGGGCGGTCGCGCGCGACGCCGTCCCGACCGTGGTGCCGCGTCCGTGACGCGGCTGCGGGTCGGCGTCGTCTCCGACACCCACGCGCCGCGGTTCTGGAAGGCGTGCCCGCCGCGGGTGCGTGAGGTGCTCGACGGCAGCGACGTCATCCTGCACGCCGGCGACGTGTGCCTGCCCGGGGTGCTCGACGAGCTGGCGCAGATCGCGCCGGTGCACGTCGTGCTGGGCAACAACGACGGCCCGGAGGTCGCGGCCTGGGGTGGGGGAGTGCCCGAGACGCTCGAGCTCGACCTCGCCGGGCTGCCGGTGGCGATGATCCACGACAGCGGGCAGAAGGCTGGGCGCCTGAACCGGATGCGGCGGTGCTTCCCCGACGCTCGGCTCGTGGTGTTCGGTCACTCGCACATCCCGTGGGACGACGCCGCGGACGACGGGTTCCGCGTGTTCAACCCGGGCTCGCCGACCGACAAGCGGCGTCAGCCGCACGGCACCGTGGGTCTGCTGGAGGTCGACGGCGGCGAGCTCGTGTCGGCCCGGGTCGTCCCGGTCACCTGAGGAACGACGAACGCCCCGGCTCGAGGAGCCGGGGCGTCGTGCTGGCGGAGGATAGGGGATTCGAACCCCTGAGGGCGTTAACCCAACCCGCGTTCCAGGCGAGCGCACTAGGCCACTATGCGAATCCTCCGTGGACGAGGGTACCGGTCCCGCCCCGGCTTCGTCACAACGGGTGGCACCTGGCTAGGATGGGGCCAACCCCTCACGCGGCGGCATCTGGCCCAACTCCCCCAGGGCAGGAATGCAGCAAGGGTAAGCAAGCTCTGCCGGGTGCGTGAGGGGCCTTTCCATGTCCGGACCCGGACGACGCGCGCGCCCGCTCAGCCGGCGACGGCGCAGTCGCGGCCGGCGTCCTTGGCCCGGTACAGCGCCTCGTCCGCGCGGGCGACCACGGTCTCGAGCGGCTCGCCCCGACGCCACTGCGTGTAGCCCACCGAGCAGGTCTGGCCGCGCGGGACGCCCCCGCGTACGGCGTCGACGATCTCCTGCGCGCGGTCGGCCGGGCAGTCGTCCAGGACGAGCACGAACTCCTCGCCGCCCCAGCGTCCGGCCAGGTCGCCGCGGCGGATGGTGGCGCGGATGCGTCCGGCGAAGGTGCGCAGCAGGTCGTCGCCGGCCAGGTGGCCGTGGGTGTCGTTGAACCGCTTGAACAGGTCCAGGTCGAGGATGACGACGGTCAGCGGGGTGCCGTCGGCGGTGGCGCGCTCGGTCAGCTGGGCGAAGCGCAGGGCGAGGTCGCGGCGGTTCGAGAGGCCGGTCAGCGGGTCGCGCGAGGCCATCTCCTGCAGCTGGTGGCGCAGTCGCTCACCGGCGAGGGCGGCGGCCATCTCGGCGGCGATGACCTCGAGGACGTCGTCGATCCTCTCCGGGCGGCCGTCCTGGTCGTTCCGCCAGGCGATCGTGATGACCGCCTGGGTCTGGCCGTCGACGACGACCGGGTGCCAGGCCATGGCCTGCGCGGGCGACTCCAGCACCGCCGGGGCGATGGGGCCGTCCGTGCGGACGAGGGGCTGGCCCGTCTGCCAGACCGACCGCAGCGACGTCGTGATCATCGCGTCGGGCACGGTCTGGCGCTCCAGCACCCCGTCACGAAGCATCACCACGCTCCAGCTGCCGGCGCCGCCCTTCTCGACGATGCCCACCAGGCTGCTGCCGACGAGCGCGGACACGCCTTCGAGCACGACGTGGCGCGGGTCGTCGCCCGTGGACGCCGCCCGGGCGACCGCGGCGGACGCGGCCAGCACCTGCTGGGACCGCTCGGCCTGCAGCTCGGCGTGCTTGCGGGCGGTGACGTCCTGGATGTAGCCCAGGGTCCAGCGCCGCTGGTTGTCGCCCGGCACCTGGACGAACGACAGCCAGGCCCAGCGCTCGGTGCCGTCGGGCAGCAGGTAGCGCTGCTCGAGCTGCTCGGGGGCCTTGCCGGAGTCGGCGCTCCACACGGGCAGCTCGTCGCCGGTGTCGAGGACGGCCAGGGCGCTGAGCCCGATGATCCGGTCGCGCGAGACCTGCGACATCTCGACCAGCCGCTCGTTCACCTCGACGAAGCGGTTCTCGTCGTCCAGCAGCGCGATGCCCACGGGGCTGGCCTCGAACAGCTGGGTGAAGCGGCGCAGGCTGTCGGACAGCTGCTCCTTCACTTGCACGAGGTCGGCCCGTTCACGACGCAGCGTGGCCTTCTCGCGGCGCAGCGCGTCCAGCAGTCGCGAGGGGAACTCGGCCAGCGCCACCCACACGGCGATCAGCACGCCCATGCGGGCGACGGTCTGGGCCGGCGGGGTGTCCAGCACGACGAGCAGCATGACGATGCCGAGCGGCAGCAGGAGCAGCGAACGCTTCGGCGGCAGGGTCAGGCCGGCGAACAGGAAGGCGAAGGTCGTGGCGCCGACGGTGGTCTGCGTCGACTGCGGCGCGATGAACGACAGCGCCATCATGCCGACCAGGCCCCACACCGACCAGGTCGCCAGCCAGGCGCGGGGACGCAGGTCCTTGACCACCTGCAGCAGCACGAGCAGGCCGGTGACGTAGCCGGCGAGCGCCAGCAGGACGTCCGTGCCCATCTCGCCGGTGCTGAACGACGCGAGCGCGCACAGGGTGCCGATGACCGCGGCGGTGGTCGCGCCGTGCCGGTGCCAGGACGCGTAGCGTCCCGTGTCGGTCACGAGGCCGCTCCCGTCGCGAGGACGCTGGGACGTCCGAGCAGGTATCCCTGCCCGAGCTGCACCCCCAGCGACACGAGGCAGGCGAGGTCCTCGGGCGTCTCGATGCCCTCGGCCACGACGCGGGCGCCGATGCGCTCGGCGAACGAGCACACCGCCGAGACGAGCGCCTGACGGGCGTCGTCGCTGTGGACGCTCTGGACGAGCGAGAGGTCGAGCTTCACCAGGTCTGGCTCCACCGCGAGCGCGTGACGCAGGCTGGAGTAGCCCGAGCCCGTGTCGTCCACAGCCACGAGGGCGCCGCTCGCGCGCAGGTGGGTGAGCACCTCGCCGAGGCGGTCGTAGTCCTCGACCGGCTGCTGCTCGGTGATCTCCAGGATCAGGCGCTGCCAGGGGAGCCGCTCGGCCCAGGCCAGGAACGTCGGCTGGAGCAGGGTCTCCGACGACAGGTTGATCGAGAGCCGGCCCTTCACGTGCGGCACCAGCTCGAGCGCCCGCTCGACCGTGGCGCGCTCCAGCACGGGGCCGACGCCGCCGACCGTCGCGTCGTGGAACCAGGCCGAGGTGGGCTTGTCGCTGCCCGGGAAGCGGGTGAGCGCCTCGTGGCCGACCACCATGCCGGTCTGCAGGTGGACGAGCGGCTGCAGGACGACCTGCAGCGCGCCGCGGGCCACGACGTCGTGGACCTCGTCGACGACGTGCGGTCCGGCGTCCTGGGCCTCCTCGGCGAGCAGCACGTCCAGCAGCGTCTCGCCCAGGCTGTGCAGCGTCGCGAGCACGTCCTCGCCCAGGTCGGGGCGGGCGTCGGCGGCGGTGACCGAGAGCGTGCCCCACGGACGTCCGTCGGCGGTGGTGAGCAGCACGGCGGCCAGCGACCCGATCGGCAGGTCCCACTGCTGGGCCAGCCGCGCCAGGTGCTCGTCCTGGGCCGCGTCGGGGACGAGCAGGGCGGGCGCCACCCGGTCGCACGCGCACTCGGCGCGCACGTGGGTCAGGCCGGTGCGGGTGCGGACGCGGTGGGCCACCGAGACGTTGCGGACCCGGCACACCGGCCCGTCGAAGCGCGAGACCGACGCGTGGTCCATGCCGAGCTGCCGACGAGCCAGGTGCAGCAGCGCGTCGACGCCGCTGAACGTCGCGACCGGACCGACCGGCCAGGCGTCACCCGTCACGTCGTCCTCCCTGACTGTGTGTGGCGCCCACACCATAGACCGGGAACACGGGCGAAGGGGCCGGTTCGGCGAATCAGGGCATGGGCTCCACGACGCCGTGGTCGCTCACGGACGCGGCGAGGTGGCGCAGGTGGTCGCTGCCGTCGCCGAGCAGGTGGTCGATCGCCGTGAGCCGCGCCGTGTAGTGACCGACCGAGTACTCGGCGGTCATGCCGATGCCGCCGTGCAGCTGGATCGCCTCCTGGCCGACGTGCCGGCCCGCCTTGCTGACCTGGAACGCCGCCCGGCGCGCCGCCTCGGGCGCGCGCTCGGGCTCGTCGGCCAGGACGAGCGTCGCCCAGGCCGCCGCGCTGCGGGCGAGCTCGAGCGAGACGTACATGTCGGCGGCCCGGAAGGTGAGGGCCTGGAACGTCTTGAGCGGCACGCCGAACTGCTTGCGCGTCCGCAGGTACTCCGACGTCGTCTCCAGCGCCGTCGCCATGGCGCCCACCGACTCGTGGGCGTAGGCCACGCGGGCGGCGGCGAGGGCCGCCTCCAGGGCCGCGGTCGCGTCGGCGCCCGGCTCGCCCAGGGGCTCGGCCGGCGTGCTGATGAACCGCACGTGGGCGGCGCGGCTGCCGTCGAACGTCCGGTAGCCGGTGCGCTCCAGGCCCCCGGCGTCGGCGCGGACGACGAACAGCGCCGTGCGTCCCTCGACGGCCGCGGTGACCAGCAGGACGTCGGCCCGGGCGCCGTGGAGCACGGGCTCCTTGACGCCGTCGAGCGTCCAGCCGTCGCCGCTGCGGGTGGCGGTGACGTCGGGCGCTCCCGCCGACCAGTGCCGGCCGGGCTCGAGGTGGGCCAGGGCGAGCAGGGACTCGCCGGCCGCGAGGCCGCCGATGAGCTCGGCGCGCTGCTCGGCGGTGCCCTGTGCGGCGACCAGGCCGCCGGCCAGGACGACCGCCTCGACGAACGGCTCGGGGGCCAGGACGCGTCCGACCTCCTCGGCCACGACCATCACCTCCGCCGGGCCGGCGCCCACGCCGCCGTCCTCCTCGGCGAAGGGCAGGGCGAGGACGCCCATGTCGGCCAGTCGCGACCAGGTCTTCTCGTCGAAGCCGGGGTCGGACGCGGTCGCGTCACGACGGGCGTCGATCGAGCCGTACGCCTTGCCCAGCAGGCCGCGCACGGCGTCGCGCAGCGCGAGCTGCTCGGAGTCCAGGGTGAAGTCCATGTCCGTCCCGTCTCAGAGTCCGAGGATGGTGCCGGCGATGATCTGCCGCTGCACCTCGTTGGAGCCGCCGTAGATGGAGGCCTTGCGGTAGTTGAGGTACTGCGGCGCCGAGACCCGGGCCCAGTGCGGCACCTGCGAGCCGTCGGCGGCGCCGGAGGCGACCACGTCGGGGCCGGCCAGGTCGACGAACAGCTCGGTGACCGCCTGCTGCAGCACGGTGCCCTGCAGCTTGAGCACCGACGACGCCGGGTGCGGCTTGCCGTCGGCGGAGTGGGCGGCGACGCGCAGGGCGGTCAGCTCGAGTGCGAGCAGGTCGTTCTCGAGCTCGGCGACGCGGGCGGCGACCAGCGGGTCGTCCAGCAGCGTGCCGGACGACGTGCGGATCTCGCGGGCGTGCTCCTTGGCCTGGGCGAGCAGGCGCTTGCTGGAGCCGACCGGGGCGACGCCGACGCGCTCGTTGCCGAGCAGGAACTTGGCGTACGTCCAGCCGGCGTTCTCCTCGCCGACGAGGTTCTCGGCCGGGACGCGGACGTCCTCGAACCACACCTCGTTGACCTCGTGGCCACCGTCGATCAGCTCGATGGGACGCACGGTGAGGCCGGGCGTGGTCATGTCGATGAGCAGCATCGAGATGCCGGCCTGCTTCTTGGGCGCGTCGGGGTTCGTGCGCACCAGCGTGAAGATCCAGTCGCCGTACTGGCCCAGCGTCGTCCAGGTCTTCTGGCCGTTGACGACGTAGTGGTCGCCGTCGCGCACCGCGGTGGTGCGCAGCGAGGCCAGGTCCGAGCCCGCGTCGGGCTCGGAGAAGCCCTGCGACCACCAGATGTCGAGGTTCGCGGTGGCGGGCAGGAACCGCTCCTTGATCTCCTGGCTGCCGAAGGCGGCGATGACCGGGCCGATCATGCTGGCGTTGAACGCCAGCGGCGCGGGCACGCAGGCCAGCTGCATCTCCTCGTGCCAGATGTGGCGCTGCAGGTTCGTCCAGTCCTTGCCGCCCCACTCGACCGGCCAGCCGGGCACGGCGAGACCGCCGGCGTTCAGGACGCGCTGGGCCTGGACGATGTCGTCCTTGGTCAGCTCGCGTCGGTCCCGCACCTTGTCGCGGATCTCCTGGGGGACCTGGGTCGTGAAGAACTCGCGCATCTCGTCGCGGAACGCCACGTCCTGGTCGGACAGCCTCAGTCGCATGCAACCCTCCTGTGGTCCCGCCCTTGCTATCACGCGGCGGGGTCGGGGGTCACGGTCGGTGGACGCCTAGCGGGACGCGGCCCCGTCGTCGTCGGCCTCGGGGAACGAGGGGGAGCCCAGCACGTACTGCCCGAGCAGGCCGTGCGGCGCGCGCTCGGGCTCGGGCGGACGCGGCGTCATGCGTCCCTCGGCGGTGTCCCAGAACGCGTCGACCCGGCGCAGCACCAGGCGGGCGACCCACCCCGAGGCCCCGCGGTGCGGCAGGTAGGGGTGGACGCGGGTCGGGGCGTGGGCCTCGGTGCCCTCCAGGCGGGACGCCAGGCGGCTGAGCTGGGCGCCGGTGAGGTGCTCGGCAAGCGTCTCGACGAGCTGGAACTCCAGGCGTCGGTGCTCGACGAGCGCGACGTCGACGTCGTGCCAGACGGACGTCCAGGTGCGCCGCGAGCGCTGCACGGAGCCGTACTCGAGCGCCTTGACGGTGGCCAGCGCGACCTCGAGCCGACGGGCGGCGGCGAGGTAGTCGTGGGTGAGCCGCGCACCGTCCGGCAGCTGGTGGCGCACCTGGCTCAGCAGCACGGCGTCGACCGCGTTGAGGTGCCGGGCGGCCGCCTGCAGGAAGGTGTCGATGCGCTCGTAGCCCTTGCGTGGCTCACCGGGCGTCGGGGTCATGTCGCTGGCGTGGTCGAGGCCGGCCGCCAGCCGTTCGTGGGTCGTCAGCACGGTGCTGGAGAGGACGTCCATGGGACTCACCCGATTTCTGTGGTCGTCCCATCGTGCGCCCGCCCGGGCGCCGCGGCAAGACCGTCAGGCGGCGTTGTTGCGGCGGCGCCGGCGGGTGGGCTTGAGCGGTCCCACGAGACGCGGACCGGCCAGGCGCTGCTCGACCTTGCGGGCCTCGCGGCGCAGCGGCTGGGCGACGTACTCGCCGAACAGCACGCCGGACGCCAGCGCGAGCGCGACGGCCGCGGCGGTGACCAGGCCGACGATGCCGTTGTAGGCGTCGCCCTCGGCCATGAGCGCCAGCCCGCGGTAGATCGACAGGCCGGGCAGGATCGGCACGATCGCCGAGACGACCACGACGAGCGGGGGCACGCGGGCCCACGCGGCGGCGCCGAAGCTCACCAGGCCGACGGCGACGGCGGCGATGCCGACCGCCCAGAGCCGGCCCAGGTCGCTGAGCAGGTAGGTGAGGCCGGCGGCGATCGCGGCGACCCCGGCGATCGGGGCGAGCGAGCGCCACGGGGCGTACGCCGAGCAGGCGAACGCCGCCGCGCACACCGCGCCGCCCAGCACGACGCCGGCGAGCCGGGCCAGGTCGGACGCGCCGGGCTGCACCATGAGGTCGATGCCCAGCCAGGACGCGATCGACAGGCCGCCGGAGACGCCGACGATGATGCCCGCCGTGGCGATGAGCACCTCCAGGATGCGGGCGGTGGCGGTGAGCGGGAACCCGGTCAGCGCGTCCTGCACGGCACCGATGAAGCCCAGGCCGGCCAGCAGCATGATGATCGAGGCCGTCACCACGATCGACGAGCTCACCGGCAGGTGGCTCGCCCCCGCGGCGACCGCGATGAGCGTGGCCAGCAGGCCACCGGCGATCTGCTGGTAGAAGAACGGCAGCCGCAGGCGCTCCATCCACCGCTGCAGCACCTCGACCAGGGCCGAGGCGAGGAAGGCGATGATCCACACGACCCAGGTGCCGCCGAGCAGGGCGGCGACGCCGGCGCCGGTGAAGCCGTAGGCCAGCGTGATCGACCAGCGTGGTCGTCCGTGGCCGGTCGAGGCGATGTGCAGGATGCGCGCCCGCGCCTCGTCGAGGTCGACCCGGTCGGCGACGAGGTCGCGCACGAGCTTGTCGACGAGGGTCAGGTCGCCGTAGTCGATCGTCCGGTACGTCACGTGACGCACGCGGGACTGCGGTGGGTCCTCCCACCGCTCCTGGTACGAGATCGTCAGCGTCGTGAACGTGACGTCCACGACCGCCGAGCGGAGCCCGAAGTGTCGGGTGACCGCGCTCATGGACGCGGTCACGTCGGCGGCGCCGGCTCCGTTGGAGAGCATCATCTCGCCCACGCGCAGGGCGAGGTCGAGCACGGCATGGATCTGCTGCGGGTCGTCGGTGTCGGCCATCGGGCCCCATGGTGCCAGCCGCGGCCACCAGTAGCCTGTCCACGACCACCAGGAGGAACGCATGACCACGTGGCAGCCCGACGTCCTCGGCGACGGATACGTCCAGCACGTCATCGAGCTCGGCCCCGACCCCGACGGCGAGGGCGACGTCCGCGCCGTCCTGGTCAAGCGCGAGCCGCGCGACGGGGAGGTGGTGCGCGGCACCGTCCTGTACGTCCACGGCTTCAGCGACTACTTCTTCCAGCGCGAGATGGCCGACTTCCTGGCCGAGCGCGGGTTCGCGTTCTACGCGCTGGACCTGCGCAAGTGCGGCCGCTCGCGGCTGCCCGGCCAGACCGGCCACTACGTCTCGGACCTGTCGCTGTACGACGCCGAGCTCGACGAGGCGATGCGCGTGGTCGGCGAGGAGAACCCGGCCACGCAGGCGCTGCTGGTCGCCCACTCCACGGGCGGGCTGATCCTGCCGCTGTGGCTGGACCGCCGGAAGCGCCTCCGCGGCGGCAACGACGACGTCAGCGGCCTGGTGCTGAACAGCCCGTGGTTCGACCTGCAGGGCTCGGCCGTGCTGCGCGGCCCGGTCACGCAGGCGCTGCGCATGGGCGCGAAGGCCCGTCCGTTCGCCGTCCTCAAGCTGCCGCCGAGCCAGTACGGCCACTCGCTGCACCGCGGGCACCACGGCGTCTGGGACTTCGACGTCGCGCTCAAGCCGCTCGAGGGCTGCCCGGTCACCGTCGGCTGGCTCAACGCCGTCCGCCGCGGCCACGCCCACCTGCACCGCGGCCTGGACGTCGGCGTGCCGTCGCTGGTGCTGCGCTCGGACGCGACCTACTTCTCCTCGCGCTACTCCGAGCGCATCGACACCGCCGACGCGGTGCTGGACGTCCGCCAGATCGCCCGCTGGTCCGGCTGCCTGGGTGACCGCACGACCGTCGTCCCGGTGCCCCAGGCCCGCCACGACGTCTTCCTGTCGCTCGACGAGCCGCGCAAGCGGGCCTACGACGAGCTCGACACCTGGCTGACGACGTCCGGCCTGCCCGCCTGAGACAGGCTCAGCCGGCGGTCCGCTCCTTGAGCTTGTCGAAAGGAGCCTTCGACAAGCTCGGGCAGCGGCGGTCACGCCGGTTCGAGTGCCCTCGGTCGGTGCTGGACGTGGCGGGCGTGGCGCAGGGGCCGCTGCTGTGGGTCGATCCGGGGTGGCGGGATCACTTCGACGACGCCGTCGTGACTGAGCCTGGCCGACCAGTCGGAGTCGTGGAGCAGGTGGTGGTGGAAGAAGCAGAACAGGGCGCCGTTGTCGATGGACGTGTCGCCCCCTTGCGACCACGGGACGAGGTGGTGGGCCTCGCACCAGCCCGGTGGTCGGTCGCAGCCCTTCCAGGAGCAGCCGCCGTCCCGCTTGGCGAGGACGATGCGTTGGTAGCGGTCGTGGAGGCGCTTCTCGGTGCCGGCGTCGAGGACGCGGGAGTCCCCGTCCAGGACGATCGGGATCAGGTTGGCGTTGCAGGCGAACCGGCGGGCCTGCGAGGCGCTCATCGTGCTGCCCGTGGAGAGGGTCGCCCGGGAGATCCGATCGCGCAGGTCGTCGAGGTCGATGTTGATCGTCACTGTCGCCGCAATGCCGCCGGCCTGCGGGAACGCGTCCTGCGGGAGATGCTCGACGAGCTCGCAGAGGGCCAGGCCCATGCGGCGGGCGTGGTCGAGGCGGCCGATCTCGGCGTCGGAGTGCTCCCCGTCGACGTCGCGGAAGATCGCACCGTCGCGTCGGGGTGAAGCCAAGCCTTCGAGGACGGTCTTGAGCATGTCGGCCTGCACGTCGGGCAGGACCCCGCGGATCGACGAGCGTCCCTTGCCCATGCGGGTGATGGTCAGGTGGGTCTCGTCCCAGGCTTGCTTCTCCTGCCGCTCCAGCTGCGCGCCGATGATCTCGTCCGCCGAGTCGGGGTCGACGACCTCCACGATCCGGTTGGCGAGCCGCCGCAGGTCGTCGGCCCCGAACTCACGAGCGTGCTCCAAGAGGGTCGCCTCGGCGTCGTCGTGCTGCTCGTCGACGAACCACTCCGGCAGGGCGTCGAGCGCCTTGAGGATGATCGAGGCCTGCTCGGTGGTGAGCTGCCCGGCGTCCCAGCGTTCGCGGGTGGCGGCGCCGCGCGTGGGGTCCAGCCGGGTCAGCGAGACCAGCTTCGACGCCTCGCGCTTCGAGACGTTCGTGGTGCTCGCTAGCCAGGCAGTCGGAGAGGTGCAGCCGTCCTCACGTGGGAGACCCCGGTCCGCCGCTGCCGCCGTCAGCTTCACCGTCAAGGCTTGGAGCGCGGCTGCAGCCTGGGCGGCGGCCTGCAGCTCGGCCCGGATCTCGCGGTCGGTCAGCGTCCACGGTTCGAGCGTGCTGGATTCCTCCAGCAGTGCCTGAACCTGGTCGCTGATCATCCGAACCCCCGTGTCGAACGTTTGTTCTAGTCTACCGCGGGACGGCGACAGGAACAACGCGATATCCACTGGGATGCCCGGCATTTTCGGGACTTTGAGAAGTTCCTTTCGACAAGCTCAAGCAGCGGGACTCGGGCGAGCCGACGAACCAGCCCGCGCACCCACCCAACCGCCTCGTCATCAGCCCCTCGGGCGACCACGTAGCCAAGGCTCCTTTCGACAAGCTCAAGGAGCGGGCTCGGGCGAGCCGACAAGCCGACCCGCGCACGCACCCAACCGCCTCGTCATCAGCCCCTCGGGCGCCCACGCACAGAAGCGACGCTTCGACAGGCTCAGCGAGCGAGGTTGCGAGAGGACCTTCTGAAAGGCGGAACCGGGCCGAGCGGGGCAGGGTAGGAGGGGTCCGACCCGATCCTGGAGGTGCCCGTCCGGATGAGCCTGCTGTCCCGTTTCCGCAAGAAGAACGAGGTCGACCGGCACGCCGCCGAGGCGGAGCCGGAGGAGCGGTACGCGGAGAACGCGCCCGACCCGGACGACCCCCGCAAGCCCTCGTCCCCGATGGACCTGCAGAAGCGCTCGTGGGGCTACGTCGGCCGCAAGGTCATGCGTGAGTTCTCCGCCGACCAGGGCACCGACCTCGCGGCTGCGCTGACCTACTACTCCGTGCTCGCGCTGTTCCCCGGCGCGATCGCGCTGTTCTCGCTCCTCGGGGTCCTGGGCCAGGGCCAGCAGACGGCCGACGAGGTCGTGAAGGTCATCGGCCAGGTCGCGCCGCAGTCGGTCGTCGACTCCGTCCAGCCCACGATCGAGTCGTTCGCGACCGCGCCCGGTGCCGGTCTCGCCCTGGTCATCGGTGTCCTGGGCGCCCTGTGGTCGGCGTCCGGGTACGTCGGCGCGTTCAGCCGTGCGATGAACCGGGTGTACGAGATCGAGGAGGGGCGGCCGATCTGGAAGCTCCGCCCGGTCATGCTGGTGGTCACGCTGATCGCGGTCGTCCTGTGCGCCCTCGCCCTGCTGGCGCTCGTGCTGACCGGCCCGGTGGCCGAGGCGGTCGGCGACTTCATCGGCCTGGGCGACACCGCGGTCCTGGTCTGGCAGATCGCCAAGTGGCCGGTGCTGCTGGTCGTCGTGGTCGTGATCGTCGCGATCCTCTACTACGCGACGCCGAACGTGAAGCAGCCGAAGTTCCGCTGGATCAGCGTCGGCGCCCTGGTGGCGATCCTGTCCTGGATCGTGCTGTCGGCCGCCTTCGGCCTCTACCTGGCCACGTTCGCGTCCTACAACAAGACGTACGGCTCGCTGGCCGGCGCCGTCATCTTCCTGCTGTGGCTGTGGCTGACCAACATCGCGCTGCTGCTGGGCGCCGAGATCGACGCCGAGCTCGAGCGTACCCGCGAGCTGCAGGCCGGGCTGCCCGCCGAGGAGCAGATCCAGCTGCCGCCGCGCGACACCCGCAACATCGAGAAGGCCGCCGAGAAGGAGCTCGAGGACGTCGAGGCCGGCCGCGCCATCCGCGAGCACGCTGCCGCGGAGGCCGAGAAGGACGCCCACCGGGAGTCGCGCCACCGGGAGTGACCCGGGCCGGCCACCGTCCCTGGCCTGGTGTCGGGGGCGGTGGCTAGGGTTCCGGTGTGGACGCCCCCCTCGCTCTGTACCGCCGCTACCGGCCCGAGTCGTTCGCCGAGGTGATCGGGCAGGACCACGTCACCGAGCCGCTGCGCCAGGCGCTGGCCAACAACCGGGTGAACCACGCCTACCTGTTCTCGGGGCCGCGCGGCTGCGGCAAGACCACCAGCGCCCGCATCCTGGCGCGCACGCTGAACTGTGAGAAGGCGCCGGTCGCCGAGCCGTGCGGCGAGTGCCAGAGCTGCCGCGACCTGGCCCGCGGCGGGCCCGGCAGCATCGACGTCATCGAGATCGACGCGGCCAGCCACGGTGGTGTCGACGACGCCCGCGACATCCGCGAGCGGGCCTTCTTCTCGCCGGTCTCCAGCCGCTACAAGGTCTACATCATCGACGAGGCCCACATGGTCTCGCCGCAGGGCTTCAACGCGCTGCTCAAGCTCGTCGAGGAGCCGCCGCCGCACCTGAAGTTCATCTTCGCCACGACCGAGCCCGACAAGGTCATCGGCACCATCCGGTCGCGCACGCACCACTACCCGTTCCGGCTCGTGCCGCCGCGCACGCTGGCCGACTACCTGCGCAAGCTGTGCGAGGCCGAGGGCGTCGCGCTCGACCCCAAGGCGCTGCCGCTGGTCGTCCGCGCCGGCGGAGGCTCGGTGCGCGACACGCTGAGCATCCTCGACCAGCTGCTCGGCGGCTCCGGCCCCGAGGGCGTCACCTACGAGCTCGCGGTCGCGCTGCTGGGCTACACGCCCGACGCGCTGCTCGACGAGGTGGCCGACGCGCTGGCCGCGCACGACGGCGCCTCGGTGTTCGGCGTCGTCGACAAGGTGGTCGAGACCGGGCAGGACCCGCGCCGTTTCGCCGAGGACCTGCTCCAGCGGCTGCGCGACCTCATCGTCGTCTCGGCCGTGCCGGACGCGCTGACGTCCGGCCTGCTCGACGTGCCGCAGGACCTCGGCGAGCGCCTGCAGGGGCAGGCCAGCCGGTTCGGCAAGGCCGAGCTCGCGCGAGCCGCCGACATCGTCAACGCCGGCCTGCTCGAGTTCCGCGGCGCCACGGCTCCGCGCGTGCTGCTCGAGATCATGTGCGCGCGCATCCTGCTGCCCGGCGCCGACCACAGCGTCGAGGGCGTCCACGCGCGGCTCGACCGGCTCGAGCGCCGGCTCTCGATCGACCCGGGTGCGGCGGCTCCGGCCCCCGTGGCCGCGTCCCGTCCGGCCGTCCCCGTCGAGGCGCCGGCGGCTCCGGTCGCCGCCGTCCCCGCGCCGGCCCCGGCCCCGGCCCCGGCCGCTCCGCAGGCCCAGGCCCCGGCTGCTCCGCAGCCGCAGGTGCCCGAGACCGAGCGTCCCGCCGCGGCGGCGCAGTGGGGCGCGCCCGCCGCGTCGGCGGCCCCGGA
>NZ_SJXM01000024.1 GCF_004336805.1 Aeromicrobium sp. IC_218
GGTTCCCGTTCGTATCTCGGGAACCTCACAGTGGACGCGCAGATCGTTGTAGGTAACAAGCCCTCGGCCTATTAGTACCGGTCGGCTACACACATTGCTGTGCTTCCACCTCCGGCCTATCAACCCAGTGGTCTGCTGGGGGCCTTACCTCCTCAAGGGAGTGGGAAACCTCATCTTGAAACATGCTTCCCGCTTAGATGCTTTCAGCGGTTATCACTTCCGAACGTAGCTAAGCAGCGGTGCTCCTGGCGGAACAACTGCCACACCAGAGGTTCGTCCATCCCGGTCCTCTCGTACTAGGGACAGCCTTTCTCAAGTTTCCAACGCGCGCGGCGGATAGGGACCGAACTGTCTCACGACGTTCTAAACCCAGCTCGCGTGCCGCTTTAATGGGCGAACAGCCCAACCCTTGGGACCTGCTACGGCCCCAGGATGCGACGAGCCGACATCGAGGTGCCAAACCATCCCGTCGATATGGACTCTTGGGGAAGATCAGCCTGTTATCCCCGGGGTACCTTTTATCCGTTGAGCGACGCCGCTTCCACTTGCCAGCGCCGGATCACTAGTCCCGACTTTCGTCCCTGCTCGAGCTGTCACTCTCACAGTCAAGCTCCCTTGTGCACTTACACTCGAAACCTGATTGCCAACCAGGCTGAGGGAACCTTTGGGCGCCTCCGTTACATTTTAGGAGGCAACCGCCCCAGTTAAACTACCCATCAGGCACTGTCCCTGATCCGGATCACGGACCTAGGTTAGATATCTAGTACAGTCAGAGTGGTATTTCAACGATGACTCCACACTCACTGGCGTGAATGCTTCACAGTCTCCCACCTATCCTACACAAACTGAACCAAACACCAATACCAAACTATAGTAAAGGTCCCGGGGTCTTTCCGTCCTGCCGCGCGTAACGAGCATCTTTACTCGTAGTGCAATTTCGCCGAGTCCATGGTTGAGACAGCGCCCAAGTCGTTACTCCATTCGTGCAGGTCGGAACTTACCCGACAAGGAATTTCGCTACCTTAGGATGGTTATAGTTACCACCGCCGTTTACTGGGGCTTAAGTTCTGTGCTTCGCTTGCGCTGACACGTCCCCTTAACCTTCCAGCACCGGGCAGGAGTCAGTCCGTATACGGCGTCTTTCGACTTAGCACGGACCTGTGTTTTTAGTAAACAGTCGCTTGGGCCTGGTCTCTGCGGCCTTCAACGCTTCGTGGAGCAAGTCCACTCACGAATCCGGCCCCCCTTCTCCCGAAGTTACGGGGGCATTTTGCCGAGTTCCTTAACCATGGTTCACTCGATCACCTTAGTATTCTCTACCTGACCACCTGAGTCGGTTTGGGGTACGGGCGGCTCTGAACCTCGCTAGATGCTTTTCTCGGCAGCATAGGATCACTCACTTCGACTCAATCGTCTCGGCATCAGCTCTCAGACATGTGAACGGCGGATTTGCCTACCGTTCGTCCTACGACCTTGCCCGCGGTCTACCATCGCCGCGGTTGAGCTACCTTCCTGCGTCACACCATCGCTTGCCTACTACCAGCTCGGGTCAGGCGCTACGCGCACCATAACCACCGAAGTGGCTTTAGGTACGTTTCGGGCCCTTAGCATCACTGGATTCAGCATGGGCGGTTCAACGCCGGTACGGGAATATCAGCCCGTTGTCCATCGACTACGCCTGTCGGCCTCGCCTTAGGTCCCGACTTACCCAGGGAAGATTAGCTTGACCCTGGAACCCTTGGTCATCCGGTGGAAGAGTTTCTCACTCTTCATTCGCTACTCATGCCTGCATTCTCACTCGTGTCGCGTCCACGGCTGGGTCACCCCGCCGCTTCACTCCCGACACGACGCTCCCCTACCCATCCACGCACCTGGACCACGAAGGCCTGGTACACGCGTGAATGCCATAGCTTCGGCGGATTACTTGAGCCCCGCTAAATTGTCGGCGCAGAATCACTTGACCAGTGAGCTATTACGCACTCTTTCAAGGATGGCTGCTTCTAAGCCAACCTCCTGGTTGTCTATGCGACTCCACATCCTTTTCCACTTAGTAACCGCTTAGGGGCCTTAGCTGATGGTCTGGGCTGTTTCCCTCTCGACTACGGAGCTTATCCCCCGCAGTCTCACTGCCACGCTCTCACTTACCGGCATTCGGAGTTTGGTTGAGTTCAGTAAGCTGGTAAGCCCCCTAGCCCATCCAGTGCTCTACCTCCGGCAAGAAACACGTGACGCTGCACCTAAATGCATTTCGGGGAGAACCAGCTATCACGGAGTTTGATTGGCCTTTCACCCCTATCCACAGGTCATCCCCCCAGTTTTTAACCTAGGTGGGTTCGGTCCTCCACGCGGTCTTACCCGCGCTTCAACCTGCCCATGGATAGATCACTCCGCTTCGGGTCTAGATCGTGCAACTCAGACGCCCTGTTCGGACTCGCTTTCGCTACGGCTACGGCACACGCCTTAACCTCGCTACACAACGCTAACTCGCAGGCTCATTCTTCAAAAGGCACGCCGTCACCCCGAAAGGCTCCGACGGCTTGTATGCACATGGTTTCAGGTACTATTTCACTCCCCTCCCGGGGTACTTTTCACCTTTCCCTCACGGTACTAGTCCGCTATCGGTCATCGAGGAGTATTTAGGCTTAACGGGTGGTCCCGCCAGATTCACACCGAATTTCAGGGGTTCGGTGTTACTCGGGGTCACGCACAAGAGCCATGAG
Organism: Aeromicrobium sp. IC_218; assembly: GCF_004336805.1. GTDB lineage: Bacteria > Actinomycetota > Actinomycetes > Propionibacteriales > Nocardioidaceae > Aeromicrobium. The sequence continues at coordinate 2,721 of NZ_SJXM01000024.1, forward strand.
CTTACGTCTACGGGGGTCTCACCCTCTATGCCACGACTTTCCAGCCGTCTCAACTTCACTCATGGTTTATGACTCTTCGTCTGTCCGGCAGAACAGACCATGCGGCCCCACAACCCCCCAAGTACAACGCCCGCCGGCTATCACATACTTGAGGTTTAGCCTCTTCCAGTTTCGCTCGCCACTACTCCCGGAATCACTGTTGTTTTCTCTTCCTGCGGGTACTGAGATGTTTCACTTCCCCGCGTTCCCTCCAACTACCCTATGTGTTCAGGTAGAGGTGACTGGACTTTCCTCCAGCCGGGTTTCCCCATTCGGACACCCCCGGATCACAGCTCGGTTGTCAGCTCCCCAGGGCTTATCGCAGACTCCTACGTCCTTCATCGGCTCTCGATGCCAAGGCATCCACCATGTGCACTTAGTAGCTTGTTGTTTCTACAAAGATGCTCGCGTCCACTGTGAAGTTCTCAAAATACGACCGGTCCCGCCCCCCAACCCGACGCCTACCACCACCCGAAGGCACTGACGGTTCGTACGGAGAAGACGATCCGAAGAAACCCGATCCGAAGACCCGATCCCTCAGGACCCAACAGTGTGCAGACCACCCGAACCACCCAGACCCCACGTTCCACGCCGCAAGCGGCAGTACTAGCAAGACCCGAGATCCTCGAGCAGTCATAGTCGACGTCCACTAGTGAGCTGAGACCGCACCAGCACATTCGGCTGGTCAACGACTCAATGGACCACACAGACCAAGTCTGCGGGCCAGATGCTCCTTAGAAAGGAGGTGATCCAGCCGCACCTTCCGGTACGGCTACCTTGTTACGACTTCGTCCCAATCGCCAGCCCCACCTTCGACGGCTCCCTCCACAAGGGTTAGGCCACCGGCTTCGGGTGTTGCCGACTTTCATGACGTGACGGGCGGTGTGTACAAGGCCCGGGAACGTATTCACCGCAGCGTTGCTGATCTGCGATTACTAGCGACTCCGACTTCATGGGGTCGAGTTGCAGACCCCAATCCGAACTGAGACCGGCTTTTTGGGATTCGCTCCACCTCGCGGTATCGCAGCCCATTGTACCGGCCATTGTAGCATGCTTGAAGCCCTGGACATAAGGGGCATGATGACTTGACGTCATCCCCACCTTCCTCCGAGTTGACCCCGGCAGTCTCCTATGAGTCCCCACCATAACGTGCTGGCAACATAGGACGAGGGTTGCGCTCGTTGCGGGACTTAACCCAACATCTCACGACACGAGCTGACGACAGCCATGCACCACCTGTATACCGACAAAAAGGGGCACCATCTCTGGCGCTTTCCGGCATATGTCAAACCCAGGTAAGGTTCTTCGCGTTGCATCGAATTAATCAGCATGCTCCGCCGCTTGTGCGGGCCCCCGTCAATTCCTTTGAGTTTTAGCCTTGCGGCCGTACTCCCCAGGCGGGGCGCTTAATGCGTTAGCTGCGGCACGGAAACCGTGGAAGGTCCCCACACCTAGCGCCCAACGTTTACGGCATGGACTACCAGGGTATCTAATCCTGTTCGCTCCCCATGCTTTCGCTCCTCAGCGTCAGGAAATGCCCAGAGAACCGCCTTCGCCACCGGTGTTCCTCCTGATATCTGCGCATTCCACCGCTACACCAGGAATTCCGTTCTCCCCTGCATCCCTCTAGTCAGCCCGTATCGGAAGCACGCTCAGGGTTAAGCCCTGAGTTTTCACTCCCGACGTGACAAACCGCCTACGAGCCCTTTACGCCCAATAATTCCGGACAACGCTCGGACCCTACGTATTACCGCGGCTGCTGGCACGTAGTTGGCCGGTCCTTCTTCTGCAGGTACCGTCACTTTCGCTTCGTCCCTGCTGAAAGAGGTTTACAACCCGAAGGCCGTCATCCCTCACGCGGCGTTGCTGGATCAGGCTTTCGCCCATTGTCCAATATTCCCCACTGCTGCCTCCCGTAGGAGTCTGGGCCGTGTCTCAGTCCCAGTGTGGCCGGTCACCCTCTCAGGCCGGCTACCCGTCGTCGCCTTGGTAGGCCATTACCCCACCAACAAGCTGATAGGCCGCGAGCTCATCCCTGTCCAGCGGACTTTTCCACCACCAACCATGCAGAAGGAGGTCATATCCGGTATTAGCCACCGTTTCCAGTGGTTATCCCAGAGACAGGGGCAGATTGCTCACGTGTTACTCACCCGTTCGCCGCTCGTGTACCCCCGAAAGGGCCTTACCGCTCGACTTGCATGTGTTAAGCACGCCGCCAGCGTTCGTCCTGAGCCAGGATCAAACTCTCCGTTGAAAAACCCC
>NZ_SJXM01000002.1 GCF_004336805.1 Aeromicrobium sp. IC_218
CCCCCTCCTCATGGCGTTCGCGACCTCCGCGGTCGCCCTCTGCCTGCTGCTGTCGGCCCTGTTCGGCAGCTTCCGCACCGGTGTCGTCACCGGGGTCGTGCTGGCCCTCGTGGTCGCCGCCGGCCTGCTGGTGATCACCACCGGCCACGACGAGAACCCGCGACGCTAGCCGCGCGCGTGGACGACGTCCGGCAGCGGCTCGACGCGGAGCTGGCGGCCGCCCTCGGGCGGCTCACCGCGCTCGACGACGACCACGCGGCGATCGTGAGCGCGTCCGAGGGGTCGAACGCCGACGACGAGCACGACCCCGAGGGCGCCACGATCGCGTTCGAGCGCGCCCAGGTCGAGGCGCTCGCCGACCAGGCCCGGCGCCGGGCCGACGAGGCCCGCGCCGCCCTGGCTCGTCTGGATGCCGGCACCTACGGCACGTGCGAACGGTGCGGCGAGCCGATCCCACCGGAACGACTGGCCGCCCGGCCGACCGCGTCGCTGTGCCTGCGGTGCGCGAGCGTCCGATGAGGTCGTCGGCGTCGGCACGGTGCTCTACGGTGGCGCCATGACGACGTCCGCGCAGGTCGCCGACGTGGCGCGTGAGCTCTATCGCACGCCGCTGAGCGACTTCACCGCCGCGCGCGACGACGCCGTCAAGGCCGCGCGCGAGGTCGACAAGGAGCTCGCCGACGCCGTGAAGCGGCTGCCCAAGCCGTCGGTGGCCGCCTGGCTGGTCGACCTGCTCGGTGAGGGCGGTCCGGCGCTGCTGGAGGAGCTGTCCGACATCGGCGAGCAGCTGCGCGACGGCGCGCTCACCGACCGCGCCGCCCGCCGGGGGCTCGACGCCCGCCGCCGCACCCTCATGTCCGAGGCCGTGCAGGTGGCCACCTCCCGCGGCCGCGTGCTCGGCCAGCGCATCGGCGCCGTGGCACTGCGCGAGCTGGACGCGACGCTGCGGGCCGTCGTCTCCGACGAGTCCGCGGCCGTCGCCGCGCGGTCGGGACTGCTCGTGCGTCCCCTGGTCGCCACCGGGCTCGAGCCGCTCGACGTCCGTGAGTCGGTCGCCGTGCCGGACGCCCTCGACCTGCCCGACGTCGTGCCGCTCGACGCCTCCGACGACGACCCGGACGTGTCCGACGCTCGGGCCGAGCGCGAGGCGCTGCGCCGACGGGCGGCCGCGCTGCGCGAGCTGGCGTCCGCCGAGCGCGACCTGGCCGGGCGCCGCACCGCCTACGACGAGACCTCGTTGCGCCTGGCCCAGGCCCAGCGCGACGTCGAGGACCTCACCGAGCGGCTGGCCCACGCCAGCGCGGAGCTCGAGAGCGCCGTCACGGCGCACGAGTCCGCCGACGCCGCGCTCACGCAGGCCGAGGTCCGCCACGAGCAGGCCCGCCTGGACCTGGACCCCGACGACGAAGGAGCGACATGAGCCAGACCGGACCCACCGTCCTCGACCACGACGAGGCCCTCGCGCTGCTGGGAGCCGGGGTCGTCGGACGCATCGCCTTCGTCGACCACGACGGCACCCTGCAGCTCGTGCCCGTCAACTATCGCGAGCTCGACGGCGACGTCTTCTGGCTCACCGCCGCCGGCGGCATCCTGGCGCGCTCCGCCGACGCCGACCAGGTCGCCTTCCAGGTCGACCACCACGACGACACGTTCCAGAGCGGCTGGAGCATCCTGCTGCGCGGACGCGCCGAGGTCGTCCACGACGAAGGGCTCGCCGCGACGCTGGCCGACCGGGGGCTGCGACCGTGGGCCCCCGGCGAGCGCACCACCCTGGTGCGGCTGCGAGCGGCGGCGATGACCGGCCGCCGCGTGCGCCTGGCGCCGGCCTGAGGTTCAGTGGAGGCATGAGCACCTCCATCGAGCACGACGAGGCCGGCCAGCGCTACGTGATCTACGTCGACGGGGACGAGGCCGGGTTCACCCAGGCGCGCGTCGAGGGCGACGTCGTCGTCATGGACCACACGGTCGTCGACGACGCGTACTCCGGCCAGGGCGTGGCCGCCGAGCTGGTGGGGGCAGCGCTGCAGGACGTGCGGTCGTCCGGCCGCACCGTGCGCCCCAGCTGCTCGTACGTGCGTCACTACCTCGACGAGCACCCCGAGCTCGCCGACCTGGTCGAGCCGGCCGGCGAGCCCTCGGCCTAGCTCAGCCGCCGAACGCCTCACGCAGCGCGGGCAGCAGGCGGGAGACGCCGGTGTCGAACAGCTCCTCCTGCGCCTCGTCGCCGATCTGGACGAGCGCCAGGTCCGTGTAGCCGGCCTCGGCGAACGGCCGGACGGCCTCGACCACCGCGTCGACGTCGTCGCCGCACGGGATCTGGTCGGCGACGTCCTCGGGCCGCACGAACTGGGTGGCGCCGGCGAAGCCGGAGGGTCCGGGCAGCTCGGCGTTGACCTTCCACCCCCCGGCGAACCAGCGGAACTGCTCGTGCGCCCGCTGCGTGGCGGACTCGGCGTCCGCGCCCCAGGCGATCGGCAGCTGGGCGACCTTGCGTCCGCCGGCACCGCCGCGCGCGTGCTCGTCCCACAGCGGGGCCAGCGACGGGTCCGGCTCGGTGGAGATCATGACGTCCGCCCGCGGGGCACCGACCCTGATCGACTGCTCGCCGCTCACCGCTACGCCGATCGGGACGCGCTGTTCGGGCAGGTCCCACAGCTTCGCCGAGTCCACGCTCAGGTGCTTGCCCTGGTAGGACACGTAGCCGCCGTCGAACAGGGCGTTGATGATGTCGAGCGCCTCGGAGAACATCTCGTGCCGGACGTTGACCGGCGGCCACCCGCGGCCCACGACGTGCTCGTTGAGGTTCTCGCCGGCGCCGAGGCCGAGCGTGAAGCGTCCCTCGCTCAGCAGGCCCAGCGTCGCGGCCTGCTGCGCCACCACTGCCGGGTGGTAGCGCATGATCGGCGCGGTCACGTAGGTCATCAGCGGGAGCGTGGACGTCGCCTGGGCGACCGCACCGAGCAGCACCCAGGCGTTGGGGCTGTGGCCCTGCTCGTCGACCCAGGGGAAGAAGTGGTCGCTGCTGACGGCGAAGTCGAAGCCGGCCTCCTCGGCGCTGACGGCGTGCTGCACGAGCCGCTGCGGCGGGGCCTGCTCGGTCATGAGGGTGTACCCGAAGCGCATCATGTCCCCACGCTAGGGGCGGGCACCGCGGGTCACACCTCGAGCGGGCGTCAGGCCGGGCCGACGTCCAGGACGCGCACGACGGCCTCGCCGGCGACGTCGGACGCCGGCAGGTCGACCTCGGCGCTGATGCCCCAGTCGCGGTCGCCGGCGGGGTCGTCGAACGTCTGGCGGACGCGCCAGGTGCTGCCGTCCTCGGTGACCATGAACAGCTGCGGGCCGCGGGCGGCCGGGCCGGTGCCGATCGACTCGTACTCGTCCAGGTACTCCCCCACGGCCTCGCGCCAGGCCTCGGCCGTCCAGCCGGACTCGGCGTCGAGGTCGCCCAGGGAGTCCCAGCGCCCGAGCGCGGCCAGCTCGACGCGGCGGAAGAGCGCGTTGCGCACGAGCACCCGGAAGGCACGGGCGTTGCCGGTGACCGGCCGGGGCGGCGCGCTGGCGTCGGCCTGCGGCCGCACCTCGGCGACGTCCTCGCCCGGGTGCACGAGCTGCTCCCACTCGTCCAGCAGGCTGGAGTCGGTCTGGCGGACGAGCTCGCCGAGCCATTCGGTGAGGTCGCCGAGCTCCTCGGTCCGGACGCGCTCGGGGACGGTGCGCACGAGCGTCTTGTAGACGTCCGAGAGGTAGCGCAGGACCAGGCCCTCGGAACGGGCCAGCCCGTACTCGCTGACGAGCTCGGAGAAGGTCATGGCGCGCTCCCACATCTGGCGCACGACCGACTTGGGCCGCAGCTGGTGGTCGGCGACCCACGGGTGGCCGGCGCGGTACGTCTCGTACGCGGCCTCGAGCAGGTCGCGCAGCGGCTGCGGGTGCTCGACGTCCTCGAGGGCGTCCATGCGCTCCTCGTACTCCATGCCCTCGGCCTTCATCTCCGCGACGGCCTCGCCGCGGGCGCGGAAGCGCTGGGCCGAGATGATCGGGCGCGGGTCGTCCAGGGTGGCTTCGACGACCGAGACGACGTCGAGGGCGAACGTCTCGGACTCGGGGTCGAGCAGCTCCAGGGTCGCCACGGCGAACGGGCTGAGCGGCTGGTTGAGCGCGAAGTTGGCCTGCAGGTCGACGGTGAGGCGCAGCGTGCGTCCCTCCTCGTCCGGCGGGTCGAGCCGCTCGACGACCCCGCCGGTGAGCAGCGCGTCGATGATCTCGTCGACCTGGGCGAGCAGCGCGTCCTGGCGCTCGGGGGTCTCGTCGCTGTCGCTGAGCATGCGCTCCAGGGACGCCCGCGCGTCACCGGGGCGGCTCACGACGTCGAGCACCATGGCGTGGCTGACCCGCATGCGCGAGACGAGCGGCTCGGGGGTGCCGTTCACGAGCTTGTCGAAGGTCGCGTCGTTCCAGGACACGAAGCCCTCGGGCGCCTTCTTGCGCACGACCTTGCGCCGCTTCTTGGGGTCGTCGCCGGCCTTGGCCAGCGCCTTGGCGTTCTCGATCTCGTGCTCGGGCGCCAGCACGACCACGTGGCCGACGGTGTCGAACCCGGCGCGTCCGGCCCGGCCGGCGATCTGCTGGAACTCACGCACCTGCAGCTGGCGCTGACGGGTGCCGTCGTACTTGCTCAGCCCGCTGAACAGCACCGTGCGGATGGGGACGTTGATGCCGACGCCGAGGGTGTCGGTGCCGCAGACCACCTTGAGCAGGCCGGCCTGGGTCAGCGTCTCGACCAGCCGGCGGTAGCGCGGCAGCATCCCGGCGTGGTGGACGCCGATGCCCATGCGCACGAGGCGTGACAGGGTCTTGCCGAAGGCCGACGTGAACCGGAAGTCGCCGATCTGCTCGGCGATCGCGTCGCGCTCCTCGCGGGTGGCCACCTTCACGCTGGTCAGCGCCTGCGCGCGCTCCAGCGCCGAGGCCTGGGTGAAGTGGACGACGTAGACCGGCGTCTGGTGCGTCTCGACCAGGTTCTCCAGCGTCTCCTGGACCGGCGTCATGACGTACTCGCTGACCAGCGGCACGGGACGCTCCGCGGTGGCGACCGACACCGTCGGGCGTCCGGTGCGCTCGGAGAGCCGCTCCTGCAGCCGGGTCGTGTCGCCGAGCGTCGCCGACATGAGCAGGAACTGCGCCTTGGGCAGCTCGAGCAGGGGCACCTGCCAGGCCCAGCCACGGTCGGGGTCGGCGTAGTAGTGGAACTCGTCCATGACCACGAGACCGACGTCGGTCTGCTCGCCCTCGCGCAGCGCCATGTTGGCCAGCACCTCGGCCGTCGCGGCGATGATCGGCGCGTCGGCGTTCACGGCCGCGTCACCGGTGATCATGCCGACGTTCTCGGCGCCGAAGACCTCGCACAGGTCGAAGAACTTCTCGCTCACCAGCGCCTTGATCGGGGCGGTGTAGACGCTGCACTCGCCGCGGGCCAGCGCGGCCGCCATCGCGCCGGTGGCCACGAGGCTCTTGCCCGAGCCGGTCGGGGTGGCCAGGACGACGTTGGCCCCCGACAGGCACTCCAGCACCGCCTCGTCCTGGTGCGGGTACAGCGCGAGGCCGCGCTTCTCGACCCACTGGACGAAGGCGTCGTAGACGACGTCCTCGTCGGTGGTGGTGCCGGTGGGCAGCAGGTCGACCAGGCGCATCCGTCCATTGTCGCGGGTCGTGCCCCCGACCGGGGTGCCGGGCCGCGCGGAGGCTGCCAGACTCGGGTCATGCCGCTCACGCCGCTCGACGAGAACCCGCGCACGACCGTCCCGCAGACCGTCGGCCGCCTGGCCCTCGGCTCGTTCCTGGTCTTCGCCGGCGTCTCGCACCTGACGTTCGCCCGCGACGAGTTCCGGGCCCAGGTGCCGGGCTGGACGCCGCTGGACGAGGACACCGTGGTGGTCGTCTCCGGCGTCGTGGAGATCACCCTCGGCGGCGCCGCGCTGCTGCTCGGCCGCCGCAAGGTCGCCGTCGGCTGGCTGCTGGCGGCGTTCTTCGTGGCCATCTTCCCCGGCAACATCTCCCAGTACGCCACCCACACGGACGCCTTCGGGCTCGACTCGGACACCAAGCGTGGTGTGCGGCTGCTGTTCCAGCCCGTGCTGGTGCTGTGGTCGCTGTGGGCGACCGGGGCCTGGCGCCGCCGCTGACCGCCGCAGCCTGTGACGATCGACGTCACAGACTCGCCGAGGCCCCAAATGCCTCATCTGCTTGGTCGCGCGGCCGACCATGGAGAGCGTGACGAACGATCCCCTGGCCGCGGCCGAGGCCCGCTGGCGACGCGACGAGGTGCTGTCCCTCGTGGCTGCCCTCCGCACCGCCGAGCAGCCCGGGAGCGCCGAGCTGCGCGCGCTCCTCGACGAGCTCGAGGACCTCGACGCCGAGCTCGAGCTCGCCTGACCCGCCGCCGGGAGCCTCAGCCCTCGGCCAGCACCACACGATCGCGTCCCTGGGCCTTCGCCCGGTAGAGCGCGGCGTCGGCCGCGGCGATCGCTTCCCCCACGCTGGCCCCCGGCTCGAGCGCGGCGACCCCGAAGCTGGCGGTCACCCGCGGCCCGTCCGCCTCCGCGTGCGCGACCTGCTGGCGCACGTCGTGCATGACGTGGCCCGCCTCGGCGGTGCTCGCGCCGGGGAGCAGGAACACGAACTCCTCGCCGCCGTACCGCCCGAGCAGGTCGGTCGAGCGCAGGGCCTGCCGGCTGCGGGCCGCGAAGGTGCACAGCACTTGGTCGCCGGCGTCGTGCCCGAACCGGTCGTTGACCTGCTTGAAGTGGTCGATGTCGGCCAGCACGACCGCCGCGGGCCGCCGGGCCCGGGCGAGCAGTCGCGCCTCGACCTCGGCCAGGCGCAGGAACTCCTGCCGGTTGAGCAGGCCGGTGAGCCCGTCGCGGCTGGCCCGCACCTGCAGCTCGAGGGTCTGCTGCTCGGTGTGCAGGGCGGCGACGGTGAAGGTGATGGCGATGAGCAGGACGGTGATGGCCAGCGTGGTGGGCACGCTGCCGAACAGGCGGCGGAACAGCTCGTCGTCCGGACCGAGCAGCACGAAGAACGTCAGGCGCAGCAGGTAGTAGGTGCCGAACAGCGCGCCGGCCGCGCCCACGACGCGCTGCAGCCGGGCGACCCCGCCGCGACGGTCGGTCCACAGCGTCGTCGCCGCGATCCACGACAGCACGCCGACCAGGCCGAGCACGACCTCGGCACCGGACCAGACGTTCGTCGCCGCGTCGTCCCACCACGACGCCCCCAGGGCCATGAGCGGCGGCACGCCCAGCCACCAGGACGGCGTGCGCAGTCCGCGCAGCGTCCGCGCGCCGGAGACGGCGAAGGACAGGCCGAGGACGACGACCGCGTTGCCGACCGGGTTGGCCCAGCGCTGCGCCGGCGTGCCGTTGAGGACGTAGAGCATCGTGCCGCCGCCCAGGCACAGCAGCGCCAGGCACCAGTGGCCGACGAACGGGGCGCGGGTGATGCGGTAGGTGACCGCGTAGAACAGCAGCAGCGTGGTCGCCAGGACGGCCACCAGGGCCACGCGCAGGGTCGCGGGGTCGAGCTCGAGCATCATGGCTCCTCCGTGCTCTCCCCCGACCGGCGCCAGCATCATGGCACGGTCGGCCCGCCGCCGGTGGGGAGTCCCGACATCCGGCCGGCCGATCGCCCCCGCCGGCCGCGCACCGGCATCGGACGGCCCCGAGGCGTCACGCGGTCGTAACCGTCCGGACCGCTCTCGACATGTGAACGTGACATCTTCGGTGTAGACATTCAGCACACGAGTCATCGCGTGGATCTCGGGACGAGGAGGCGGCATGGCGGAGCAGGGACGCACCGTGATGGTGCTGTCGGGCGGGGCGTCCCGCGGCGCGGCGCAGATCGGCATGCTGCGGGCCCTGCTGGAGCGCGACATCGTCCCCGACCACCTGGTCGGCACGTCCGTCGGCGCCCTCAACGCCGCCTTCGTGGCCTGCGACCCGACGGTCGAGCGGGTCGACGCCCTGCACGAGAGCTGGCGCGGCCTCAGCGGCGGCACGATCTTCCCCGGCGGCACGTTCACGCGGATCCGTCACCTCATGCGTCGTCGCCCCTACCTGTACGACAACGCCAACCTCGCCGGCCTGATCGACGACTGGATCGGCCACGAGCGCGTCGAGGACCTGCCCACGCCGGTGCGCATCGTCACCTCCGAGCTGGGGTCGGGCCTGCCGTCGTACCACGACTCGGGCGACCTGCGGGACGTGCTGCTCGCCTCGACCGCGCTGCCCGCCGTCTTCCCGCCGGTGCGGCTGACGAGCCCGCTCACCGGCGAGGAGACGATCCACGTCGACGGCGGCATCACCGACAACGTCCCGCTCGCCGGCGCGGTCGACCTGGAGCCCACCACCGTGTACGTGCTCAACGTCAGCCCGCCGGTACGGGCCCGCGCGCCCCGCAACCCCGTCGACGTGCTGATCATGTCGCTCGGCGCCTCGATGCGGCTGCGCCCGGTCGTCGACCTCGGGCCGCGCACGCGCGTGGTCGAGCTCAGCTTCCCCGAGCTGGACGTGCCGATGACCGACTTCACCCAGACCGACGCGCTCGTCCGCGCCGGACAGGAGGCCGCGGAGGCGGTGCTGGACGCCGTGGTGCCGGCCTCGGTCGAGGCCCCACGGCTGCGGCTGCTGCCGGGCCTGCGCCGCCGCTCCCGCGAGCAGGTGGCCTAGCCCAGCTCGACGAGCTCGCCGGGCGTCCGGTCGGCGGAGTCCGCGTGGCCGAGACGGTCGCGCCCGGCCCGCTTGGCGCGGTACAGCGCCGCGTCCGCCGCCGCCACGACGGCCGCGAGCCCGCGGTGGTCGGTCGTCGAGACGACGCCGTAGCTCGCGGTGACCTGCAGGTCCGGGTCGGGCATCGGCACGGCGCACAGCAGTGCGCGCAGCTCACGGACGACCCGTTCGGCGTCCTGGGGCGACGATCCGGGAAGCAGCAGCACGAACTCCTCGCCGCCGACCCGGGCCACGAGGTCGGACGCACGGACGACCGACCGGCACGCCTCGGCGAAGGCGCACAGCACCCGGTCGCCGACCTCGTGCCCCCACGTGTCGTTGACCGTCTTGAAGTGGTCGAGGTCGGCGATCACGAGGGTGCCGCGCATCCCGCCACGACGCATGCGCTCGATCGCGACGGTCGCGCGACGGTCGAACTCGGCGCGGTTGAGCAGCTGGGTCAGACCGTCCCGCGTGGCCTGGCTGCGCAGCTCGCGCACCTGCTGCTCGGTCGACAGCGCGGTCATGCCGAGCACGCCGCCCATGAGCACCGCCAGGTTGACCAGCGTCGCCGGCACCGGGCCGAACAGCGCGTCGTAGCGGGCGTCCTGCGGACCCATCGTGAAGAACGCGACCGTGCGGACGAGGTAGAAGGCGGACTCGACGGCGATCGCGCCGGCCAGCGCCCGGCGCAGGCCGAGCCGTGGCCCGGTCGTGGTCCACAGGTGCAGGGCGGTCGCCCCCGTGGCCAGACCGAGGAGCGGCAGGTACACCAGGTCCCCCGCCCACGCCTTGGTCCCGGGGTCGTCCGCGGCGGTGACCAGCGCGACGAGCACCGGCGGCACCACGAGGGCCCGCGACACGGCGAGCCCGTCGACGGTGCGGACGCCCGCGTACAGGGCGATCGCGCCGCCGAGCAGCAGACCGTTCGCCGGGGGCAGCACGAGCGCCTGCGCGGACGTGCCGACACCGAGCATGAGGGTCGTGCCGAGCACGATCTGCAGGAGGGCCAGCGACCACAGGGCGGCGTACGCCGCGCGCGTCACCCGGTAGGTGACGACGTAGAAGAGCACGAAGGCGGCCAGGACGACGACGACCAGGCTGATCCGCAACGACGCGATGTCCAGCGCTTCCACCCTTGACCTCCCCCGGACGAGTGCGTCCAGCCTGCCAGGTCCGCCGCCGGCGACGGACCGGTTCGGCGCGGAACCACCCGACCGGACTAGGCCATCTGCTACCGGTGGCGGCGGATCGTCTCGCCGCGGAAGAAGCCGGGCTGCCGGAAGCGCATCACGAGCATGATGACGACGCCGAGCAGCAGCACCGCACTGCCGAGGACGAACACCGTGCCGACGCCGAGGACGCTCGACCCCGAGCCGTAGCCGGGGTCCATCGAGTCGTGCGCGGTGCTCACGAACATGACCAGCAGGATCACGCCGCCCAGCAGCGGCGCGAGGAACTGGAAGGTCGCGCTGCGCAGCGACGAGAAGGCCTCGCGGCGGAAGTACCAGACGCACGCCAGGGCGGTGACGCCGTAGTAGAAGCAGATCATCAGGCCGAGGGCGGTGATGGTGTCCCACAGCGCGTTCTCGCTCAGCAGCCGGGTGATCACGTAGAACCCGCCCGCCGTCGCGCCGGCGGTGATCGTCGCGACCGAGGGCGACATGAAGCGCGGCGAGATCCGCGACAGGCCGGAGGGCAGCGCCTTGTAGTGGCTCATCGCCAGCATCGTGCGGGCGGGCGAGACGAGCGTCGACTGCAGCGACGCCGCGGACGACGACAGGATCGCCAGCGACATCAGGATCGCGAACGGGCCCATGATCGGCTCGGCCAGGACGGCGAACATGGACTCCTGGTTCTCGGGGTTGCCGGCGCCCAGGCCGGTGGTGCCGATGCCGGCGTAGGCGATGACCGCGACCGAGCAGAGCATGTAGATGCCCATGATGACCAGCACCGTGAGGGTCGCCGCACGGCCCGGGACCTTCTCGGGGTCGGTGGTCTCCTCGTTCATCGTGAGCGTGACGTCCCAGCCCCAGAAGATGAAGATCGACAGCGAGACGCCGGCGGCGAACGCGCCGAACGACTCGATGGCGGTGGGGTCGAACCAGTCCAGGGACACCGGCGTGGCGTCGAACGCCGTCCCGTTGCCGACGTGGACGAACGCCGAGACCGCGAACCAGACCAGGACGACGACCTGGAACGACACCAGCACGTACTGGAACGCCTTGGTCGCCTCCATGCCGCGGTAGGAGATCCAGCAGGCCACGGCGATGAACACCAGCGTGGTCGGGATGTTGATCCACAGGTTGGTCGTCAGGTCGGCGAGGTCGTCGTTCCCGAAGACCTGGCCGAGCATGATGTAGAAGAAGTCCACCGCGACCGCGGCCAGGTTGGACAGCACGATGATCGTCGCGGCGATCAGCCCCCAGCCACCCATCCAGCCGATCCACGGCCCGAACGCGCGCGTGGCCCAGGTGAACGACGTGCCCGAGTCGGGCATGGCGCGGTTGAGCTCGCGGTAGCCGAGCGCGACGAGCAGCATCGGCAGGAACCCGGCGATGAAGACGGCCGGCAGCTGGGTCCCGACCTCCGCCACCGTCGGGCCGAGGGCCGCGGTGAGGGTGTAGGCCGGGGCGATGCACGAGATGCCGATGACGACCGCGCCGAGCACGCCGACGGTGCCCGTGCTGAGCCCCTTGCTGCTCAGGCCGGACTCGGACGGCGGGGCGGGCGCGACGGTGCTGTCTGCACGACTCATGTCGGTGTTCCTTCGTTCCGAGGCGTCGCGCGTGGTCGGCGGCGCCCTGCGGTGGGTGCTGCTACGACTGGGTGGAGATCTTGTAGCTCTTGGGGACGACCATCAGCGGGACCGGCAGGGTGCGCAGCACCCGCTGGGCCGTCGCCCCGAGGAACAGGCGACGCTTCCGCGCCAGCCGGCTGGACCCGACGACGGCGACCTCCCCCGGCTTCCAGGTCAGCTCGGCGACGGCGTCGTCGATGCTGTCGCCGGACGCCACGGTCACCTCGGCCTCGATGCCCAGCACCGAGACGAGCTCGGCGACCCGGGCGCGCTCGGCGGCCACCAGCTCCGGCACGGACGCCGACCCGGTGGGCAGCTCGTCCTGGGCCAGCAGCGAGACGACGCGCAGCGGCAGACCCTGCGCGGCCGCGGACTCCGCGGCGAACCGCACGACCGACTTGTGACCGGGCCGGTTGCCGACCAGGACCGTGTAGCGCTCCAGCCGGCCCTGAGCCTGCTCGAGCGACGCGACCGCCTCGGGCGAGCCCATGGCGACCGGGATCGGCGAGGAGTGCAGCAGGGCGCTGGCGACCGCGCCGGGGGCGAAGAACCCGGCCACGTGACGCTTGCGCCCGCCGAGGACGATCGCCTGGGCGCCGGTCTCCTCCGCCATGGCGATGAGCCCCTCGGCCGGCGAGGAGACCGCGCGGGCCATGACGCGGGCGGTGACGCCCTCCGGGACGAGCGCGAGCGCCTCCTCGGCCCAGGCGTCGACCTGGTCGGCCAGCACGGACGAGTAGCCGTGGTCGGTGCCGGGATAGACGGCCGAGAACGGCGTGTGCTCGGGCAGGACGATGGCCAGGTCCAGGTGGGCGCCGGGCCCGCCCAGCGCGCAGGCCAGTGCGACGGCCTCGGCGCCCCGGTCGTCCGCGGTGTATCCGACGAGCCAGCGCATGCCTAGGCCCCCTTCAGGCTGAGCGTGCCGAACGGCGAGGTGGCACCGTCCAGGTCCGGGTCGGACGTCGTGCCGTCGAGCGCCGCCACGATGCGCGCGGCCGTGCGGCGGCCCATGCGGACGGCGCCGTCGACGTGCTGGTACCCCTCGCCGGCCAGGTCGGACGAGGAGAAGTAGATCGGCCCGACGTTGTCGTGCTGGTCCGGACCGAACCGGTGGAGCCCACCCAGGTCGTAGCTCGTGGCGTACGCGCCCCGCGTCCACTCCTCGGAGGCGAAGTCCGACTCGTAGTAGACGACCGGCTCGAGCGCCTCGTCGCCGAGGTACGCGGCCACGCTCTGCAGGACCGCGGCCCGGCGCTCGTCGGCCGGCAGGGCGAACATCTCGTCGGCGCGCAGGTCGGAGATGAACCCGACGAGGGTGCCGGTGGACTCGCCCACGTAGGTGTTGTCGTACACCTCGCTCACGATTCCCGCGGGGGCGAAGCCGGTGCCCGACAGCCCCTGCTCGCGCCAGAACGGCGTCGCGTAGACGGCGTGGACCTTGATGACGAGCCCCATGGACTGGTGCTGGTGGGTCACGTGCTGGCGACGCGGCAGCGGCGGGTCGTACGACAGGCGCGAGTAGAGGTTCGGCGGGACAGCCAGGACGACCTTGCGGGCCTTGACCGTCACGTCCGCGCCGTGGGCGACGACGCCGTCCTCGGACCACTCGAGCCGCAGCACCGGGTTGCCCAGGTGCACGTCGTCACCGAGGCGCTCGGCGAGGGCCTTCGAGACGCCCTGCATCGTGCCCACCACGCGGCGGTCGAGGATGAAGTCCTCGTCCACGAGGTTCGAGAACGAGCCGGCGGACGCGGCCATCAGCAGCGCCTGCAGCGCCGAGAACGCGTAGGCGGGCTTGGTCAGCATGCCGCCGGCGATGAACGGTGCCACGTTGGCGCAGGCGACCTCGTCGCTCGACAGCGTCCGCAGCCAGTCGTGGAAGGAGATGCGGTCCAGCTCCTCCGCGCGCGGGTGCGCCCACGGCGCGTCCGGGTCGACCTCCGCCACGACCGCGTCGATCGCCGCGACGAGGGCGTCCATCTCGGCGACGGTCGACGCGGCCAGCGGGAAGTCACCGCCGCTGTAGACCGTGCGGGTGCCGTCCGCGGCGACGTAGACCGAGTCGCCCTCGCGGTAGCGCGCGAACGTCTCCAGGCCGAGCTCCTCGATGAGCGAGTACAGGGCAGTCTGGTCCGGCGAGACCCACTGGCCGCCGATCTCGATCGTCGCCCCGTCCATCTGCTCGGTCCAGGTCCGCCCGCCGACGCGGTCACGGGCCTCCAGGACCGCGACGGTCCGGCCGGCCTTGCGCAGCTCGTAGGCCGCCGTGAGGCCGGACGGCCCGGCTCCGACGACGACGACGTCGCGCTCGAGGAATCGCATGGTGCCTACTTCCCGGAAGATCTAAATGAACTGGATTCATTTAACTGCGGGTGCGATAGTAGCCGACGTGTCCCGCATCACGCACATCCCCGTCAGGAGCCGACCGTGAGCCGACCGACCGTCGGTCCGGCTCCGGCCCGGCGGCGCCGCGCCGGACGGCCGTCGGCCGGCGTGCTCGACCGCCGGATCATCGCCCGCGCCGCGCTCGACGTCGTGTCGGCCCGCGGGTACTCCGGCCTCACCATGTCGGCGGTGGCCACGTCGCTCGGCGTCTCGCCGTCGGCCCTGTACAACCACGTGAGCTCCAAGCAGGAGCTGCTGCAGTGGATCCAGGAGCTGGTGATGGACGGGGTCGACCACTCGCTGTTCGCGACCCACCCGCTCGACGAGGCGCTCGTGCGCTGGGCGCGCACCTACCGCGACGTGTTCGCCGACCACGCGCCGCTGATCCCGCTCATCGCGGTCATGCCCGTCTCCAGCTCGCGGCGCCTGCTCGAGATGTACGAGGCGGTGACCGGCGGCTTCGTCCGGGCCGGCTGGCCGCGCGAGGCGGTCGTCCCGGCCATCGTCGCGCTGGAGTCGTTCGTGTTCGGCTCCGCGCTCGACGCGACGGCACCGGACGACATCTTCGACCCGGGCGAGCACGCGGGCACGCTGCCTCAGTTCGAGGACGCCCTGGCCGCCCAGCGCGCGACCGGTGAGCACAACGCCGACGCTGCCTTCGCCACGGGCCTGCGGGCGATGGTCGCGGGCCTGCTCGCGTCCCGGCCCTGACCGGCGGCACGGCACCACGAGAAAGGAGCAGGCCCCCTCGCGGGGGCCTGCTCCTGTGTTCCTTGCTGTGTCCGAGGGGGGACTTGAACCCCCATGCCCTATACGGGCACTAGCACCTCAAGCTAGCGCGTCTACCTATTCCGCCACCCGGACCCGGGCTCTTGCGAACCCGCTGTGACAACTCCCGAAGACTACCAAACCGTGCTCGGGCCACCCAAACCCGGGTCCCCTCACCCGTCCCCGGAAGACGGAGGGGCCCCGGGAGGTATGAGCTCTCGGGGCCCCGTCACGAGCGAGCGTGATGTCTCTCGCCCGGATCCGGCAGCGGCTGTCACCGGTCCCGACCGTCCGCATCACCGGCGGCACGCGTCAGGGGGCAAAACCGTGGCGACTGGGAGTCGGTGTCCCCGCTGCCTACGCGCTCCGGCGCACCGGAGCGTGGGTCCTTTCTAGGGCGCGGGCGCACCTCGGCGCAAGCAGTTCGCCGAGAAAACCCGCAGAAGGGACGTCGGTCCACCGGGCGCCCACAGGCGGCCCCTCCCCACCCACAGGCCGGACGCGGTTGTGCACGCTCTGCCCACAGGTCCGTCCACAGGTGGGGACGGTCAGAGGGCGGAGCTCACCGCATGGATCAGCAGGCCGACGAGCCCGCCGACGACCGTGCCGTTGATGCGGATGAACTGCAGGTCGCGTCCGACGTGCAGCTCGATGCGCTCGGCGGTCTCCCGGCCGTCCCACCGGTCGACCGTCGCCGAGATGACCGAGGCGAGCTCGTGGCCGTAGCGGTCGACCACGTACGACGCCCCGTCGGCGAGCAGGTCGTCCGCGCGCTGAGCGAAGGCGGCGTCGGTGCTCAGCCGCTCCCCCAGCGCGGTCAGCTCGGCGACCGCGCGGGCCCGCAGCGGTCCGTCGGGCTGCTCGAGCGCCTCGACCAGGGCGCGACGCAGGGCGTCCCACAGCCGCACCGCCGTGACCGTGACCTGGGGCTGGTCGAGCACGCGGGCCTTGAGCCGCTCGGCCCGCTCGCGCGTGGCCGGGTCGTGCTGCAGGTCGTCGGCGAGCGTGGCGAGGTAGCCGTCGAGGGCCCGGCGGACCCGGTGCTGGGGGTCGCGCACGATGTCGCGCACCCACTCCAGCGCCTGCTCCTGCGCCCAGCCCGCGACGCGGCGGTCGAGCCACTGCGGCGTCCAGGTGGGGGCTCGCTGCTCGATGATCGCCGCGACGTCGCCGGCGTGCTCGACGAGCCAGCGCTCCAGCTCGGCGAGGGCCAGGTCGACCAGGCCGCGGTGCGCGTCGTCGGCCAGCACGGACTCCAGCAGCTGTCCCGCCACCGGCCCGAGCTCCTCCTCGCGCAGGCGCGGCACGATCGCGGCGTCGACGACCGCCTTGACGTCGTCGGGCTTCACCCGGGCCAGGGCGTCGGCCGTGACCCGCGAGCCGATCTCCACGATCCGCTGGGCGTGCTCGGGCCGGCTGAGCCAGGTGCCGGCGCGCTCGCTGACCTTCGCGTCGGCGAGCCGGGCGCGGACGACGTCCTCGTGCAGGAAGTTGTCGGTGACGAACTCCTGCAGGCTCTCGCCGAGCATCTGCTTCTTGCGCGGGATGATCGCCGTGTGCGGCACCGGCAGGCCGAGCGGGTGGCGGAACAGCGCGGTGACCGCGAACCAGTCGGCCACGGCGCCGACCATGGCCGCCTCCGCGGCCGCGTTGACGTAGCCCTGCCAGCCGTCCTGCCCGTGCGTCACCACGTAGACGACGGCCGCGAGCAGGAGCAGGCAGGTGGCCACCGTGCGCATGCGGCGCAGCGCGCGGCGGCGGATCTGGTCGGAGGCCGACAGCGCGGCCGGCACGGCGAAGGACGTCACCGAGCCACCGTAGGGCTCCTCCCACCACCCCAGCCCGTCGAACCTGCCCCTTCCCTCGGCGGTGACCTGGCGTCCACGGCCCTGCGTCGGCGGTGCGCCTGCGTCCACCGCGGGCCTCGGGGTGGACGCAGGCTCACCGCCACGGGTCCCGACGCAGCGGCCCGGCGGCGCTCGGCGGGCCGGGTCGGGGCTGGCTCACTACGATCCGAAGGGTGAGCTTCAACGACGACGCAGGACTCGACACCAGCCAGGTCAGTGGCGGCGGCGGACGCGGCGGCGCCCTCATCGGCGGCGGCATCGGCGGCGTCGTCATCCTGCTGATCGGCGCGTTCCTGGGCGTCGACCTCTCCGGCCTCACCGGCGGCGGGTCGACCAACCCGTTCGAGACGAGCACCGTGTCCAGCAGCAGCGGCGACTTCTCCCACTGCAAGACCGGCGCGGACGCCAACCAGTACGACGACTGTCGCATCGTCGGCACGGTCAACAGCGTCCAGGACTACTGGCGCGACGCGCTGCCCGCCGACGTAGGCCGCCAGTACCGCGACGCCCGCACCGTCATCTACTCCGGCGCCACGCAGTCGCCCTGCGGCACCGCGTCCAACCAGACCGGGCCGTTCTACTGCCCCACCGACGAGCGGGTCTACATCGACGCCTCGTTCTTCGACCAGCTCTCCAGCACCTACGGCGCCGACGGGGGCACGCTCGCCCAGATGTACGTCGTCGCCCACGAGTACGGCCACCACGTCGAGAACGTCCTCGGCATCCTCAGCAAGTACCAGGACCGCCGCACGGGCGCGACGAGCAACGGCGTCCGCATCGAGCTGATGGCCGACTGCCTGGCCGGCGTCTGGGCCAACCACGCGGCGTCCACGCAGGACGCGAACGGCGTCACCCTCATCGAGCCGCTCACCCAGCGCGACATCGACTCCGCGCTGTCCGCGGCCGCCGCGGTGGGCGACGACCACATCCAGTCCGAGCTCGGCGGCGGCTCGGTCAACCAGGACTCCTGGACGCACGGCTCGAGCGAGCAGCGCCAGCGCTGGTTCACCACCGGGTACGAGTCGGGCACCATCGGGACGTGCGACACCTTCGCGACGAACTCGCTGTGACGACCGTCCCCCGCCGCGCGCTGCGGGCGGAGGTCTGGATCGTCCTCGGCCTGTCGCTGGGACAGTCCGCGGTCTACGCGGTCGTCAGTCTCGTGCGCAAGGCGCTGTCGGACGCCGGCATCGGCGGGTCGACGGCGACGCTGAACCCGACCCGCGACACGAGCGCCTGGCTCGACCTCGTGCTCAACCTGCTCAGCATCGGGTTCGCGCTCGTCCCCGTGGCGCTGGCGCTGTACCTGCTGTCCGCCGACCGGCGCTGGGACCCGACGCTCCCCCGCCTGCGCGAGCGGCTCGGCCTGACCGGCGACCGTCCGGGGCTCGACGTCGCCTGGGGCGCGGCGCTGGCCGCGCTCATCGGCATCCCCGGCCTCGGCGTCTACTTCGCCGGACGCGCGCTGGGCGTCACGGCCGAGGTGGTGGCCAGCGACCTGTCGGCGCACTGGTGGACGGTGCCGGTGCTCGTCCTCTCGGCGGTGCAGAACGCCGTGCTCGAGGAGGTCGTGGTCGTCGGCTACCTGTTCACGCGGCTGCGCCAGCTGCGCTGGGGACCGCTCGCGATCGTCGTCGTGGCGGCGCTGCTGCGCGGCTCGTACCACCTCTACCAGGGCGTGGGACAGGGCCTGGGGAACGTCGCGATGGGGCTTCTGCTGGGATGGTTCTACCTGCGGACCGGACGACTGTGGCCGTTGATCGTCGCCCACACGATCCTGGACGTCGTCGCGTTCGTCGGGTACGCCCTGCTGGCCGACACCTTGGGACTGCGCTGATGAGCACGACGGAGAGCACGATGCGGATCGAGTACGACCCCGCGCTCCCCATCACCGACCGCCACGACGAGATCGCGGCGGCGCTGCGCGACCACCAGGTCGTGGTGGTGGCCGGCGAGACCGGCTCGGGCAAGACGACGCAGCTGCCGAAGATCGCCTACGAGCTCGGCCGCCGCGCGATCGCCCACACCCAGCCCCGGCGCATCGCCGCCCGCTCGGTGGCCAAGCGCATCGCGGACGAGTGCGGGGTCGAGCTGGGCACCGAGGTCGGCTACGCCGTGCGCTTCGACGACCAGCGCGGTGACGCGATCACGCTGCTCACCGACGGCCTGCTGCTGGCCGAGCTGAGCCACGACCGCGACCTGAGCCGCTACGACACGATCATCATCGACGAGGCCCACGAGCGGAGCCTGGCGATCGACTTCCTGCTGGGCTACCTGGTCCAGCTGCTGCCGCGGCGTCCCGACCTCAAGGTCGTCATCACGTCCGCGACGATCGCGGTCGAGCGCTTCGCCGAGATGTTCGACGGCGCCCCGGTCATCGAGGTCAGCGGCCGCACCTTCCCCATCGAGGTGCGCTACCGCCCGTTCGTCGAGCGCGAGGACGGCGACCCGCTCCAGGCCATCGCGGACGCGATCACCGAGCTCCCCCGCGAGGGCGACGTGCTCGTCTTCCTGTCCGGCGAGCGCGAGATCCGCGACACCGCCGAGCACCTGCAGGGCAAGAAGTGGCCCCGCACCGAGATCCTGCCGCTCTACGGTCGGCTCTCGACCCAGGACCAGCAGAAGATCTTCGCGGCACCGAGCGGCGGCCGGCGCATCGTGTTGGCCACGAACGTGGCCGAGACGTCGCTGACCGTGCCCGGCATCCGGTACGTCGTCGACCCCGGCTTCGCCCGCGTCTCGCGCTACAGCCAGCGGCTCAAGGTGCAGCGGCTGCCGATCGAGCCGGTCTCGCAGGCGTCCGCCCGCCAGCGCGCCGGCCGCTGCGGACGTGTCGCCGAGGGCATCTGCATCCGGCTGTACTCCGAGGAGGACTTCGAGAGCCGGCCGGAGTTCACCGACCCCGAGATCCAGCGCACCAACCTCGCCTCGGTGCTGCTGCAGATGGCCGACCTCGAGCTCGGCGACGTGACGTCCTTCCCGTTCCTGGACAAGCCCGACTCGCGCGCGGTCGGCGACGGCGTCGTGCTGCTCACCGAGCTCGGCGCCCTCGTCCACGGCCGCGACGGCACGCCGCGGCTCACCCGGCTCGGCCGCACCCTGGCCAAGCTTCCGCTCGACCCGCGGATGGCGCGGATGGTGCTGGCCGCCGACCGGCTCGGCTGCCTGGCCGACGTGCTGGTCGTCGTGTCGGCGCTGAGCATCCAGGACCCGCGCGAGCGTCCGCTGGAGCACCAGCAGGCCGCCGACGAGAAGCACGCGCGCTTCCGTGAGCCGGACTCGGACTTCCTGTCGTACTTGACGCTGTGGACGTACCTGCGCGAGCAGCGCGACCTCATGAGCCACTCGGCCTTCCGCCGCATGTGCCGCGACGAGTTCCTGCACTACCTGCGCATCCGCGAGTGGCACGACGTGCACTCCCAGCTGCGCCGCACGGTCAAGGAGCTCGGCATGAAGCCTGGCCGCAACGGCGCCGACCCGGATGCGATCCACCAGGCCCTGCTGCACGGCCTGCTGTCGCACGTCGGGCTGCGCGAGGGCGACACCCGCGAGTACCTCGGCGCGCGCAACGCGAAGTTCGCGATCTTCCCGGGCTCCGGCCTGGCCAAGAAGCCGCCGCGGCTCGTGATGGCCGGCGAGCTGGTCGAGACGAGCCGGCTGTGGGCCCGCGACGTGGCCAAGATCCAGCCGGAGTGGGCCGAGAAGGCCGGCGAGCACCTGGTCAAGCGCAGCTACAGCGAGCCGCACTGGTCGACTAAGCGCGGCTCGGTCATGGCCCGCGAGCGGGTGTCGCTCTACGGCGTCCCGCTCGTCGCCGACCGGCTCGTGCAGTACGGCAAGGTCGACCCGGTCGTCTCACGCGAGCTGTTCATCCGGCACGCGCTCGTCCAGGGCGAGTGGCGCACCCACCACCGCTTCTTCGAGCGCAACCGCGCGTTCCTGGACGAGGTGGGCGAGCTCGAGGACCGGCTGCGCCGCCGCGGCCTGCGCGTGGACGACGAGACGCTGTTCGCCTTCTACGACGAGCGCGTGCCGGCCGACGTCGTCTCGACCCGGCACTTCGACTCCTGGTGGAAGCGGACGCGTCAGGACCAGCCCGACCTGCTCACCTTCGACCCGTCCATGCTGCTGGCCGACGACGTCGACGCCGACGTGGACGAGCTGTACCCGACCGAGTGGTTCTCCGACGGTGCCGCGTACCCGCTGACGTACCGCTTCGAGCCGGGGGTGGTCGAGGACGGCGTGACCGTCGACCTCCCGCTCGACCGCCTGCTGCAGGTCTCCGAGGGCGAGTTCGCCTGGGGCGTCCCGGGTCAGCGCACCGAGCTGGTCGCCGCCCTGATCCGCAGCCTGCCCAAGCAGCTGCGCCGCCAGCTCGTCCCCGCCCCACAGCACGCGGCGACGCTGGCCCCCGCGCTCGACCCGGCCGACGGCGACCTCGGCACCGCCCTGGCCCGCCAGGTGAAGGTCCAGACCGGGGTGCTGGTCGAGCCGTCCGACTTCGACTGGTCGTCCCTGCCGCCGCACCTGCGCATGACGTACCGCGTGATGGACGACGGCGACGAGCTCGCCCGCGGTGAGTCGCTCGACGAGCTCCGCGAGCGCCTGCGCGACCACCTGCGCGCCGGCCTCACCGAGACCGCGAGGGCCGAGGAGCGCACCGGCATCAAGCGGTGGGACGTCGGCACGGTCGAGCGCAGCCTCACCGCCGGCCAGGTCACCGGCTACCCCGCGCTCGTCGACGAGGGCGCCGAGGCCGGCGTGGCCCTGCGCGTCCTGGAGACCCCGGGCGAGCAGCGGGCGGCGATGGTCAAGGCCCAGGCGCGCCTGCTGTCGTACGTCGTGGCCACCCCGGTGCCGCAGCTCGGCCGGACGCTCGACGTGCGCACCAAGCTGCTGCTCTCGACCGGCCCGTACGCCGACGCCGCCGCGGTGATCGAGGACTGCTTCCTGGCCGCGCTCGACGAGCTCGTCGTCCGCCACGCCGGTCCGGCGTGGGACGAGGCCGAGTTCGAGCTGCTGCGCGAGCAGGTGCGCGCCGACGTCTTCGACGTCGCCGAGCAGGTGCTGCGGGGCGTGGTGCAGACGCTGCAGAAGCTGGGCGACGTCGTGCCCGTGACCGGCACGTCCGACGCCGCCGAGGACGCGAAGGTGCAGCTCTCGTGGTTGGTCTACCCGGGCTTCGTCCGCGACGCCGGCCTCACGCAGGTGCGGCGGATGCCTCTGTACCTCGAGGCCACCCGCCGGCTGCTCGCCGCCGGCACGCACCCGCACCTGGCCGACGTGCAGGACCTCGAGGCCCGCTTCTACGCGATCAGCGACCGGCTGCGTCCCTGGCAGCGTCAGCAGCCGGACGTCCGCCACGCCCGCTGGGCCCTGGAGGAGCTGCGCATCGGCCTGTGGGCCCAGGACCTGCGCACCGCCCACCCGATCTCGCTCAAGCGCATGACCAAGCTGCTGGACGCGCTCGAGTCGCGCTAGGCCCCGGACGGCACGAGGGCGGACCCAGGATGATCCTGGGTCCGCCCTCGTGGCGTGGGTCGGTGCGTGCTCAGCCGACGCCGAGCAGGTCGATCACGAAGACCAGCGTCTTGCCCGACAGGTGGTGGCCGCGGCCGGTGCCGTAGGCCAGCTCCGGCGGGGCGACGATCTGGCGGCGGCCGCCGACCTTCATGCCCGGGATGCCCTGCTGCCACGCGGCGATCAGCTGCGGCAGCGGGAAGCGCGCGGACTGACCGCGGTCCCAGGACGAGTCGAACTGCTCGCCGCTCTCGAACTCGACGCCGACGTAGTGGACGTCCACGACGCCACCCTCGACGGCCTCGGGGCCGTCGCCCACGACCAGGTCGGTGACCGTCAGCTCGGTGGGCGGGGGGCCGGGGATGAAGTCGACTTCAGGCTTCTCACTCATGGCTCGATCCTCGCACAGGCCCGAGCGGCCGGCCGGACGACGTCCTGGCACGATGGCCGCATGCGCGCCACCGTCCTCCACGCCCCGTTCGACGTCCGCCTCGACACCGTCCCCGACCCGCAGCTGGCCCTCGACACCGACGCGATCGTGCGCGTCGTCGCGGCCTGCGTCTGCGGCTCGGACCTGTGGAGCTACCGCGGCGTCAACGACGTCACCGAGCCCAAGCGCATCGGCCACGAGATGGTCGGCGTCGTCGAGCAGGTCGGCAGCGCCGTGAGCACCGTGCAGCCGGGCGACTTCGTCATCGCGCCGTTCGCCTACAGCGACAACACCTGTGCCGCGTGCCGCGTCGGCGTGCAGACCTCGTGCCGCCACGGCGGGTTCTGGGGCGGCGACGACCGCGAGGGCCACTTCGTCGACGGCCTGCAGGGCGAGCTCGTCCGCGTCCCCCTGGCCGACGGCACGCTCGTCGCGACGCCGGACGCCCCGGATCCCGCGCTGGTCCCCCACCTGCTCACGCTGAGCGACGTCTTCCCCACCGGCCACCACGCGGCGGTCAGCGCCGGCGTCACCGAGGGCAGCACGGTGGCCGTGGTCGGCGACGGCGCGGTCGGGCTCAGCGCGGTGCTCGCGGCCAAGCGGCTCGGTGCCTCCCGCATCGTCGCCATGTCGCGGCACGCCGACCGTCAAGAGCTGTCCCGCGCCTTCGGTGCCGACGAGGTCGTCGAGTCGCGCGGCAAGGAGGGGGCGCAGGCGGTCAAGGAGATCTTCGACGGCCTGGGCGCCGACTGCGTGCTGGAGTGCGTCGGCACCGGCGCGTCGATGGAGCAGGCGCTGCGCAGCGCGCGTCCCGGCGGCATGGTCGGCTACGTCGGCGTCCCGCACGGGGTCACGCTGGACGTGCCGACGATGTTCGGCCGCAACGTCGGCCTCAACGGCGGCGTCGCACCGGTCCGGGCGTACCTGGACGAGCTGCTGCCCGACGTGTGGGAGGGACGCATCCAGCCCGGACGCGTCTTCGACCTCAGCGTCCCGCTGGACCAGGTGGCCGACGCCTACCGGGCCATGGACGAGCGCACGGCGATCAAGTCGCTGCTGACGCTCTGAGCCGCGTCAGGCCGGGTCGGGCGTCTCGTTGAGGCGCTTGACCAGGCGCGCGAGCGTGGTTCGCTCCTCGGTCGTCCAGCCCTCGAGCAGGCCGGCGAACCACTGGTGCACGTCGCGCCGGAAGTCCTTGAGCCGGACCGCGGCCTCGTCCGGCACGGTCAGCAGCTGGGCGCGACCGTCCTCGGGGTCGGGCTCGCGCTCGACCAGGCCGAGCCGCTCCAGCGAGGAGACCGCGCGGCTGATCGTCGACTTGTGGACGTCGAAGGTCTCGGCGAGCTCGGAGGCGCGGACGCCGTCGGGCGCGTCGTGGATGGCCACGAGCACGAGGTAGGAGCCGTAGTCGAGCCCGGGGTTGATGCTGGCCAGCAGCCCCATGGTGCGGACGCGGGCGCGGCGGAAGAACCGGGTGAACTGCACGTCGACGTCGAAGTCGTCCGGCATCTGGTGAGGCACGGCGTCATCGTACCGGGCGGCCCCCACCGCCCGGCTCAGCGAAGCTGGGCCGACCCGAGGCCGAGCAGGCGGCGCGCGACGATGAGCTGCTGGATCTGCTGGGTGCCCTCGAAGATGTCCAGGATCTTGCTGTCCCGGGCCCACTTCTCCAGCAGCTCGCCCTCGCCGTAGCCGACCGTGCCGAGCAGCTCGACGCAGCGCAGCGTGATCGCGTTGCCCGAGCGGCCGGCCTTCGCCTTCGCCATGGACGCCTGCATCGAGTTCGGCCGGCCGTTGTCGGCCATCCACGCGGCCTGCAGCGTCAGCAGGTACGCCGCCTCCCAGTCCGCCTCGAGCTCCAGGTAGGTCGCGACTGCGTGGCTCTGCCGGCCCGGCGCCCGGTCGGGGTCGATCGTCTCGCCGGCCTCCTCGAGCAGCTCGCGGGTGCGCTCCAGCGCGGCCCGGGCGCAGCCCACCGCCATGCCGGCGACGAGCGGGCGGGTGTTGTCGAACGTCGCCATGGCGCCGGCGAAGCCCTGGGACGTGTCGATCTCGGGGCTGCCCAGCAGGTTCTCGGCCGGCACCCGGCAGTCGTCCAGCACGATGACCGCGGTGTCGGACGCGCGGATGCCGAGCTTGTGCTCGAGCCGTTCCACCCGGATGCCGGGCAGCGACTTGGGCACGACGAACGACTTGATCGCGGCGCGGCCCTTCGAGCGGTCGAGCGTCGCCCAGACCACGACCGAGTCGGACCGCTCCCCCGACGTCACGAAGATCTTCTCCCCGTTGAGGACGTAGTGGTCCCCGTCCTTCACCGCGGTGGTGGTGATCTGCGCCGAGTCGGACCCGACGGCGGGCTCGGTGATGGCCATGGCCGCCCACGTGCCCTTGAACCGCTCGAGCTGCTCGTCGGTGGCCACCGAGGCGATCGCCGAGTTGCCCAGGCCCTGGCGCGGCATCGACAGCAGCAGGCCCACGTCGCCCCAGCACATCTCGATGACCGAGAGGACGGACGCCATGTGGGTGCCGTTGCGGACGCCGTCGTCGGTGCCCTCGCTGCGGCGCACGCCGCCGGCCCCGGCTCCGTGGCCGTTGCCCGAGTCGTTCATGCCGTCGACCAGCTCGGCGAGCAGGTCGAGCTCGACCGGGTAGCTGTGCTCGGCCAGGTCGTACTTGCGCGAGTTGGCGCGCAGGAACTGGTCGGCCACGTCGTGGGCCTGCTTCACGAAGCCGCGCAGGCGGGCGGGAGTCTCCAGGTTGATCATCGCGGTCCCCCTCAGACGAGGAGTGCTCCCTCCATGACGCCGACGGCCCGCAGGTCGCGGTACCACCGCTCCACCGGGTGCTCCTTGACGAAGCCGTGCCCACCGAGCAGCTGGACGCCGTCGGTGCCGATCTTCATGCCGTGCCGGCTGGCCAGGCTGTGCGCGATGCCCGCCTCACGGGCCAGGTCGAGCCCGTGGTCGGCGCGGGACGCGGCCCGGCGGACGGCCAGACGCATCCCCTCCAGCTCGATCGCGACGTCCGCGACCATGAACGCGACGGCCTGGCGGTGGGCGATCGGCTCGCCGAAGGCCTGCCGCTCGAGCACGTACTGCTTGACGTAGTCGAGCACGGCCTGGCCGGTGCCGACGGCGAGCGCGGCCCAGGCGACCCGGGCCCGGCGCAGGGCGTCGCGGTAGTCGTCGCCGTCGCCCAGCAGCGCGTCCGGACCGACGTGCACGGCGTCCAGGCTCAGCCGGGCCAGGGCGGCGGCCCGCAGGCCCATCGCCGGGTCGGGCGCCACGCCGAGGCCGTCCGTGCCGGACTCGACGAGGAACAGGCGTGGCCCCTCCCCCTCCAGGTCGGCCGCGACGACGAACAGCTCGGCGTCGGCGCCGCGGACGACCGCCGACTTCACGCCGTCGAGCCGGAAGCCGTCGGGCGTCCGCACGGCGGTCGTGGCCGGGGCCGTCGGGTCGAACAGCGGCTGCGGCTCGGTCACGGCGAAGGCCGCCACCGGGACGTCGTCGCCGACGAACGCGGGCAGGTAGGTCTGCTGCTGGACGTCCGAGCCGTACAGCGTCAACGCGGTCGCGACCGCCGCCGGCGACAGGCAGGCCACCGCCTGGCCCATGTCGCCGTGCGCGAGCGCCTCGGCCACGAGCGCCGCGGTGACCGCCGAGCGCTCCTCGGCCAGGCCGCCCAGCGACTCGGGCACGCCCAGCTGGCTGAGGCCCAGCTCTTCCGCCTGGGCGAGCACCTCCGCGGACGTGGCGCTGGCCGACTCCGCGGACTCGGCGGCCGGGCGCAGCAGCTCGGCGGCGAGCTCGCGGACGACGCCGACGATCATGTCCTGGTCGTCGGTCGGGGTGAGGTCGAAGACACCCTTCGCGGACGCCGTCGCCGGTCGGACCGGATCGCCGGACCCGCCCCGGCGGGCGAACGCGCGGCTGGCCCGGGTCGCGGCGCTGAAGCCCACGCGGGCGCCGTGGTAGACCGACCGCTCGGCCGGACGGCGCAGGTTGAGCCGGTCGAGCAACGGCGAGCCGGCCAGCCGGTTGAGGACGGCGAGACCGGCGGCCATCGGGTCGGTGCGCACGGGCATGGGTGCTCCTGTCGCGGTGGACAACGTCAGATACCGAGAGTATCCGAGATGGGGTCGCACGGTCCAGGGCGCTCGTCCCGAACCGCTTCGCTAGGCTCGCTCCTGCTGTCCACGAACAGGAGCTGAAGCGTGTCGAGCCAGTCGCGTCCGTTGCCCGAGGGGGGCAAGGTGCTGCCCATCACCCGGTGGGGCACTCCCGTCATGCACCACGAGCTGCGGGACGTGACGGTGTACGACGACGAGCTGCGCACGCTGGTCGCCGACATGACCGCCACGATGTACGCCGCCAACGGCGTCGGGCTCGCCGCCAACCAGGTCGGCCGTGACCTCAAGGTCTTCGTCTTCGACTGCCCCGACGCCGACCACGAGCGCGTCACCGGTGTCGTGTGCAACCCCATCCTCTCGCTGCCCGAGGGCGTCGACCGCCAGCTCGACCCCGACGACGAGGGCTGCCTCTCGCTGCCCGGCGCGTTCGTCGAGTGCGCGCGTCCCGACCGCGCCTGGGTGACCGGCACGGACGAGAACGGCGAGGCCGTGGCGTTCGAGGGCACGGGCGTCCTGGCCCGCTGCCTGCAGCACGAGACCGACCACCTGCACGGCACGGTGTTCGGCGACCGCGTGCCGAACCGGCTGCGCAAGAAGCTCTACAAGCAGCACGAGCAGGTCGCCGACCACTACCCGCAGGACTGGCCGGTCTCCCCCGCCACCGACGAGGACTGACCCACCGCTCTGCTGGCTGGACCCGTCGAAGCCCGCCACCGCTGGCCGAGCCTGTCGAAGCCCGCCACCGCTGGCTGAGCCCGTCGAAGCGTCCCTTCGACAAGCTCAGGGAGCGGGTGAGCCTCAGCGCGGTCGCATCTGCCAGCAGGCGACCGCCACGGACGCGGCGATGTTGAGCGAGTCGATCTGCGGCGCCATCGGGATGGTCACGCGGTGGTCCGCGCCGGACTCCCAGCGATGGGTGAGCCCGTGCCCCTCCGAGCCGAACACGAGCGCCATCCGCTCGGCCTGCGGCGCCTCGTCCAGCGGCACGGCGTCGTCGGCCAGCGTCATGGCGTAGCTGGTGAATCCGGCGTCGCGCAGCATGTCCGGCGCCTCGTACCAGTCGTCGATGCGGGCGTAGGGCAGCCAGAACACCGTCCCCATCGCCACCTTGACCGCCCGCCGGTACAGCGGGTCGGCGCAGCGCGGTGACAGCAGCACCGCGTCGAAGCCGAACGCGGCGACGTTGCGGAAGGCGGCCCCGACGTTCGTGTGGTCGGCGAGGTCCTCGAGCACGACGACGCGGCGGGCGTCGCGCAGCACCTCCTCGGGCGACGGCAGCGGCTGCCGCGCCAGCGCGGCCAGGGCGCCGCGGTGCACGTGGAAGCCGGTGAGCTGCTCGATCGCCTTGTCGGGCAGGACGAAGCACGTGGCGTCGCTGGCCTCGAGCAGGTCGGCGAGCGGCTCCAGCCAGCGGGGCGACATGAGGAACGAGCGCGCCTCGTGCCCGGACTCCAGCGCCCGGCGGACGACCTTCTCGCCCTCGGCCAGGAAGATCCCGCGCTCGGACTCCAGCAGCTTGCGCAGGTGCACGTCGCGCAGGTCGGTGTAGTCGCGCAGCCGCGGGTCGGTCGGGTCGTCCAGTGTCACGATCGCAGCCACGCCGTTAGCGTACGGAGCATGAGCCTCGACCGACCCGTCACCCCGGACCCGTACCCGCTCCTGCCCGCCGCCGCGAGCTTCACCGTCACCAGCGACGACGTCACCGACGGCCAGCCGCTCAAGGACGACCAGGTCGGCGCGCTGGGCAACACCTCGCCGCAGCTGTCCTGGTCCGGTGCCCCCGAGGGCACGAGGTCGTACGTCGTCACCTGCTTCGACCCCGACGCCCCGACCGTCTCGGGCTTCTGGCACTGGACCGTCGTCGACCTGCCCGCGTCCGTCACCAGCCTCGACACCGGCGCCGGCGCCTCGGACGACACGCTGCCCGGCGGGGCGTTCCACGTCCGCAACGACGCCGGCTCGCTCGACTTCACCGGAGCGGCCCCGCCGCAGGGCGACCAGCCGCACCGCTACTTCTTCGTCGTCCACGCCGTGGGCGAGGAGACCCTGGGCGTCGACGCGTCCGTCTCCCCCGCCGTCGTCGGCTTCAACCTGGCGTTCAAGACGCTCGGCCGCGCGATCCTGCACGGCACCTACCAGCACTGAGCCGGCTCACCCCGGCGCGGCGCTGCCGCGACTCGTGACGAGAAGGACCCCGCCCAGCAGTGGACGGGGTCCTTCTCGACACACATCTCGGCAGGGAGGCTACCGCTCAGTGGTGCCCAGGCCGGGCGCCTCGGCCTCCTTGGCCGCCTCCAGCGCCTCCTCGACCGCGGCGGACGTCTGCGACGCCTCGGTGTCCACGACCGGCTCGTCGAGATCGACCCGCTTCTTGCTGCCACCGCCGTCGACCGGGATCTTGCCGATCGCGCCGCCGATGGTGCCCAGCGCCTCGGTCAGCTCGGCCGGGATGACCCACACCGTGCTGCCCTCGCCCTCGGCGATCTTCGGCAGCATCTGCAGGTACTGGTACGACAGCAGCTTCTGGTCGGGGTTGCCGTCGTGGATGGCCTGGAAGACCGCCTCGATGGCCTGCGCCTCGCCCTGGGCGCGCAGGATGGCCGCCTGACGATCGGCCTGGGCGCGCAGGATCGCGGCCTGACGGTCGCCCTCCGCGGTCAGGATCGAGGACTGCTTCTCGCCCTCCGCGGTGAGGATCGCCGACTGGCGGTCGCCCTCGGCGGTCAGGATCGCGGCACGCTTGTTCCGCTCGGCGCGCATCTGCTGCTCCATGGCGTCGATGATCGACGGCGGCGGGTCGATGCCCTTGAGCTCGACCCGGTTCACGCGGATGCCCCAGCGCCCGGTGGCGCCGTCGAGCTCACCACGCAGGCCGGAGTTGATCTGGTCGCGGCTGGTCAGCGCGTGCTCGAGCGTCATGCCGCCGATGATGTTGCGCAGCGTCGTCATGGTCAGCTGCTCGATCGCCTGGATGTAGTTGGCGATCTCGTAGGTCGCGGCCACGGCGTCGGTCACCTGGAAGTAGATGACCGTGTCGATCGACACGACGAGGTTGTCCTCGGTGATGACCGGCTGCGGCGGGAACGACACGACCTGCTCGCGCAGGTCGATCTTGTAGCGGACCTTGTCGATGAACGGCACGACCATGTTCAGGCCGGCCGACAGGGTGGTGCGGTACTTGCCGAAGCGCTCGACGATGCCGGCGCGCGCCTGCGGGACGATCTTGACGGTCATCGTCAGGACCACCACCACGAGGACGGCGAGCAGGACGATGGCCACGGTCACGGCTGAGCCGAGCATCACGGCCCCTTTCGTGGGTCGGGGTCGGGGGTGACGACGGCGGTCGCGCCGTCGATGGCGACGACGAGCACGTCGGCGTCGGGGTCGATGACGGTGCCGCGGTCGGCGGTGCGGGCCGACCACTCCTCGCCGGCCAGCCGCACGCGTCCGTCACGCTCGTCGACGACGGTGAGGGCGACCGCGCGGTGGCCGACCAGGCCGGAGGTGCCGCTGCGCACCGTGGGCCCGGCGTGCAGCCGGGCGACGATGGGCGGACGAGCCAGGACGAGCAGGGCCGCGGACACGACGATGAACACCGCCATGCACAGCCAGAACGGGGCGCCGATCACGCTGGCGACGGCGGCCACGCCGGCGCCCAGGGCCAGCATGAGGAGCACCAGGTCGAGGCCGAGCACCTCGGCGACGGCCAGGACGACGGCCAGCGCCGCCCACGCCACCCAGGGGTTGTCCTGGATCAACTCGGTCATGCGCGCCTCTCGGTCGTCGGAGCCGTCACCCTAGAGGGCGCGGCGCGTCCCGTACGTCGAACGGCGCGCCATGTAGCGCCCGTCGTCCACGAAGATGTGCAGCCGCATGCCGAACGTGGCGCCGAGGTTGTCGGTGCTCAGCACGTCGTCGATCGGGCCGGCGGCCACGACCTTGCCCTCGCGCAGCATCAGCACGTGGGTGAAGCCGACCGGGATCTCCTCGACGTGGTGCGACACCATGATCGTGGCCGGCGCCTGCGGCGAGGTGGCCAGCACGGTGAGGCTGAGCAGCAGGTCCTCCCGCGCGCCCAGGTCCAGGCCCGCGCCGGGCTCGTCGAGCAGCAGCAGCTCGGGGTCGGTCATGAGCGCCCGGGCGATGAGGACGCGCTTGCGCTCGCCCTCGCTCAGCGTGCCGAAGGTGCGACGGGCCAGGTGCTGGACGCCCATCTCGCCGAGGATCTGCTGGCATCGCCGGTGGTCCTCGTCGTCGTACTGCTCGCGCCAGCGGCCGGTGACGGCGTACGCGGCCGACAGGACGACGTTCTCCACCGCCTCGTCGCGGGGCAGCCGGTCGGCGATGGTGACCGACGTGTGGCCGATGCGGGTGCGCAGGTCGAAGACGTCGACCTGGCCGAGCGTCTCGCCGAGCACGTCCGCGGTGCCGCTGGTGGGGTGCATCTGGGCGCCCACGACCTGCAGGAGCGTGCTCTTGCCGGCGCCGTTGGGACCCAGCACGACCCAGCGCTGGTCCGGCATGACCTCCCAGTCGATCCCGTCGAGCAGGGTGGTCCCCGAACGGACCACCGACACCTCGGACAGCTTCACGACCGGTTCCATGCAGGCTCCCTCCCGACGACCTCGTCCGTGTGATCAACAACCTATCGGAGGCCCCCACGGCCCGGGCGGTAGCCTCGTCCCCGATGACCGACCACGTGCCCGCCGTGCACCTGACCGCGCCCACCGTCCTGGTGACCTTGACCGGGCCGGACCAGAGCGGCGTCTCGACCCGGCTGTTCGACGCGCTCTCCGGCTTCGACGTCGAGGTGGTGGACGTCGAGCAGCTGGTCGTCCGCGGCCGGCTCGTGCTGAGCGTCCTGCTGACCGTGCCCGACGACGCCGGGACCCTCGAGCAGACCGTGCGCGCCGTGGGCGACGGCTTCGGCTTGCACGTCGAGATCGAGCACGGCGACGGCGACAACCGGCCCCGCCGGGTCGGACGCGCGCAGGTGGTCGTGCTCGGCGCTCCCCTGCGTCCGGGAGCCATGGCGGCCATCACCGCCGGCATCAAGCGCGGCGGCGGCAACATCGACCGGATCGTGCGCATGGGCCGCTACCCGGTGACGGCCATCCGCATGGAGGTCTCCGGCGTCGAGCCCGACCGGCTGCAGTCCGACCTCGGTGCGCTCGCGCACGAGAACGGCGTCGACGTCGCGGTGCAGGAGAACGGCATCCGCCGCCACGCCCAGCGCCTCGTCGTCATGGACGTCGACTCCACGCTCATCCAGGGCGAGGTCATCGAGATGCTGGCCGCCCACGCGGGCTGCGAGGAGCAGGTCGCCGAGGTGACCGAGCGGGCCATGCGCGGCGAGCTCGACTTCGCCGAGTCACTGCGCGAGCGCGTGGCCCGGCTCGAGGGCGTGCCGGTCGAGGCGCTGGACGAGGTCTACGCGAACCTGCAGTACGCCCCCGGCGCCCGGACGATGATCCGCACCCTCAAGCGGCTCGGCTACCGCTTCGCGCTGGTCAGCGGCGGGTTCACGCAGGTGATCGAGCAGATCGCCGCCGAGCTCGAGATCGACTACTTCGCCGCCAACGAGCTCGAGGTCGCCGACGGACGCCTCACCGGACGCGTGGTCGGCCGCATCGTCGACCGTCCGGGCAAGGCGTCCGCGCTGCGCGACTTCGCCGAGCAGGCGCGCATCCCGGTCAAGAACACCGTGGCCATCGGCGACGGCGCCAACGACCTCGACATGCTCGCGGCCGCCGGTCTCGGCATCGCGTTCAACGCCAAGCCGGTCGTGCGCGACCAGGCTCGCACCAGCGTGAACGTCCCCTACCTCGACGCGATCGTGTACCTCATGGGCATCACGCGCGAGGAGGTCGAGGCCGCCGACGCCGCCGACGCCGCCCCCACCGGCTGAGCGGCGCCCCGCCGACTGAGCTTGTCGAAGCCTCCCTTCGACAGGCTCAGGGAGCGGCCCGTGGCTGACCGGCACCCCGCTGGCTGAGCTTGTCGAAGCCTCCCTTCGACAGGCTCAGGGAGCGGTGCGGTCCTCGCGCAGCGGGCCGGCCACCCGGTAGCGGCTCACGACGAAGGCACCGGCCCGGTGGGTCTCGACCAGCTCGAGGTCCAGCCGGCGCGGCAGCAGCGGGCGTCCCGCTCCCAGCACCACCGGTGCCACAGACACGACGACCTCGTCGAGCAGGCCGGCGTCC
The DNA here is from genome assembly GCF_004336805.1 of Aeromicrobium sp. IC_218. Classification (GTDB taxonomy): domain Bacteria; phylum Actinomycetota; class Actinomycetes; order Propionibacteriales; family Nocardioidaceae; genus Aeromicrobium. Next base: position 32,854 of record NZ_SJXM01000002.1, read on the forward strand.
GCGAGCTGTCCGGCGAGGTCTCCCCCGCCCACGACCCACAGCGGCCGGTCGCCGGCGGCCTCGCGCATCGCGGCGTGCACCGCACCGACGTCCCCGGAGGCGAAGCGGATGTCCGCGCCGGGCAGCCGCTCCAGCTCGCGCGAGGTCATCACCCAGCTGGGGACGCTGTAGGGCCACGCGCCGCCGCCGGCCGCGTCGAGGTGGCGCACCACCCACTCGTAGGTCGTCGAGCCCATGAGGATCGCGCCGACCCCGGCCATGAAGTCGGCGAACTCGGCCTCTCCCTCGGCGCCCTGCTCCTGGCGCAGCAGCCAGTCCAGCGAGTCGTCCGGGTCGGCCAGGAAGCCGTCGAGCGTCGTCGCGGTGTGGAAGGTGGTGGTCATCGGTCCTCCGGGTCCTGGGTGCGCCGGGCGCGCAGCCACTCGATGGGGTCGCCGTGGTCGACCTCGACCCCGGCGCCGCGCAGCAGGTGCCGCACGAGCTGGCGGCGGTGCGCGGAGTAGGTCAGCACGTGGGCCACGACGCTGCTCAGCACGAAGCTCTCCGGCGGGTCGCAGAGCGCGTCGACCAGCCGGTCGTCCCACGCGCCGCGGCGGTCGAGGTCGCGCACGGTCGCCAGCCAGCGGGCGGCCGCGGACTCGTGCCGCTCGAGCAGCTCGGCGACGTCCGCCGCCTCGCGCTGGTCCGGCAGGTCCAGGCCCTGGATGGACGCGAGCCAGACCTCCAGCGTCCGCACCGAGCGGTCGAGGACGGCCAGGACGGACTCCTCCGGGCCGTCCCAGGCGAGCACGGTCAGGCCCGGCGCCAGCGGCCGGCGCAGGACGTCGTCGTCGAGTCCCTCGGCCAGCTCGAGCAGGTGCCGGGTGTCGTCGAGGTCGTGGCGGACGAGCTGCTCGGTCAACGGGTTCATGGCGTGCTCCGTGCTGCGGACCCACAGCGAGGTGGGCGGGTGGAAGTGGATGCCGTTCGGGGCGGGCAGCCAGGGCTCGGCGTCGTCCACGGCCCGGCTCGGCGGGTGCCCGAACGCTCGGGTGAAGGCGCGGCTGAAGCCCTCGACCGACTCGTACCCGGCCTCCCACGCGGCGTCGGTGACGCTCGTCCCGCCACGTAGGCGCCAGGCGGCCCGTTCGAGCATGACCCGGCGCCGCATCGCGACCGGCGCCTCGCCGGCGGCGCGCGACAGCGTCCGCGACAGGTGGAACGGGGAGGCGTAGGCGTCCTGCGCCATCTCGTCCAGGCTGCGGTTGTCCTCGTCGAGCACGGCGTCGAGCAGCTCGCGCAGGCGGTCCCGTCCGGTCATGACCTCAGTCTGGCGGCGCGCCGGCCCGCGGCGCTTGACCGTTCTTGCCCCGTGCTCAGTCGCGCGCGGCGCCGAGCACCGCGTCCAGCAGGCCCGGGTAGGCCGCCTCGAGGTCGTCGCGGCGCAGGCTGATGCGGCGGTTGCGCCCGACGGGCTCGTTGCGGATGACCCCGGCCTCGCGCAGCACCTTCATGAGGTGCGAGCGCGTCGACTTCGGCATGTCGGGCACGGCGGTGCAGTCGGCCATGTCGAGCGGCCCGTCGGCCAGCTCGCGGACGATCGCGAGCCGCGCGGGGTCGCTCAGCGCGAACAGCACCTCGGTGACGGGGACGTCCCGCACGTCGGGATGGATCAGCACGCTGGGTCCGGGCATGGTTCGATCATACTTGAACGATCGGGTCGCGGCGGTCTATCGTCAGGCCAGTTCCACTTCTCTCGAACGATTGGCCCGCCGTGTCCACCACCGCCCCCGCTCGTCCGACCCGCCGTCTGCGGGCCGGCAGCACCGCCGCGTTCGTCCTCGCGCTGGCGTCCGCCGTCGCGATGATGGGCGCGGCCAGCGCCCCGTCGCCGTTCTACCCGGTGCTCCAGGCCGAGATCGGGTTCTCCGCGCTCGCGTCGACGTCGATCTTCGCGGTGTACGCCTTCGCGCTGCTGGTCGCGCTGCTGGTGACCGGCTCGCTGTCGGACCACGTCGGACGCCGTCCGGTGCTGTCGGCCGGGTTCGCGATCCTCGCGGTGAGCATGGTCGTGTTCTGGCACGCCGGGTCGGTCGAGGCGCTGCTGGCCGCCCGCGTCGTGCAGGGCCTGGCCGCCGGCCTGCTGCTTTCGGCCCTCACCGCCGCGGTGGTCGACCTCGAGCCGCCGTCGCGCCCGGGCAGCGCCGCGGTCGCCAACGCCGTGCTGCCGCTGGCCGGCATGGCCATCGGCGCGGCCGTGAGCGGCTGGGTGCTGGACGTCTCGGACTCCCCCGAGCCGGTGGTGTTCGGCGTCCTCACCGGGCTCTACCTGGTCGTGACCGTGGCGGTGTGGGCGCTGCCCGAGACGTCCCCCGGCCACGACGGGCTGCTGCACTCGCTGCGCCCGCGCGTCGGCGTGCCGGCCGCGGCCCGGGCGGCGTTCCTGCGCAGCACGCCGGCCATCGTGGCCGGCTGGGCCACCGGCGGCCTGTACCTCTCGCTGGGCGCCCCGCTGATCGGTCAGCTGGGCGGCGAGAGCCACCTGGCCCAGGGCCTGGTCGTCAGCGTCCTGACCGGCGGCGGCGCGCTGGCCGCGTTCCTCATGCGGTCGCTGAGCCCGCGAGCGCTCACGCTCTACGGCACCGGTGCGCTGGCCGTCGGCACCGCGCTCACGCTGACGGCCCTGGCGCTGGACACCCTCGGCTGGTTCGTGGCCGCCGTGGCGGTGGCCGCGACCGGGTTCGGCACCGCGTTCATGGGCGTCATGCGCTCGGTGACCCCGACGGTCGGTCCGGCCGAGCGCGGCGAGCTGTTCGCCGCCGTGTTCGTGTTCAGCTACGTCGCGTTCGGCCTGCCGGCGGTCGCCGCCGGCTTCGCCGTGCCCCACCTGGGCCTGGAGACCACGACGTACGTCTACGGCGCGGCCATCACCGTACTGGCGACGACGGCCGCGCTGCTGCGCCGGTTCGCGACGACCGAGTAGCGACTACTCGTCGTCCTCGAGGCGGAAGCCGATCTTCATCGTGACCTGGTAGTGCGACACCTCGGTGTCGACGATCTGGCCGCGGATGCCCACGACCTCGAACCAGTCCAGGTGGCGCAGCGTCTGCCCGGCGCGCTTGATGCCGTTCTGCACGGCCTCGGAGACGCCCTCGGGGGACGTGCCGACGATCTCGGTGACTCGGTAGGTGCGGTCGCTCATGCGCCCATCATGCCGTGCGGACGTCCGGCGTACGCTGGCAGCATGGAACGCAGCAGGGGTCGTCGCGACGCCGAGGTCCAGTCCATCACCTCGGCCAGCGTGCCCCACACCGAGGAGCTCGACGGGCGCATGAAGCGCTACGCGCTGTCGATGGGCATCCGGTCGGTCTGCTTCGTGCTGGCCGTGCTCGCGGCCACCTGGCTGCACTGGCTCGTGGTCGCCCTGCTGCTCATGGCCGCGGCCATCGTCCTGCCCTACGTGGCCGTCGTCATGGCCAACGCCGGCGTGCGCCGCAAGGGCGCGGGACCGAGCCCGTTCGGACCCGAGGACCGTCCGCAGATCGAGGGCCCGCGTGGCTGACGCGCTGACGTGCTCGGCGAAGGGCTGCGGTGCCGAGGCGACGTCCGGGCTGCAGTGGAACAACCCCAAGATCCACACGCCCGACCGACGCAAGGTCTGGATGGCGTGCCCCGAGCACACCGCCTCGTTGCAGCAGTTCCTGGACGCTCGCGGCTTCTGGCGCGAGACCGTGCCGGCCGCCCAGGCCGAGGCCCGCTAGCCGCCCACGGCGGCAGGATCGGCGGCGCCGCTAGGTTGTGGCCGTGTTCGAGAGCCGCCGCATCCTGCCGCGCACCGACGAGTCCGCCGCCATGGTGGACGGGGTCGAGCGCGCGTTCGCGGTGTGCGAGCGGCTGAACCGGCTGCCCCGCGCCGACCAGGACGCGATCCGCGCCGCCGTCGCCGAGCTGACCAGCACCGACATTCACTCCTCCGTGCGCGTCGTCCCGCCGCTGTGGAGCGACCACGGCCGGGCGCTGCGGCTCGGCGAGCGCGTGTTCGTCAACCACGGCTGCACGATCAACGACCTGGGCGGCATCTCGATCGGTGACGACGTGATGGTCGGGCCGAACGTCCAGCTCCTCAGCGCCGGGCACCCGGTCGACCCGGCCGAGCGCCGGGCCGGGGTCGTGGTCGCCCGCATCGAGCTCGGCCGGGGCGTCTGGATCGGAGCCGGGGCCACCGTGCTGCAGGGCGTCTCGATCGGAGAGGACTCGGTGGTCGCCGCCGGGGCGGTGGTGACGCGTGACGTGCCGGCCCGGGTGCTCGTGGCCGGCGTGCCGGCGAGGGTCGTGCGGAGCCTGTAGCCGCTCCCCCGGCCCGCTAGCCGCCGATCGCCGACATCGGGCGCGTCGGCTGGAGGAAGGCCGGGTCGTCGATGCCGTGCCCCGGGCGCTTCGTGGCCATGGCCGCGACCCAGCGCTCGGCGAGCTCCTCGTCGCTCGCCCCGGCGCGCATCGCGGCGCGCAGGTCGGACTCCTCGCGGGCGAACAGGCAGTTGCGCACCTGCCCGTCGGCGGTGAGCCGCACCCGGTTGCAGTCGCCGCAGAACGGACGCGTGACCGAGCCGATGATGCCCACGGTGTGCGGGCCGTCGTCGACCAGGAACTTCTCGGCCGGCGCGGAGCCGCGACCGTCGAGCGGCGTCAGCCGGAAGCTCTCGCCGAGCAGGGCCAGCGTCTCGTCGGCCGTGACCATGCTGGCGCGGTCCCAGCCGTGCTGGGCGTCCAGCGGCATCTGCTCGATGAAGCGCAGCTCGTACTCGTGCTTCATGCACCAGCGCAGCAGGTCGGGCGCCTCGGCGTCGTTGATGCCGCGCAGCAGCACCGCGTTGACCTTGACCGGACGCATGCCGGCGGCCTGGGCGGCCGCGAGCCCGTCGAGCACGTCGTGCAGCCGCGGACGTCGCGTGATGCGCTCGAAGGTGTCGGCATCGGTGGTGTCGAGGCTGACGTTGACCCGGTCGAGCCCGGCCGCCGCCAGCGCGACGGCAGTGTGCTTGAGCCCGAGCGCGTTGGTCGTGATCGCGGTGCGCGGCGAGCCCGGCAGCGCCTTGGTGGCGGCCACGATGGCCGGCAGGCCGCGGCGCAGCAACGGCTCGCCGCCGGTGAAGCGGACGTCGGTGACGCCGAGCCGCGTCACGGCGATCGCGATGAGCCGGTTCAGCTCGTCGTCGGTGAGGGTCTCGTCGGCCGGCATCCAGTCCAGCCCCTCGGCCGGCATGCAGTACTGGCAGCGCAGGTTGCACCGGTCGGTCAACGAGACGCGCAGGTCCGTCGCGACACGACCGTGACCATCCCCGAGCTGCATGCCTTCACCCTACGGCCCGGACCTGACGAGCACCCGCCCCGCGCGCCACGGACTTGCCGCGACGGCCTATCGTCGGGGACGTGGTGCGCACCCTCCTCCGCTGGACGCTCGCGGTCGTCGTCGTGGCGTTCCTGGCCTGGGCCTGCTGGGCGCTGGGCCAGTGGCAGTGGGACAAGCACGACCGCATCGACGCCGACTCCGCGCGCATCCAGCGCTACCTCGACGAGCCGCCCGTGCCGATCGACTCCCTCGTGCGTCCCGGCGACTCCGTCGCGAAGGACGAGGAGTGGCGTCCGGTGAGCGTCACGGGCACCTACGACACGTCCCAGCAGGTGACGGTCCGGTTCACGACCCGCGACAAGCAGCCCGGCGTCGACGTCGTCACCCCGCTGGTGACGGCGGACGGCACGGCCGTGCTGGTCAACCGGGGCTGGGTGCAGGTGCCCAACAACGACGTCGCCAGCATCGACATCCCCGACCCGCCCGCGGGCGAGGTCACCATCACCGCCTGGCTGCGTCCCGACACCGGGGCCGACGGCAGCGCGATCGCCGTGCAGGACGAGCAGGTGCGCGCGATCTCGAGCAAGGTGCTGGCCGACCACACCGGCTACACGCTCTACCCGGGCTTCGTCGAGCTGCAGGAGGAGGACCCGGCGCCGGCCGAGTCGCTCGCCCACGAGCCGGCGCCCGAGGAGTCCTCGGCGCAGAACTTCTTCTACGCGTGGCAGTGGTGGTTCTTCGGCATCCTCGGGCTGACCGGCGCCGTGTACTTCGGCCGCCAGTCCGTGCTCGAGCTGCGCGAGCGCCGCGCGGCGCGCCGGGCCGAGGCCGCCGACGCGGACGACCGTCAGGCCAGCGAGACCAGCTCGGCGTAGGAGTCGCTCCACAGGTCCTCGTCGCCGTCGGGCAGCAGCAGCACCCGGTCCGGCTCGAGCGCGCGCACGGCGCCCTCGTCGTGCGAGACGAGCACGATCGCGCCCTCGTAGGTGCGGATGGCGCGCAGCACCTCCTCGCGCGACGCGGGGTCCAGGTTGTTGGTCGGCTCGTCGAGCAGCAGCACGTTGGCGCTGGAGACGATGAGGCTGGCCAGGGCCAGACGCGTCTTCTCACCACCGGACAGCACGCCGGCCGGCTTGGCCGTGTCGTCGCCGCTGAACAGGAACGAGCCGAGCACGCTGCGCGCCTCGGTGTCGGTCAGCTGCGGGGCGCTGGCCTGCATGTTCTCCAGCACGCTGCGGCTCGTGTCGAGCGTCTCGTGCTCCTGGGCGAAGTAGCCGATCTTGAGCCCGTGGCCGGGCAGGATCTCGCCGGTGTCGGGGGTCAGCGTGCCGGCCAGCATCCGCAGCAGCGTCGTCTTGCCCGCGCCGTTGAGCCCCAGGATGACCACGCGGCTGCCCTTGTCGATGGCCAGGTCGACGCCGGCGAAGATCTCCAGCGCGCCGTACGACTTCGACAGCCCCTCGGCCATGAGCGGCGTCTTGCCGCACGGTGCCGGCTTCGGGAAGGTGATGTGGGCGACCTTGTCGCTCTGGCGCTCGTCCTCGAGGCCGGACATGAGCTGCTCGGCCCGGCGCAGCATCTGCTGGGCCGCGGACGCCTTGCTGGCCTTGGCCCGCATCTTGTTGCCCTGCAACGTGAGCCGCTCGGCCGTCTTGGTGGCGATCTCGCGCTCGCGGCGGCGACGCTGCTCGTCGGCCTGGCGCTGCTTGAGGTAGGACTTCCAGCCCATGTTGTAGATGTCGATCGTGGCCCGGTTCGCGTCCAGGTAGAGGACCTTGGTGACGGTCTCCTCGATCAGGTCGACGTCGTGGCTGATGATGATGAGCCCGCCGGAGAAGTTCTTGAGGAAGCCGCGCAGCCAGGCGATCGAGTCGGCGTCCAGGTGGTTGGTCGGCTCGTCCAGCAGCAGCGTGTCGGCGTCGGAGAACAGGATGCGCGCCAGCTCGATGCGGCGGCGCTGACCACCGGACAGCGTCGACAGCGGCTGCTCCATGATCCGGTCGGGCAGGCCCAGGCTGGTGGCGATCGTGACCGCCTCGGACTCGGCCGCGTAGCCGCCGCCGGCGGAGAACTCCCCCTCGGCGTTGGCGTACGAGCGCATCGCCTTCGCGGCGATGTCGGGGTCGGGCGAGCCCATGTCGATCTCGGCCTTGCGCATGCGCACCAGCGCGTCGTCCAGGCCGCGCGCACCGAGGATGCGGTCGCGGGCGGTGGTCGACAGGTCGCCGGACTTGGGGTCCTGGGGCAGGTAGCCGATCTTGCCGGTGCTGGTGATGGTGCCCTGGGCCGGCTGGCCGTCGCCGGACAGCATGCGGGTCAGCGTGGTCTTGCCGGCGCCGTTGCGACCGACGAGGCCGACCTTGTCGCCCTTGTCGACACGGAACGAGACGTCGGACATGAGGACGCGCGCGCCGAAGCGCAGCTCCACTCCGGAGACGGTGAGCATGAGAGAACCTTCGAGATTGCGTGGATGGCGAGGACGAGGAGGCGAGCAGGGGCTCGCGCGTCACTCCAGCCGGATGATGTCCACCGAGCCAGTCTACGGGCCCGACCCCCACGAGGCCGAGACCCGGACGCCGTGTGACGAGTCACGCGACGCGACCTCCCCCGGCCGGGCCGGAGGAGGTCGCAGGTCGTCGAGCGTGGCTCAGACGTTGAAGCCGAGGGCGCGCAGCATCTCGCGGCCGTCGTCGGTGATCTTGTCCGGGCCCCACGGCGGCATCCAGACCCACTCGATCCGGAAGTCGTTGACGATGCCGTCGAGCGCGGAGCGCGTCTGGTCCTCGATGACGTCGGTCAGCGGGCAGGCCGCGGACGTCAGCGTCATCGAGAGCACCGCGTTGCTGTGCTCGTCGACGTCGACGCCGTAGACCAGGCCGAGGTCGACGACGTTGATGCCGAGCTCGGGGTCGACGACGTCCTTCATCGCCTCGGTGACGTCGTCGGCGGTCGTGGCGCCCGCGGGGGCCGTGGCGACCTCCGGCAGGTCGGTGTGGTCGGTCGTCATGCGTCCTCCTTCTCGGTGACGGCCTGCGCGACCGCGTCCTTCCAGGCCATCCAGGCCAGGAGGGCGCACTTCACGCGGGCCGGGAACTGGGCGACGCCCGCGAACGCGACGCCGTCCTCCAGAACGTCCTCGTCGGGCTCGACCTTGCCCTTGCCCTGCATGAGCTCGGTGAACGAGCCCAGCACGGTCATGCCCTCCTCGACACTGTGCCCGACGACCAGGTCGTTGAGCACCGAGGCGGACGCCTGGCTGATCGAGCAGCCCTGCGCGGCGTACGACACGTCGGCGACGGTGTCGCCGTCCAGGTGCACCCGCAGGGTGATCTCGTCGCCGCAGGTCGGGTTCACGTGGTGGACCTCGGTGTCGAAGTCCTCCCGCAGGCCCGCGCCGTGCGGCTTCTTGTAGTGGTCCAGGATGATCTCCTGGTACAGCGCGTCGACGTCCATGCTCACGCTCCGAAGTACTTCTTGGTGTGCAGCAGGCCGTCCACGAGGGCGTCGACCTCCTGCTCGGTCGTGTACAGGTAGAACGAGGCCCGCGACGTCGACTGCACCCCGAAGCAGGCGTGCGCCGGCTTCGCGCAGTGGTTGCCCGCGCGCACCGCGATGCCCCGGCTGTCGAGCAGCTGGGCCACGTCGTGCGGGTGGACGCCCGCGAGCTCGAAGCTGATCGCTCCGCCACGGTCGACCGCCTCGGACGGTCCGACGATGCGCAGGCCGTCGATCTCCTGGAGGCGACCCAGCGCGTACGCCGTGATCGCGTGCTCGTGCGCGGCGACGTTCTCCATGCCGAGCGCCGAGAGGTAGTCCACCGCCGCACCCAGGCCGACGGCCTGAGCGATCGGCGGGGTGCCGGCCTCGAAGCGGGCCGGCGGCGGGGCGTACGTCGTGCGCTCCATCGTGACCGTCTCGATCATCTCGCCGCCGCCCATGAACGGCGGCAGCTCGGCCAGCAGCTCGTAGCGGCCCCACAGCACGCCGATGCCGGTCGGGCCGAGCATCTTGTGGCCGGTGAAGGCGACGAGGTCGGCGCCGAGGGTGCTGACGTCGACCGGCAGCTGCGGCACCGCCTGCGACGCGTCGACGACCACGAGGGCGCCGACCGCGTGGGCCTTGGCGATGATGGTGGCCAGCGGGCTGACCGAGCCGAGCATGTTCGAGACCCACGCGACCGAGACGACCTTCGTGCGCTCGGTGATGAGGCTGTCGATGTCGGACAGGTCCAGCCGGCCCTCGGGCGTGAGCCCGAACCAGCGCAGCGTCGCGCCCGTGCGCTGGCAGAGCTGCTGCCACGGGACGATGTTGGAGTGGTGCTCGAGCTGGGTGATGACGATCTCGTCGCCGGCCCCCACGCGTCCGGCGTCGCCGAGCACGCGGGCCACCAGGTTGAGCGCCTCGGACGCGTTCTTGGTGAACACGACCTCGTCGCGGCTCGGCGCACCGATGAACCCGGCGACCTTGTCGCGGGCGCCCTCGAACGCCTCGGTGGCCTCGGCGCCGATCTGGTGCATGGCGCGGGCCACGTTGGCGTTGTGCAGCCGGTAGTGCTCCTCGATCGCGGCGATCACGCTCGCCGGCTTCTGCGAGGTGTTCGCGCTGTCGAGGTAGACCAGCGGCAGGTCGCCGGCGAGCCGGCGCGCCAGGACGGGGAAGTCCCGGCGCACCTGCTCGACGTCGTAGCCGGTCGCCTCGGCGGTCGTCATCGCGTCGCCGCCGCAGCCTTCACGTACTTGTCGTAGCCGTTGGCCTCGAGCTGGTCGGCCAGCTCGCGGCCGCCGCTCTCGGCGACCTTGCCGGCGACGAAGACGTGGACGTAGTCGGGCTTGATGTACTGCAGGATGCGCGTGTAGTGCGTGATCAGCAGGACGCCGCGGTCGCCACGCCCGTGGTAGCGGTTGACGCCGTCGGAGACGACGCGCAGGGCGTCGATGTCCAGGCCGGAGTCGGTCTCGTCGAGCAGCGCGAACTTCGGGTCGAGCAGGTCGAGCTGGGCCATCTCGTGGCGCTTCTTCTCGCCGCCGGAGAAGCCCTCGTTGACGCTGCGCTGGGAGAACGACGCGTCCAGGTCCATGCGCTCGAGCGCCTCGTTGACGTCCTTGACCCAGGTGCGCAGCTTCGGCGACTCGCCGTCGATGGCGGTCTTGGCCGTGCGCAGGAAGTTCGCCACGGAGACGCCCGGGATCTCGACCGGGTACTGCATCGCCAGGAACAGGCCCGCGCGGGCGCGCTCGTCGACGCTCATCTCGAGGATGTTCTCGCCGTCGAGCAGGACCTCGCCCTGGGTGACGGTGTACTTGGGGTGACCGGCGATCGTGTACGCCAGGGTCGACTTGCCCGAGCCGTTCGGGCCCATGATCGCGTGGATCTCGCCCGAGCGGACGGTGAGGTCGACGCCGCGCAGGATCTCCTTCGCGCCGTCCTCGGTCTCGACCGAGACGTGCAGGTCCTTGATCTCAAGGGTGGCCATGTGCGTTCAGCTCCTGTTCGCGGAGAGATCCACCCAGACGGTGTCTCCCTCGATCTTCGTGGGGTAGGTCGGTACGGGTTCGGTGGCGGGCAGGTTGAGGGCCTCGCCGGTGCGGACGTCGAACCGCGAGCCGTGCAGGTAGCACTCGATCTCGCAGCCCTCGACGTCACCGTCGGACAGCGGCACCTGCGCGTGCGAGCACCAGTCGGAGATGGCGTAGACGTTCTCGCCGTCGCGCACGAGCGCCACGTCGACCTCGTCGATGACCAGGCCCAGGGCCCTGCCCTCGACGACGTCGCCGAGCTTCGCGGCCTCGACGAACGTCACGCGATGCTCCCGACGTGCTCGGCGAGCTCGCGCTCGACGGCCTCGACGAGGCGCTTCTCCAGGTCCGGCACGCCGATGCGGCGGATGACGTCGTTGAAGAAGCCGTGCACGACGAGGCGACGGGCGTCGTCCTCGGGGATGCCGCGGCTCATCAGGTAGAACAGGTGCTGGTCATCGAAGCGGCCCGTGGTGGACGCGTGGCCGGCGCCGGCGATGTCGCCGGTCTCGATCTCCAGGTTCGGCACCGAGTCGGCCTTCGCGCCGTCGGTGAGCACGAGGTTGTCGTTCTGCTCGAACGTCTCGATGCCCTCGGCGACCTTGCGGATGAGCACGTTGCCGATCCAGACCGTGTGCGCCCCGTCGCCCTGCAGCGCGCCCTTGTACTCGACGTTGCTGCGGGTCTTGGGCGCCGTGTGGTCGGCGAACAGCCGGTGCTCGATGTGCTGGCCGGCGTCGGCGAAGTACAGGCCGAGCAGGTCGACGCTGCCGCCGGTGCCGGCGTAGTCGGCCGAGGTGCTGGCGCGCACGACGTCGCCGCCGAGCGAGACCGCGACGTGCTTGAGGTGCGCGTCGCGGCCCACGCGGGCGTGCTGCGTGGCGACGTGGACGGCGTCGTCGGCCCAGTCCTGGATCGTCACGAACGTCAGGTCGGCGCCGTCCTCGAGGACGACCTCGATGTTCTCGGTCCAGGTGGCCGAGCCCTCGTAGGTGACGACGACGATCGCCTTGCTGAAGCGGCCGGCGCGCACCAGCAGGTGGCCGGCGCCCGCGGCGTCGACCCCCTGGCCGGTCAGCGCGATGGTGACCGGCTCGGTGACGATGGCGTCGGCCGGGACCGTCACCTCGCGCACCTGCGTCGCCGCGGCCCACGCGCGGGCCGACACGCGGTCGGTCGGCACGTAGCCGGACGCGCCACGGGCCGACTCGGCCGCCGGGACGACCTCGACCTTCACCGCGTCGGGGCCGGTGACCTGGGCGGAGAGGGAGCCCGCGTCGAGCGGCGCCTCGCCGTGGACGTCACGCAGCCGCTTGAGCGGCGTGAAGCGCCAGATCTCCTCCAGGCCGTTCGGCACGGCGTGGTCGGCGAGGTCGAAGGACCCCTCCGGGTGCAGGTGGGACTCGACGGGCTCGAGCTCCAGGACGTTGCTGAGGTTCTCCACTGATGTCTTCCTGTGTGAAGGGGCGGGACGGGGACGGACCGGCGTCAGCCGACCGCGCCCTCCATCTGCAGCTCGATGAGGCGGTTGAGCTCGAGGGCGTACTCCATCGGCAGCTCACGGGCGATCGGCTCGACGAAGCCGCGCACGATCATCGCCATGGCCTCGTCCTCCTCCATGCCGCGCGACATGAAGTAGAAGAGCTGGTCGTCGCTGACCTTGGAGACCGTGGCCTCGTGGCCGAGCGTGACGTCGTCCTCGCGGACGTCGACGTACGGGTACGTGTCCGAGCGGCTGATCTGGTCGACGAGCAGCGCGTCGCACTTGACCGTGCTGGCCGAGCCCTCGGCGCCCTCGAGCACCTGCAGCAGGCCGCGGTAGGACGTGCGTCCGCCGCCACGGGCGACCGACTTGCTCAGGATCGAGCTGGACGTGTTGGGGGCGGCGTGCACCATCTTGGCGCCGGCGTCCTGGTGCTGGCCCTCGCCGGCGAAGGCGATCGACAGCGTCTCGCCCTTGGCGTGCTCGCCCATGAGGTAGACGGCCGGGTACTTCATGGTGACCTTGGAGCCGATGTTGCCGTCGACCCACTCCATCGTCGCGCCCTCCTCGCAGACGGCGCGCTTGGTGACCAGGTTGTACACGTTGTTCGACCAGTTCTGGATCGTCGTGTAGCGGACGCGGGCGCCCTTCTTCACGATGATCTCGACGACCGCGGAGTGCAGCGAGTCCGAGGAGTAGATCGGGGCGGTGCAGCCCTCGACGTAGTGGACGTAGGAGTCCTCGTCGGCGATGATCAGCGTCCGCTCGAACTGGCCCATGTTCTCGGTGTTGATGCGGAAGTAGGCCTGCAGCGGGATGTCGACGTGGACGCCCTTGGGCACGTAGATGAACGAGCCGCCGGACCACACGGCCGTGTTCAGCGCGGCGAACTTGTTGTCGCCGACCGGGATGACCGTGCCGAAGTACTCCTGGAAGATCTCCGGGTGCTCCTTGAGCGCGGTGTCGGTGTCCAGGAACAGCACGCCCTGGGCCTCGAGGTCCTCGCGGATGGAGTGGTAGACGACCTCGGACTCGTACTGGGCCGCGACGCCGGACACGAGACGCTGCTTCTCGGCCTCGGGGATGCCCAGCTTGTCGTAGGTGTTCTTGATGTCCTCGGGCAGGTCGTCCCACGTGGCGGCCTGCTTCTCGGTGGACCGCACGAAGTACTTGATGTTGTCGAAGTCGATGCCGTCGAGGTCGGCGCCCCACGCGGGCATCGGCTTGCGGCCGAAGAGCTTGAGGCCCTTCAGGCGCAGGTCGAGCATCCACTGCGGCTCGTCCTTGAGCCCGGAGATGTTGCGCACGACGTCCTCGTTGAGCCCGCGCTGCACGTTCGCGCCGGCGACGTCCGCGTCGGCCCAGCCGAACTCGTAGCGGCCGACGTCCTTGAGCCCGGGGTTGAGCTCCTCGATCGAGTTGGTCTCCTGCGAGATGGTCATGCGTGGCGCCTCTCTGCCTGGACGGTGGTTCGGGGAAGGAACGTGGTGCAGACGCCGTCGCCGTGGGCGATCGTCGCCAGCCTCTGGACATGGGTGCCGAGCACCCGGGAGAACATCTCGGCCTCGGCCTCGCACAGCTCGGGGAACTCCCCCGCGACGTGCGCGACCGGGCAGTGGTGCTGGCACATCTGCTCGCCGCGGTCGGTCGAGATGACCGACGCCGCGAAGCCGTCGCCGCTGAGCGCCTCGGCGAGCACGCGGGCGCGCTCGTCGGGCTCGGCGGCCTCGACCGCGGTGCGCAGGCCGTCCTCGAGCTCGGCCAGCCGGTGCCGCGCGAACGCGTCGACGGCGGCGTCGCCACCGGTGCGGCGCAGGAAGCGCAGCGCCTCGGCGGCGAGGTCATCGTAGGCGTGCTCGAACTGGTCACGGCCGGCGTCGGTCAGGGCGAACACCTTGGCCGGACGACCACGACCGCGCGGGGCGTTGAGCCGCTGCTCGGACGCCGCGACGTGCCCCTCGGCGACCAGCTGGTCGAGGTGACGCCGCACGGCGGCAGGCGTCAGCGACAGACGCTCGGCCAGCGCGACCGCGGTGGAGGGCCCGTGCTCGAGGATGCTCTGGGCCACACGCGAACGCGTCGGGGCGTCGTCGGACGACGACTTCTCGACAGTGCGCATGCTTTTCACAACAGCAGTGTGACGTTAATGATTCCCCCCGTTCAACGAAGGTCACCCTCAGTGGCCCGGGTCACGCCGCCGCCGGGGCCGTCCGCCCACCGGGCCGGCGGCCCCGTACGCCCCTAGGGTGACGCCATGGCGAGCAGCGCGACCGAGATCGAGGCCGGCGGGCGCACCGTGCGGATCTCCAGCCCCGAGCGGGTCATCTACGAGGCCACCCCGTGGTCGGCGGAGGTCACCAAGCTGATGGTGGCCGAGTACTACGTGGCGGTCGAGGACGGCATCATGCGCGCGCTGCGCGAGCGTCCGACCACGCTGGAGCGCTGGCCCAAGGGCTTCCGCGAGGACATGGTGATGGCGACGCGGGCCGACGGTCACGGCGACGCGTTCTACCAGAAGCGCGTCCCTCAGGGCGCTCCCGAGTACCTGGAGTCGGCGCGCATCCAGTTCCCGTCCGGGCGCCACGCCGACGAGATCTGCCCGACCGAGGTGGCCGTCGTGGCCTGGGCCGCGCACATGGGCACGCTCACCTTCCACCCCTGGCCGGTGCGTCGCACGGACGTCGAGCACCCCGACGAGCTGCGCATCGACCTCGACCCGCAGCCGGGCGCCACGTTCGCCGACGCCCGCCGTGTGGCCCGCACGGCGCGGGCGCTGCTGGAGGAGATCGGCATCCGCGGCTTCCCCAAGACCAGCGGCAACCGCGGCGTGCACGTCTACGTGCGCATCGAGCCGCGCTGGTCGTTCACCGAGCTGCGTCACGCCGCGATCGCCTTCGGCCGCGAGCTCGGCCGGCGCACCGACGGCGTCACGGTGAGCTGGTGGAAGGAGGAGCGGCCGGAGGGGTCGATCTTCGTCGACTACAACCAGAACGCCCGCGACCGCACGATCGCCAGCGCCTACAGCCTGCGCGCCAAGCCGGGCGCCCCGGTCTCCACTCCCCTGACCTGGGACGAGCTCGACGGGCTCGACGACCCGCGCACGCTCAACCTGCACACCGTGCCGCAGCGCCTGGACGAGCTGGGCGACGCGCACGCCGAGATCGACGACGTCGCGCACTCGCTCGACACGATGCTCGAGTGGCACGCCCGCGACGAGGAGCAGGGCCACGGCGACCTGCCCTATCCCCCGGACTACCCGAAGATGCCCGGCGAGCCGAAGCGCGTCCAGCCCTCGCGCGAGCGCAAGGAGTAGGTCAGGCCGCGACGACGGTGGTCGCGCGGCCGGCCGCCTTGGCCGCGTACAGCGCGGCGTCCGCCCGGCCGATCACGTCCGCCCAGGCGGCGCCGTTCACCACCTCGACGACGCCGAAGCTCGCCGTCACCGGCGGGAGCCCACGCTCGACGCACAGCGCGTCGAGACCGGACTGCACCGACTCCAGGACGCGCCGAGCCCCGTCGGGATCGGCCCCGGCGAGCAGCAGGCCGAACTCCTCGCCGCCGTAGCGGCCGACGACGTCCAGGGCCCGCACCCGCGCCCGGCACGCGTCGGCGAACGCCACCAGCACCCGGTCGCCGACGTCGTGACCGAAGTGGTCGTTGACGTCCTTGAACCGGTCGAGGTCGGCGAGCACGAGCGCGCAGCGCACGCCCCGCCGGTGGGTGTCGCGCTTGAGCGAGCGGGCGTTCTCGACGAACGCGGTGCGGTTCAGCAGACCCGTGAGGGGGTCGGTGGTGGCCTGCACCCGCAGGTCGTTGCGCTCCTGCTCGTAGGTGAGCGCCGACATGCTGAACGTCGCCCCGACCAGGAGCACCGACAGGACGACCGTCGTCGTCTGGAACCCGAACACGTCCAGGAACAGACCGCTGTCCGGGCCGATCGTCAGCAGGGCGACCAGGCGGGCGGAGTAGTAGCCCGCGACCACGACGCCGCACCAGGCGGTCGCCCGCCGCATCCGTCCGGCCTGGGTCGGCAGCGACGACCACATGGCTCGCGCGGCGCCACCGAAGCCGGTCGCCACGCCGGCGTACAGCGCCCAGGCGCCGGTCCACACGTCGTCGGCCGGGTCCCCGGCCAGGCAGACGCCCAGGACGAGGCCGGGCAGGACGAGGTGCACGGCGGTCGGCAGCGACCCGCCGTCCAGGCTTCGGGCGGCCCGCCACACGACCGTGGCTCCCAGCACCATGAGCGCGCTCGCCGCGGGGAGCGTCCAGCCCTGGACGGCGGTCTCGCCACCGAGCGACAGCACCGAGGCGACGGCGAGCACCACGAGCGCCACGCACCACAGGCCGACGTAGCGTGCCCGGGTGGAGCGGTAGCTGGCACCCACGCACAGGACCAGGGCCGAGAGGAGCACGACGCCCATCTCCAGGCGCATCGAGAACGCGTCGAGCCCGCTCATTCCCGGCCTCGTCGCCCGACGACCACACGGTCGCGTCCCTCGGCCTTGGCCCGGTACAGGGCCTGGTCGGCCTCGACGAGCAGCTGGGCGAACGGGACGTCCTGGGGCACCTCGACCAGGCCGAAGCTGATGGTCGCCGAGGGCATCCCGGCCGACTCCTGCACGATGCGCAAGCGGTGACCGATCTCCTCGCACACCCGGCTCGCGTCCTCCGGCGTGGCGCCGGCGAGCATGAGCACGAACTCCTCGCCGCCGAAGCGACCCACCAGGTCCATGGAGCGCACCGTCGCCCGGCAGGCCTCGGCGAACCCGATGAGCACGC
Source organism: Aeromicrobium sp. IC_218 (assembly GCF_004336805.1). Classification (GTDB taxonomy): domain Bacteria; phylum Actinomycetota; class Actinomycetes; order Propionibacteriales; family Nocardioidaceae; genus Aeromicrobium. The sequence goes on from NZ_SJXM01000002.1 coordinate 49,964, forward strand.
GGTCCCCCGCCTCGTGGCCGTAGGTGTCGTTGACCTGCTTGAAGTGGTCGAGGTCGGCCATGGCCAGCACGCACGGGACGTCCCGGCGCTCGGCGTCCCGGCGGAGCAGCTCGGCCCGCTCCAGGAAGGTGCGCCGGTTGAGCAGTCCGGTGAGCCCGTCCGACGCCGCGCGCCGGCGCAGGTCGGCCGTCTGCTGCTCGTAGCTCAGCGCGGTCATGCTGAAGGTCGCGCCGACGAGCAGGAAGGTCATGACGATCGTCGTCATGGACGTGCCGAACAGGTCGATGAACCACACGCTGTCGGGGCCGAAGGCCATGAAGGTGACGAACCGGCCGAGGTAGTAGACCGACACGACGTACCCCGTCGCGGAGGTCGCACGGCGCAGCGTGCCGGCGTGGGTGCGACGCGTCGTCCACATGACCCACGACGCGAGGGCGATGAGCACGCTGACGGCGGGGAAGAGCGCCCACGCGCCGGCCCAGGAGTTCGTCGCCGGCGAGTCGGCCAGCGCCGAGAGCAGCACCATCGCCGGGACGACGAGGACGACCCAGCGGGGCCAGCGCGGGCGTCCGTCGAGCGTGCGGGCCGCGCGCCAGATGAGCCAGGCGCCCAGGGCGTACAGCGCGCTGCCGAGCGGGTTGGCCCACCACTGCACCGCGGTGCCGTCGCCCAGGTAGGCGATCGTGCCGGCCGCGATGGCCAGCAGCGCCAGGCACCACAGGCCGACGTAGCGCGAGCGGGTGGAACGGTAGGTGACGCCGTAGAAGAGCACGAGCGTGGTCACGAGGACGACGCCGAGCTCCAGGCGCATCGACGTCGCATCCAGGTGGGGCACGCGCGTCTGATCGGCGTCCGGCGTCCGGACCTCAGTCGAATCATCCGGTGATGTTCGCAACGATCGCCCTGGCTGCGCGTCCCTGCGACGCACGTCACCAGCCGGTCTCGTTGGGGTCGGCCCAGACCGGCGACATCTGGCGCGCGTCGACCCAGCGCTGCACGAGCTGGGGGTCGCGCTTGCTGTCGTCGAGATAGGTGACGAGCGCCTCCCAGGACGTGCCGTGACGGCGCCAGGCGATCACCAGCCCCGGCCTCGGGTGCTGCTTGCCGACCGCGCGGACCCAGACGAAGCGGGCGCGCCGCGGCCGCGGCCACGCGTCCCGCCGACCCGGATTCGCTCCCACGGACGAACGATAGAACATCCGTTCGAACGACGGCGCGGGCAGGCTAGGTGGTCAGCACCTCGGCGAGCCGGTCGGCCGCGGACGCGTCCGCGTAGGGCAGGAAGAGCGACGGCTCGACGAGCTCCACCTCCAGCACGCGGTGGCCGCCGTCGTCGTGCCGGACGAGGTCGATGCGCGCGTACGCCGGCGTGCCGAGCCGCTCCTCGACGTGAGCCATGGCTGCGTCAGCAGCAGCGCGCTGCTCGGCCGTGGCCTCGTGCGGCGCGTTGGTCTCCTCCGCGAACAACGTCTCGACGACGCCCGCCCGCGGGAGCGCCACCCGCTTGCTGGCGGCGTGGCTGTAGCGGCCGCCGAGGTAGACCAGGGCCCACTCCCCGTCCGTCGCCACGGACGCCACGTACGGCTGGACGAGCACGACCTGCCCGGCGGCGTGCAGGCGTTCGACGTGCTCGCGGGCCACGGCGTGCTGGTCCGGCCCGTACGACGCGGCGTCCTTGCTGCCGGCGCCGACGGCGGGCTTGACGACGAAGTCACCGGCGGGGAGGTCGACGGACTCCCCCGGCGCGACGAACACGGTGTCGGTGATCGGCACCCCGGCCTCGTCGAGCTCGGCCAGGTACCGCTTGTCGATGCTCCAGCGCACGGTGCGGGGCTCGTTGACCACCTCGGTCAGCGCCGCGGTCGCGTCCAGCCAGGCCAGGAAGTCCGCCAGGCGGGCCGGGTAGTCCCACGGCGAGCGCAGCACCACGCGGTCGTAGCCGGCCCAGTCGACCGCCGGGTCGTCCCAGTCGACGACGTCCACGTCCACCCCGGTGCGGGCGAGCGCCGCGAGCGCCACCGCCTCGTCCTCGTCCTGGCCGCGGGCCTCGCGTGCGGTGACCCACGCCAGTCGTCCGATCATGGGCCCACCGTAGGCCCGCCGAGCCCGGGATCGCAGGCGTTCTCGAGGTGCGGACCCGCTCCGACGGGCCTATCCTGGAGGCAAGCACGACGGCAACACTCAGCAGAAGGCCCCCGGCGCGTCACGCACCGCCGGGGGCTTTTGCGCGCCCGGTCAGCCGCGACGCAGACGACGGGCCACCCGCCGCGCCAGGGACGGCCTCGCCGGCGTCTCCTCGGTGAGCGCCCAGTACGGGGTGCGCAGCTCCTCGGGCCACGCGGACTTGTCGCGCGGGTCCATCGACAGGTGGGGTCGCTCCCACGCGACGTCGCGGCGGACCACCCGGGCGGGCGCGCCGACCACGACCACGTTGTTGGGCACGCGCCCGGTGACGACCGCGCGGAGGCCGACGACGCTGCCGTCGCCGATGCGCGCACCGCCGAGCAGCACCGACTGCAGGCCGAGCCACACGTGGGCGCCGACGCGGATGTCGCGGGCGGTGTTCACGCGCCGGCCGCTGCGGACGTCGTAGATGGCGTGCCCGTCGTCGCTGCGGATCTGCACGTCGCTGGCCATCATGACGTCCTGGCCGATGACGACCGTGGCGCCCTCGACTGCGCTGATGTTCGCCTTGGACGTCGAGGACACGCGGGGGCCGATCTTCACCTGCGAGCCGCCGCCCACCCGGATGCCCGCCCGCAGGGTGACGCCCCGGCTCGGCCCGATCCTGACGCGTCCCCCGTCGCCGTCGAACTGGACGATGAGGTCCGGCGTCCTGACCTTGGTCGCGACCGTCAGGACGTTGTCGCTGCCGTGGAAGGTGACCTTCACGGGGAAGGGCTCACCGTCGTACTCGATGCGGTTGCCTCGCTCGTCGGCGTAGGACTCCAGCGTGGTGATCACCTGCACGTCGAGCAGCGTATCGGGGCCGGGCCGTCCGGCTCGCCGGCCGTCCGCCCGGTCGCCGGACGTGGGCCAGGCCACGTCCCCGGCCGTCACGTACGGTGTCCGTGTGGCATCCGATGCGTCGATCGACCCCAACCTCGAGCTCCCGGCCGAGGTGCTGGACCGCTCCCTGGGCGACGGGGTCGACGCCGAGCACCTGCGCGAGATGCGCCAGGAGTTCACCCGGTTCATGATGCGCTACAAGTTCGGCATGGAGCAGGTCGTCACCAAGCTGAACATCCTGCGCGACGAGTTCGCCCACCTGCACGACTACAACCCGATCGAGCACCTGGCCTCGCGGCTCAAGTCGCCCGAGAGCCTGCTCGAGAAGGCGCAGCGCAAGAGCTGCCCGATCACCTTCGAGGCGTTCCGCGAGCACATCACCGACATCGCCGGCGTCCGTGTCACCTGCAGCTTCGTGTCGGACGTCTACCACGTGTTCGACATGCTGACGTCCCAGGACGACGTGCAGATCGTGGACGTCCGCGACTACATCGCCGAGCCCAAGCCGAACGGCTACCGCAGCCTGCACGTGCTCGTCCAGGTGCCGGTGTTCCTGTCCGACGGCGTCGTGCCGGTGACCGTCGAGGTGCAGCTGCGCACCATCGCGATGGACTTCTGGGCCAGCCTCGAGCACAAGATCTACTACAAGTACCGCGACGCGGTGCCCGAGAACCTGCTCGGCGGCCTCAAGGAGGCGGCCGAGACCGCCGCCACCCTGGACTCGACGATGGAGATGCTCCACGCCGAGGTCCGCTCGATGAACGACCTGCCCCGCGACCTCGTCTCGGACGTCCGCGACCGGGCCGAGGCCGCGTCCACGCAGGTGCTGCTCGAGCAGCTCCGCCGCCTCGGCGAGGACTCGTAGGTCCTCCTCCGGCCCGAGGGCCGAGTGATCCCGCTCCTGGAGCTTGTCGTAAGGAGCCTCGGTGCGTGGGCAGCCGAGGGGCTGACGACGAGGCGCTCGGGAGCGTGACGCCTCGGCTTGTCGGCTCGCTTGACCCCGCTCCTTGAGCTTGTCGAAAGGAGCCTTGGGTGCGTGCTCGCCCGAGGGGCTGATGACGAGGCGGTTGGGTGGGTGACGCGGTGAGTCTGTCGGCTCGCTCGAGCCCGCTCCTTGAGCTTGTCGAAAGGGAGCCTGTCGAAGCGTCGAAAACATCTGCGATTGCAGTGGATTCCGCGTTGTTCCTGTCACCACCGCGAGGTAGGATAGAACAAACGTTCGACACGGGGGTTTCGGATGATCAGCGACCAGGTTCAGGCACTGCTGGCGGAGTCCAGCGCGCTCGAGCCATGGACGCTGACGGACCGTGAGATCCGGGCTGAGCTGCAGGCTGCCGCTCAGGCTGCGTCCGCGCTCCAAGCGCTGACTGTCCGACTCACGGCGGCAGCGGCGGACCGTGGTCTACCGCGTGAGGACGGCTGCACGTCGCCGACGGTGTGGTTGGCCAGCACCACGAACGTCTCCAAGCGCGAGGCGTCGAAGCTGGTCTCGTTGACTCGTCTCGATCCGACCCGTGGACGCATCACGCAGGAGCGGTGGAGCACCGGACGGCTCACGACCGAGCAGGCCTCGATCATCCTGAAGGCTCTCGATGCTCTGCCGGAGTGGTTCGTGGACGAGCAGCACGACGACGCCGAAGCCACCCTGCTCGAGCACGCGTCCGAGTTCGGGGCCGACGACCCGCGACGCCTGGCGAACCGGATCGTGGAGGTCGTCGACCCCGACTCGGCCGACGAGATCATCGGCGCCCAGCTCGAGGCGCAGGAGAAGCAAGCCTGGGACGACACCCACCTCTCCATCACCCGCATGGGCAAGGGACGTTCGTCGGTCCGGGGCGTCCTCCCGGACGTGCAGGCCGACATGCTCAAGACCGTCCTCGAAGGACTCGCCTCACCCCGGCGCGACGGTGCCCTCTTCCGCGACGCCGACGGCGACCACTCCGGCACCGAGATCGGCCGGCTCGACCACGCCCGCCGGATGGGCCTCGCGCTGTGTGAGCTGGTCGAGCACCTGCCGCAGGACGCGTTCCCGCAGGCCGGCGGTGTTGCGGCCACGGTGACCATCTCGATGAAGCACGACGACCTCATCCGCGACCTCGGCCGGGCGATGCTCTCCACCGACACCGGGATCTCCGCCTCCCAAGCCCGGCGCCTGGCCTGCAACGCGAGTCTGATCCCCGTGGTTCTCGGCGGCGCGAGCCAGCCGATGGACGTCGGCCGGGCCAAGCGTCTCCACGACAGGTCCCAGCGCATCGCTCTGGCCAAGCGAGACGGCGGATGCTCCTGGAAGGGCTGCGACCGCCCACCCGGCTGGTGCGAAGCCCACCACCTCGTCCCGTGGTCAGAGGGTGGAGAAACATCGGTCGACAACGGCGCCCTGTTCTGCTTCTTCCACCACCACCTGCTCCACGACTCCGACTGGAGCGCGCGACTCGCGGCGGATCAAGTCGTCGAGGTCATCCCACCACCCCGGATCGACCCGCAGCGGCGACCCCTGCGCCACGCCCGCCACGTCAAGCACCGACCCCGCGCCCTCGAACCCGCCTGACGCGGTCACGCTCCCGACAGCACGTCCGCAAGGTCGTACGAGACGACCTCCTCGAGCTGCTCGTACGTGCACGAGGTCGGTTCGCGGTCCAGACGCCACCGCTTGAACTGGGCCAGGTGGCGGAATCGGTCGCCCTCCATGTGCTCGTAGCCCACCTCCAGCACACGCGTGGGGGCCAGCGGGACGAACGAGAGGTCCTTGCCGCCGCTCCAACGACTCTGCCCGCCGGGCAGCCGCCCGGACGCCTGCGCCTCCGCCGACTGCCAACGCGCCCACGGGTGCTCGTCCAGCCCGATGCGCAGCTCCTGCAGCTCGTCGTACAGCTCGGCCCGGCGGGCCTCGGTGAACGAGCCGCAGACGCCGACGTGCTGCAGCGTGCCCTCGTCGTCGTACAGGCCCAGCAGCATCGAGCCCAGCAGCGGGCGCTCCTCGGTGGACGTCTTGTGCAGCCGGTAGCCGGCCAGCACCACGTCCGCCGTCCGGGCGTGCTTGATCTTGAGCATGACCCGGCCGTTCTGCTCGTAGCCGCGGCCCAGCGGCTTCGCCACGACGCCGTCCAGGCCGGCCCCCTCGAAGTGGCCGAACCAGTCCTCGGCCACCGCGGCGTCCGTGGTCGTGCGGGTCAGGTGCACCGGCGGACGGACGTCGGCGAGCGCCTCCTCGAGACGGGCGCGCCGCTGGGAGAACGGGGCCGCGTCCAGGGCCTCGTCGCCCAGCGCGAGCAGGTCGAAGACGACCAGCGAGGCGGGCGTCTGCTCGGCCAGCATCGTCACGCGCGAGGCGGCCGGGTGGATGCGCTGGCTCAGCGTGTCGAAGTCGAGCCGGTCCCCCACGATCGTCACGATCTCCCCGTCGACGACGCAGCGCTCGGGCAGCTCGGCCTTGACCGCCTCGACCACGTCCGGGAAGTACCGCGTGAGCGGCTTGGTCGAGCGGCTCATCAGCTCCACCTCGTCGCCGTCGCGGAAGACGAGGCAGCGGAAGCCGTCCCACTTGGGCTCGTAGAGCAGACCGCCCTCGACCGAGTCGGCGGCGGGGACTCCCTTGACCGACTTGGCGAGCATCGGACGGACGGGCGGCATGACAGGCAGGTCCATGGCCAGACAGTACGGCGCGCGGAGCCGTCGCGCGCCCGGGTTGCCGCGGACCCGCAGCACGCCACGATGGGTGCGTGCTGCTCGCCCGACTGGTCCAGACCTCCGCCGCCGTGGCGGCCACGCGCTCACGGGTCGCCAAGCGGACGCTGCTGGCCGCCGTGCTCGCCGAGGCGTCCGAGGACGACGTCGCCACCGTGGCGTCCTACCTGGCCGGCAGCGCCACGCAGCGGCGCACCGGTGTCGGCTGGCGCGGCCTCACCTCGCTGCCCGACCCGGCGCTCGAGCCCACCCTCACCGTCGACGACGTGGTCACCCGGCTCGACGAGCTCGCCGCCGTCGCGGGCAGCGGCTCGCGCGACCGCCGCCGCGCCCTGGTCGACGACCTCTTCGCCCGGGCCACGCCGGAGGAGCAGACCTGGCTGGTCGGCCTGCTGACCGGCGAGCTCCGCCAGGGCGCGCTCGACAGCCTGGTGCTGGACGCCGTCGCGGAAGCCGCCGACGTGCCGGCCTCCCTCGTCCGGCGTGCCGCCATGCTCGGCGGCGGGCTGACGTCCGTCGCCCACGCGGCCCTGACCGGTGGCACGGACGCGCTGGAGGCGTTCGCCCTCGAGCCCGGACGTCCGGTGCTGCCGATGCTCGCGGCGAGCGCCACCGACGTCCCCGCCGCGGTGGCCAAGGCCGTGCCCGAGGGCCGCGACGTCGTCGTCGACGCCAAGCTCGACGGCATCCGGGTGCAGGTGCACCGCGTCGGCGACGAGGTCCGGGTCTACACGCGCAGCCTCGACGACGTGACCGAGCGGGTGCCCGAGGTGGTCGAGACCGTCGCGGCGCTCGACGTCACCACTGCCGTGCTCGACGGCGAGGCGATCGCCCTGCGCGACGACGGCAGCCCGCGGCCGTTCCAGGAGACCGGCGCCCGCACCGCCAGCCGTACGGACCTCGAGACGCTGCGCACGCGCACGCCACTGACCACGTACGTCTTCGACGTCCTGCACCTGGACGGCGAGGACCTGCTCGACCGTCCGTTGGCCGAGCGGCTCGACCGGCTGCGCGCCACCCTGCCGGCGTCCGCCCAGGTGCCCCGAGTGGTGACGAGCGACCCCGCGGAGGCCGAGGCGTTCTTCCGCACGCTGGTCGCCGCCGGCCACGAGGGCGTCGTGGTGAAGGACCCGGAGGCGCCGTACGAGGCCGGACGTCGTGGGTCGGGCTGGGTGAAGGTCAAGCCCGTGCACACGCTCGACCTCGTGGTGCTGGGCGTCGAGCGGGGCAGCGGACGCCGCAGCGGGCTGCTCTCCAACATCCACCTGGGCGCTCGGGACGGCGACGGGTTCGTCATGCTCGGCAAGACGTTCAAGGGCATGACTGACGAGACCCTGGCCTGGCAGACCGAGCGCTTCCGCGAGCTGGCCACCGACGACGACGGCTACACGGTGACCGTGCGGCCCGAGCAGGTCGTCGAGATCGCCTTCGACGGAGTCCAGCGCTCGACCCGCTATCCCGGCGGCCTCGCGCTGCGCTTCGCCCGCGTCGTCCGCTACCGCGACGACAAGACGTCGGCCGAGGCCGACACCCTCGAGACGGTGCGGACCTTCCTGGGCTGAGGCGCTACCTGCTCGTGTCGACGACGCAGAACACCGTGCCGACCGGGTCGGCGAGCACCACGAAGTCGGCATCGTCCGGGTAGTCCCACGCGACCCGGCGGGCTCCGAGCCCGACGAGACGCTCCACCTCGGCCTGCTGCTCCTCGGCGGAGTCGACCCACAGGTCCAGGTGCGTCCGGTCGTCCTCGTCCAGGTGCAACCGGGCCTCCTGCGGCGCCGACGGCACGAGGAACGCTCCGTCCTCCGGGAGCGGGACATGGCCCAGGGCCTGCGTCCAGAACGCGGCCGCGCGTCCCACGTCCGACACGTTCAGCACCACCGCACCGAGCCTCAGCATGCGCGCCACGGTCACACGGACGCGGCCGCGACGGCAAGAGCCCGGCACCGGGACGACAGGGCCGTCGGCCTAGACTGGCCGGGTGCAAGCACCGGTCGTGGACGTCCGCGGACTCGTCATGCGGTACGGCTCGACCGTCGCCGCCGACGGGCTCGACCTGACCGTGGAACGGGGCACCGTCACCGCGATCCTCGGCCCGAACGGCGCCGGCAAGACCACCACCATCGAGACCTGCGAGGGCTACCGCTCGCCGCAGGAGGGCACCGTCCGGGTGCTCGGCCTCGACCCGGTCGCCGACGCCCGCGAGCTGCGGCCCCGGGTCGGCGTGATGCTGCAGAGCGGCGGCGCGTGGTCCGGCGTCCGGCCGCCCGAGATGCTCCGCCACGTCGCGTCGCTGCACGCCCACCCGCTCGATCCCGACGCGCTCATCGAGCGGCTCGGCCTCGACCGCTCGGCCCGCACGCCGTTCCGCCGGCTGTCGGGCGGCCAGCAGCAGCGCCTCGGCCTGGCGATGGCCGTCGTCGGACGCCCGGAGCTGGTCTTCCTCGACGAGCCCACCGCCGGCCTCGACCCCCAGGCGCGGCGCGCCACGTGGGACCTCGTCGCCGAGCTGCGCGACGCGGGCGTCACCGTCGTGCTCACCACCCACTACATGGACGAGGCCGAGGCGCTGTCGGACGTGGTCCACGTCGTCGACGCCGGACGCGTCATCGCGTCGGGCTCCCCCGCCTCGCTCACCGCCGAGGGCGCGCGCAACACCGTGCGCTTCACCGCCTCGGCCGGCCTGGACGTCGCCGACCTCATGGACGCGCTCGGGCACGGCACCAAGGTGGAGGAGATCGAGCCCGGCTCGTACGTCGTCGCCGGTGACGTCGACCCGGCGCTCGTCGCCGGTGTGACCGCCTGGTGCGCGCGGCAGGGCGTCCTCGTCCAGTCGGTCATGGTCGAGCGGCAGACGCTCGAGGACCGCTTCCTCGACCTCACCGGCCGGAGCCTGCGATGACCCACCTCGACCTCAGCCCGCGTCCGGGCGCCGCGTCCGACGGCGCCATGGTCCGCGCCCAGGCGCTCATGGAGCTGCGCCTGCTGGCCCGCAACGGCGAGCAGCTCGGCATCACGCTCGTCGTGCCGCTGCTGCTGCTCGTGGCCGGAACCAAGGCCGGCAGCATCGTCGACCTCGGCGAAGGACGGCCGATCGACATCCTCGCGCCCGGCGTCCTCGCCCTGGCCGTGCTGTCGGCCTCGTTCACGTCACTGGCCATCGCCACCGGGTTCGAGCGCCGCTACGGCGTCCTGAAGCGGCTCGGGGCCTCCCCGCTCCCCCGGTGGGGCCTGCTGGCCGGCAAGACGCTCGCCGTCGTCGTGGTCGAGGTGGTGCAGGTCGCCGTGCTCGCGGCCGTCGCCTTCGCCCTCGGCTGGCAGCCCGACGGCGGCGTGTCCGGCTGGCTGTGGGCGGCCGTCCTGCTCGTGCTCGGCACCACCGCGTTCGGCTCGCTCGGCCTGCTGATCGCGGGCTCGCTGCGCGCCGAGGCCACGCTCGCGGTCGCCAACCTGGTGTACGTCCTGCTGCTGGTCGGCGGCGGCGTCCTGGTGCCGCTGGAGCGCTACCCCGACGGCGCGCGCGCCGTGCTCGAGCTGCTGCCGTCCGGTGCGCTGGGCCAGGGACTGCGGGACGCCTTCGCGTCCGGCGCGCCCGGTCTGCTGCCCGTCCTCGTCCTCGTGGTCTGGTCCGCCGTCGGCGCGACCGCCACCGCCCGCACCTTCCGCTGGGAGTGACCGTGCTCGACCGTTTCCGTCATCCGACCCGCGGCTTCGTCGTCGGCTGGGCCTGGGCCTCGCTCGTCGCGAACTGCGTCATCGTCGTCACCGGCGGGCTGGTCCGGCTCACCGCGTCCGGGCTGGGCTGCCCGACCTGGCCGCGCTGCACCGACGAGTCGTTCGTCCCGCACGGCGCCCTCGGCCTGCACGGCGTCATCGAGTTCGGCAACCGGCTGCTGACCTACGTGCTCGTGGCCATCGCGATCGCCACTTGGTTCGCCGTCCGCCGTTGGGCGGACGCGCCCGTCCGTGCTTCCGCGCTGACCGTCGCCATCGCGATCGGCATCCCCGCGCAGGGCGTCGTCGGCGGCATCACCGTGCTCACCGACCTCAACCCGTGGGTCGTGTCGCTGCACTTCCTGCTGTCCATGGTGCTCATCTGCCTGTCCGCCTGGCTGCTGCGTCTCGTGCGCGGCGTCGAGCCCGCCCCGGTCGACGCCGGACGCCTGTGGCTCGTGCGCGCCACGTTCGCCGCTATGTGGGTCGTGGTCTACCTCGGCACGATCGTCACCGGCAGCGGCCCGCACGCCGGCGACCTCGACGCCCCGCGCAACGGCCTGCGCCCGGACGTGTGGAGCACCGTCCACGGGTACGCCGTCGTGGTGCTGATCGCGCTGACCGTCGCGGGGCTCGTCGCCCTGCGGAAGGGGCCGCGCACCGCGTTCCTGGCCACCGTCTGGCTGCTCGTCGCCGAGCTGGCCCAGGGCGTCATCGGCTACGTCCAGTACGTCAACGACGTGCCGGTCGTCCTGGTGGCCCTGCACATGGTCGGCGCCACGGTGCTCATGTCGCTCGCCGCGTGGCAGCTGGTCAACGTCCGCGCCCGCGTGGGCACGCCCGTCCGCGTCGGCTGAGGCTCAACGCCAGGGCGTCGTCGCCTGCAGCACCGCGTGCGACAGCGCCGCGGTGCGGTGCTCGGTGATCCGCTGGTAGTCGGGGTCGGCCACCATGCGCGAGAAGGCCTCGCGCGAGGGGTACTCGACCAGCAGCACCGCGTCCCACACGTGCGAGTCGGGAGCGACCAGGGACGTCGAGGTGTCCCCGGCGTAGACCACCCGCGCTCCCACGCCCCGCAGGAACGGGCCGATCGCGCCCGCGTACTCGTCGTAGGCGGGGCGGCCGCCCTCGGCGAAGCGCAGCAGGTTCAGCATGACGACGGGGCCGCCGGGGTCCTCGCTCAGGAAGCGCTTCAGGTCGGCACCGGTCGGGTCGACGGACATGGGGGCTCCTCGGGTCGCGGCTCGGGCGCCGCCACCGTAGCGAGCGTCCGGCTCAGGCGGGCGCGGAGCGCCGACGCCGCGCGAGGCGGTCGGTCAGCCACGCGACGACGGCCGAGGCCGCCCCGACGCCGACCAGCACCATGACCGCCCCGACCAGCGCGAGGCCGGACTCGTCCTCGGGGAGAGACGTCACGCACCAGCCCAGCGTGTAGCCGAGGGTGGTGGCGACGACCGCGGTGCGCCGCCCCCACACGAGGGTCGCGACCACGACGAGCAGCACGACGCAGGCACCGGAGCCGAGCACCTGCCACGTCTCGTACGGTCCGCTCTCGTTGCCGGTGACGGGGTCCAGCTGGTACTCGGTGTCCCAGCCCATCCAGCCCCACCAGGACGCCCAGGCCAGCACGACGACGCCGACGGCACCCGCGATCTGCTTCAGCACGGTCGCGAACCTATCGGTCGGTGGCGGCCTCGGCAGTCAGCCGGTCGGTGGGGAGCTCCAGCACGGTGCGTCCGGCTAGCTCCTCGGGGCGTCCGACGACCAGCGCGGCCTCCGCGTCGCCCACGACGACCCGCTCGGCGTCGATCTCGAGCACGACCACGCGTCGCACCGTGCCGTCGTCCTCGCGCAGCCACAGCGGCTCGGCCAGCCAACGCAGGCCGGCCTGCTCGAGCACGCCCTCGGCCGACACCCAGTCGGTCGGCCCGCCCAGCGGCACGCCGAGCAGGGACATGGGGACGACGTCGTCGCCCGCGGGCGCCAGCCACCCGATCACCTCGCGGTCGCCCGGACGCCGGTGCGGCGTCCAGTCCGCCGGGATCACCGCAGGAAGGGGTCCGCCGCGGCGGCGACGAACAGCAGTGCCAGGTAGGCGTTGGAGAAGTGGAACAGGCGCATCGGCTTGATGACCGACAGCTCCTCGGTGTCGCGAGCCCGCGAGCGCATGTCATAGGCCTCGACGAGGAACACGATGCCGAGCGAGATCGCGGCGGCCGGGTAGAACCAGCCGGTGCCGGCGACCGGCCACAGCAGCAGCGAGGTGGCGACGGTCAGCCAGGTGTAGAGCACGATCTGCTTCGACACGGTGTCGGACGACGCGATGACCGGCAGCATCGGCACGCCGCCCGCGGCGTAGTCCTCGCGGTAGCGCATCCCCAGCGCCCAGGTGTGCGGCGGCGTCCAGAAGAACACGACCATGAACATGACGACCGGCGTCCAGGCCAGGTCGCCGGTGACGGCCGACCAGCCGATGAGCGCCGGGAAGCAGCCCGCGGCGCCGCCCCAGATGACGTTCTGCCAGGTGCGGCGCTTGAGCACCATCGTGTAGACGAGGACGTAGAACAGGTTCGCGGTGAGCGCCAGCGCGGCCGACAGCCAGTTGACGAGCTGGCCGAGCATGACGGTCGACACGACGCCGAGCACCAGGCCGAACACGAGGGCCGCGCGCGGCGAGACCTGGTGACGGGCCAGCGGGCGCCGGCGCGTGCGGCGCATCTTGGCGTCCATGTCGGCGTCGTAGACGCAGTTGAGCGCGTTGGCGCTGCCGGCCGACAGGGTGCCGCCGATGAACGTGGCGAGCACCAGGCCGAGCGGCGGGACGCCCTCGGCGGCGACGAACATGACCGGGATCGTGGTCAGCAGCAGCAGCTCGATGATGCGGGGCTTGGTCAGCGCCACGTAGGCCTGGACGACCTCGAGCGGGCCGGCCGCGGGGGCGTGCGACGTCGTCACGTCGACGTCAGGAGCATCGTCGGTTCGAACGTCGGTCACGGTGAGCAGTCTACGCGCCGAGCGATAGTGTGGACGACGTAGGCACGCGCGATCCCCTTCACACCCTTTTCACAGGAGGAATCCACACGGTGACCACGACGGCTCTGGAGTGGAACGAGGTCGACGCCAAGGCGGTCGACACCATCAGGCTGCTGGCCGCGGACGCGGTCCAGAAGGCAGGCAACGGACACCCGGGCACGGCGATGAGCCTCGCCCCGGCGGCCTACCTGCTCTACCAGAAGGTGATGCGGCACAGCCCCGCCGATCCGCAGTGGGCCGGCCGCGACCGCTTCGTGCTCTCGTGCGGCCACAGCAGCCTCACCCAGTACATCCAGCTGTACCTGGCCGGCTACCCGATGACGCTGGACGACCTGAAGTCGCTGCGCACCTGGGGCAGCCAGACGCCGGGTCACCCCGAGTACCGCCACACCCCCGGCGTCGAGGTCACCACCGGTCCCCTGGGCCAGGGCATCGCCAACGCCGTCGGCATGGCCATGGCCGCCCGCCGCGAGCGTGGCCTGTACGACCCCACCGCCGCGGCCGGCACCAGCCCGTTCGACCACGACGTCTACGTCATCGCCTCCGACGGCGACCTGCAGGAGGGTGTCTCGGCCGAGGCGTCCTCGCTCGCGGGCCACCAGCAGCTGGGCAACCTGACGGTCATCTACGACGACAACCGCATCTCGATCGAGGACGACACCGACGTCGCCTTCAGCGAGGACGTCGCGGCCCGCTACGCCGCCTACGGCTGGCACGTCCAGACCGTCGACTGGACGCAGGGCGGCACCGGCTACCACGAGGACGTCCAGGCGCTGTGGGACGCGGTGCAGGCGGCCAAGCAGGTCACCGACAAGCCGTCCTTCATCGTGCTGCGCACGATCATCGCCTGGCCGGCCCCGAACGCGCAGAACACCGGCGCGTCGCACGGCTCGGCCCTGGGCGACGACGAGATCCGCGCCACCAAGGAGCTGCTCGGCTTCGACCCCGACCAGACCTTCGCGGTCAGCGACGAGGTCATCGCGCACACGCAGCAGGCCCGCGAGCGCGGCCAGCAGCTGCAGGCCGAGTGGAGCAAGCACCTCGACGCGTGGCGCACCGGCAACGCCGACGCCGCCGCCCTGTACGACCGCCTGGCCGAGCGCAAGCTGCCCGAGGGCTGGGAGGACGCGCTGCCGACCTACGAGGCCGACGCCAAGGGCGTCGCCACCCGCGTGGCGTCCGGCGACGTGCTCACCGCGATCGCACCGGTGCTGCCCGAGCTGTGGGGCGGCTCGGCCGACCTCGCCGGCTCGAACAACACCACGCCCAAGGGCGAGCCGTCGTTCCTGCCGCCGCAGCGGTCCACCGCGAAGTTCAGCGGCGACTGGTACGGCCGGGTGCTGCACTTCGGCATCCGCGAGCACGCCATGGGCTCGATCATGAACGGCATCGCGCTGCACGGCCCCACGCGGCCGTACGGCGGCACGTTCCTGGTCTTCAGCGACTACATGCGCGGCGCGGTCCGCCTCGCGGCGCTGCAGGAGCTGCCCGTCACGTACGTCTGGACCCACGACTCGATCGGCCTCGGCGAGGACGGCCCGACCCACCAGCCGATCGAGCACCTCGCGGCGCTCCGGGCCATCCCCGGCCTGGACGTCATCCGTCCGGCCGACGCCAACGAGACCGTCGCCGCCTGGCGCACGCTGCTCGGCCTCGACGACCGTCCCGCGGCGCTCGCGCTGAGCCGGCAGAACCTGCCGACGTTCCCGCGCGGCACCGACGCCGACGGCGTCGAGTGGGGCTCGGCCGACCTGACCGCCAAGGGCGCCTACGTCCTGGTCGACACCGAGGGCACGCCCGACGTGATCCTCGTGGCCACCGGCTCGGAGGTGCAGCTCGCCGTCGAGGCCCGCACGGCCCTGGCCGCCGAGGGCATCGCTGCCCGCGTCGTCTCCATGCCGTCGCGCGAGTGGTTCGAGCAGCAGGACGAGGCGTACCGCGACAGCGTGATCCCGCCGTCGCTGCGCGCCCGTGTCAGCGTCGAGGCCGGCGTGGCCCTGGGCTGGCGCGACGTGGTCGGCGACGCCGGCCGCATCGTCAGCATCGAGCACTTCGGCGCCTCGGCCGACTACAAGACGCTGTACGAGAACTTCCACATCACGACCGACGCCGTCGTGGCCGCCGCCAAGGACTCGATCGCCGCTGCGGCGGGCGAGCCCGTGGCCCCGTTCCACGCCCGTCCTGCCGGCCCCGTGGGCCCGGGTGACAACCCGGACGCCCCCGAGGGACCCCAGCAGAACGCCGCCACCGGCGCCTGATCGTCCCGCACCCGAAGGAGAACAGCATGAATGCACGCCTCCAGGCCCTGTCCGACGCGGGAGTCTCGATCTGGCTCGACGACCTGTCGCGCGAGCGCATCGAGACCGGCAACCTCGCCGAGCTCGTGAAGGAGTCGTCGGTCGTCGGCGTCACCACGAACCCGACGATCTTCGCCTCCGCGCTCGCCAAGGGCGAGAAGTACAACCCGCAGGTGCGTGATCTCAAGGCGGCCGGTGCCGACGTCGACACCGCGGTCTTCGAGATCACCACGCTGGACGTCCAGCAGGCCTGCGACATCATGCGCCCGGTCTACGACGCCACGAACGGCGTCGACGGCCGCGTCTCGATCGAGGTCGAGCCCGGCCTCGCCCGCGACGCCGACGCGACCGTCGCCATGGCCAAGAAGCTGTGGGAGAAGGTCGACCGGCCCAACCTGCTGATCAAGATCCCCGCGACCGAGGAGGGCCTGCCGGCGATCGCCGCGACGATCGCGGCCGGCATCAGCGTCAACGTGACGCTGATCTTCTCGCTGGAGCGCTACCGCGGCGTCATGGACGCCTACCTGTACGGCCTCGAGCAGGCCGTCGCCGAGGGTCGCGACCTGTCGCAGATCCACTCGGTGGCGTCCTTCTTCGTCAGCCGCGTCGACTCCGAGGTCGACAAGCGCCTGGGCGACGACAGCCCGCTGCGCGGCAAGGCCGCGCTGGCCAACGCCCGCCTGGCCTACGAGGCCTACGAGCAGGTCTTCGGCAGCGAGCGCTTCACCGCGCTGAAGGAGCAGGGAGCGAACGTCCAGCGTCCGCTCTGGGCCTCCACGGGCGTCAAGGACCCCGCGCTGCCCGACACGCTGTACGTGTCCGAGCTCGTGGTCGACGGCACCGTCAACACGATGCCGGAGAAGACGCTCGAGGCGTTCGCCGACCACGGCGAGGTCACCGGCGACACGGTGCACGGCAGCTACGACGACGCGCGGGCGCTGTTCGCGCAGCTCGAGGAGCAGGGCATCTCGTACGACGAGGTCGTCCAGCAGCTCGAGGCCGAGGGCCTGCAGAAGTTCGACGCCTCCTGGGCCGAGCTGCTGGAGACCGTCCAGGGCGAGCTCGACAAGGCCTGATCGATGGTCGCGGTCCACGTCAACGTCCCTGACCACGCCGCCCTCGACGACGTCGTCGCCCACCAGGTCGACGACGCCGTCGCGTCGCGGCTGACCGCGCAGGACCCCACGCTGTGGGGCCCCGCGGCCGTCGAGGAGGCCTCGATCCGCCTGTCGTGGGTGAGCCTCCACGAGTCCTCGCGCCCGCTAGTCGCCGAGGTCGAGCAGCTGCGGGCCGACCTGGCCGGGCGCGGCGTCGACCACGTCGTGCTGTGCGGCATGGGCGGCTCGTCCCTGGCGCCGGAGGTCATCTGCCGCGCGGCGGGCGTCCCGCTCGTCGTGCTCGACTCCTCCCAGCCCGACATGGTGCGCGACGCGCTGGAGACCGACCTCGACCGCACGGTCGTCGTGGTGTCCAGCAAGTCCGGCGGCACCGTCGAGACCGACAGCCAGCGCCGGGCCTACGAGCAGGCGCTCCGCGACGCCGGCATCGACCCGGCCGAGCGCATCGTCGTGGTGACCGACCCGGGCTCGCCGCTCGAGCAGACCGCGCGCGAGGCCGGCTACCGGCTGTTCAGCGCCGACCCGCACGTCGGCGGACGCTACTCGGCCCTGACCGCCTTCGGCCTCGTGCCGAGCGGGCTCGCCGGCGCCCCGATCGGCGAGCTGCTCGACCAGGCGGCCACGGTCGCCACCGAGCTCGCCGCCGACGGCACGGCCAACCCCGCGCTCGTCCTGGGCGGGCTGCTCGGGCTGGCGAACCGGGCGGGCGTCGACAAGCTCGTCCTGGCCGACCGCACGGGTCATGGGCTGGGCGACTGGATCGAGCAGCTGGTCGCGGAGTCCACGGGCAAGGACGGCAAGGGCGTGCTGCCCGTCGTCGTGCCCGGCGAGGACGCCCCCGGCTTCTCCCCCAGCACGTCCGACGCCGTGCTGGTGACGATCGGTGCCGACGCGGCCCCGTCGTCGGAGTCCGGCTTCGGCGCCGCGGTCGAGGGCGACCTCGGCGCGCTCATGCTGCTGTGGGAGCACGCCACCGCGCACGCCGGCCGCCTCATCGGCATCAACCCGTTCGACCAGCCCGACGTCGAGAGCGCCAAGCAGGCCGCCCGCGACCTGCTGGGCGGCGGCGGCGAGCAGGCCGAGCCCGACGCGACCGACGCCGGCATCGACCTGTACGGCACCGACGCGAGCACGCTCGCCGAGGCGCTGGCCACGCTGCTGGGCTCGATCGACCGCGAGCACGGCTACCTGGCCGTGCAGGTCTACCTGGACCGCCAGGCCCACGCCGACTTCGCGCAGGTGCGCGAGACGCTCGCGGCGCGGCTCGGACGTCCGGTCACCTTCGGGTGGGGCCCGCGGTTCCTGCACTCCACCGGCCAGTACCACAAGGGCGGCCCGGCCACCGGCGTCTACCTCCAGGTCACCGGCGAGCCGCTGCGCGACCTGGACGTGCCCGGGCGCGACTTCAGCTTCGGCTCGTTCATCGGCTCCCAGGCCGCGGGCGACGCGAAGGTGCTGCGCGACAAGGGACGCCCGGTGCTGAGCCTGCACCTGCACGACGTCGACGCGGGCCTGGCCCGCCTCCGGGAGGCGCTCGGATGAGCACCAGCTACACCAACCCGCTGCGCGACCCGAACGACCGCCGTCTCCCGCGCATCGCGGGTCCGTGCGGCCTGGTCATCTTCGGCGTCACCGGCGACCTGGCCCAGCGCAAGCTGATCCCGGCCATCTACGACCTGGCCAACCGCGGCCTGCTGCCGCCGAGCTTCTCGCTCATCGGCTTCGCCCGGCACGACTTCGACATCGAGGAGTTCGCCGAGCGCACCAAGGCGGCGGCCAAGGCCGGCGCGCGCACGCAGTGGCGCGACTCGGTCTGGGACCAGCTGGCCGGTGGCCTGCGCTTCGTCCCGGGCACCTTCGACGACGACGCGGCGTGGCTGAACCTCGCGTCCACGATGAAGGAGCTGGACCAGCAGCAGGGCACGGGCGGCAACCACGCGTTCTACCTCTCGATCCCGCCGGCGTTCTTCGACGTCGTGGTCAGCAAGCTCAAGCAGCACGGGCTGGCCGACCCCGACGACGACGGCTCGTGGCGCCGCGTGGTGGTCGAGAAGCCCTTCGGCCACGACCTGAAGTCGGCGCAGAAGCTCAACGCCGCCGTCGCCGAGGTCTTCCCGCGCGAGAGCGTCTTCCGGATCGACCACTACCTGGGCAAGGAGACGGTCCAGAACATCCTGGCCTTCCGCTTCGCCAACGGGATGTTCGAGCCGATCTGGAACAACCACTACGTCGACCACGTGCAGATCACCATGGCCGAGGACATCGGCATCGGCACCCGCGCGGGCTACTACGACGGCATCGGCGCGGCCCGCGACGTCATCCAGAACCACCTGCTGCAGCTCATGGCGCTGATCGCGATGGAGGAGCCGGTCTCCTTCGACGCGGGCAGCCTGCGCATCGAGAAGCAGAAGATCCTGGCCAACGCCCGTCCCCCGCAGCGCCTCGACCTGCACACGGCCCGCGCGCAGTACGTGGAGGGCTGGGCCGGCGGCGTCGAGGTCGACGGCTACCTCGGCGAGGAGGGCATCCCGCCGGACTCGCTCACCGAGACGTACGCGGCCATCCGGGTCGACATCGGCACCCGCCGGTGGGCCGGCGTCCCGTTCTACCTGCGGGCCGGCAAGCGCCTCGGCCGGCGCGTCACCGAGGTGGCCGTCGTCTTCAAGCAGGCCCCGCACCTGCCGTTCAGCAAGCTCGAGGTCGAGGAGCTGGGCCAGAACGCGCTTGTCATGCGCATCCAGCCCGACGAGGGCGTCACGCTGCGCTTCGGCGCGAAGGTCCCCGGCACCACGATGGAGATCCGCGACGTCAACATGGACTTCGCCTACGGCGGCACGTTCGTGCAGTCGAGCCCGGAGGCCTACGAGCGGCTGATCCTGGACGTCCTGCTGGGCGACCCGCCGCTGTTCCCCCAGCACGAGGAGGTCGAGCTGTCCTGGCGCATCCTGGACCCGGTCATCGAGCACTGGGCGCGGCAGAAGCGGATCGACACCTACCCGGCCGGCACGTGGGGCCCGGAGTCCGCCGACAAGATGCTCGCCCGCGACGGTCGTCGCTGGCGCCGTCCGTGAGACGAGAGTGACGCGCTGATGCAGATCGAGCTCAACGACACCAACGCCTCGGAGATCGCCCGGGCGATGGTCAAGGCCCGGATCGCCTCGGGCAGCCCGGCGATGGACATGGTGCTGACGTTCGTCGTCATCACCGACGAGGACGGGGTGGCCGACGCCCTGCGCGACGCCACCGACCTGGCCAAGGAGCACCCGGCCCGGGTCATCGGCGTCATCCGCGGCTCCGGCCGCGGAGCCGCGACGCTGGACGCGAAGGTGCGCGTCGGCCAGGAGACGTCCGGCGAGTCCGTGCTGCTGCGGATGTCCGGCCAGCTGGTCAAGCACGCCGAGTCGGTCGTGCTGCCGCTCCTGCTGCCCGACTCCCCCGTGGTCGTCTGGTGGCCCGGCGAGGCCCCGGCCGACCCGGCCGAGGACCCGATCGGACGCCTGGCCCAGCGTCGGCTGACCGACTCCGAGGCCAGCAGCAAGCCGGTGCACGCGCTGCGGGCCGTGGCCCGCCGGTACGAACCCGGCGACACCGACCTGGCCTGGACCCGGCTCACGCCGATGCGCGGCCTGCTTGCGGCCGCCCTCGACCAGACCCGGTCCAAGGTGCGCTCGGCCGAGCTGGTCGCCGGACCGGGCAACCCGGCCGCCGTCCTGCTGGCCGCGTGGCTGGAGGACCGGCTGCGCATCGACGTCTCGCTGACCGAGGGCTCCTACCCGCACGTCAGCGAGGTGAAGCTGCACACCGACGCCGGCGACGTGCTCATCGTCCGCGAGGCGGACACCACGACGTTCTCGGTGCCTGGCGCGTCCGAGCGCCAGGTGCCGCTGGTGACGCGCACCGTCCCCGAGCTGCTGGCCGAGGACCTGCGCCGCCTGGACGCCGACGACGTCTACGAGTCCACCGTCAAGCACATGCTGGAGAAGGGCACCCGATGACCCACGACGTCCACGACGGTCCCGACGCCCTCGTCGACGCGCTCAACGCGGCCCTGGCCGACGTCGTGCGCGAGGCCCAGGCCGAGGGACGCACGCCCGCGGTCGTCCTCACCGGCGGCACGATCGCGACCCGCGCCTTCGAGCGCATGGACCCCGACGCGGCCGACTGGACCGACGTCGACTGGTACTGGGGCGACGAGCGGTTCGTCGCCGGCGACTCCGACGACCGCAACGAGCGGCAGGCCCGCGAGGGCTTCCTGGACCGCTTCGACGTGCCCGAGGAGCGCATCCACGCGTTCCCGTCGACCGACGGCGGGCTGTCCGCCGCCGAGGCGGCCGACGCGTACGCCGCCGTGCTCCCGACCGAGCCGTTCGACGTCGTGCTGCTCGGCGTCGGGCCCGACGGCCACGTCGCGTCGCTGTTCCCCGGCTTCGCCCAGCTGCACGAGACGGTGCGGCCGGTCGTGGACGTCGAGGACTCCCCCAAGCCGCCGCCGAACCGGCTCACGCTCACCTTCCCGGTGCTCAACCACACCCGCCGCACGTGGCTCGTCGTGAGCGGCGAGGGCAAGGCGGAGGCCGTCGCGCGGGCCGCCGCCGGCGAGCCGGTCACCGAGGTGCCCGCCACCGGTGTGCGCGGCACGCAGGAGACCCGCTGGTTCCTCGACGCCGACGCCGCGTCGCAGCTGTCCGCCTGACCCACGCACGACGAAGGCCCGGCCCCCTCACGGGGTGCCGGGCCTTCGTGCGTCCGCGTCAGCGGATCAGAAGATGACCTCGCCGGACTTGCGGCGGCTGCGGAGCAGCTGCAGCGCCTCGTCGAGGATCTCGGTGGCCTCGGTCTCGGAGCGGCGCTCCTTCACGTAGGCCAGGTGCGTCTTGTACGGCTCGGTCTTGGGCGCGTCGGGACGGTTCGCCGCGTCGACGCTGGCCGGCAGGCCGCAGCGCGGGCAGTCCCACTCGTCCGGCGTCTCCGCCTCGATGGCGAACTGCAGCACCGTGCGGTGGTCGTTGTGGCAGAAGTACGTCACGGCCTTGCGGGGCGCGGCCTCGCCGCGCTCCGCCTCGCCCATGGGGCCCGAGCCGATGCGGCTGCCCCGGATCGCTCCGGCGGCCATCAGTTGGCCACCTTCAGGAGCAGGCCGAGGGCCACGACGCTCACGGCCCAGATGACCGCGAACCCGACCGTGATGCGGTCGAGGTTGCGCTCGGCGACGGACGATCCGCCCAGGGAGCTGGAGACGCCACCGCCGAACATGTCCGACAGGCCGCCACCGCGACCCTTGTGCATGAGGACGAGCACGATCATCAGCAGGCTGCTGATGGCGAGCACGACCGAGAAGAAGAGAACCACGTCGGACCTTTCTGGGTGTCCTGTTGGACGATCAGCCGATGCTCGGCAGGGCGTAGAACCGGGCGATCCCGGCGAACTCCTCGGCCTCGAGGCTCGCACCGCCGACCAGGGCCCCGTCCACGTCGGGCTGGGCCATGATCGACGCGACGTTCGCCGCCTTGACCGATCCGCCGTACAGGATACGCAACGACGCGGCCGCCTCCGGCGACCAGGTCTCCGCGACACGCTGGCGGATCGCCGAGCACACCTCCTGGGCGTCCTCGGGGGTGGCCACCTCGCCGGTGCCGATCGCCCAGACCGGCTCGTACGCGACGACCAGCCCGGCGACCTCCTCGGGCGAGAAGCCGGCCAGCGAGCCCTCGACCTGCGCGAGCGTGTACGCGACGTGCTCGCCGGCCTGACGGACCTCCAGGCCCTCGCCGACGCACACGATGGGCGTCATGCTCGCCGCGAGCGCCTTGCGCGCCTTGGTGGCCACGAGCTCGTCGGACTCGGCGTGGTCCTGGCGGCGCTCGGAGTGCCCCACGACGACGTAGGAGCAGCCGATCTTGGCCAGCATCGCGGCCGAGATCTCGCCCGTGTGCGCGCCGCCGTCGTGGGCGGAGACGTCCTGGGCGCCGTAGCGGATCTTCAGCCGGTCACCGTCGACGAGCGTCTGGACGCTGCGCAGGTCGGTGAACGGCGGGACCACGACGACCTCGGCCTTGTCGAAGTCGTGCTTCTTGTCCTGCAGCGTCCAGGCGAGCTTCTGGACGAGCACCACCGCTTCCTGGTGGTTGAGGTTGCTCTTCCAGTTGCCCGCCATCAGCGGGGTACGGGTGCTCACGACTGCTCCTCCAGGACGTCCAGGCCCGGGAGCGTCTTGCCCTCGAGGTACTCCAGGCTCGCACCGCCACCGGTGGAGATGTGACCGAACTGCGCGTCCTCGAAGCCGAGCTGGCGCACCGCGGCGGCGGAGTCACCACCGCCGACGACCGACAGGCCGTCGACCTCGGTGAGCGCCTGGGCGACCGTCCGCGTGCCCTCGGCGAACGACGCCATCTCGAACACGCCCATCGGGCCGTTCCAGAAGACGGTGCGCGCGCCGCGGATGCGCTCGGCGAACGCGGCCGCCGACTCCGGGCCGATGTCCAGGCCCATGCGGTCGGCCGGGATGGCGTCGGCGGCGACGGTCTCGGCGCCGGCGTCCTTGAACTCCGGCGCGACAACGACGTCGGTCGGCAGCAGCAGCTCGACGCCCTGCGCGGCCGCGCGCTCCAGGTAGGAGCGGGCGGTGTCGAGCTGGTCGGCCTCGAGGAGCGACGTGCCGACCTCGTGGCCCTGGGCCTTGAGGAAGGTGAACAGCATGCCGCCGCCGATGAGGAGCGCGTCGGCCTTGTCGAGCAGGTTGTCGATGACGCCCAGCTTGTCCGACACCTTCGAGCCGCCCAGGACGACCACGTAGGGACGCTCGGGGGTCTCGGTCAGGCGCTGCAGCACCTCGACCTCGGCCTGCACCAGGCCGCCGACGGCGGCGGGCAGGCGCGTGGCCACGTCGTAGACGCTGGCCTGCTTGCGGTGCACGACACCGAAGCCGTCGGACACGAAGACGTCGGCCAGCGCGGCGAGCTCGTCGGCGAACGCGCCGCGCACGGCGTCGTCCTTGCTCGTCTCGCCCGGGTTGAACCGGACGTTCTCGAGCACCGCGACGTCACCGTCCTCGAGCGCCGCGCTGATGCGCTGCGCCTCGGCGCCGACCGTGTCGTTGGCGAAGAGCACGGGACGGCCGAGCAGCTCGGCGAGCCGCTCGGCCACCGGGGCCAGCGAGTACGTCGGGTTCGGCGTGCCGTCGGGACGGCCGAGGTGCGCGGTGACCAGCACGCGCGCACCCGCGTCCGCGAGCCGCTTGATCGTCGGGACGCTCGCGCGGACGCGGCCGTCGTCGGTGATCGTCGTGCCGTCGAGCGGCACGTTCAGGTCGCTGCGGACCAGGACGCGCTTGCCGCGCAGGTCGCCGAGGTCGTCGATGGTCTGCACGGTCAGAGCGAGGCGCCGACGTGCTTGACCAGGTCGACGAGGCGGTTGGAGTAGCCCCACTCGTTGTCGTACCAGCCGACGACCTTGACCTGGTTGCCGATGACCTTCGTCAGGCCCGAGTCGAAGGTGCACGACGACGGGTCGGTGACGATGTCCGAGGACACGATCGGGTCCTCGGTGTAGGTCAGGAAGCCCTTCAGCGGGCCCTCGGCGGCGGCCTTCATGATCGCGTTGACCTCCTCGACGGTGGTCTCGCGCGCGGCCTCGAAGCTGAGGTCGGTGGCCGAGCCGGTCGGCACCGGCACGCGCAGCGCGTAGCCGTCGAGCTTGCCCTTGAGCTCGGGCAGGACCAGGCTGACCGCCTTGGCCGCACCGGTCGAGGTCGGGACGATGTTGAGCGCGGCGGCGCGGGCACGACGCAGGTCCTTGTGCGGCGCGTCCTGCAGGTTCTGGTCCTGCGTGTACGCGTGGATCGTCGTCATGAGGCCCTTCTCGATGCCCAGGGCGTCGTTGAGCGCCTTGGCCATCGGGGCGAGGCAGTTCGTCGTGCACGAGGCGTTCGAGATGACGGTGTGCTTCTCGCCGTCGTACAGGTCGTGGTTCACGCCCATGACGATGGTGATGTCCTCGTTCGACGCGGGCGCCGAGATGATGACCTTCTTGGCGCCGCCGTCGACGTGCGCCTTCGCCTTGGTGGCGTCAGTGAAGAAGCCGGTGGACTCCACGACGACGTCGACGCCGACCGAGGCCCAGTCGAGCTTCGCGGGGTCGCGCTCCTCGAAGGCGGTGATCTTCTGGTCGCCGACGTAGATGGCCGACTCGTCGAAGGTGACGTCGGCGTCGAGACGACCCAGGATCGAGTCGTACTTGAGCAGCGTCGCCAGCGTCTTGTTGTCGGTGAGGTCGTTGACGGCGACGACCTGGATGTCCTCGCCGGACGCGCGAACCGCGCGGAAGAAGTTGCGGCCGATGCGGCCAAATCCGTTGATGCCCACGCGTACGGTCACGAGGTTCGCTCCTGGTCTCGACGATTTGGTTGGTCCGGGGCCCAGCCTATCGACCCGACCCGCCGCGCGGTCGCGTGACCCGGGTTACGCGCGGGTATCGGTCACTCGTCGTCCAGGACGTCCTCGGACAGGCCCGCCTCGGTGTCGGGGACACCCAGCTCCTCGGCCCGCTTGTCGGCCATCGCGAGCAGGCGCCGGATGCGTCCGGCGATGGCGTCCTTGGTCAGCACGGGCTCGTGGAGGCGGCCCAGCTCCTCCAGGCTCGCCTGGCGGTGCTCGACGCGCAGCTCGCCGGCCATGCGCAGGTGGTCGGGCACCTCGTCGCCGAGGATCTCCAGCGCGCGCTGGGCCCGGGCGCCGGCGGCGACCGCGGCGCGCGCCGAACGGCGCAGGTTGGCGTCGTCGAAGTTGGCCAGGCGGTTGGCCGTCGCGCGCACCTCGCGGCGCATGCGGCGCTCCTCCCAGGCCAGCAGCGTCTCGTGGGCACCCAGACGGGTCAGCAGCGCACCGATGGCCTCGCCGTCGCGGATGACGACGCGGTCGACGCCACGGACCTCGCGGGCCTTGGCGCCGATGCCCAGCCGGCGGGCCGCGCCGACCAGGGCGAGGGCGGCCTCGGAGCCGGGGCAGGTCACCTCGAGGGCGGACGAGCGTCCGGGCTCGGTGAGCGAGCCGCGGGCCAGGAACGTGCCCCGCCAGGCGGCCACGGCGTCGCACGTGGCGCCGGAGACGACCTGCGGGGGAAGTCCGCGCACCGGACGTCCGCGACCGTCGATGAGGCCGGTCTGGCGGGCGAGCGCCTCGCCGTCACGGCTGACCCGGACGAGGTAGTGCGCGCTCTTGCGCAGGCTCGAGCCGCCGCGCAGCATCGCGATCTCGCTGTCGTGGCCGTAGACCTCGGCGATGTCCTTGCGCAGGCGGCGGGCCGCGGCCCCGGTGTCGAGCTCGGCCTCGACGACGATGCGTCCGGCCGAGAGGTGGAGGCCACCGGCGAAGCGGAGCATCGAGGAGACCTCCGCCTTGCGGCAGCAGGCCTTCGTGACGTTCGTGCTCGCGAGCTCGGACTTCACCTGCGCGGTCATCGCCATGCGGCTACCACCTTCCGGTCGCCCCGCGACCCCTGTCGTCCAGCTCGTCGAAGATCCGCCGGAACGCTGCCGCGAGGCGCAACGAGTCGTGCTGGTCGGACTGCGGCGAGGTCGCCACCGGCGTGCGCACGAGGCGGCCGCCGAGGCCCTTCACCATCGCGTCGAGACTACCGGTCTCGTCAACGACCCGGTCGTCGGCCAGCACGACGTCGATGTCGAGCTCGGGCGCGTGCGCCGCCAGCACCTCCAGGTGCGTCTCGGCGGTGAAGCCGTCGGTCTCCCCCGGCTGGTTGGCCAGGTTGAGCACCAGCACCCGCTTGGCGCTCGTGCGCACCAGCGCGTCGCGCAGCTCGGGCACGAGCAGGTTGGGGATGACGCTGGTGAACCACGAGCCCGGACCGATGACCACGTCGTCGGCGGCCATGATCGCCTCGACCGCCTCCGGGCAGGCCGGAGGGTCGGACGGCTCGAGCGACACCGACACGACGTCGCCGTCGGTGGAGGCGACCTCGACCTGGCCGCGGATGGTGGTGAGCTCGCCGGGCTGGTCGTGCAGGACGACCTCGGCGGTGATCTCGATCGGCACGGACGTCATGGGCAGCACCCGGCCCTGGGCGCCGAGCAGGCGGCCGACGAGGTCGAGCCCGGCGACGTGGTCGCCCAGCCGCTCCCACACGGCCGCGATGAGCAGGTTGCCGACCGCGTGGCCGTGCAGCTCGCCCTCGGTCTGGAAGCGGTGCTGCAGCACGTCGGCCCACGTGCGTCCCCACTGGTCGTCGCCGCAGAGGGCGGCCAGGGCCATGCGCAGGTCGCCGGGCGGCAGGACGCCCAGCTCGGTGCGCAGCCGCCCGGACGAGCCGCCGTTGTCGGCGACGGTGACGACGCCGGTCAGGTCGGTGGGCAGCAGCCGCAGCGCCGACAGGCTCGCGGCCAGGCCGTGCCCGCCGCCCAGCGCCACGACGCGGCGGGCGCGCTGGTTCGGGAGCCGGCGCGTGGCGCTCACTCGCGTCCCAGGTCGCGGTGGACCACCAGCGTGGGGACCTGGTGCCGGCGCAGGCGGTCGGCGAACGCCTCGGCCATGGCGACGCTGCGGTGGCGTCCGCCGGTGCAGCCGATCGCGATGGTGAGGAAGTGCTTGTCCTCCTTGAGGAAGCCGTCGGTCAGGAAGGCGACCAGCTCCTCGTAGCGCTCCAGGAACTCCTCGGCGCGGGGCTGGGACCGGACGTAGTCGCGGACCGGGTCGTCCAGGCCGCTGAGCGGGCGCAGGTCGTCGACCCAGAAAGGGTTGGGCAGGAAGCGCATGTCGGCGACCATGTCGGCGTCGATCGGCAGGCCGTACTTGAAGCCGAACGACACGACCGAGGCGCGCAGGCCCCCGGACTCGGGGTCGTGGAAGGCGGCGCGCACGCGCGAGGCCAGCTGGTGGGTGTTGAGGTTCGTGGTGTCGATGACGACGTTGGCCCGGCCGCGCCACGAACGCAGGAGCTCGCGCTCGCGGGCGAAACCGTCCATGAGGCGTCCCTCGCGGCTGAGCGGGTGCGGACGCCGGGCGGCCTCCTGGCGGCGTACGAGCACCTCGTCGGCGGCCTCCAGGTAGAGCACCAGCGGCGTCACGCCGGAGTCACGCACCGTCTCGACCGCGTCGAACAGCTCGCCGAAGAACGGGCCGGAGCGGGCGTCGACGACGACGGCGAGGCCGACGAAGCCGTCGAGGTCGCGCGCGGTGCGCACGACCTCAGGCAGCAGGGCGGCGGGGAGGTTGTCGACCACGTAGTAGCCGAGCTTCTCCAGGGTCTTCGCCGCGGTGCCTCGCCCGGCGCCGGTCATGCCGGTCACCAGCACGAGCTCGTCGAGCCGAGCCATCTAGTCCTCCAGGATCTCGCCGGTGGCGGTGTTGACCGCGACCGTACCGGACGCCGCCCGGGCGTCGCCGTCGTTCAGGGCGGCATGGATCGCCGCGGCGGTCGCCGGACCGATGCCGGGCACCGCGGCCAGCTCGTCGACCGAGGCCTGCCGCATGGCCTTGACCGAGCCGAACGTCTTGCGCAGCGCCTTGATGCGCGTCGGCCCCAGGCCCGGGACGGCGTCGAGCTCGCTGACCACCATCGACTTGCTGCGCCGCTGGCGGTGGTGGCTGATGGCGAAGCGGTGGGCCTCGTCACGGACCCGCTGGAGCAGGTACAGCCCCTCGCTCGTGCGCGGCATGATGACCGGGTCCTCGTCGTCGGGGACCCAGACCTCCTCCAGGCGCTTGGCCAGGCCGCACAGCGCGACGTCGGTGATGCCCAGCTCGTCCATGGCCTGCTGCGCGGCCGCCACCTGCGGCGGGCCGCCGTCGACGACCACGAGCGCGGGCGCGTAGGCGAACTTCTTCGGCTTGCCGGTCTCGGGGTCGATGCCGGCGGCGTCGGCACCCTCGGCCCGGGCCTTGAGCAGCCGCTCGAACCGGCGCGTGATGACCTCGTGCATCGCGGCGACGTCGCTCTGGCCCTCGTGCCGGATGGTGAAGCGGCGGTACTCGGACTTGCGCGGCAGGCCGTCCTCGAAGACGACCATGGACGCGACGATCTCGGTGCCCTGCAGGTTGGAGATGTCGTAGCACTCGATGCGCAGCGGGGCGGTCGGCAGGCCGAGCGTCTCCTGGATCTCCTCGAGCGCCTGGCTGCGGGCGGTCAGGTCGCCGGCGCGCTTGAGCTTGTGCCGGGCCATGACCTGCTTGGCGTTCTGGCCGACCGTCTCGAGCAGCCGCTTCTTGTCGCCGCGCTGCGGGACGCGCAGGGTGACCGGGCCGTTGCGCAGCTCGGCGAGCAGCGCCTCCAGTGCCTCGACGTCGGCCGGCAGCGCGGGCACGAGCACCTCGCGCGGGATGCCCGCCGGCGCGGCGTCCTGGTACAGCGCCATGACCGCGCGCTCGACCAGCTCGGGCAGCGGCGCGTCGTCGGCGCGGTCGGCGACCCAGCCGCGCTGGCCGCGGATGCGTCCGCCACGGACGTTGAAGATCTGCACGGCGACCTCGAGCGGGTCGAGCTCGAAGCCGAGCACGTCGGCGTCGGTGCCGTCGCCCAGCACGACGGTCTGCTTCTCCAGGACGCGGTTGAGCGCGCCGAGGTCGTCGCGGTACTTGGCCGCGAGCTCGTACTGCTGGCTGCTCGCGGCGTCGCGCATCTTGCGCTCGAGCTCGCGGGTGAACCCGGTGGTCTGGCCACCCATGAAGGACATGAAGTCCTCGACGATGTCGCGGTGCTCGTCGGCGTCGACGCGGCCGACGCACGGCGCGGCGCACTTGCCGATGTCACCGAGCAGGCAGGGACGTCCGATGGCCGCGGCCCGGCGGAACACGCCACCGGAGCACGAGCGCATCGGGAAGACCCGCAGCAGCGTGTCGACCGTGTCGCGGATGGCCCAGGCGTGGCCGTAGGGGCCGAAGTAGCGCACGCCCTTGCGCTGGGTCCCGCGCATGACCTGGACGCGCGGGTACTCCTCGCCCACGGTCACCGCGAGCCACGGGTAGGACTTGTCGTCGCGGTACTTGACGTTGAACCGCGGGTCGTACTCCTTGATCCAGGTGTACTCCAGCGCCAGCGCCTCGACCTCGGTGCCGACGACCGTCCAGTCGACGCCCGCGGCCGTGGTGACCATGCGCCGGGTGCGCTCGTGCAGGCCGGCCAGGTCGGCGAAGTACGAGTTCAGCCGCTGGCGCAGCGACTTCGCCTTGCCGACGTAGATGACCCGACCCTCGGCATCACGGAAGCGGTAGACGCCGGGGTCGGTGGGGATCTCCCCCGGCCGGGGCCGGTAGGTCGCCGGGTCGGCCATCAGCCGACCGGGACGCGACCGCGCTCGAGCAGCGGCGCCAGGAAGCGTCCGGTGTGGCTGTCGGGCGTGCCCGCGACCTTCTCCGGCGTGCCGGTGACGACGACCTGACCGCCGCCGCTGCCGCCCTCGGGACCCATGTCGATGATGTGGTCGGCCGTCTTGATGACGTCGAGGTTGTGCTCGATCACGATGATCGAGTTGCCCTGGTCGACCAGGCGGTGCAGCACCTCGAGCAGCTTGCGGATGTCCTCGAAGTGCAGACCAGTGGTCGGCTCGTCGAGCACGTACATGGTGCGGCCGGTGCTGCGGCGCTGGAGCTCGGTGGCGAGCTTGACGCGCTGTGCCTCGCCGCCGGACAGCGTGGTGGCGGGCTGGCCGAGCCGGACGTAGCCCAGGCCGACCTCGACGAGCGTCTTGAGGTGGCGGTGGATGACCGTGATCGGCTCGAAGAACTCCGCGGCCTCCTCGATCGGCATGTCGAGGACCTCGGCGATCGTCTTGCCCTTGTAGCGGACCTCGAGCGTCTCGCGGTTGTACCGGGCCCCGCCGCAGACCTCGCACGGCACGTACACGTCGGGCAGGAAGTTCATCTCGATCTTGATCGTGCCGTCGCCCGAGCAGCCCTCGCAGCGTCCGCCCTTGATGTTGAACGAGAACCGGCCCTGCTGGTAGCCGCGCATCTTCGCCTCGGGCGTCTGCGCGAACAGCTTGCGGACGTGGTCGAAGACGCCGGTGTAGGTGGCCGGGTTCGAGCGCGGCGTGCGGCCGATCGGCGACTGGTCGACGTGGATGATCTTGTCGAGCTGGTCGGTGCCCTCGATCGTCCGGTGTCGGCCCGGGATGGCCCGCGCCTTGTAGATCGAACGGGCCAGCGACGTGTAGAGGATGTCGTTGACCAGCGTCGACTTGCCCGAGCCGGAGACGCCGGTGACGGCGACGAGCTGGCCGAGCGGGAACTTCACGTCGACGTTGCGCAGGTTGTTCTCGCGCGCGCCGCGCACGACGAGCTCGCGGCCCTTCTGGGCCGGACGGCGCTTGTCGGGCACGGGGATCTCGAGCCGGCCGGACAGGTACTTGCCGGTGATCGAGTCGTCGCTGGACAGCAGCTCGTCGACCGGGCCGGAGACGATGACGTTGCCGCCGCGCTCACCGGCGCCCGGGCCGATGTCGACGGCCCAGTCGGCCGCGCGGATGGTGTCCTCGTCGTGCTCGACGACGATGAGCGTGTTGCCCAGGTTCTTCAGCCGGACGAGGGTCTCGATGAGCCGCTCGTTGTCGCGCTGGTGCAGGCCGATGGACGGCTCGTCGAGCACGTACAGGACGCCGACGAGGCCGGCGCCGATCTGCGTGGCCAGGCGGATGCGCTGGGCCTCGCCGCCGGACAGCGTGCCGGCCGCCCGGTCGAGCGACAGGTAGTCGAGGCCGACGTCGAGCAGGAAGCGCAGCCGGGCGTTGATCTCCTTGAGCACCTGCGCGGCGATCTGCTTCTCGCGCGAGGTCATCTCGAGACCGGCCAGGTACTCCGACGCCTCACGGATCGACAGGTTCGAGACCTCGGCGATGTTCTTCTCGCCGAGCGCGGGGTTCTCGACCGTCACGGCCAGGATGACCGGCTTGAGCCGGGTGCCCTGGCAGGTCGGGCACGCGACCTCGCGCATGAAGCCCTCGTAGCGCTCCTTGCTGGCCTCGGACTCGGTCTCCTCGTGGCGGCGCTCGATGTAGCCGATCGCGCCCTCGAAGGACGTGTAGTACGAGCGCTCGCGGCCGTACCGGTTGCGGTAGCGGACGTGGACCTTGGTCGGGTGCCCGTGCAGCAGCGCCTTCTGGACGTCCTTGGCGAGCCGCTCGAACGGGGTGTCGAGGTCGAAGCCCAGCTCCTCGCCGAGCGCCTGCAGGATGCGGCCGAAGTAGTCGCTGGACTGCGTGTTGCTCCACGGAGCCAGCGCGCCCTCGGCGAGCGTCTTGGTCGGGTCGGGGACGACGAGCTCGGGGTCGACCTCGAGCCGCGTGCCCAGGCCGTGGCAGACCGGGCAGGCGCCGAACGGGGCGTTGAACGAGAACGAGCGCGGCTCGAGCTCGTCGACGGCCAGCGGGTGGTCGTTGGGGCAGGCCAGCTTCTCGCTGAACCGGCGGACGCGCTGCGGGTCGTCGGCGGGCAGGTCGACGACCTCGATGAGCACCAGGCCGTCGGCCAGGCCGAGCGCGGTCTCGACCGAGTCGGTGAGGCGCTGCTTCTGCGTGGGCTTGACCTGCAGACGGTCGACGACGACGTCGATCGTGTGCTTCTTGGTCTTGGCCAGCTTGGGCGGCTCGTCGGCCAGCATGTGGGTCTCGCCGTCGACGACGACGCGGCTGAAGCCCTGCTGCTGCAGCGAGCGGAACAGCTCGAGGTACTCGCCCTTGCGGCCGCGGATGACCGGAGCGAGCACCTGGAAGCGGGTGCCCTCGTCCATGGTCATGACCCGGTCGACGATCTGCTGCGGCGTCTGCTTGGAGATGCGCTCGCCGCACTCGGGGCAGTGCGCGCGGCCCGCGCGGGCGAACAGCAGGCGCAGGTAGTCGTGGACCTCGGTGATCGTGCCCACCGTCGAGCGCGGGTTGCGCGAGGTGGACTTCTGGTCGATCGAGACCGCGGGCGACAGGCCCTCGATGAAGTCGACGTCCGGCTTGTCCATCTGGCCCAGGAACTGGCGCGCGTACGCCGAGAGCGACTCGACGTAGCGGCGCTGGCCCTCGGCGAAGATCGTGTCGAAGGCCAACGACGACTTGCCCGATCCCGACAGGCCGGTGAAGACGATGAGGGAGTCGCGCGGCAGGTCCAGCGAGACGTTCTTGAGGTTGTGCTCGCGGGCGCCCTCGATGACGAGGCGGTCGTTCACGCGGCTCCTGAGGTCAGAGGTGGTGTGGGGCATCACCGAGCGTAACGACGCCCACCGACAAGAACATCCCGACGCCGGTCGCGGGGTGACCGGACTCACCGTCCCTGGCCTATCGTCGGGCCATGACGTACACCGGACAGGTCAGCGTCGGGGGCCCCGCGGACGTCCGCGAGCTCGCCGACCTCACGATCACCAAGCTCGCCGTCGGCGACATGAGCAACAACGCCTACCTGCTCGAGTGCCGCGCCACCGGCAAGCGGCTCCTCGTCGACGCGGCGGCCGAGCCGAAGCGGCTCATGGAGCTCGTCGGCAGCACCGAGGCGCTCGACGGCATCGTCACCACCCACCGCCACCCCGACCACTGGGCCGCGCTCGACGAGGTCGTCAAGGAGACCGTCGCCCGCACGTTCGCCGGCCGCGACGACGCCGACGGCATCCCCGTGCCCACGGACGTCCGCCTGGCCGACGGCGACACGCTGCGGTTCGGCGAGGTGGAGCTCGAGGTCGTCCAGGTCGTCGGCCACACCCCCGGCTCGATCGTGCTGGTGCACCGCGACTCCGACGGGAGCACGCACCTGTTCACCGGCGACTCCCTGTTCCCCGGCGGTCCTGGGAGGACGACAAGTCCCGAGGAGTTCGACTCGATCATGAGAGACCTGCAGGAAAAGGTCTTCGGCCGGCTCCCCGACGAAACGTGGTTCTACCCCGGGCACGGCGACGACTCCACGCTCGGCGCCGAGCGCGCTTCGATACCTGAATGGTTGGCTCGCCGATGGTGACGATGGACGTGCCGGACGAGCTCGGATGGGCCTTGGTCGGCGGCCGTCGCGAGGGCGATTCCGTTCCAGAGCTTCCCGCGGACCTCTGGTCGTCGAAGTGGCGGAGCGCCCGGAGGCGGATCCCGTTCAAGGGCCCGATCGACGGCGTCTGCGAGGTCGAATCGACCACCCGGACGCAGACCGTCGCCGTACGCGAGGTGTCGAACGGCGTATACCTCCCTGCTATGCCGCGGGTCCTCTGATGACTGGGACCGTGGAGCCGGACTGGCACGCGATTGCCACCTTCGAGTCCAACCTGATCGAGCAGTATGCCGACCGTGGAGCGGTCCGATCCGAGCACGTCGTGGCCTTCGACCCTCCGTTCCGATTCCACGCGTGGCTCGGGACCACGAGCGACGCCGAGAGGGACCTGCTCTCCGCCGACCCGGGTCTGTACCGAGTCGCTCAACGACTGGCAGCGGCAGCAGGACTCGAGGGTCTTCTGAGCAGCGTCATCGTCGAGTCGCAGGAGACGGTGGACCGCGACTACGCGGCAAGTTGGTCCTACCGCCTTCGCTGACCGGACCCGCGCCGACCTGGACAGCGGCTGATCGACGAGGTCGACCAAGATCTTCGGCCGCTTCGACGACGCGACCTGGTTCCACCCGGGGCACGGCGACGACTCCACGCTCGGCGCCGAGCGACCGCACCTCGCGGAGTGGCGCGAGCGCGGCTGGTGACGCCACCAACGCGGCGGCCGCGCCCACGTGGGCACGGGGGCGGTGACCTGGCGTCCACGCGAGGGGCCCCGGTGGACGCCAGGTCACCGCTCTGCGTCAGGCGCCGTAGGTGAGGCGCAGCTCGCCGTAGAGCAGCTGCCCCAGCCGCCGGCGGACGTGGCTCGCGACGTCCTCGCCAGGAAGCTCGTGCGGCGTGACCACGCGGACCCGGAGCGTGCTGCCCGCCCCGGCGCGCGACAGCTCGAGGGTGACGACGTCGTCCGGACGCGCGGTCCACAACGACGACCACACGACCAGGCGCGGACGTTCGGACGCCACGACCCGCGGCGGCACCTCGTCCGCCTCGAGGACGAGCCACGGCCGCAGCCCGGTCGTGCGCGGGTCGACCAGGTCGTCCCAGACGACGTGCGGGGGCGCCGGCAGCGTCTTGGCCCGGTCGACGTACTCGATCACCGGGCCAGGGTAGGGCGGTCCCCGGGCCGCCGAACGGTCTTCCCGTGGACGACGTGACCGACCGGCTGGTGGCCCGGCTGCGGGCGGCCGGGTGCGTCTTCGCCGAGGACGAGGCCCTGGTGCTGCGCGAGTCGGCCGCCGACGACGCCGCGCTGGAGGCGATGACCGCCCGCCGCGTCGCCGGCGAGCCGCTCGAGTCGGTCGTCGGCTGGGCCTCCTTCTGCGGGCTCCGGGTGCTCGTCTCCCCCGGCGTCTTCGTGCCGCGGACCCGCACCGAGCTGCTGGCCATGCAGGCGCTCGACCGGGCGGGCTCCGGCTCGACCGTGGTCGACCTGTGCTGCGGCACCGGCGCGGTGGGCCTGGTCGTGGCCACCCACGTGCCCACGGCCCGCGTCCACGGCACGGACGTCGAGCCGGCCGCCGTCGCGTGCGCCCGCCGCAACCTCGAGCCGCTCGGCGCCCGCGTCCACGAGGGCGACCTGTTCGCCGCCCTCCCACCCGAGCTGCGGGGCACGGTGGACGTCCTGGCGGTCAACGCGCCCTACGTGCCCACCGAGGCCGTGGCGCTGATGCCGCCCGAGGCCCGCGACCACGAGCCGCGGGTGGCGCTGGACGGCGGCGCGGACGGCCTGGACGTGCACCGCCGGGTCGCGGCCGAGGCGTGCACGTGGCTCTCCCCCATGGGCGTCGTCGTGATCGAGACGAGCGTGACCCAGGCCTCCGGGACGGCGTCGCTGCTCGCCGCGGCCGGGCTGGTGCCGCAGGTCGTCCGCGACGGCGACCGCGACGCGTCGGTCGTCCTCGCCACCCGCCCCGGGCGGTGAGTGGAACACTCACCGCTCGGCGGCGGGGACGTCCTGCCGGGCCGCGGCGTAGGCGGCGTGGACGGCGACCGCCCGCTCGAGCTCCTCGGACACCGACGAGAAGAACTGCTCGCGGTACGTGGCGTCGGTGACGGCGTAGACGGTGAAGTACAGCCCGGCGAAGGCGGCGAGGAACACCGACACCTGGAACAGCTCGTTGGTCACCGGGACGCGCGCGCCCAGCGACGGGAGGTCGGTGACGGCGGCGCCGGTCCAGGCCTCGACGGTCGAGTCGGGGATGGCCAGCAGCCCGAACGCGACGAAGAACCCGAGCAGGAGCACCGCGAGCAGCAGCACCTGGATCGCCTGGTTGAACAGCAGCACCATCACGAGGTTGACCCGCGCGAACCGGGGCAGCTCCCCGGCCGTCGTGCCCGCGCCGGCCAGCCCCTCGGCGGGCGTGCCCGCGCACAGCTGCGCGAGCCGCTCCCCCGACGCGTCCCGCTCGACGCCGCGCACCTCCTCGGGCAGGCGGACGAGCAGGAACAGCACCGCCACCGCCGCGAAGGCCAGCACGGCCAGCCACAGCCGCGGGCGCGGCATCAGCGCGGCGACCTGCCAGACCTCGGCGTTGACGAACAGGAACGTCACCGCGAGCAACAGCAGCGGCAGCGCCCGGGTCAGCAGCGGCACCATGAGGCCGAGCGAGCCGAACGTCCGGCGCACCGCCCAGCGCATCATCGTCGTCATCCGCAGCAGCCCGCCCGCGTACCCGCCGAGCAGGACGAGGAAGAGCAGCACGCCGACGGTCGTGCCCCACTCGGTGCCGGCGCGGTGCCCGAGCAGCCATCCGGCGCCGACCGAGACGGCCAGGACGAGGGCCAGCGAGGCCAGGATGCGCTTGCTCGACAGCCAGGACTCGACCCGGTCGGCGTGGTCGCCGACGAAGTAGGGCAGGCCCTGCGCCTCGAACCAGCGCTCGACGTCGCGGACGTCGGTCGCCGCGGTGCTCACGCGACCGGCGTGCTGCGGGCCGGGACGCCCAGGTGCACCGGCAGCTCGTCGACGCCGTAGACGAACGACATCTGCCGGAAGCTCATCTCGGACTCCGGCACGGCGAGGGCGAGGTCCGGGAAGCGCTGGAGCAGCTTCGGGAACAGGATGCGCAGCTCCATGCGGGCCAGCTCGGCGCCGATGCAGCGGTGCAGCCCGTGCCCGAAGGCCAGGTGGCCGCTGGCCGGCACGCGGAACGGGTCGAACCCGTCCGGGTCGTCGCCCGCGGAGGCCGGGTCGCGGTTCGCGCCGCTGAGCGAGGCGATGACCACGTCGCCGGCCTTGATCCGCTGCCCGAACAGGTCCATGTCCTGCTTGGCGAAACGCGGGAAGGCGACCTGGACGACCGAGAGGTAGCGCAGCAGCTCGTCGACGACGCGGTCGACGTCCGCCCGGCCGCCGTCGCGCACCAGGGCGGCGTAGGCCGGGTCGCGCAGCAGCACCATCGTGCCGAGGCTGATCATGCCGGCGGTGGTCTCGAAGCCGCCGGTGAAGATGCCGTCGGCCAGGCCGGCGAGGTCGGCGTCGGAGATCGCGTCGCCCTCGCGCTCGAGGATCTGGCCGATGAGGCCCGGACCCGGCTCGAGGCGCTGGCGCGCCACCGCCTCGAACAGGAACTCGCGCTGTGCCGACACCGCGCCGAACGCGGCCGCCGCACCGCCGGTGGCGTCGAAGCGCGTGGTGGCCAGCTTCATGAACACGTCGCGGTCGTCGTACGCCAGGCCGAGCAGGTCGCACACGGTCTGGAACGGCACCGGGAACGCCACCTGGGACGCCAGGTCGGCCGACGGCCCGGCCGCCTCCATCGCGTCCAGGGCGTCGTCGACGATGCGCTCGATGAGCGGCTCCAGCCGGGCCAGGCGGCGCATCGTGAACTCGGGGGTGACCAGCTTGCGCAGGCGGGTGTGCAGCGGCGGGTCGGTGAAGCCCAGGCCGCCGATGTCGTCCTTGGTCGCGGGGCCGTCGCCGAGAAGCAGGTGACGGATGTCGTTGCTGTAGCTCGTGGTGTCGGTGAGGACGGCGCGCGCCTCCTCGTGGCCGGTGACCAGGTAGAGCGTGAAGTCGAAGGGCATCTCGAGCACCTTGAGCGGCCCCGCTTCACGCCACTGCGCGATCTGCGGCTTCGGGTCGGTGCCGTCGCGCTCGAGCGGGATGCGGGTCTGCTCGGGGATCACCGTGATGCGCGAGAGGTCGATCCCCTGCTTCTGGATGCGTCGCACCACCATGCGGGCGGCGAGCCGCTTGATCCGGGAACCCATCGTGACCACGGGCCGAAACTACTACGCCCTGTTGCGTCTCACGGCCAACGGCTCCACTCTGAGGTCAACTTTCGGCCGGACGAGCGGAGGCGACCGACATGACGGTCCACGACGAGGCATCCACGGACGAGCAGGGTCACGAGCTGCGGCGGGTGATGGGCCCCGGCCTGCTCCTGCTGTTCATCGTGGGCGACATCCTCGGCACCGGCGTCTACGCGCTGACCGGCCAGGTGGCGGCCGAGGTGGGCGGCGCGGCCTGGCTGCCGTTCCTGGTCGCGTTCGCCGTCGCGCTGCTGACGGCGTTCTCGTACCTGGAGCTGGTGACCAAGTACCCGCAGGCCGCCGGCGCCGCGCTGTACGTGCACAAGGCGTTCGGCATCCACCTGGTCACGTTCATGATCGCGTTCGCGGTGATGAGCTCGGGCATCACGTCGGCGTCGACCGCCGCGCGCGCGTTCGCGTCCAACCTGGCCACCGGCATCGGCTGGGAGGCGGGCGACGGCGGCATCCTGCTGGTGGCGCTCGGCTTCATGGCGCTCGTCGCGGCGGTCAACCTGCGCGGCGTCAGCGAGAGCGTCAAGGCCAACGTCGTGCTCACGCTGGTCGAGCTCTCCGGTCTCGCGCTGGTCATCGTTGTCGGCCTGTGGGTGATCGCCGGCGGCGACGCCGACTGGGGTCGCGTGGTCGCCTTCGACACCCCCGAGGACAAGAACGTCTTCCTGGCCGTCACCACCGCGACGTCGCTGGCCTTCTTCGCGATGGTCGGCTTCGAGGACTCGGTCAACATGGCCGAGGAGTGCAAGGACCCGCACCGCATCTTCCCGCGGATGATGCTGACCGGCCTGGGCATCGCCGGGCTCATCTACGTGCTCGTGGCGATCTGCGCCGTGGCGATCGTGCCGGTCGGCGAGCTGGCCGACACCGACACCCCGCTCGTGCTGGTCGTCGAGCGCGGCGCCCCCGACTTCCCGGTCGACGACGTGCTGCCGTTCATCTCGATGTTCGCCGTCGCCAACTCCGCCCTCATCAACATGATGATGGCCAGCCGGCTGCTCTACGGCATGGCCCGCCAGGACGTCCTGCCGCGCTCGCTCGGCAAGGTCAGCCGCCGCCGGACGCCGTACACCGCGATCGCCTTCACCACCCTGCTGTCGTTCGCGCTCATCGCCTACGTCTCGTACGCCAGCGAGGATGCCGTGGCCGTGCTGGGCGGCACGACGTCGCTGCTGCTGCTGGCCGTGTTCGCCGTCGTCAACGTGGCCGTGCTGGTGCTGCGCCGCGACCGGGTCGACCGCGACCACTTCCGCACCCGCACGCCGGTGGCGCTGCTCGGCGCGGTCAGCTGCCTGTACCTCGTCACGCCGCTGTCGGGCCGCGACGGCCAGCAGTACGAGGTCGCCGGGCTGCTGCTGCTCGTGGGCCTGGTGCTGTCGGTGCCGGTCTACTTGCACCGCCGCCGCCAGGGCGAGCGCATGGAGCTCCGCGACCCCGAGGACATCCCGCCGCACGAGATCGACTGAGGACGCACGTCGGCCCCGGTCCCTGCGTGGGACCGGGGCCGACGGGCGTGCGGGTCAGGACTGCGCGCGGTCCTGCTTGCGGGTCTTCATGAGGCTCAGCACCGCCGTGACCACGAGGGTCACGATGATGACGCCGAGGCTCAGCAGCGTCGGGATCTCCGGCACCTTCACGTGCTCACCGCCGTTGATGAACGGCAGCTCGTTCTCGTGCAGTGCGTGCAGGACGAGCTTCACGCCGATGAAGGCCAGGATGAACGCCAGGCCGTACGACAGGTAGACCAAGCGGTTCACCAGGTCACCGAGCAGGAAGTACAGCTGGCGCAGGCCCATGAGCGCGAACACGTTGGCCGTGAAGACCAAGTACGGCTCCTGGGTCAGGCCGTAGATGGCCGGGATCGAGTCCAGCGCGAACAGCAGGTCGGTCGTGCCCAGCGAGATGATGACCAGCAGCATCGGCGTGTACAGGCGCTTGCCGTTCTCGCGGACGCTCAGCTTCAGGCCGTCCCAGCGGTCGGTCATCGGCAGGCGCTTGCGGGCGAACTTGACGATGGCGTTGTCGCCGTCGGTCTCGTCGTCGTGGTTGCCGATCAGCTTGTACGCGGTGAAGACCAGGAACGCGCCGAAGATGTAGAACACCCACGAGAAGTTGTTGATCGCGGCGGCGCCCAGCGCGATGAAGATGCCGCGGAAGATCAGGGCCAGGATGATGCCCACCATCAGCGCTTCCTGCTGGTACTTACGCGGCACCGAGAAGCTGGCCATGATGATGATGAAGATGAACAGGTTGTCCACGGACAGGCTGTACTCGGTCAGCCAGCCGGCGAAGAACTGCACGCCGTAGTCGTGCCCGTGGTAGGTCCAGGTCCAGATGCCGAAGGCGATGGCCAGACCCACGTACACCGACAGGGCGGTGGCGCACTCCTTGAGCGTCGGCTCGTGCGGGTTGCGCGCGATCACCACCACGTCGAACAACAAGACAGCGACGGTCACCGCGATGGTGATCGTCCATTCCAGAGTGGAAACGTCCACTGATCCTCCGGTCGTCTAACAGGCGTCCGGAGGTCTCTTCCGCCACCGTGGCCGGTGACCCGCAGCACCGGGGAGCACTGGACGGCTCCCGTGATGACGACACTGCGGCGAAGGAATACTCCCCTCCGCAGGACATTCTGTCAGGCGCCGCCACGTCGCACGCGCCGGGACGGCGCCGACGCCGTCAGACGCCGGCGTCGATCATGCCGCGCAGCTCCTTCTTGAGCTCGTGGATCTCGTCGCGCAGGCGGGCCGCCACCTCGAACTGCAGGTCGGCCGCGGCGGCGTGCATCTGGTCGTTGAGCGACTCGATGAGCTGCGCCAGGTCGCCGGCCGGACGGTCGGCCAGCGACTTGGTGTGCTGGCCGAGCGGCACCGGCGCGCCCTTGCGCCGCTTGTCGCCGGTGGCGGCGAGCAGCGCGGACGTGTCGGCGTCCTCGCGGGCGAGCATGTCGGTGATGTCGCCGATCTTCTTGCGCAGCGGCTGCGGGTCGACGCCGTGCTCGCGGTTGTAGGCCTGCTGCTTCTCGCGCCGGCGGTTCGTCTCCTCGATCGCGTCGGCCATCGACGCCGTGATCGTGTCGGCGTACATGATGACCTGGCCCGACACGTTGCGCGCCGCACGACCGATGGTCTGGATGAGCGAGCGGTTGGAGCGCAGGAAGCCCTCCTTGTCGGCGTCGAGGATCGCCACCAGGCTCACCTCGGGCAGGTCGAGGCCCTCGCGCAGCAGGTTGATGCCGACCAGGACGTCGTACTCGCCCATGCGCAGCTCGCGCAGCAGCTCGACGCGGCGCAGGGTGTCGACCTCGCTGTGCAGGTAGCGGGTGCGCAGCCCGGCCTCGAGCAGGTAGTCGGTGAGGTCCTCGGACATCTTCTTGGTCAGCGTCGTGACCAGCACCCGCTCGTCCTTCTCGACGCGCGTGCGGATCTCGCTGATGAGGTCGTCGATCTGGCCCTTCGTCGGCTTGACCACGACCTCCGGGTCGACCAGGCCGGTCGGTCGGATGATCTGCTCGACGACGTCGCCGCCGGACTTCTCCATCTCGTAGTTGCCGGGGGTCGCCGAGAGGTAGACGGTCTGGCCGATGCGCTCGAGGAACTCGCCCCACTTCAGCGGCCGGTTGTCCATCGCGCTGGGCAACCGGAAGCCGTGCTCGA
This sequence comes from Aeromicrobium sp. IC_218, assembly GCF_004336805.1. Classification (GTDB taxonomy): domain Bacteria; phylum Actinomycetota; class Actinomycetes; order Propionibacteriales; family Nocardioidaceae; genus Aeromicrobium. Next base: position 91,750 of record NZ_SJXM01000002.1, read on the forward strand.
CCAGGGTGCGCTTGCGCGACATGTCGCCCTCGTACATCGCGCCGATCTGCGGGATCGTCACGTGCGACTCGTCGACGACCAGGACGAAGTCGTCGGGGAAGTAGTCGAGCAGGCAGTTCGGCGCCGAGCCGGCCGGACGCCCGTCCATGTGGCGCGAGTAGTTCTCGATGCCCGAGCAGGTGCCGATCTGCTGCATCATCTCGAGGTCGTAGGTGGTGCGCATGCGCAGCCGCTGGGCCTCCAGCAGCTTGCCGTCGCGCTCGAGCTCGGCGAGCCGGTCGGCCAGCTCGAGCTCGATGCCGACCATCGCGCGCTCCATGATGTCGCTGCCGACCGCGTAGTGGGTCGCGGCGCCGACGTAGAGCTCCTGGTCGTCGCTGAGCACCTCGCCGGTGAGCGGGTGCAGCGTCATGAGCCGCTCGATCTCGTCGCCGAAGAACTCGATGCGGACGGCCATCTCCTGGTAGACCGGGAAGATCTCGACCGTGTCGCCGCGCACGCGGAACGTGCCGCGGGTCGCCGTGACGTCGTTGCGGACGTACTGCGCCTCGACCAGGGTGCGCAGCAGCTCCTCGCGCGGGTGCTCCTGGCCGACCTTGAACCCGAGCATGCGGTTCGTGTACTCCTCGGCCGAGCCGAGGCCGTAGATGCACGAGACAGTCGCGACGACGATGACGTCGCGACGGGTCAGCAGCGACCAGGTCGCCGAGTGGCGAAGGCGCTCGACCTCCTCGTTGATCGAGGAGTCCTTCTCGATGTAGGTGTCGGTCTGCGGGACGTACGCCTCGGGCTGGTAGTAGTCGTAGTACGAGACGAAGTACTCGACCGCGTTGTCGGGGAACAGCTCGCGCAGCTCGTTGGCGAACTGCGCCGCCAGCGTCTTGTTCGGCTGGAGCACGAGCACGGGACGCTGCAGCCGCTCGGTCATCCACGCGACCGTCGCGGTCTTGCCGGTGCCCGTGGCGCCCATGAGCACGACGTCCTGCTCGCCGCTCTTGATCCGCTGCTCGAGCGCCGCGATGGCGGTCGGCTGGTCGCCGCCGGGCTGGTAGTCCGAGACGACCTTGAAGGGAGCGACCTGGCGCTTGAGCTGGGAACGAGGCCTCATGCCCTTGAGCCTACGGTCCCCCTCCGACAGCCACTCGTCGTCGGGCCCGCGGGCCCCGCCGTCAGGCCTCGAGGATGGCGACGACGCCCTGGCCGCCGGCCGCGCAGATGGAGATCAGGCCGCGGCCCGAGCCCTTCTCGTGCAGCAGCTTGGCCAGGTTGGCCACGATGCGTCCGCCCGTGGCGGCGAACGGGTGCCCGGCGGCCAGCGAGGAGCCCTTGACGTTCAGCTTCGCCCGGTCGATCGAGCCCAGCGGGGCGTCCAGGCCCAGGCGCTCCTTGCAGAAGATCGGGTCCTCCCACGCCTTGAGCGTGCTCAGCACCTGCGAGGCGAACGCCTCGTGGATCTCGTAGAAGTCGAAGTCCTGCAGCGTCAGGCCCTGGCGCTCGAGCATGCGCGGGACGGCGTAGGCCGGTGCCATGAGCAGGCCCTCGCGGCCCGACACGTAGTCGACGGCGGCGGTCTCGTAGTCGACCAGGTAGGCCAGCGGCGTCCAGCCGTGCCGCTCGGCCTCCTCGTCGCTGGCCAGCAGCACGACGGACGCACCGTCGGTCAGCGGCGTGGAGTTGGCGGCGGTCATGGTGGCCGCCTCGCCTTTGCCGAAGACCGGCTTGAGCTTGGCCAGCTTCTCCACCGAGGAGTCCGGACGCAGGTTGTTGTCGCGCTCCAGACCCTGGAACGGCGTCACGAGGTCGTCCTGCCAGCCCGCGTCGTACGACGCGGCCAGGTGGTGGTGGGACGCGACCGCGAGCTCGTCCTGCTCCTCCCGGCCGATCTGCCACTCGACGGTCGTGAGCGCCTGGCTCTCGCCCATCGACATGCCGGTGCGCGGCTCGGAGTTCTGCGGGATGGACGGCGCGAGGTCCTGGGGACGGATCTTCACGAGCGCCTTGAGCCGGCCCTTGACGTCCTTGGCCCGGTTGGCGGCGAGCAGGTGCTTGCGCAGGCGCTCGCCGACCGCCAGCGGCGCGTCCGACGTGGTGTCGGTGCCGCCGCCGATGCCCGACTCGATCTTGCCCAGCGCGATCTTGTCGGCGACGTCGATGATCGCCCGGATGCCGGTGTCGCAGGCCTGCTGGACGTCGTGGGCCGGCGTGGCCGGCGAGAGCACCGAGCCCAGCACCGACTCGCGGGCCAGGTTGAAGTCGCGCGAGTGCTTGAGCACCGCGCCGGCCACGACCTGGCCGACCCGCTCGCCCTCGAGCCCGTAGCGGTGGGCCAGCCCGTCGATCGCCGCCGTCAGCATGTCCTGGTTGGACGCCTCGGTGTACGCGGTGTTCGACCGCGCGAACGGGATGCGGTTGCCGCCGATCACGGCGACGCGGCGCACCGAGGGCGCGAGCGCGGACGCGGTGGAGGACTGCGGGGCGTTCTTGGCGGCCATGTTCTCTCCTGCTGGGTCGACTCGGGTCGTGCGGTCCGGACGGTCACGGCACACTCGCGGTGTGGACGACGCCGTGGCATGAGGCTATCGTTCCGGACCAGATCCAGATACCGATGGTATGCGAGATGAAGGAACCCGTCGAATGAGCGACCGTTACCAGGCCCTGGCCCACTCCCCCGTCGGCAAGCTGCTGGTCAAGAACCTCGGCCTGCCGAACCCGCCGTTCCTGGACCGCTGGAGCCCCGGCGACCCGACGGTGAAGGGCACGGTGCTGGTCGGGTCCGCGCCGGGCAGCGTCCTGGGCGACCGCGTGGGCGCCGCGCTGACCACGCTCGGAATCACCGCCACCGGGTCGTTCGTCGAGGGCGAGCGCTACAAGGGCCTGCTGTTCGACGCCACCGGCATCGATTCCCCCGAGGGCCTGGTCGAGCTGCAGCGCTTCTTCACCCCGGTGCTGCGCAGCGTCTCGTCCAGCGCCCACGTCGTGGTGGTCGGACGCCTTCCCGAGCAGGCCGGCAGCACCGGCGCCGCCATCGCCCAGCGCGGCCTGGAGGGCTTCACCCGCTCGCTCGGCAAGGAGATCGGCAACGGCGGCGCGGTCAACCTCGTCTACGTCGGCGACGGCGCCGAGGACTCCTTCGCCTCGACCATCGGCTTCCTGCTCTCGCCCCGCTCGGCGTTCGTCTCCGGCCAGGTCGTGCGGCTCGGCCTAACCGCGCTGACCGCGGCCGACGCCGTGACCGACCCGGAGCGTCCGCTCGCGGGCAAGGTCGCGCTGGTCACCGGCGCCTCCCGCGGGCTCGGCGCGGCGATGGCCCGCACGCTGCACCGCGACGGCGCCACCGTCGTCGGCCTGGACGTGCCCGCGATGGCCGACGACCTCAAGAAGCTCGCCGACGAGCTCGAGGGCGGCTGGCTCGCGCTCGACATCACCGTGCCGGACGCCCCGCAGCGCATCGCGGCGTACCTGAAGGAGCACCACGGCGGCGTCGACGTCGTCGTGCACAACGCCGGCATCACCCGCGACAAGCGCCTCAAGAACATGAAGCCGGAGAGCTTCGCGCTGGTCGTCGACATCAGCGTCGGGGCCCCGCAGCGCATCACCGAGGAGCTCGTCTCGCAGGGGCTGATCCGTCCCGGCGGCCGCGTGCTCGGCGTCTCGTCGATCGCCGGCATCGCCGGCAACTCGGGCCAGACCAACTACGGCGCGGCGAAGGCCGGCGTCATCGGCCTGGTGCAGGACCTGGCGCCGCGGCTCGCCGAGCAGGGCATCACGGTCAACGCGGTCGCCCCGGGCTTCATCGAGACCGACATGGTCAAGACGATGCCGCTGGGCATCCGCGAGGCCGGACGCCGGCTCAGCTCGATGTCGCAGGGCGGCCAGCCGATCGACGTCGCCGAGACCGTCGCCTGGATCGCGCACCCCGGCTCGTCCGCCGTGTCGGGCAACGTCGTGCGGGTCTGCGGCCAGAGCCTGCTGGGCGCCTGACGTGACGCGCCGGCTGTACGAGAAGCCTCCCGCGACGCTCCCGCTGTACGGGCGTGCGCTGCTGCCGGCGCTGCCCGGTGTCGGGTCGCTGCCCGGGGTCAAGCACGCGTCCGACGGCGTCCCGGACGTCGTGCTGGAGCGCAAGAACGTGTCGGCCGACCCGGCGCACCTGCGGGCGTACCGCGAGGTCTGCGGCTTCGGGCTGCGCGACACCCTGCCGGCGACGTACCCGCACATGCACGCGTTCGCGCTGCACCTGGCGCTCATGACCGACACGCGGTTCCCGTTCGCACCCATGGGCCTGGTGCACCTGCGCAACACGATCGTCCAGCACCGCCCGATCGGCGTCACCGAGCCGCTCTCGGTCGCCGTGCACGCCGAGGGACTGCGCCCGCACCCCAAGGGACGCCTGGTCGACCTCGTGACGGTCGCGCGCACCCGGGGCGAGACGGTGTGGGAGGAGACGACGACGCTGTTCGCGCGCGGGTCCGGGCGCGGCCCGGAGGAGGCGGCCCCGCTCGAGGGCGTGGAGCCCCCGCCGGGCGTGGCCCGGTGGCGGCTCGACGGCGGTCTCGGACGTCGCTACGCGGCCGTCTCGGGCGACCGCAACCCGATCCACCTGCACCCGTGGACGGCCAAGGCGTTCGGCTTCCCGAGCAACATCGCCCACGGCATGTGGACCAAGGCGCGCTGCCTCGCGGCCCTGGAGAACCGGATTCCGGCGGCGTTCCGCGTGGACGTGGAGTTTCGCAAGCCCGTGCTGCTGCCGACCACCGTCCTGCTCGGCTCGGCCGAGGGCGAGGCCGGGACGACCGTGTTCGGCGTCCAGGGAGAGCGCAAGCCGGTCACGCACCTGGTCGGTCGCGTCACCCCGCTCTAGACAGCGTCCCCGCCGGCTGAGCCCGCCCCCGCTGGCTGAGCCGGTCGAAGCCCCTTCGACAGGCTCAGGGGGCGGAGCAGCGCCTCAGGGGGCGGAGCAGCGCCTCAGGGACCGGGAGTCAGGAGCGGCGGGTGATGGGGCGGATGAGCCCCTCCTGCGCCGCCGTGGCGACGAGCCGGCCCTGCTGGTCGAAGATCCGCGCGGTCGACAGTCCGCGTGCGCCGGAGGCGGACGGCGAGTGCTGGTCGTACAGCAGCCACTCGTCGGCCCGGAAGCGGCGGTGGAACCACAGCGTGTGGTCGAGCGAGGCCGGCATGATGCTCGGGTCGCCGATGACCTTGCCGTGCGGGACGAGCGAGGCGCCCAGCAGCGTCAGGTCGCTCATGTACGTCAAGGCGTTGACGTGCAGCCGCGGGTCGTCGGACGGCAGCTCCGACGCCGTGCGGAACCAGAACCGCTGCACGGCCGGCTCGCGCTGGCGCATCGGGTCGTCGGCCGGACGGTCGTCGCCGACGTAGCGCAGGTCGATCGCACCCCACTGCGACTTCCACTGCTCGCCCTGCTCGGGGTCGAGCAGCTTGACGATGTCGGCCAGCGGCGTCGCGTCCTCGGGCGCCATCACCGGCGGCATCGCGTCCTGGTGGTCCAGGCCCGGCTCGTCCTTCTGGAACGAGGCGGTCATGTAGAAGATGATCGCGCCGTGCTGGCGGGCGGCGACGCGACGCGTGCGGAAGGTGCGGCCGTCGCGGACGTTCTCGACGTCGTAGACCACCGGCACCGTGGCGTCGCCGGCCAGGATGAAGTAGGCGTGGAAGGAGTGCACGAGGCAGTCCTCGGGCACGGTCAGCTGCGCCGCGGCCATCGCCTGGGCGGCGACGTGTCCGCCGTAGACGCGGTCGGGGCGGCTCGGGTTCTCCGGCGGGAAGCCGCGGAACAGCCCGACCTCCAGCGGCTCCAGGTCGAGCAGACGCAGCAGGTCGTCGACTCCGGTGCTCACTCCTGGTCCTCCTTGCGGATCTTGGCCAGGAACTGCTCGAACTGGTCGGCCAGCTCCTCGCCGGTCGGCAGCTCCTCGTCGTGGGCCAGCAGCGAGTCGGCCGCGCCTCGGGTGAACGCGTCGTACTGCTGCTCCAGGCCGCTGAGCAGCGCACCGCCGTCCTGCTCGTCGATCTGCTTCTGGATCTCGACCAGCGTCTCGGACTGCTGGCGACGCAGGTCGTCCAGGTCGACGGTCAGGCCGGTGCGGGCCTGGAGCGCGTCGAGCAGCGCGATGGCCGCGGTCGGGTACTCGATCTGGGCCAGGTAGTGCGGCACGTGGACGACGTAGCCGGCGGCGTCGACGCCGCGCTCGCCGAGCCGCAGCTCCAGCAGCGAGGCGGCCGACGACGGCACGTTGACCGTGCCCTGCCACAGGTTCTTGCGGTCGACCAGCGACGGCTTGGTGCCGTGCGAGGTCAGCACCAGCGGCCGGGTGTGCGGCACGCCCATGGGCACGGCACCGAGGCCGAGGGTCAGCGACACGTCGAGCTCGCCGACCACGTCGGCCAGCTCGTCGATGAACGCCTCCCAGCGGAAGTCCGGCTCGGGGCCGGCCAGCAGCAGGTAGGGGTGCCCGTTGACGTCGTGCTCGAGGACGACGTCGAGCCGCGGCTCGTCGTACTCGGCGTAGTGGTCGGCCTTGAACGCCATGAGCGGGCGGCGCGCGCGGTAGTCGTAGAACTCGTCGACGTCGAAGCTGTGGAGCACCTGCCCCTGGCCGCTCGACAGCGCTTGCGCGGCGAGCCGGGACGCGTTGCCCGCGCCCAGGAAGCCGTCGAGGGCATGGATCAGGACGGGACGCTCGGTGTACGGACGCTCGGGGCGTCGCTTCTCACGGAACCACTTCATCGTCAATGCCTCAGGAGTCGGAGGTATTCCGGCCGAGCCGGTCGAGGGTGTCGGCGGCGACGGCCTCGGGCGTGAGGCCGAGCCGGCCGAGGACGACGTCGCGCTTGGCGTGGTCGAGGAACTCCTGCGCGACGGCGTGGACGGCGACCGGCGTGTCGATGCCGGCGTCCTGCAGCGCGGCGGTGATCGACGCACCGACGCCGCCGACGCGACCGTTGTCCTCGAACGTCACGACGAGCTCGTGCTCGCGGGCCAGGTCGAGGATCGAGGCGTCGACCGGCTTGACCCAGCGCGGGTCGACGACGGTCACGCGGACGCCCTGCTCGCGCAGCAGCGCCGCGGCCCGCTCACCGGCCCGGGCGAACGAGCCGACCGCCACGAGCAGCACCTCGGCGTCGTCGTCGCGGCTCAGGACGTCGCTGCGGCCCACGCGGTCGATGGCCGGCAGGTCGTCGGGCACGGCGCCCTTGGCGAAGCGGACGACCGTGGGCGCGTCCTCGACGGCGACGGCCTCGCGCAGCAGCTCGCGCAGACGGGCGCCGTCGCGTGGGGCGGCCAGCTGCAGGCCCGGGACGAGCTGGAACAGCGACATGTCCCACATGCCGTTGTGGCTCGCGCCGTCGTCGCCGGTGACACCGGCGCGGTCGAGCACGAAGGTGACGCCGCAGCGGTGCAGGGCGACGTCGAGCAGCACCTGGTCGAAGGCGCGGTTCATGAAGGTCGCATAGACCGCCACCACCGGGTGCAGCCCGGCCATGGCCATGCCCGCCGCGCTGGTGACGGCGTGCTGCTCGGCGATGCCGACGTCGAAGACCCGGTCGGGGAACTTGTCGGCGAACGCGTCGAGGCCGACCGGGTAGAGCATGGCGGCGGTGATGCCGACCAGGTCGTCGCGCTCGTCGGCCAGGCGCACCACCTCGTCGCGGAAGACCGACGTCCAGCCGACCGGCGCGACCGTGGTGGCGTCGCCGGTGAGACGGTCGAACGGGCCCGACTGGTGCATCTGGTCGTTCTCGTTGGCCACGGCGATGTCGTAGCCCTGGCCCTTGGTCGTGATGACGTGCACGAGCACCGGGCCGCCGAAGTTGCGGGCCAGCGTGAGCGCCTGCTCGACCGCGGCGCGGTCGTGGCCGTCGACCGGGCCGAGGTACTTCAGGCCGAGGTCCTCGAACATGTTCTGCGGGGCGAAGGCGTCCTTGACGCCCTTCTTCATCGCGTGGAGCGCCTCGTAGGCCGCGCTGCCGACGGTGCCGCCGCGGCTGAGCCGCTCCTTGACCGCGCGCAGCGTGGGCTCGTAGCGCGGGTTGGTGCGGATCTGGGCCAGCTTGTTGGCCAGGCCGCCGACGGTCGGCGTGTACGAGCGTCCGTTGTCGTTGACCACGACGACGAGCCGACGAGTCTGGTCGGCGGCGATGTTGTTGAGCGCCTCCCAGGCCATGCCGCCGGTGAGGGCGCCGTCGCCGATGACCGCGACGACGTGGTCGTCGCTGCCGCGCAGCTGGTTCGCGCGGGCCATGCCGTCGGCGTACGACAGGCTCGTGGACGCGTGGGAGTTCTCGACCCAGTCGTGCTCGGACTCGGCTTGCGAGGGGTAGCCCGACAGGCCGTCCTCCTGGCGCAGCCGCTCGAAGTCGGCGGCGCGGCCGGTGAGCATCTTGTGGACGTACGACTGGTGCCCGGTGTCCCACACGATGCGGTCGCGCGGGGAGTCGAAGACGCGGTGCATCGCGATCGTCAGCTCGACGACGCCCAGGTTCGGGCCGAGGTGGCCGCCGCTGCGTGCGACCGAGACGAGCAGCCGCTCGCGCACCTCCGCGGCGAGCTCGGTGAGCTCGGCGTCGGTCAGCCCGGCGAGGTCGGCGGGGCCCGTCACGCGGTCCAGGACGCCCATCCGATCTCCTTCTCCCACGTTGCCCGACGACATTGGGCCAGTCTACCGACGAGTCGGCTGGCGGCCCGGTCGCCTACGTCCGGTACCGGCCACGCAGGTGGACGAGCGGCTCGCCCTCCCCCACGGCCACGTGCTCGACCGTGCCCTCGACCAGCAGCGCCCAGCCCGCGTGCCGCCGCGGGGCGTCGTCGAGCCGGACGCCGAGGTGGCCGACGGCGTCGACCAGGCGCGGGCCGTGCTCCCCGTCGGCCCACTCGCCCTGGGTGAACGGGCCGCCCGGGGCCGGCGCCAGGCCGGCGAACGCGTCGGCCAGGAAGCGGTGCCGCTCCCCCAGCACGTTGACGGTGACGAGCCCGGTGTCGTCCAGCGCGTCGGCCAGCTCGGAGTCCTCGTCGACGAGCCCGAGCACGCGCGCGGGGTCGCCGTCGGCGACGAGCAGCGAGGAGATCGTCAGCCCGGCGCGGTCGCGTCCGTGGCCGGTCGTCCAGACCGTCACCGGCGCGGCCAGACGTCCGCGCAGGCGGCGCAGGGGGTCGCGGTCCCCCTCGCCGGGCACGAACGGGTGGTCGGTGTGGATCGTCACGCTCTCACTCTCCCGGGAAAGCGCTGAGGGTGACGTTGTTGCGGCTCGACACGGCGTGTCGCCTCAACAACGTCACCCTCAGCGCGTGGGGTGGCCGCTCAGCTCAGAGGAGGCTGCGCAGCACGTACGGCATGATGCCGCCGTTGCGGTAGTAGTTCGCCTCACCGGGGGTGTCGATGCGCACGACGGCGTCGAACTCGACGTCGCCGGCCTTGACCTTGACCGTCTTGGGCGTGCGGCCCTCGTTGAGCTCGGTGATGCCCGTGAACTCGAAGGTCTCCTCGCCGGTCAGGCCGAGGCTCTCGGCGTTCTGGCCCTCGGGGAACTGCAGCGGCAGGACGCCCATGCCGATGAGGTTGGAGCGGTGGATCCGCTCGTAGCTCTCGGCGATGACGACCTTGACGCCCAGCAGCGCCGTGCCCTTGGCCGCCCAGTCGCGCGACGAGCCCGAGCCGTACTCCTTGCCGGCCAGGACGACCAGCGGGGTGCCGGCGGCCTGGTAGTTCTGCGAGGCGTCGAACACCGAGGTGACCTCGCCGCCGGCGGTGAAGTCGCGCGTGAAGCCGCCCTCGGTGCCGGGGGCGATCTGGTTGCGCAGGCGGATGTTGGCGAACGTGCCGCGGATCATGACCTCGTGGTTGCCGCGACGCGACCCCAGCGAGTTGAAGTCGCGCGGCTCGACGCCGTTCTCCATCAGGTACTTGCCCGCAGGGCTGTCCTTCTTGATCGCACCGGCCGGCGAGATGTGGTCGGTGGTGACCGAGTCGCCGAGCTTGAGCAGGACGCGGGCGCCGGAGACGTCCTCGACCGGGCTGGGCTCGAGCTGCATGCCGTCGAAGTAGGGCGCCTTGCGGACGTAGGTGGAGTCCGCGTCCCACTCGAAGGTGTCGCCGTCGGGCGTCGGCAGGTTCTGCCAGCGCTCGTCACCGGCGAAGACGTCGGCGTACTCACGGCTGAACGTGTCCGAGGAGATCGCCTCCTGGATGACGTCCTCGACCTCGGCCGGCGAGGGCCAGATGTCCTTGAGGTACACCGGGTTGCCCTCGGTGTCGTTGCCCAGCGGCTCGGTGGTGATGTCCATGTCCATGGAGCCGGCCAGGGCGTACGCGACGACCAGCGGCGGCGACGCCAGGTAGTTCATCTTGATGTCCGGGTTGATCCGGCCCTCGAAGTTGCGGTTGCCCGAGAGCACCGAGACGACGGCGAGGTCGTTCTCGTTGACCGCCGCGCTGACCTCGGGGATGAGCGGGCCGGAGTTGCCGATGCAGGTGGTGCAGCCGTAGCCGACCAGGTTGAAGCCCAGCTTGTCCAGGTACGGCGTGAGGCCGGCGCGCTCGTAGTAGTCCGAGACGACCTTCGAGCCGGGGGCCAGCGTCGTCTTGACCCACGGCTTGCGCGCGAGGCCCTTCTCGACGGCCTTCTTGGCCAGCAGCGCCGCGCCGATCATGACCGACGGGTTGGACGTGTTGGTGCACGACGTGATGGCCGCGATCGTGACCGCGCCGTGGTCGAGCTCGAACTGCGTGCCGTCCTCGAGCGTCACCATCGCCGGGTTGCTCGGGCGGCCGCCGTCGGCCGGGGCGCAGGACGCGTAGTCCTTGGGCGCGCTCTTGCCGTCGTCGTGGCTCGACACCGGGTCGGAGGCCGGGAACGTCTCGGCCACGGCCTCGTCGTAGCCGGTCTCCTCGTTCGCCGCCGGCGGGACGCCGGGCTTGCGGTCGCCGTCGACCTCGTCGGTGGCGTAGTCGGCCAGCGCGCCGCGGAAGCCCTGCTTGGCCTCGGCCAGCACGACGCGGTCCTGCGGACGCTTCGGGCCGGCGATCGACGGGACGACCTCGGAGAGGTCGAGCTCGAGGTACTCGGAGTAGCGCGGCTCGGCGGCCGGGTCGTGCCACAGGCCCTGGGCCTTGGCGTAGGCCTCGGTGAGGGCGATCTGCTCCTCGTCGCGGCCGGTGAGGCGCATGTACTTGGTCGTCTCGTCGTCGATCGGGAAGATCGCGACGGTCGAGCCGTACTCGGGGCTCATGTTGCCGATCGTGGCGCGGTTGGCCAGCGGGACGGCCGAGACGCCGGGGCCGTAGAACTCGACGAACTTGCCGACGACGCCGTGCTTGCGCAGCTGCTCGGTGATCGTGAGGACGAGGTCGGTCGCGGTGGCACCCTCGGGCAGCTCGCCGGACAGCTTGAAGCCGACGACGCGCGGGATGAGCATGCTGATCGGCTGGCCGAGCATCGCGGCCTCGGCCTCGATGCCGCCGACGCCCCAGCCCACGACACCGAGGCCGTTGACCATGGTCGTGTGCGAGTCGGTGCCGACGCAGGAGTCGGGGTAGGCCACGAGCTCACCGTCGGTGTCGCGGGTGAACACCACGCGCGCCAGCTTCTCGATGTTGACCTGGTGGACGATGCCGGTGCCCGGCGGGACGACCTTGAAGTCGTCGAAGGCGCCCTGGCCCCAGCGCAGGAACTTGTAGCGCTCGCCGTTGCGCTCGTACTCGATCTCGACGTTGCGCTCGAAGGCGTCCGGCGTGCCGAAGACGTCGGCGATGACGGAGTGGTCGATGACCATCTCGGCCGGCGCGAGCGGGTTGATCTTGGCCGGGTCGCCGCCCAGGTCGGCCATCGCCTCACGCATGGTGGCGAGGTCGACGACGCACGGGACGCCGGTGAAGTCCTGCATGATCACGCGCGCGGGCGTGAACTGGATCTCCTTGCTGGGGTCCGCCTCGGCGTCCCAGCCGGCGAGGGCCTCGATGTCGGCCTTCGTGATGTCGGCACCGTCCTCGGTGCGCAGCAGCGCCTCGAGGAGCACCTTCAGGCTGTAGGGAAGCGTGGCCACGTCCAGCCCCTCGCCCTGGACGGCGTCCAGGCGGAAGTACTGGTAGCTCTGCTCACCAACCTTCAGCGACTCCTTGGCGTGGAAGCTGTCGACTGCCATGGTGTTCTCCTTCGATGGCGCGGGTCGGTCCCCATCCTGCCCACGGTCCATCATGCGACGCGTGCTCAGGTCTGCCTAACCGTAAGTATCTTGATATCAAGATACACGATATCAAGGAGTCGGTCAGTGCGAGCGCAGCGACACGGTCACCACAGGCTCGGCGCGTGCAGGACCGGCCACACGAACCACACGTAGCTGGCCGCCACCGCGAGCACGCCGACGACGCCCACGACCTCGAGCACGGTCACCACCGTGCGCCGCTGCGGCGTGAGCAAAGCGTCCTCCCCCGTCGCCTCGACGACCCGGCTCCGGGCCAGCAGGTCGGCCGGGTTGGGCAGCGACGGGACGACCAGCAGCACGAGCCCGACAGCCAGCACCACGTAGGCCAGGATGCCGACGTGCCAGGCGTCCGGGGTCGCGGTGCGCAGCACCGTCGGCAGGCCGAACGGGAGCGCGGTCAGCAGCAGGTCGAGCAGCACCACCTGCACGAGGCCGCGGACGATCCCGCGGCCGGCGCCGAGCAGGGCACCGCTCTCACGGTCGACGACGCGGACGCCCACCCGGTGCATGCCGATGCTGTGCCCGCGAAGCCCGGCGCGCAGGCCGTTGTTCCAGAGCAGGAAGAGCTCGCCGGCGACGAGTCCGGCGACGAGCAGGTGGTCGGGCAGGCCGTCGCTCCACGACAGGTCGACGTCCTCGAGCCCCACCACCCGGCCCAGCAGGAGGACCGCGGCGTACAGCACGACGGCGGCGGTGAAGGCGGCGCTGAACAGGAGCGCGTCGTTGAAGAAGGCGTCCTGGCGCTTCTCGGTCAGCGTGGTCGGGGCCTCGGCCTCGGTGCTCATGCCCTCACTGTCCCGCCTCGCCCCACCCGGGGCAAGCAACGCGCCGTCAACGCATCGCGGCGAGTCGTCCGGCCACCGCACGTCCGGCCCGGACGGCCGACTCCCAGGCGATGCCGGCGGACAGCAACGCGGTGCCGACGAGGCCGAACAGCAGCCAGCGCGGGAGCACGAGAGCGTACGGTCCGAGGCCGGCCAGGGTCACCAGGGCCAGGACGGCGGCCCCGGCCACGAGCGGCGCTCGCCAGTGCAGCACCAGCCCGGCGACCAGGGCGGCCAGCGCGACGAGTCCCAGCGCCAGGCCGCGCCAGGAGGCGGCGTCGGCCAGGACGTACGGCAGGGTCGGGAGCAGCGCCAGGGCGAGTCCCGCAGACAGCGCGGCCTCGGAGCGGAGGGCCGGTCGACGCCGCATGGCCAGCACCCCCGCCACGAGCAGGGCCGCGGCGAACGGCGCGGTGTAGGCCTCGACGACGCCGACGTCGCTGGCCACCAGGCGCAGCACGTACGACGCCCCGAGGGCGACCGCTCCGGCGAGGCGCCACCACCGGCCGTGGTCGACCCGCCAGGAGACGAGCACGAGCGCGACGCCGAGCAGGCACCAGAGCAGCGCGGACCAGCCGGTGGTCGGGGCGCCGGCCAGACCGGCCACGACGAGCGGCACCGCGGCGGCCTGCACGGCCACCCGCACCAGGCCGCTGGCGAGCAGGGCCCCGCCGAGCGCGACCGCGCCGGCCAGGACGGCCACGAGCGTCCAGGCCCGGTCCTCGTCGGAGACCAGCCGGACGGCGACCACGACGGCGGCACCGGCGGCCAGCGCCGCGATCGCCGTCGCGGGGGCCTGCACCCGCTCGCGGTCGTCCAGCAGCGCCACGACGCCCAGGCAGACCGCCACGAGGCAGGCCAGCAGGAACGAGGCCTCCAGGGCGTCCGCCACCAGGAGGGACGCCACCGCCGACCCGGCGACGGCGGCCACCGACGCCGGCCACGGCAGCGCGCGCCCGAACAGCGTCGTGAGCGCCAGGCCCAGGACGGTCACGCCGGCCACGAGCGCCAGCGGCAGCTCGGCGGCCTGGACCGCCGGCCCGAGGGTGAGTGCGACGAGCACGGCGGCTGCGAACGGCAGCCAGTCGGACGCGGTGCGGAGCGGCGCTGGCAGGTCCGGCAGCGACCGCCGCGCGAGCAGGACCGTCGCGGCCAGCGCCACGCCCACCGGCAGCACGACCCACCAGGGGGTCACGACGTACGCGTCCAGCACGCGGCCGACGCCGGCGTCCTCGGCCGGGACGACGCCCAGCCCGGTACCGTCGGCGAGACGCGGAGCAGCCAGGATCTCCGACCACCAGCTCAGCAGGGCCAGCGCCAGCAGCGCGGCCAGCGGCACCGCCGCCGCCCGCAGCCCCCGCGACCATCCGCCGCCGCTCACCGGGACCGCCGCCAGCACGACCGCCAGGACGGAGGCGGTGAGCAGCGGGGCGCGCCACGGGTCGGCGTCCTGCAGCGGGACGAGGACGAGCACGAGGAGGGTGAGTGCACCGGCGCACGCGAACCAGGCCCGGCGGCTCGGGACCGCCTGGGCGGCGCCGAGCAGGACGGCCGCCACCACGAGCAGTGGCAGCCCGGTGAGGCCCGAGACCACCGCCGACGGGTCGGCGGCCAGCTCGGTCAGGGCGGCGAGGACGAACACGAACGCTCCGGCGCCCACCCCGGCCAGGCCGACCAGGCGTCCCCAGGTGTCGCCGGACAGGTGGGCAGCACCCGCGGCGAGCCCGGGCAGCAGCGCCGCCACGGCGACCGCCCACGAGACGGACCAGCCGTGCTCGGCCAGCAGGACGACGACCAGCACCAGCGCGGCCACGGCCGTGGCCGCGGCACCGAGCACGCCGGGCGCGCGCAGGCGTCCGTCGAGCGGTCCGGCGCTCCAGCGTCCGGCCGCCAGGCCGAGGGCGAGGGCCACGAGCGACCAGACGACCACCACCGCCTCGACGGGAGCGGCCCGCAGACCGGCGAGGTCGAGCCCGTACGCCGCGAACCAGTCGATCGTCACCGTGCCGACCACGAGCACCCACGCGGTCTCGGCCGAGGCGCGGAGTCGGCGCCAGGTCAGCACGACGGCCAGTGCGGTCGCCAGCGCGGTGAGCACGAGCATGATGACGACGCGGCCGGCCACGCCCACCACGGCCCACGCGAACGACACGAAGATGATGCTGGCGACGAGCAGCATCAGGGCTCCGAGAGCGAGCAGGATCGAGCCCACCGAGGCACCGGGGCTCGGTGTCCGCGGTCCGACCAGCGGTCCGGGTCCGGCCGGCTGGGGACGCGCGTCGCCGCGGTACGACGGGTACGCCGGGTACGGGCCGGCCGGGTGCGGCGGTCCCGCGGGCACGGCGGCCGGCGCGGGTGCCGGGGCGCGCTGCGGCTGCGGCGGGACGGCGGCGGCGACCGGACGGGAGGCCGTGCGCGCGGCGGCGAGCTGCTCGTCGGCCCGGCGCAGCGTCTGCCACAGCTCACGGGCCGGACGGGTGGTGAGATCGAGCCCGCAGGCCGGGCAGCGGACCGCTCCCCCGAGCGTCGACCGGCAGTCCGGGCACACGGACGCGTCGGCGAAGGTCATGGCCGTCACTGTGGCGTGCCGGCACCGGCGCCGACAAGCCGACGCGCGGTCAGCCGGCCCGGCGCAGCACCGCGACGCACTCGACGTGGTGCGTCTGCGGGAACAGGTCGAAGGCGCGCAGCCCGTCCAGCTCGTAGCCGCGGGCGGCGAACGAGGCCAGGTCGCGGGCCAGCGCTGCCGGGTCGCACGCGACGTAGACGATCGTGCGCGGCTCGAGCGCGACGATGCCGGCGACCGCCTTCTTGGCCCCGGTGCGCGGCGGGTCGAGCACGACGACGTCGAGGCGCTCCCCCACGAGGCGCCGCCGCAGCGCGGCCTCGACGGTGGCGTCGACGAGCCGGACGTGCTCGAACGCGTGCAGGTTGCGCCGGGCGTCGCGCGTGCCGCCGTGGTCGGCCTCGACCGACACGACCGACCCGCTGGGGCCGGTGGCCTCGGCCAGCGGCGCCGTGAACAGGCCGACGCCGGCGTAGAGGTCGGCGACCGCGTCGCCCGGACGCACGCCGGCCGCGGTCATCACGGCGTCCGTCAGCAAGCGTGCCGACTCCGGGTGCACCTGCCAGAACCCCGACCCGGTCACCCGGAAGCGGTGCTCGCCGACCTGCTCGGTCACGCCGCCGCGACCCTCGCGACGACGGCCGTTCGTGCCGACGACCCCTCCGGTCTCCAGGCCGGCCGGCACCGGGCCGTCGGCGACGACCAGCGTGTCGCCGGTGGACGAGACGACCGCCTCGACGCTGTCGGACTCCCAGTCGTGGGCCAGCACGTCCGGGAGCCCGGGGTGCGCGATCCAGCACCTCTCGACCTCGACGACCTCGTGCGAGCGGTGCTTGCGCAGCCCGAGGTGGCCGGTCGGGCCGGGCACGAACGTCATCCGGGTGCGCCAGCCCAGCACGGGCTCGACCTCCTCGACGACGACCTCGCGGTCGAGGCCGGCCAGGCGGCGCAGCTGCTCGGCCACCACGTCACCGAGCATCCGGCGCTGCTCGGCCGGGTCGACGTGCTGGAAGTCGCAGCCGCCGCACAGGCCCGGACGCGCGTACGGGCACGGCGGGGTGACGCGGGCAGGCGACGCCTCGTGGACCTCGACCGCGTCGGCGCGCACGAAGCTGCGCTGACGCTCGGTCACCCGGGCGGTCACCCGCTCGCCGGGGATCGTGTGCCGCACGAAGAGCACCTGGCCCTCGTGCCGGGCCACGCAGTGCCCGCCGTGGGCCACCGGTCCGACGTCGACGACGACCTCGTCCCCGACGTCCAGGCCCTCACTCACCGACGTAGCCACGACGCACGTCCCCCGGCGCGGAGCCGGCCGTCGGCGGGCGACGGTCCTTCGCGGAGCGAAGCTGGTACGCCACGCTCGTGACCATGACGCCCGGCATGAACAGCAGGCGTCCCTTCAGCCGCAGCGCGGTCTGGTTGTGCAGCAGCTGCTCCCACCAGCGACCGACGACGTACTCGGGGATGTAGACCGTGATGACGTCGCGCGGGCTGGCCTTGCGCCGCTCCTTGACGTAGCGGACGACCGGCCGGACGAGCTCGCGGTAGGGCGAGTCGAGCACCGTGAGCGGCACCTTGATGTCGCGGGCGTCCCACTCGGCGAGCAGCTCGCGCGTGCGCTCGGGGTCCATCTGGACGGTGACCGCCTCGAGGGTGCTGGGCCGCGAGACCTTCGCATAGGCGAGCGCGCGCATCGTGGGCTTGTGCAGCCGGCTGACGAGCACGATGCCGTGGACGCGCGAGGGCAGCGACACGTCCTCGTCACCGATCGCCAGCTCCTCGTTGACCAGGTCGTAGTGCCGGCGGATGCCGCGCATGACCGCGAAGATCGCCACCATCGCGGCGATGGCGATCCAGGCGCCGGCCAGGAACTTGGTGATGAGCACGATGACGAGCACGACGCCGGTCATGGCCAGGCCGAAGCCGTTCACGAGCCGCGAGCGCATCATGCGCCGCCGCTCGGCCGGGTCGGTCTCGGTCGACAGCAGGCGCGTCCAGTGCCGGATCATGCCCAGCTGGCTCACCGTGAACGACACGAAGACGCCGACGATGTAGAGCTGGATGAGCCGGGTGACCTCGGCGTCGAAGGCCAGGATGAGCACGATCGCCGCCACCGCGAGCAGGACGATGCCGTTGCTGAACGCCAGCCGGTCGCCGCGGGTGTCGAGCTGGCGGGGCAGGAAGCCGTCGCGGGCCAGGATCGAGCCGAGCACCGGGAAGCCGTTGAAGGCGGTGTTGGCGGCCAGCACGAGGATCAGGCCCGTGCAGGCGATCGTGAAGTAGAACAACGGCGGGAGGTCGGCGTACAGCGCCCCGGCCAGCTGGCCCAGCACGGTGTCCTGCACGTACCCGTCGCCGACCGGCTCGCCGTTCAGCAGCAGCTGGTGGGCCGGGTCCTCGACGTACCGCAGGCCCATGAGCTGGGCGAGCACGATGACGCTGAGCAGCATGGTGATGGCGATCGTGCCGAGCATGAGCAGCGTGGTGGCGGCGTTGCGGCTCTTGGGCTCGCGGAAGGCCGGCACGCCGTTGCTGATCGCCTCGACACCGGTCAGGGCCGCACAGCCGGACGAGAAGGCCCGGGCCAGCAGGAAGACCATCGCCAGGGTCGTGACCGCGCCCTCGTACGGCGCCTCGGGCACCATCTCGAACTTCGCGCTCTCGACCTCCGGCAGCGTGCCGGTCAGGTAGCGGAAGTACCCGACCAGGCCCATGCCGATGATCGCGACCATGAACAGGTAGGTGGGCACGGCGAACGCGCGTCCGGACTCCTTGGTGCCCCGCAGGTTGATCGCCATGAGCACGAGCACGAGCGCGCTGGCCGCCAGCGCCTCGTGGCCCTCCAGGAACGGGATCGCCGCCGTGGCGTTCTGCACGCCCGAGGAGATCGAGACCGCGACGGTGAGCACGTAGTCGACGAGCAGGGCGCTGCCCACCGACAGGCCCGCGGTCGGGCCGAGGTTGACCGTCGCGACCTCGTAGTCGCCGCCGCCGCTGGGGTAGGCGTGGACGTTCTGCCGGTACGACGCGACGACGGTCAGCATCACCACGGCGACGGCCACGCCGATCGGCCAGCTGAACGCGTACGCGCTCAGCCCGGCCATCGACAGCGTCAGGAAGATCTCGTCCGGCGCGTACGCCACGGACGACAACGCGTCACTGGCGAAGATCGGCAGCGCAAGCCGCTTGGGGAGCAGCGTCTCGCCGAGCTGCGAGCTGCGGAGCTTGCGGCCGACGAGCGTCCGCTTCACGGTCCCGGAAACACCCACCGGACGATGGTAGGGCCAGGACCCCCGGAGCGAGCGACGAGCGGGGCCCTGCGGTGTAGCGTCGCTGCGTGCACATCGTGATCATGGGCTGCGGACGCGTCGGCTCGACGCTCACCCAGAGCCTGGAGGACCGCGGCCACACCACGGCCGTCATCGACTCCAACCCCGAGGCGTTCCGCCGGCTCGGCCCGGGATTCTCGGGCCGCACCGTGACCGGCGTCGGGTTCGACCGGGACGTGCTCAAGCGCGCCGGCATCGAGCAGGCCGACGCCTTCGCCGCGGTCTCCAGCGGCGACAACTCCAACATCATCGCCGCGCGTGTCGCGCGCGAGCAGTTCCAGGTGCCGAACGTCGTCGCCCGCATCTACGACCCGGGCCGCGCCGAGGTGTACGAGCGCCTGGGCATCCCCACGATCGCCACCGTGCCGTGGGCCGCCGACCAGGTGCTCCGCCGCCTGGTGCCGGCCGGCAGCGAGCCGATCTGGCGCGACCCGTCCGGCGAGGTGCGCCTCGACCACGTCTACGCGCCGTTCGGCTGGGTGGGGCGCCGCGTCTCGGACCTGGAGCGGGCGGCCTCCGTGCGCGTCGCCTACCTGCTGCGGCTGGGCACCGGCATCATCGCCACGCCCGAGACGGTCGTCCAGGAGGGCGACTACCTCAGCATCTTCGTCCGCGAGGACGACGCCGAGGCCGCGCACGCCGTGCTGGAGCGCGGACCGAAGGAGGACGCATGAGGGTCGCGATCGCCGGGGCCGGCGCCGTGGGGCGCTCGGTCGCCCAGGAGCTGCTCGACAACGGGCACACCGTGCTGCTCATCGACAAGCAGGCCACGTCCATCCGCAGCGACGTCGTGCCGGACGCGCAGTGGCTGCTGGCCGACGCGTGCGAGTTCTCCTCGCTCACCGAGGCGCAGCTGCAGACCTGCGACGTCATGATCGCCGCGACCGGCGACGACAAGGCCAACCTGGTCATCGCCCTGCTCGCCAAGACCGAGTTCACCGTGCCGCGCACCGTCGCCCGCGTGAACCACCCGAGCAACGAGTGGCTGTTCGACGAGTCCTGGGGCGTCGACGTCGCGGTGTCGACGCCGCGGCTCATGTCGGCGCTCGTCGAGGAGGCGGTGACGGTCGGCGACCTGGTGCGCCTGTTCACCTTCCGGCAGAACTCGACGAACCTGGTCGAGCTCACGATGCCCGACGACTCCCCCTTCGTCGGCCAGCGCGTCGGCGACGTGCCGTGGCCGCTGGACGTCGTGCTCGTGGCGATCCTGCGCGACCACGGCATCAACACGCCCGAGGCGGACCGGTCGCTGGAGGCCGGCGACGAGCTGCTGTTCGTGTGCCCGGAGTCGGCCGAGGCCGCGATCGGCGACCTGCTGGCCCCGAAGGGCTGAGGCTCAGGCCTCGGTGACCGGGCGTCGCTCGAGCGGCGTCGCGTTGCGGCCGAGCAGCGCGGCCATCGCGAGCAGCGCGGCGACCTGCAGCGGCCAGCCGAGCACGACCTTGCTCGTGCCGAGCAGGCCGACGTGGTCGCCGAGGTACAGCGGGTACTGCACCGCCACGCGGACGATGCAGGGCAGCGCCAGCAGCCAGGTCAGCCGCGCGCACAGGCGCACCATCGCGCGGTCGCGGCGCCAGCCCGTCGGGTCGTTGGTGACGGCGCCGACCAGGAAGCCGACGAGCGGCCAGCCGACCAGGATCGACAGCACCAGGCCGACCGCGTAGGCGCCGTTGTAGAGGATGCCGGGCAGGAAGACGTCCTTCGCCTCGCCCGTGCGCGACGCGAACACCGCGGCGATGGCGATGCCGACGAACGCGTTGATCACGAACTGCGTCGACGAGCGCTGCACCAGCCGGACGACGATGAGCAGCACGGCCAGGCCGATGCTCACGGCCAGCGAGGTGCGCAGGTCGTGGGTCAGCAGCCAGCTGACCGTGAACGAGACGGTGGGGACGGCCGCCTCGAGGATGCCGCGCCCGCCGCCCAGCGCCGCGGCCAGCTGCTGGCGCACCAGCTGCTCGACCGTCGTGACGTCCGCCGTGGTCCGGCCGTCGTCCGCCGTGGTCCGCTCGCTCACGCGGACAGCTCGTAGCGCGGGTTGAAGATGATGCGCTGGCCGTCGCGGCGGCCGACCCGGCCGTGCGCGGTCAGCTGGCGGCCCGGCTCGATGCCGGCGATGCGGCGCCGGCCGAGGAAGACCAGGGTCAGCGCCTCGGTGCCGTCGTAGAGCTCGGCCTGCAGCGCGGGCGCGCCGCCGACCGGCTCGAGCGTCACCGAGCGCAGGACGCCGTGGACGTCCACGGAGCAGCGCTCGCCCTGGGCGGCGATGGCGCGGCAGCCCGCGCGCTCGACGTCCTGCTGCAGCTCGTCGTGCTCCTGGCGGTCCAGGGCGTCACGGCGCGGCGTGCTGCCGCGCGAGAAGAGGCGTGCCATGCCGCCAGTGTAGGCGCGTCCGGCGGCGGCCGGGACCCGCTACGACCGCGAGGCCCGGGCGCGAGCCTTGATCGCCTCGACGACCTCGGTCTTGGCGTCGGCGTACGCGTTCATGTCCGCCCACTCCCGCTCGAGCAGGGTCCGTTTGGTGCGCTCGTACAGGGCGCGGTCCGCCGCGTCGGTGCGGAGGCGGTCACGCAGCAGCAGGTAGTCGTCGGCGGCCGGGTCGCCGGCCTGCAGCACGTGCACGTGGACGTCCCGGGCCGGCGTCCGGACGAGGCGGTGGCCGGGCTCGCGGACCCGCAGCTCGTACCCGGCGTCCAGCAACCGGTCGAGGTGGTCCTCCTCGGCGGTGACGTCCGTGACCGTCACCAGGACGTCGATGATGGGCTTCGCGGCCAGGCCGGGCACCGCCGTCGAGCCGATGTGCTCGACCTGCAGGGCCGCCGGCCCGAGGGCCGCACGGATGCGCCGCTCGTGCTCGGCGAACACGCCCGCCCAGCGCGGGTCGGGGTCGGCCAGCACGAGGGCTCGCTTCTCGACACCGCCCACCAGCTCGACGGTGGTGACGTCCGGTCGGCGCGGGCTCGGCACGGTCAGACCGCGAACCCGCCGGTCGATCCGTAGCCGCCCTCGCCCCGCACGGACTCGGGCAGCACGTCGACCTCGGCGAACGACGCGAGCTCGACCCGCTGGATCACCAGCTGGGCGACGCGGTCGAGCCGCGCCAGCCGGATCGGCGTGGTCGGGTCGAGGTTCACCAGGCACACCTTGATCTCGCCGCGGTAGCCGGCGTCGACCGTGCCCGGGGCGTTGACGATCGACAGCCCGTGGCGGGCGGCCAGGCCCGAGCGCGGGTGGACGAACGCCGCGAAGCCCTCGGGCAGCGCGAGGGCCACCCCGGTCGGCACCAGGCGGCGCTCCCCCGGGGCCAGCTCGACGTCCTCGGTCGTGACGAGGTCCGCCCCGGCGTCGCCCGGGTGCGCGTACGAGGGCAGCGGGACGTCCGGGTCGAGCCGGGAGATGAGCACCTGCACCATGGCCGCGACCCTACCGGCGACCCCGACGGGCACGGCCGCTTGGCGGTTCGGGCACAGTGAGCCCATGAGGTACGAGGAGCGCCTGCGGCCGTCCGCCGCCTGGTGGGCGCTGGCCATCGCGGCCGGCGTGGTCATGGGCTGGATCCTGTGGGTCGCCGCGACGCCGGAGGCCGGCGTCGTCGCGCTGGTGGTCGTCGCCGGGCTCGCCCTGGCCGCCGTGTCGCGCTGGACGCTCCGCATCGCCGTGGACGCCGACGGCACGCTGCACGTCGGGCGCGCCGTGCTCGGCGTGGCCGACCGCGGCGCCAGCACCGCGCTGGACGCCGCCGGGTACCGCGACCTGCACGGGCCACGGGCCGACCACCGCGCGGCGCTGTTCACCCGGCCGTGGGCCCGCGTGGGCGTGCGCGTCGCGGTCAGCGACCCGGCCGACCCGGCCCCCTACTGGCTGGTCTCCAGCGACCGTCCCGCCGCGCTCGCCGAGGCGCTCGACCTCGGGCACACTGGTCCGGACCCCCGTGGAGAGGACCCCCGTGGCACGACGCAAGAAGAAGGCTGAGCCCACCCTGGAGACGGCGACCGCGCCGCGCAAGGCGTCCCGCTCGGCGCGCAGCACGTGGAAGCTCATGGACCGCGGCAGCGTCGTCGTGGGCGCGCTGCTCGCCCGCCGGCTCTCGACCGGCGCGTGGCGCGTCGTCACCGGCAAGCCGGCCCCGACGAACTCCCGCAGCCCCGAGGTCGCGACCCGCGAGGCCGTCGTGTGGGCGGTCGTGGGCGGTGCCCTCGTCGAGCTCGTCCGCATGGGCACGCGCCGGGCCGCCGCGACCTACTGGGTCAAGTCGACCGGCGACCTGCCGCCGGGCATGAAGCGCGTCCGTCCGGGCAAGTAGCCCGTTCCGCCCTCGCCGAGGGCTCGCACGCCCTACCGTGGGGCCGTGGACGCACCGACCCCCGCCGACCGGGGCACGCTGGCCCCGGTCGGACGCGAGGCGTCCGACCTGCTCACCTGCGGGCTCGGCGCCCCCTAGGCACAGAAAGGCCTCGGCGACCGGACCGGTCACCGAGGCCTTGCTTTCGCTCCCGAGAAGAAGTCTGGATCAGTACGCGCAGTCGCGGCAGACCATCACGCCGTTGCGCTCCTCGGCGAGCTGGCTGCGGTGGTGCACCAGGAAGCAGGAGCCGCACGTGAACTCGTCGGACTGCTTCGGGACCACCTGCACCGACAGCTCTTCGTGGGACAGGTCCGCGCCGGGCAGCTCGAACGACTCCGCGGCCTCGACCTCGTCCTCGTCGACCTTGCCCGAGTTCTTCTCGTGGCGACGTGCCTTCAGCTCCTCGATGCTGTCCTCGGACTGCTCTTCGTCAGTCTTGCGAGGCGCGTCGTAATCAGTCGCCATGCATTCCTCCTAGTCGGCTCAACGCGGGCGATTGTTGCACACCGCCGCAACCCCCGCGCCGTCAGAAGCCACAAGCCCGGACGACCGCGGAAAATTCCTGTTCCAGCGCCGGATGGACGGCCGTGACGAGCCTCTCACCAGGGCGCCCGTCGTGCCCGCCGAGCGCTCCGCCGGCCTCGGTCACGACGAGTCCCGCCGCCGCGTGGTCCCACGGCTGCAGGCCCTCCTCGACGTACGCGTCGAGGGTGCCGTCGGCGACCGAGCACAGGTCGAGGGACGCCGCGCCGATGCGGCGGACGTCGCGCACCTGGGGCAGCAGCCGGGCCACCGCCGCGCCCTGGCGCGCGCGCCGGTCCGCGTCGTAGGAGAACCCGGTGCCGACGAGCGCCGACGCCAGCGGCGGCGGCTCGGGAAGGCGCAGCGTCTCGCGGACGTCGCCGCGCTCGCGCACCGCGCCGTGGCCGCGAGCGGCGAGCCACGCGGTGCCGTGGACGACGTCGACGACCGCGCCGGCCACGACCACGCCGTCGAGCTCGGCCGCGACGCTGACCGCGTACCGCTCGATGCCGTAGACGAAGTTGACCGTGCCGTCGATCGGGTCGATGACCCAGCGGACGCCGGACGTGCCCTCGCGGACGCCGCCCTCCTCGCCCAGCACGCCGTCGTCGGGTCGCTCGGCGAGCAGCCGGTCGACGACGACCCGCTCGGCCCCGCGGTCGATGCGGGTCACCGGGTCGGTGTCGCTGGACTTGGTGGCCGCGACCTCGACCCGGCCGGACGGTCGCTCGGCGCGGACGTACGCCGCCGCCTCGCGGGCCGCCCGGGCCGCGAGCTCGAGCAGGTCGAGCGGGTCGGTGGTCACGAGATCGTCGGCAGGTCCGCCCGCGGGTTCGCGCAGCAGTCGACGGCGCAGACGTCCCAGCACGGCGGCAGCGTGCCGACGGCCGGACGCTCGACGTCCTCGCCACGCTCGACCGCGGCGCGCTCCAGCACGAGCTGGCGGACCATCGCCACGAAGTCCGGGTGGGTGCCCGGGGTCGCCACGCGGACGTACCGCATGCCGAGCTCCTCGGCGGTGGCCGCGGCCTCGGTGTCGAGGTCGAAGACGACCTCCATGTGGTCGGACACGAAGCCGATCGGCACCACGATCACGGACTCGACGCCCTCGGTGCTCAGCTCACGCAGCCGGTCGTTCACGTCCGGCTCGAGCCAGGGCATGGTCGGCGGGCCCGAGCGCGAGCAGAAGGCCAGGTCCCAGCTGCCGGCGCCGGCGCGCTTGGCCACCTCCTCGGCGACCGACAGGTGCTGGCGGACGTAGGCGTGCTCGCCGGGACCGCCGCTGGCCGCGTCCATCGTGTCGGGGATCGAGTGGGTCACGAACACCACGTGCGTGCCCTCCGGCGCGGTCGCGAGCGCCTCCTCGAGGGCCTCGGCGAACGGGCCGACGAAGCCGGGGTGGTTGAAGCCGTGGCGCAGGCGGTCGAGCGCGACGCCGGTGCCCTCGGACGCCTCGAACAGGTTCTCGCGGTACTGGCGGCAGCCGGAGTAGGAGGAGTAGGCGCTGGTGACGAAGCAGATGGCCCGCTCGACGCCGTCGGCCTTCATCTGCTCGACGGCCTCGCGGAAGTACGGGTCCCAGTTGCGGTTGCCCCAGTAGATCGGCAGGTCGACGCCGTGCGCCGCGAAGTCCTCGCGCAGCGCCGCCAGCAGGGCCCGGTTCTGGTCGTTGATCGGGGACTTGCCCCCGAAGGAGTAGTAGTGCTCGCCCACCTCCTCCAGACGCTCGACGGGGATGTTCTTGCCGGTCGTGACGTTCTGCAGGAACGGCACGACGTCCTCGGTCTTCTCCGGTCCACCGAAGGAGACCAGGAAGAGCGCGTCGTACGGTCGGGGATCCATGCCGCCATCCTCCCACCGGGGACCCGGCGCGGCGCGCTGGCTACCCTGTCGCCGGACGACAGGAGAAGCGATGCTGAGCGCGTACCGAGGGGTGCTGGCCACGCCGGGCTCCGCCGCGTTCTGCCTCGCCGGTGCCCTCGCGCGGCTGCCCGCCTCGATGGCCGGGCTCGGCATCGTCCTGCTGGTGGAGCTGCGCACCGACTCGTACGGCACGGCCGGCGCCGTCTCGGCCGCGTACGTGGTCACGTCCGGGGTCGCCGGGCCGGCCATCGCCCGGCTCGCCGACCGGCTGGGCCAGGCGCCCGTGCTGCGCGTGGCGAGCCTGCTGTTCTCGATCGGCATGGTCGCGTTCCTGGTCGCCGTCGAGTCCGGCGCGCCGCAGTGGACGTACTACGTGACGGCCGCCCTCGCCGGCACCGGCGCCCCGCAGGCCGGGGCCATGGTGCGCGCCCGGTGGACCCACGCCCTGCGCGGACGCCCGGGGCTCGACACCGCCTTCGCGCTCGAGGCGGTCGTGGACGAGGTCGTGTTCATCGCCGGGCCGGTGCTGGTGACCGTGCTGACCCTCCAGGTCCATCCGACGTCCGGCCTGGCGCTGCCGGTGGTGGCCGCCCTGGTGGGCAGCTGGGCCCTGGCCGCGCAGCACGGCACGGCACCGCCACCGGCCCCGCACGTCGCCGGGACGGCCCGCGCGCCGATGGGCTGGGCCCTGCTCGGCCCGATGGTCGCGGCGGCCGCCGGCATCGGCGTCGTGTTCGGCGCCATCGAGGTCGTGGTCGTCGCCTTCACCGACGAGGCCGGGCAGCCCGGCGCGGCCGGCATCGTGCTGGCCGTGTTCTCCGGCGGCAGCCTGCTGGCCGGGCTGGCGGTGGGTGCCTTCCTCAACGCGGCCGACCCGCTGCGCCGCCTCCGGGCCACCACGGTCCTCATGGCGCTGCTGGTCGTGCCGGCCTGGCTGGCGCCGGACGTGGTCACGCTGTCCGCCGCGATGCTGCTGCTCGGGCTCATGGTCTCCCCCACGCTCATCGCCGCCGTGAGCCTGGTCGAGCGCCACGTCGCCCCGACCCGGCTCACCGAGGGCATCACCTGGACCATGACCGGCATGGCCGCGGGCACCGCCCTGGGGGCCGCCCTGTCGGGGCGGGTCGTGGACGCGCACAGCGCCGCGACCGGCTTCCTCGTGCCGCTCGGCGCGGCCGTCGTGACGGCGCTGCTCGCGTGGCTGGCGAAGGAGCCGGCGCCGCGCGCCGACCGCCTGCCGGACGCCGCCCCACCGGGCTGAGCCGCGCCGCTCGAGGGCGTCCCGCCCGGCCCGCCGGGGCCGTCGCGGCCCGGGTACCCGACACCGCGACCCGGCCGTACGCTGGCCGGGATGACCGACGACACGCGCCCCGCGAACCACCCCCCGCAGACGCACGAGACGGCCGGACCCCACGACCTGGGACCCGCCTCCGTCGACCTCGTCCGGTCCTGGCTGGAGGCGTCGGCCGACGTCCCGCCGGACCGGTCGGCCCGACGGCTCGCCGCCCTGCTCAAGGACCCGCACGGCCTGGAGTTCACGCTCGGGTTCATCGACCGCGTGGTGCGGCCCGAGGACCCGAAGGTCGCCGCGCGCCAGCTGCGCCGGCTCGCGCGCCGCGTGCCGCGCTTCCTGCCCTGGTACCAGCGCGTCCTGCTCGTCGTCGGGGCCGTCGTCTCGTTCGTCCTGCCCGGGGTCGTGGTCGGCGTCGCCCGCTGGACGCTGCGCCGCATCGTGGGCCACCTGGTCGTCGACGCCCGTCCCGAGCCGCTGACCAAGGCGATCACCAGGCTGCGGTCCGGCGGCGACCGGCTCAACCTGAACCTGCTCGGCGAGGCCGTGCTGGGCGAGCAGGAGGCCCGGCACCGGCTCGACGGCACCCGCGCGATGCTCGAGCGCCCGGACGTCGACTACGTCTCGATCAAGGTCAGCGCCGTCGCCAGCAACCTGTCGATGTGGGCCTTCGACGCCACCGTCGAGCGCGTCGTGGAGCGTCTGCGCCCGCTGTACGAGGCCGCCGCGCAGGGCGAGCCCACGTTCATCAACCTCGACATGGAGGAGTACCGCGACCTCGACCTGACGCTCGCGGTGTTCACGACGATCCTGGACGACTTCCCACGGCTGGAGGCCGGCGTCGTGCTGCAGGCGTACCTGCCGGACGCCCTCGGCGCGATGCAGCGCCTGCAGGCCTGGGCGGCGAAGCGCCGCGCGTCCGGCGGCGCTCCCATCAAGGTGCGGGTCGTCAAGGGCGCCAACCTGGCGATGGAGACCGTCGACGCGACCGTCCACGGCTGGCCGCTGGCCACCTGGCACTCCAAGCGCGAGACCGACACCAGCTACAAGCGGGTGCTGCGCTGGGCCCTCACCCCCGAGCGCGTCGACGCCGTCCGCATCGGCGTGGCCGGGCAGAACCTGTTCGACGTGGCCCACGCCTGGCTCCTGGCCGGCGAGCGCGGCGTCCGCGACGCGGTCGACTTCGAGATGCTGCTCGGCATGGCCACCGGGCCGACCGGTGCCGTGCGCCGCGACGTCGGCCGCCTGCTCCTCTACACGCCGGTCGTGCGTCCCGAGGAGTTCGACGTCGCCATCTCCTACCTCGTCCGCCGCCTGGAGGAGAACGCGAGCCCGGACAACTTCATGTCGGCCGTGTTCGACCTGCAGGAGTCCGAGGAGCTGTTCGCCCGGGAGCGCGACCGCTTCCTGGCCTCGCTCGCCGCCCTGGACGCCGAGCCGGCCGACCACGTCCCCGCCCCGCACCGGGTCCAGGACCGCCGGCACGAGCGGCCCGTCTTCGGCCCGGGCTTCGAGAACACGCCCGACACCGACCCCTCCGTGGCGGCCAACCGGGCCTGGGCCGCGGGCATCCTCGACCGCGCCGGCTCGTGCGACCTCGGCTCGCCGACCGTGGCCGCCCACACGGTCACCGAGCGCGACGCGCTGGAGGCCCTGCTGGTGCGCTCGCGCCAGGGCGGCGTGCTCTGGGGCGCGCGCCCGTCGGCCGAGCGCGCCGGCCTGCTGCGCGACGCGGCCGCCAGCCTGGCCTCGCGACGGGGCGACCTCGTCGCCGTCATGGCGTCCGAGACCGGCAAGACGATCGCCGAGGCGGACGTCGAGGTCAGCGAGGCGGTCGACTTCGCCCGCTACTACGCCGACCAGGCGCTGCGGCTGGACGCGGTCGACGGGGCGACCTTCTCCCCCGCGATCCTCACGCTCGTGACGCCGCCCTGGAACTTCCCCGTGGCCATCCCCGCCGGCTCGGTGCTGGCTGCGCTCGCGGCCGGCAGCGCCGTGGTGATCAAGCCCGCCCCGCAGTCGCGCCGCTGCGCCGCCGTCATGGTCGAGGCGCTGTGGGACGCCGGCGTGCCCCAGGACGCGCTCACCTTCGTCGAGGTCGGCGAGGCCGAGCTCGGTCGTGATCTCGTCGCCCACCACCTGGTCGACCGCGTGGTGCTCACCGGGGCGTGGGAGACCGCCCGGCTGTTCCGGTCCTGGCGTCCGGACCTGCCGCTGCTGGCCGAGACGAGCGGCAAGAACGCCGTCGTGGTCACGCCGAGCGCCGACCTCGACCTGGCCGTCGCCGACCTCGTCCGCAGCGCGTTCGGCCACGCCGGGCAGAAGTGCTCGGCCGCCAGCCTCGGGATCCTGGTCGGCTCGGTCGCGACGTCCGAGCGCTTCCGCCGCCAGCTGGTCGACTACGTGACCTCGCTGCCGGTGGGCTGGCCGACCGACCCGACGACGGTCATGGGCCCGGTCGTCGAGCCGCCCCGCGACAAGCTCGCCCGGGGACTCACCGAGCTCGGCGAGGGCGAGGAGTGGCTGGTCGAGCCGCGTCCGCTCGACGACACCGGACGGCTGTGGTCGCCGGGCGTCCGGATCGGCGTGCGCCCGGGCAGCGACTTCCACCGCACCGAGTACTTCGGCCCGGTGCTGGGACTCATGGCCGCCCGCGACCTGGACGAGGCGATCGCCTGGCAGAACGCCACCGACTACGGCCTCACCGCCGGGCTGCACTCGCTGGACGCCCGCGAGGTCGAGCACTGGGACGAGCGGGTCGAGGCGGGCAACCTCTACGTCAACCGCGGCATCACCGGCGCCGTCGTGCGCCGCCAGCCGTTCGGCGGCTGGAAGCGGTCGACCGTGGGCGCCACCAGCAAGGCCGGCGGTCCCAGCTACCTGTTCCACCTCGGCTCCTGGAGCCCGGCCCCGCTCGAGCTCGACCCCGCCACGGTGACGCTGTCCGAGCCCGTCGCGACCCTGCTCGAGGCGGCGTTCCAGGGGCTCGACGGCCTCGGCGAGGCGGACGCCGCGTGGCTGCGCGGCGCCGCCGCCAGCGACCAGCACGCCTGGGACGCCGAGCTCGGCGGGCGACGCGACGTGTCCGCGCTCGGCGTCGAGCGCAACCTGCTGCGCCACCTGCCCGTGCCGGTGACCGTGCGGCTCGGCGAGGACGGCACGCTCGTCCAGCTCGCCCGGGTGCTGCTCGCCGCGCGGCGGGCCGGCTCGTCGGTGCGGGTGAGCAGCGCCGTCGAGGTGCCCCCGTCGCTGCACGCGGACGTGCACGTCGAGGACGACGCGGCCTGGTTGAGCCGGGTGGCCGAGGAGCGGCCCGAGCGCGCGCGGCTCGTCGGCTCGTCCGCGTCCGACCTGGCGACGGCGCTCGGCGGCGACCCCGACGTGGCGACCTACGCCGACGAGGTGACGCCGGCCGGACGGGTCGAGCTGCTGCCGTTCCTGCGCGAGCAGGCGGTCTCGATCACCGCGCACCGCTTCGGCAACCCCGACCCGGCGATGGCGCAGGTTCTGGCTGACGAGGCCCGGACGGTCTAGGCGGCGTCCCCGAGCAGGTCCCACAGGTTGCCCCACGGGTCGCGGAAGACGCACACGCGTCCGTAGGCCTCCGCGCGCACCGGCCGCACCAGCTCGCAGCCGGCCTCGGCCAGGCGCGCCACCGTGGCGTCGAGGTCGGGCACCCGCAGGAACAGCCCGACGCGTCCGGCGAACTGGCGGCCCACGACCGCCTCCTGCTCGGTGCCGTCGGCGCGGGCCAGCACGAGACCCGGGCCACCGTCGCCCGGCCGCACCACGACCCAGCGCTTGGGCCGTCCGTCGGACGTCTGCGAGGGCGCGTCCTCGACCAGGTCGAAGCCCAGCGTGGCGGTGAAGAAGGCGATCGCGTCGTCGTAGTCGTCGACGACCAGCGAGAAGAGCTCCAGGGGCATCGGGCCACCGTAGGACGTCCGGCCGCGCCCGGGCGGGAACGACGCGCGCCGACGCGCTCGGCGCGTCTCCCGGATCCACGCGCCGGCGTCCCTAGGATGGTCGCTGACGCACCATCCGGTGGTCGGCGAGAAGGAGGTGGGCGATGCGCGAGATCGAGCTCGTCGGACTCAGCGACGACCAGCAGTTCCTCGTCGCCCGCGACCCGTCGTCGGGCGAGCAGCTCGCCCTGCGGGCCGACCACCGCACGCTGTCCCAGGTCGCGCAGCTCAGCCGAGCCCCGCGGCCGCGACCCGGTCGATCGGAGACCACGATGGACATGTCACCGCGCGAGATCCAGACCCGTGTCCGGCGCGGCGAGACGCCCGAGGCGGTGGCCGACGCCGCCGGCGTGGACGTCGAGCGCGTCATGGCCTACGCCATCCCGGTGCTCGCCGAGCGCGAGTTCATGGTCGAGCAGGCCCGCAAGACCGTCGTCCGCCGACGCCACGTCGGGGGCGCCAACGTCGTCCTCGGCACCCTCGTCGACGAGCAGGTCCAGGCCCGTGGCGGCTCCGCCGAGGCGGCCGTGTGGGACTCCTGGCGCCGCGAGGACGGCCGCTGGACGCTGACGGTGCTGCCCGAGGGCGCCACCGACCCGGCCACCTTCACCTACGACGTCCAGGGTCGCTACGTGCTGCCCGCCGACCAGGTCGCGCACGACCTCGTGGGCGACCTCGCTCCCCCGGTCTCGCACGAGATGGCGATCGCCGACGCCCTGCGCGACGCCCCCGCGTCCACCCAGGAGCCCACGGTCGTCGAGGTCGTCGTCGAGGCCGAGGTCGACCTGCACCCGGTCGGCGTCTCCTCGCTCAAGGCCGCGCGCGACCGCCGTGCGATGGAGCAGATGGCCCTGGCCGAGGAGCAGCTCGCGCTGCCCACCGAGCCCGAGCAGGACACGCTCCCCGAGGCCGAGCACGACGAGCCCGCCGCCCCGGCCGAGCCGGAGCCCGAGCCGCAGCGTCCGGCGATGGCCGTCCCCGACGACCTGCCCGACGACGGCCCGCGCAAGAAGCGTCACGAGCGCCGTCGCGTCCCCAGCTGGGACGAGATCATGTTCGGTTCCTCCGCCGACTGAGACCCACCACCGCGCGGCTCCGCCGCGATGTGTGTCGAATCGGACCCCTTCCCGCGGCGGACGGGGTCCTTTTCGTCACACTTCTCGGCAGCGCCGAGCCCGGGTGAGGATCTAGCCGAAGGGGAGCACGTCGGGCGAGAGCGCGGACGCCTTCGCCGTCGCGGCTGTCATGCGGCGTCGGTGGTGCCGGCGGCACAGCACCTCGTAGCCGACCGTGGGCGCCGGACGGTCGGGGTCCTCCACGTCGCCGACGACGATGACGTCGCCCTCGGTGACCATGACGCCGTCCTCGGTGCGCGCGTTGTGCGTCGCGCGGCGGCCGCACCAGCACAGCGCCTCGACCTGCAGCGTGTGGACGCGGTCGGCGAGCTCCATGAGCCGGCGCGAGCCCTCGAACAGCTCGGTGCGGAAGTCGGTGAGGATGCCGAAGGCGAAGACGTCGACCTCGAGCTCGTCGACGATCTTGGCCAGGTCGTCGATCTGCGTGCGCGTGTAGAACTGCGCCTCGTCGCACACCAGGTAGTCGACGCGTCCGCCGCGGGTCAGCTCGTCGACGACGTACGTCCAGAAGCCGAAGCCCTCGTTGACCTCGATCGCCGGGACGGACAGGCCCAGGCGGCTGGAGAGCACCGCCTCGCCGGCGCGGTCGCGCGAGCTGAACACGCGTCCCTCGCGCCCGCGGGCCCGGTGGTTGTGGTCCATCTGGAGCGCCAGGGTGCTCTTGCCGCTGTCCATCACGCCCACGAACGCCCGAAGCTCTGCCACCCCGCCATTCTGCCAGGGGGCGGCCGGGGTCAGGACGTCGCCACGAGCAGCGGGATGCGCATCTCCGGACCCGTGATCGAGCCGTGGAACCCGACCATGCCGATCTCGGAGGGGAAGTCGCGGGTGGCGAACACGCCGAAGTCGCCCAGGGCGGCGACCACCACGTCGCCGACGCGCTCGGCCACCGAGCCGTCGAGCGGGCCGAACCAGTCCTCGAGCCCGTCGTCGCGGGTGCGGACGAGCGCGCGGTCGCCCACGGCGTCGCGCCAGCGGCGCGCCACGTCGTGCATGGCGCCGGGGCGCACGTGCAGGTGGCGCAGCCGGGCCTCGCCGGCCAGCACCTCGACGTCGTCGAGCAGGCGCGGGTGGTCGGCCACGTCGAAGCGGTCGTCCGCGGGCAGGTCGATCATGCCGTGGTCGGCCGTGACGACGAGCGTCGTGCCCGGGGGCAGCTCCTCGTGCAGCTGGCGGACGTCCGCGTCGACGGCGACGAGGGTGTCGCGCCACTCCTGCGAGCGGCAGCCCTGGCGGTGCCCGACGTGGTCGAGCCGCGGCTCGTAGGTGTAGACGACGGCCCGGTCGGTCGCCTCGAGGGCGTCCAGGCAGACGTCCAGCTGCTCCCACTGGTTCTCGATGCCCGCGAACGGCACACCGTGCTGGCTGACCGCGGTGAGCCCGCTGCCGGCGAAGCGGGCCTGGTTGACGACGGTGACCGGCACGCCGGCGTCGTGGATGCGGCGCAGCATGGTCGGGTGCGGCTGCCACTCCAGCGGGTCGACCCGGTCGTCCCAGGTCAGCGAGTTGAGCCGGCGGTTGGTGCCGGGGATGCGCGAGGTGAAGCCGGTGACGCCGTGCCGGCCCGGGGCCAGGCCGGTGCCCAGCGAGGTCAGGCTGGTCGCGGTCGTCGACGGGACGCCGCAGGTGATCGGCTCGCGGGTGGCCAGGCGCGACAGGAACGGGGCCAGGTCGGCGTGCTCCTCGAGCAGGTCCGAGCCGAGCCCGTCGACCAGCATGACCAGGTACCGCGAGGTTTCGGGCAGGTCGAACGGGTCGGCGAAGCCGGGCAGGCCCAGGCGGTGGGCGACCGCCGGCAGCACCATGTCGAGCGAGCGGCCCCCGTAGGCGGGCAGCAGCGGCGCGGCGCCGCCGGGCGCGCTCACCGGGGCAGGGCCGTGCGGGACGTGGCCTCCGAGAGCCGGCGGGCGAGCTCGAGCAGCTGCTCGACCGCGGTGCCGCCCTCGGCGACCGCGCTGAGCCGCAGCGAGAAGTCGTCGCTGGACAGCGTGCCGGAGTAGCCGTGGTCGGCCTCGCAGTTCGGGTCCTCGCACTGGGCGGGCTCGAGCTCGACGCGCGACACCGCGCCCCAGCCGATCGTCAGCACGGCCTCGACGACGCCCCGCGAGCCCTCGGGCACCATGCGCGTGACGACGACCGACGTCACCGCGCTGAGCGGCACCGCCTCGCTCGTCGTGGACGTGTACGGCTTAGGCAGCAGCGTGTCCGCCGGGTGCTCGTCGGTGTGCACCAGCACGAGCCGCGAGGGCGTCAGGGCCAGGGCGGTCAGGTGACGGCGCACCTCGTCACGGTCGAAGGTCGGCTCGTGGTGCAGCACGTAGGCGAGGACGTCCTCGTCGGCGAGCGCGTCACGCAGGCCGGCGGCCACCACCTCGGGGTGGTACCCGCTCTGCGAGACCGCGGCGAAGAGCGCGTCGTTCTGGGGGCCGGTCACCCCGACAGCGTATCGCCCGCGCCCGCCGGCTGGCTGAGGCGGCGCACGTACCACTCGCCGCGCCGGTCCTCCGACGGCGTCACCTTGGCGCGGGCCGAGAGCACCCAGCTGCCGTCGGCGCTGACGTGCACCGGCTCGACGTCGAGCTCGCTGACCTCGGGCAGGTCGTCCTTGAGCGCGGCGAGCCGCAGGATGATGTCCTCCAGCGCGTTGACGTCGACCGGCTCGGCACCGCGATAGCCGTACAGCAGCGGCGCGGAGCGCAGGCCGGAGATCATCTCCTCGGCGTCGACGTCGGTCAGCGGCGGGATGCCGTAGGCGCGGTCGCCGAGCAGCTCGCTCGGGGCCCCGGCCAGGCCGAACGAGACGAGCGGGCCGAACAGCGGGTCCTCGGTGGCGCTGAACGAGACCGCGACGCCGTCGGGCGCCTGCTTCTGGACGAAGAACTGGGTGTCGCGGCGCATGCCGACCCAGGTGTTCATCTCGCGCCACGCCTTGCGCATGTCGTCGGCGTCGGTGATGCCGCGCCAGACGTGGGCGAGGTCGGGCCGGGCGCGCAGGTGCTCGCTGCCGGCCTTGAGCACGACGTTCCAGCCCAGGGACTCCCCCGCCGCCACCGCCTCGGCCTCGTCGTGGACGTTGATCCACGTCCACATGTCGATGCCGTAGCAGGCCAGCAGGTCGTGGACCTGGTCGGTGGACAGGATCGCGCCGCGCGGGGCGGCCTTGAGCACGTCCTCGACGAGGGCGCGGGCGTCGCCGGAGCGGAACTCGTGGCCGGAGCGGAACTCGCCGTGCTCGCGGGCGGCCCACTCGGCGTAGTTGACGACCCGGGCCAGGGCGCGGACGGCGGCCTCGGGCGCGGAGTACGACGGCACCGAGCCGCGTCCTGCCGCGCCCTCGAGGTCGGGGACGCGGAGCAGCTCGGGGACGCCCTCGCTGGCCAGGAACGAGGACACGATCGGCTTGTCGGACTGCTCGCCGACCGCGGCCAGCACCTGCGCGACCTCCTCGCCGCTCTGGTTCAACGGCGGGATGTAGACGACGACGAGCGCGTCGACATCGGGGTTGGCCAGTGCCTTCTCGATCGCGATCTCGAAGTCCTCGGGCCCGGCCCCGGCGCCCAGGGCGACCGGCTGGCCGACCCGCAGGCCGGACGCCGTGGCGGCGTCGGCGACGAGCAGCCCCATGGCGTCGGAGTTGCCGACCACGGCCACGCGGTTGCCGCTGGGCAGCGGCTGGTGGGCCAGGATCTGCGCGACGTCGAACATCTCCTCCAGGGTGTCGACCTGGATGACGCCGGCCTGGCGGAACATGGCGTCGACGGCCCACTGCGGCGCGGCGGTGCGCTTGACCGCGTGGCCGACCGGGACGCCCTGGGTGGTGCGGCCGGACTTCACCGCGACGATCGGCTTCTCGCGCGACAGGCGGCGGGCCAGTCGCGAGAACTTGCGCGGGTTGCCGATCGACTCCAGGTACAGCAGGACGACCTCGGTGGCCGAGTCCTCCTGCCAGTACTGCAGCAGGTCGTTGCCCGAGACGTCGGCGCGGTTGCCGGCCGACACGAAGGTGGACAGGCCCAGGCCGCGGCGCGAGACCGACTCCAGGATCGCGGTGCCCAGCGCTCCGGACTGGCAGAAGAACCCGACGCGGCCGGGAGGCGGCATCGTGGGCGACAGCGACGCGTTCAGGCGGACGTCCGAGGCGGTGTTGATGATGCCCAGGCAGTTGGGGCCGACCAGCCGCAGGCCGTACGAGCGGCTCAGGCCGAGCAGCCGGCGCTGGCGCTGCCGCCCCTCCGCGCCCTCCTCGGCGAAGCCGGCCGAGATGACGACCAGGCCGTGGACGCCCTTGGCGGCGCAGTCGAGCACGACGTCGGCGACCGACTCGGCCGGCACGGCCACGATGGCCAGGTCGACGTCGTGCGGGATGTCGCTGACCGTCTTGTACGCGGGCAGGCCCGACACGGCCTCGGCGGCGGAGTTCACCGCGTAGACCGAGCCGGAGTAGTCGCCCAGGACGAGGTTGCGCACCATCGCCTGGCCGATCGAGTCCTGCCGGCGGCTGGCGCCGACCACGGCGACGCTGCGGGCGCCGAAGATGCGCGAGATGGACGCCGCCTCGGCCCGTTGCTCGCGGGCGCGCATGACGCCGAGCGCGGTCTCGGTGGGGTCGAGCGGGAAGGTGAGCCGCTGCACGCCCTCGGCCAGCTCGCCGGAGACGGTGTAGCCCATCTCGCGGAACACCTGCAGCATCCGGACGTTGGCCGGCAGCACCTCGGCGACGAACTGGCGGATGCCGCGCTCTCGCCCGGCCTGGGCCAGGTGCTCGAGCAGCAGCTGGGAGATGCCGCGGCCCTGGTGGGCGTCCTCGACCAGGAAGGCGACCTCGGCCTCGTCGTCGTCGACGGCGTCGTAGCGGCCCACCGCGATGATGTGGTCCTGCACCGTCACGACGAAGGCCACGCGGCGGTCGTGGTCGACCGTCGTGAAGCGCGTGACGTCGCGCTGCGACAGCGTCGGGTAGGGCGCGAAGAAGCGCAGGTACTTGGACTCGTCGGAGACCCGGGAGTAGAACGCCACGAAGTCGTCGGCGTCCTCGGGCTGGATGGCGCGGATCTGGGCGACGCGCCCGTCCTTGAGCAGGACGTCCGCCTCCCAGTGCTCGACCCATGGCGGCGTGCTCGTCACGCCCTCAACCTACCGCTCCGGGCCGCACCGGGCGCGGACCGGCGTGGCGGTGTCCGTCCGCGCGGGCCCGGCGGCGACAATGGGACGTCCCGTCCCCGTCCCCCGAGGAGATCCACCCGATGGCCAGGACCACCGCGCCCGTCGAGGAGTTCGAGGAGCACATCGTCGACACGGACGTGTCGGAGGAGATGCGCTCGAGCTTCCTGGAGTACGCGTACTCGGTCATCTACGCCCGGGCGCTCCCCGACGCGCGCGACGGCCTCAAGCCCGTGCAGCGCCGGATCCTCTACACGATGGACGAGCAGAACCTGCGCCACGACCGCGGCCACGTGAAGAGCGCCCGCGTCGTCGGCGAGGTGATGGGACGCCTGCACCCGCACGGCGACACCGCCATCTACGACGCGCTCGTGCGCCAGGCCCAGTCGTGGGCGCTGCGCGTGCCGTTCATCGACGGCCACGGCAACTTCGGCGACCTCGACGACGGCCCGGCCGCCATGCGGTACACCGAGTGCCGCATGGCCGAGGCCGCCGAGGCGATGACCGCCTCGCTGGACGAGGACACCGTCGACTTCCGGCCCAACTACGACGGCCGCGAGACCGAGCCGGTCGTGCTGCCCGCCGCCATCCCGGCCCTGCTGGTCAACGGCGCGTCCGGCATCGCGGTCGGCATGGCCACCAACATCGCGCCGCACAACGTGGTCGAGGTCGTCGGCGCGCTGCGCCACCTGATCGATCACCCGCAGGCCGAGCTCGACGACCTCATGCGGTTCATCCCGGGCCCGGACCTGCCCAGCGGCGGCAAGATCGTCGGCCTCGACGGCGTCCGCGACGCGTACGCCACCGGCAACGGCAGCTTCAAGATGCGCGCCACCGCCCGCATCGAGAACGTCACGCCGCGCAAGAAGGGCATCGTCGTCACCGAGCTGCCCTACAACGTCGGGCCGGAGAAGGTCGTCGAGGCGATCAAGAAGCTCGTCCAGAGCAAGAAGATCCAGGG
Organism: Aeromicrobium sp. IC_218; assembly: GCF_004336805.1. Classification (GTDB taxonomy): domain Bacteria; phylum Actinomycetota; class Actinomycetes; order Propionibacteriales; family Nocardioidaceae; genus Aeromicrobium. The sequence goes on from NZ_SJXM01000002.1 coordinate 129,932, forward strand.
CATCTCGGACCTGAAGAACCTCTCGGACCGGCACAAGGGCCTGCACCTGGTGATCGAGGTCAAGAACGGCTTCGTGCCCGAGGTGCTGCTCGAGCAGCTCTACAAGCACACGCCGCTGGAGACGTCCTTCAGCATCAACGCGGTGGCGCTCGTCGACGGCCAGCCGCGCACGCTGACGCTCAAGCAGATGCTCGAGGTCTTCCTGCAGCACCGCTACACGGTCGTGCGCCGGCGCAGCCAGTTCCGTCGCACCAAGGCCGCCGACCAGCTGCACAAGGTCGAGGGCCTGCTCGTCGCGATCCTGGACATCGACGAGGTCATCCAGCTCATCCGCTCCAGCGAGAACCGCGAGCAGGCGCGCCAGCGGCTCATCGACGTGTTCGACCTGTCCGAGATCCAGGCCAACCACATCCTCGACCGGACGCTCGGCAGCCTCACCCGCCTGGCCCGGATGGAGCTGGAGAAGGAGCGCGACGAGCTGACCCGCCGCATCGCCGAGCTCGACGCGATCCTGGCCGACGACGCCATGCTGCGCGCGGTCGTCGGCGGCGAGCTGGCCGACGTCGCCACCCGCTTCGGCGACGCCCGCCGCACGGTGCTGCTCGAGTCGGCCGGCCAGACGGTCACGGCGACGGCGTCCGCCGAGGTGCCGGACGATCCGTGCTGGGTGCTGCTGTCCGCCACCGGCCTCATGGCCCGCACCAACGACGACTCCCCGCTCAGCGCCGAGGGCCGCCGCACCAAGCACGACACGATCGTCGCCGCCGTGCGCAGCACCGCGCGCGGGGAGGTCGGGGTCGTCACGACGGACGGCCGCGTCCACCGGCTCAGCGTCCTGGAGCTGCCCGCGCTGCCCGGCACCGCGTCGGCGCCGAACCTGCAGGGCGGCGTCCCGGTCCGCGACCTGCCGGCGGTCGAGGGCCAGCCGCTCGCGCTCATGACGTTCGAGGACGACGTGCCCGGCCTGGCGCTGGGCACCAAGCAGGGCGTGGTCAAGCGCGTGCGTCCCGAGCAGCTCGGCCGCGACAGCTGGGAGGTCATCCGGCTCGAGGACGGCGACTCGCTCGTCGGCGCCGTGCCGCTCGTGACCGGCGAGGAGGAGCTGGTGTTCGTCACCAGCGACACCCAGCTGCTGCGCTTCTCGGCGTCCCTCGTGCGTCCGCAGGGCCGCTCGGGCGGTGGCGTCGCCGGCATCAAGCTGGCCTCCGGGGCCCACGTCGTGTCGTTCGGCGCCGTCGCGGACGTCGACACCGCGCAGGTCGTCACGATCTCCGGCTCCAGCGACGCCCTGCCGGGCACCCAGACCGGCTCGGCCAAGGTCACGCCGTTGGCGCAGTACCCGGCGAAGGGGCGCGCCACCGGTGGCGTCCGCTGCCACCGCCTGCTCAAGGGCGAGGACGCGCTCGTCCTGGCCTGGGCCGGCCAGGCGCCCGCCCAGGCCTGCGCCTCGTCGGGCACCGCGGTCGACCTGCCCGAGCCGACGGAGCGCCGTGACGGGTCGGGCGTGCCGCTCGCCCAGCCGGTGCTCGCCGTCTCGGCGCCCGCGTCGGCCCTGCTGACGACGCGCGTCGTGCCAGACTGACCACGTGATGACCCGAGTCGCCGCCGTCGCGGCCGCCCTGACGCTCACGCTGACCGCCTGCACGGGAGGTGACGACGGGGGCGGCGAGGCCGGCACCGGCGCGCTCGCCGACCGCCTCGCGACCGCGCAGGAGACCCTGGACGCGGCCGAGACGATCGACCTCACGCTGGCGACCAAGGAGCTGCCCAGCGGCGTCACCGGACTGCTCTCGGCCAAGGGCCAGGGCAACCACACGCCGGCGTTCCAGGGCACCGTCACCGTGGTTACCGGCGGCGCGAGCCTGGACGCCGACGTCGTCGCCACCGGCGGGTCGGTGTGGGCCAAGACCGGCTTCTCCCCCGCCTTCCTGGCCATCGACCCGGCCACGCTGAAGGCTCCCGACCCGGCGTCGCTGTTCGCGGCCGGCAAGGGCGTCTCGGGCCTGCTCACCGCCACCGAGGACCTCGAGGACGGCGGCGAGAAGCGCGACGGCCAGGACGTCCTGCGCACGATCACCGGCACCCTCGAGGGCGGCGACGTGCAGGCGCTCATCCCGTCCGCCGACGTCGACGGTGAGTTCGACGTCGAGTGGCGCCTGGACGACGACGACGCGCTGCGCGACGCCACCGTCAAGGGCCCGTTCTACGACGACTCCGACGTCACCTACACGCTCACGGTCAGCACCTCCGACGAGCCGGTCGAGATCACCAAGCCCTGACATGCCCGCGACCGTGAGCCGGGCGTCCTACGCCCTGCTGGGCCTGGCCGCCGCGGCCGTCTGCTTCGCCGCCGCCGACACCTACGTCGTCGTGCTGGCCCTGCCGGACATGATGAGCGCGTCCGGCCTCGGCGTGGACGAGCTGCAGCGCGCCGCCCCGATCGTGTCGGGCTTCCTGCTCGGCTACGTGGGCATCCTGCCGCTCGTCGGCCGCATCAGCGACCTGCGTGGTCGCCTGCCCGTCCTGGTCGGCACCCTGTTCGTCTTCGCGCTCGGGTCGGTCGTCACGGCCGCGGCGTACGACCTGGAGTCGATCGTCGCCGGGCGCTTCCTGCAGGGCGTCGGCGGTGGTGGGCTCGTGCCGCCCACGCTCGCCCTGGTGGCCGACCTGTGGCCACCGCACCGGCGGGGGCTCCCGCTCGGCGTCGTGGGCGCTGTCCAGGAGCTCGGCAGCGTCCTCGGCCCGGTGCTGGGCGCCGTCGTGCTCGCCGTGGCGGACTGGCGGGCCATCTTCTGGCTCAACACCGCCGTCGGCCTGCTGCTGGCCGCCGGGCTGCTGCAGCTCGCGGGCCGCACGCGCACGACCGAGCCCGACGAGACCGAGCCCGGGCCCCGCCGCCCATGGCCGGACGTGCTGGGCGCCGTGCTGCTGCTCGCCGCGGTCACCGCGCTCGTGCTCACCATGTCGCCGCCGCAGCGGCTGGTGGAGGGCGTCGACACCGGGCGCGCGTGGCTGCCCGTCGACGGCGGCGAGTCAAAGTGGCTGACCCCGATGGCCCTGGCGCTCTACGTGCTCGTCGTGCTCCTGCTGGTGCGCACCGCGACCGCGCGGCGACCGCTCGTGCAGTGGCGCGGGTGGGGCGACGTGCTGCGCCGCACGGACGTCCCCGGCGCCGTCCTGCTGTGCGCGGGGCTCGGCGCCGTCATCGTCTCGTTCGCGTCGGCCGAGCCGGAGTCCGCCGCGATCAGCGAGGCCGCCTGGTGGCTGCTCCCGCTCGCCGTCGTCTGCTTCGTGGCCTTCGCCGTCCGCCAGCGGCGGGCGGCCCACCCCCTCGTGCCCCCGGGCACCCTCGCCGACCGTGCGGCGTGGGGCGCGGTGCTCGTGTCGTTCTTCGTCGGCGCCTCGCTCATCGCCGCGCTCGTCGACATCCCGTTCTTCGCCCGGCTCACCATCCACCGCGACGACCAGGTCGCCGCCGCGTTCGTCCTCGTGCGGTTCCTGGTCGCGCTGCCGATCGGTGCCGTGCTCGGCGGCTGGCTGCTGCGCCGGGTCGCCCCCGCCCCGCTCACCGCCGTGGCGCTCGTGCTCACCGCGGGCTCGTTCGCCCACATGGCGACGTGGGACCGCACCGCGCTGGAGTCCCCCGTCGAGACGCTCTCGCTGGTCGTCGCCGGGCTCGGCTTCGGCCTGGCCCTCGCCCCGGTCAACGCGGCCCTGCTCGAGCGCACGCCCGACGACGTCCACGGCGTGGCCAGCGGCCTGCTCGTGGTCTCGCGGATGGTCGGCATGCTCGTCGGCATCTCGGTGCTCACCACGATCGGGCTGCGCGCGTTCCACGACGCGGCCGAGGACATCCCGCCGGCCGAGCAGCTGTGCGGCGGGCAGGCCGCGGCCTGCAAGGCGTACCGGGAGGCCGTCGTCGACGCGGGCATCAGCCAGCTCCACGCGGTGTTCGTGGGCGCCGCGGTGTGCGCCGTGGTGGCCGCTCTTCTCGCTCTCTGGGTGCTGCCGCGACGCCGCGCCTGAGTGTCGATACCCTCGCCGTCATGGGTGATTTCGACGACCTCCTGAACGCCAACGCGGACTTCGCGTCCGACTTCGACCTCGCCGGCTTCGACGGCGTCGCCCGCGCCGGCGTCGCCATGGTGACCTGCATGGACTCGCGCATCGACCCGCTGGGGATGATCGGGCTCAAGCCCGGCGACGCGAAGATCCTGCGCAACCCCGGCGGCCGCGTCACCGACCAGGCCCTGGTCGCCCTCGTGCTGGGCGTCCACCTGCTCGGCGTCGAGCGGATCCTGGTCGTCGAGCACACGCGCTGCGCGATGGCCTCCAAGCCCGAGCACGAGCTGCACGAGGCGCTGACGCAGAGCGCCGGCCTCGACGCGTCCTGGATGACGCTGGGCGCGATCACCGACCAGCAGCAGACCATCCGCCACGACCTGCACCGTGTCCGCAGCCACCCGCTCATCGGCGACCGGGCGAAGGTCGGCGGCTTCGTCTACGACGTCGACTCCGGCCTGCTCGCGCCGGTCCAGGAGTAGGACGGTTCACGGCGTCGGCCCCCGGGTACGACGCCGGTGACCCTTCCTCGATCCCCCCGGAGACGACCGTGCCCGACATCGACCGCACCATCACCGTGGACGCCGACCAGCAGGCGGTGTGGGACTTCCTGTCCGACTTCACCACGACCGAGCAGTGGGACCCGCCGACGCAGTCGACCGAACGCGTCTCGGGCGACGGCGGCGTGGGCACCGTCTACCGCAACGTCTCCAAGCTGCTGGGCAAGGAGACCGAGGTGACGTACACGGTGGTCGTCCACGAGGCGCCGCACCGGCTCGAGCTCGACGGCGACGCGGGCTCGGTGAAGCTGCACGACACCATCACGATCGAGCAGGACGGCCCGCGGACGACGGTGCGCTACGTCGCCGAGTTCCACCCGCAGGGCGCGGCCAAGCTGGTCGAGCCGCTGCTGCCGCTCGGCCTCAAGAAGCTCGGCGACGACGCCGCGGAACAGATGGAACAGTGCCTGCGACGCCTCTGAGCCGGGCCGCCGAGCCCGCCGACCCCCGGTCGCCCGCCTCCCCCACGTGGGTGGCGGGCGACCTGCTGCGCGCTGCCGCGCTGGTGAGCCTCGCCGTCGCCGTCCCGCTGTACGGGTTCGTCGGTGCCGCGCTGTTCCTGCTGGTCCTCGGCGGCACCATGCTGCCCCGGGCCCTGGGCCTGCCGACGGCGCTGGACGTGCCGTTCTGCGCCACCATCCTGCTCGCGGCGTGGGCCGCCCAGCTCGACTGGTACGAGGCCGTCGACTGGCTCGACCTGGTCGTCCACGCCGTCGCGACCGGCCTGGTCGCTGCGGTCGCCCACCTGACGCTCGCGCGGGTCCGGCTGCTGCCCGAGCCGGGGGCGCCCCGCTCCCGCCTGGCGTCGGCCATGACCACCGTCGCCCTCGGCCTGGCGCTCGCCGTGGTGTGGGAGGTCGGCGAGTGGCTGGGCCACACCTACCTGGACGACCGCATCCAGGTCGGCACGAGCGACACCGTCGGCGACCTGCTGGCCGGCGCCCTGGGTGCCGTGGCGGCCGCCGTCCCGCTCTCCCGCCGCACGGACGCGGACCGGTGACCGCCGACCGCGGCTCGGTCTCCGTCGTCGTGCCCGTGCTGGACGACGCGACCGCCCTCGCCCGCTGCTTGGACCGGCTCGGGCGGCAGACCCGACGCCCCGACGAGGTCGTCGTGGTCGACAACGGCTCCACCGACACCTCGGTCGCGGTGGCCCGCGCGTACGGCGCCCGGGTCGTGACCGAGCCGCGCCGCGGCATCCCGCACGCGGCCGCCACCGGCTACGACGCGGCGGCCGGCGACGTGATCGTCCGCTGCGACGCCGACAGCCTGCCGGGCCCGCGCTGGCTGGAGCGGCTCGTCGCCCCGCTCGAGCACGACTCCGGGCTCGACGCGGTGACCGGGCTGGGCGTGTTCCGCGACGCACCGCGCGGCAGCCGCACGCTGCTGACCGTCCTCTACCTCGGCGCCTACTACGTGACCTCGCACCTGGCGCTCGGTCACACCGCGCTGTGGGGCTCGAACATGGCCCTGCGCCGCACGTCCTGGGCCGAGGTGTCGACGGCCGTCCACCGCGAGGCGGACGTCCACGACGACATGGACCTGGCGTTCGTGCTCGGGCCGCGCCGCCGCATCCGGCTCGTGCCGGTCGTCGTGGGGGTCTCGGCCCGGTCGCTGCGCGGCGGAGTGCAGATGCGCCGCCGGTTCGGACGCGCCCGGCGCACCCTCGAGCTGAACTGGCGCACCAGCCCGCCGTGGCTGCGGTGGCGCGACCGTCACCAGGAGACGTGGGGCCAGATCAGCAGCTGGGTGAGCAGGAAGCCGGTCAGGTAGTTCAGCCACAGGAACCGCCGCCAGCCGGCGTTGGCCCGCTCGCAGTCGGCGTCGCGCAGCCGCACGAACGGCAGCACGTTCAGCACGTACGGCACCGCGAGCGCGCCGGCGAGCGTGTACGGCCAGGGCAGCGTGAGCAGCACGAGCCCGCCGACGACGTAGCAGCCGAGCGCGAACCAGGTCGTGGGTGCGGAGCCGAGCACGGTGCCGATCGACCCGATGCCCCCGGCCCGGTCGGCCTCGACGTCCTGCACCGCGCCGAAGGCGTGCGAGCCCATGCCCCACAGGAAGAACCCGACGAGCGCGGCGGCGTTGTCACCGATCGAGGCACCGGCGAGCGCCAGGCCGACCACGGCGGGGCTGACGAAGTGCGTGCTGGACGTGACGGAGTCCAGGAACGGGCGCTCCTTGAAGCGCAGCACCGGGGCCGAGTACGCGACGACGGCGAACACGCTCACCGTCAGCACGAGGGCCGAGCGCACGTCGCCCAGCACGAGCAGCGCGGCCAGGAACGGGACGTTGCTGGCCACCGCCGCGACGATCGTCGTGCGGTGCACCCGGCGGTCGAGCACCACGCCCTCGACCCCGCCCTTGCGCGGGTTGCGCACGTCGGACTCGTAGTCGAAGACGTCGTTCACGCCGTACATGAGCAGGTTGTAGGGCACCAGGAAGTACAGGACGCCGATCACGAACGCGAGGTCGACGCCGCCGCCGGCGAGCAGGTAGGCCGCGCCGAACGGGTAGGCCGTGTTCACCCAGCTCAGCGGGCGCGACGAGCCCAGCACCTGGCGCAGCGGACTGGGTGCGGGCGTGCCGCCGACGGACGCGGCACTCACGCGGCCACGTCCTCGCGACGGGCCAGCAGCGCGAGCGCGGGCAGGCCCAGCCCGGCGGCCAGCGGCCAGGCGAAGTCCTCCAGCGGGGCCAGGCCGACGCGCAGCCCGGACGTGATCGCGTCGTCGTAGCGGAACAGGTCGGCGGCGATCATGACGTTGTCGAACACCGCCGTGAGCACGAGCAGCGCGACCAGGGTCAGGACGGTCGCCAGCCACCAGCGGCGTCCCGGACGCCGGACGACCGCGGCCACGACGAGCACGACGACGGCGAGGCCGACGAACGGCAGGGCGAGCGTCGCGTACGTCATCGGACGCTCCTCTCCCGCGGGCCGCGGGCGTCGAGCGCGGGCAGCACGACCCGCAGCAGGAGCCGGTGCAGCACCATCGTGAGGTAGCAGAAGAACAGCACGAAGAAGATCTCCTCGACCGGCAGCTCGTCGGCCAGCTCGAGACCGGTCATCGCGGGCGAGTCGCCCCGCTCGTAGATGCCCAGCGAGATCGCCACGAGGTCCCAGGCCAGGAAGAACGCCACCCCGGCCGCCACGACGCCCAGCGCGAACCGCGGACGGTCGAACAGGAACAGCCGCCAGCGCCGGTCGACCAGCCCCATGCACACCGTCGACCCGACGATCGCCAGCAGGTACAGCGACGTCATGGACGGACCTCCGTGAAGAAGCCACGGTACGGAGACCCGCCCATGACCGCGCTGAACGTTCCCTCGCTCCGCTCGGTCATGCGCCCTCCCCCACCGGCAGCGGGGTGGTGGTGCGGTCGCCGCGCACGCGCTTGAGCGCCAGCTCGGCGCTGATCAGGCACATGGGCAGTCCGATGCCCGGGATGGTGCCGTTGCCGGCGTAGACCAGGCCGTCGATCCTCCGCGAGGCGTTGCCGGCGCGGAAGAACGCGCTCTGCCGCAGCACGTGGGCCGGACCGAGCGCGCCGCCGGACCAGGCATTGAGGTCCGCGGCGAAGTCGCCAGGCGCGATCGAGCGCCGCACGACGACCCGTTCGGCCAGGTCGGGCACGCCGGCCTTGGCCGCGATCGTCGCGATGGCCGCGTCGACCGCCTTCTCGACGACCGCGTCTCCCCCGCCGTCGACACCACCGCGGCCGAGCCCGGGGTCGGCGGGCACCGGTACGAGGACGAACAGGTTCTCGTGGCCCGCGGGCGCGACGCTCGGGTCGGTGGCGGACGGACGGCACACGTACAGCGACGCCGGGTCGGGCACCCGGGTCGGACGCTCGAAGATGGCGTCGAAGTTGGAGCGCCAGTCCTCGGTGAAGAAGAGCGTGTGGTGGGCCAGCTCGGGCAGGGCACCGCGCACGCCCAGGCAGGCCAGCACCGCGCCGGGGCCGGGGTCGCGACGGGCCCAGTAGTCCTCGTCGTACGTGCGCAGGTCGGCCGGGACGAGCCGGGTCTCGACGTGGTGCAGGTCGGCCGCACCGACGACGAGGTCGGCCTCGACGAGCGTGTCGGCGCCGTCCGCGCTGCGGACCCGCACGCCGCGCACCCGCGGACGTCCGTCGCGCTCGACCTCGACCGCCGTGGCGGCCGTGGAGGTGTGCAGGCGGACCCCGGCCCGCTCGGCGACGCGCACCAGCGCGTCCACGAACGTGCCGAAGCCGCCCTGGGGGTAGTAGACGCCGTCGTCGAGGTCGAGCCAGCTCATGAGGTGGTACAGGCTCGGCGCGCGCTCCGGCGAGGTGCCCAGGAAGACCGCCGGGTAGCCCAGGACCTGGCGCAGCCGCGGGTCGGTGAACCGTCCGGCCACGAACGACTCCAGCGACTGCGTGAGCATGCGCGCGAGCCGCGGGCCGCGACGGAGCACGTCCGGCCGCACGATGGACGTGCGCGACGCGAACGTGCCGTAGAGGAAGCGCTGGACGGCCAGGTCGTAGACGTCGCGGGCCGAGTCCAGGTAGCGCTCGAGCGCCGTGCCCGCGCCCGGCTCGACGGCCTCGAACGCGGCGACGTTGGCGGCACGGTCGCCGGTCATCTCGAGCGGCTCGTCGTGCTGCTCGAAGAACACCCGGTACGCCGGGTCGAGCCGGACGAGGTCCAGCTCGTCCGCGGCGCTGGTTCCCATGAGCCGGAAGAAGTGGTCGAACACCTCGGGCATGAGGTACCACGACGGCCCGGTGTCGAAGCGGAAGCCGTCCTGCTCCCAGGTGCCGGCCCGGCCGCCGAGGTCGGGCTGCTTCTCGACCAGGTCGACCGTCCAGCCGTCGCGGGCCAGCAGCGACGCGGTGGCCAGTCCGGCCACCCCGCCACCGACGACGACGGCACGCCCCGGCTCGCGCGCGCTCACCAGCGTCCCCGCAGCAGCTCGCGCGCCACCAGGCGCGACTTCACGACGTTCGGGACCCGGACACGCTCGGTGCGGACCTGCTCGACCGGCGCCTCGCGCAGCCGGCGACCCAGCTCGGCGAACAGCGTGTGCGCGACGCGGACCGCGCGCCGGCTGCCGGGCGGGAGCTGCTCGATCGCCGCGGCGGCGACCCGTAGGTCGGCGTCGACGTCGTCGAGCAGGGCGTCGCGCTCGGCGGACGTGAGCGTGGCCGGGTCGACGTCCGGGAAGTAGCGACGGCCGAGCTCGCGGTGGTCGGCGGCCAGGTCGCGCAGGAAGTTGAGCTTCTGGAACGCCGCCCCCAGGCGGCACGCGCCCGGACGGAGGGCCTCGTAGGCGGCCTGCGGGTCGGGCTCCTCGCGCAGGAACGCCCGCAGGCACATGAGGCCCACGACCTCGGCCGACCCGTACACGTAGGCGTCCAGGCTCGCCTGGTCGTGCTCGAGGACGTCCAGGTCGGTGCGCATGGAGGCGAAGAACGGCGTGACCAGCTCCGGCTCGATGCCGCAGGCCACGGCGGTGCGGGCGAACGCGTGCACGACCAGGTTGGCGCTGTGGCCGCTGGCCATCGCGGCGAGCGTCTCGGTCTCCAGCGCGTCGAGCAGCGTGCGGCGCGCGTCGTCGCTCTCGCCCGGCCGCGGCGCGTCGACGATCTCGTCGGCGACCCGCACGAGCGCGTAGACGTTGCGGACGTGAGTGCGCACGGGCTCGTCGAGCAGTCGTGCGGCCAGGCCGAACGACGTCGAGTAGCGGCGGATCACCAGGCGCGCGGTCGACGTCGCGAGCGCGTCGTACTGGTCGGCCGGGGACGGCCGGCCGGACCCCCGACCTCCGAGCAGCATCACGAGGCCACCCGTCCCCAGGTGCTGCCGGCGAGGCCGAGCTCGGCCACCTGCTCGACCATCCACGGGCTGAGCGCCCACGGGGCGGCCGCGACGGCGCCGCGGAGCTCGTCCTCGCTCACCCAGCGCAGGGCGTCGACCTCGTCGGGGTTCGGCGCGAGCGGGCCGTCGCAGGTGGCGACGAAGACGGGGCAGAGCTCGTTCTCGACGATCCCGGACGCGTCGACGGCGCGGTAGCGGAACGAGGGCAGGACGCAGTGCAGGTCGCGCACCGTCGTGCCGAGCTCGCGCACGGCGTAGCGGTGCACGGCGTCCTCCATCGGCTCGCCCGGTCGCGGGTGCCCGCAGAAGGAGTTGGTCCACACCCCGGCGAAGGTCTGCTTGGACGTGGCGCGCCGGGTCAGCAGCACGCGTCCGGAGTCGTCGAGCAGGTAGCAGGAGAAGGCCAGGTGGAGCGGCGTGCGCGCGGTGTGCACCTCGGTGCGCGGCGCGGTGCCCGACGGCCGGTGCTCGGCGTCGAGCAGGACCACGAGGTCATCGGCTGCGTGCAGGGTTCTCTCCCTCGTCGGCGACGCCGGGACGCCCGACGGCGGGCCGGAGAGCGTTCCCCGGCGAGGCCTAGTGAACACGTCCCCGGCAAGGCGCGCACCCCCCGAGCGCCCTGCCGTCAGAAGTCCAGGTCGTCGTCGCTGATGTTGCCGCCGTTGGCCACGATGAACTGCTTGCGCGGGGCAACCTCGTTGCCCATGAGCAGCTCGAAGACCTCGCTGGCCTCCTCCGCGTCGTCCATCGTCAGACGGCGCAGGGTGCGGTGCTGGGGCTCCATCGTGGTCTCGGCCAGCTGGTGCGCGTCCATCTCGCCCAGGCCCTTGTAGCGCTGGACCGGGTCCTTCCAGCGGACGCCCTTCTTGGCCAGCGACGCGAGCGTGCGCTGCAGCTCGGGGTCGGAGTACGTGTAGACGTACTTGTCCTGCCCCTTCTTGGGGTTGACCAGCTCGATGCGGTGCAGCGGCGGGACGGCCGAGTAGACCCGGCCGGCCTCGACGAGCGGGCGCATGTAGCGGAAGAACAGCGTCGCCAGCAGGCAACGGATGTGCGCGCCGTCGGAGTCGGCGTCGGCCATGAAGATGACCCGGCCGTACCGCGCGGCGTCCAGGTCGAACGTGCGCCCGGAGCCGGCGCCCACGACCTGGATGATCGAGGAGCACTCGGCGTTCTTCAGCATGTCGCCGATGGACGCCTTCTGGACGTTGAGGATCTTGCCGCGGATGGGCAGCAGCGCCTGGAACTCCGAGTCGCGCGCCGCCTTGGCGGTGCCGAGCGCGGAGTCGCCCTCGACGATGAACAGCTCGGTGCGCTCGGCGTCGGTGGCCCGGCAGTCGGCCAGCTTGGCCGGCAGCGCGCTGGACTCCAGCGCGTTCTTGCGCCGCTGCGTGTCGCGCTGCTGACGGGCCAGCAGGCGGGTGCGGGCGGCCGAGGCGACCTTGTCCATGACCAGGCGGGCCTTGGCCTTCTGGGCGGTCTTGGTGGACGTCAGGAACGTCTTGAGCTCGGCGGCGACGACCTTGTTGACGATGCGGGTCACCGGCGGCGTGCCCAGCACCTCCTTGGTCTGACCCTCGAACTGCGGCTCGGCCAGGCGCACGGTCACGACCGCGGTGAGCCCCTCGAGCACGTCGTCCTTGGTGACGTCGGCGTCGTTGGCCTTGAGCACGCGGCTGGCGCGCAGCACCTCGTTGAACGTCTTGGTCAGCGCCCGCTCGAAGCCCTGCACGTGGGTGCCGCCCTTGGGCGTGGCGATGATGTTGACGAACGAGCGCAAGTCGTTCTCGTAGCCGGTGCCCCATCGCACGGCGATGTCGACGCCCAGCTCGCGCTCGACGTCCTGCGGGGTCATGTGGCCGTGCTCGTCGAGCACGGGGACGGTCTCGGTGAACGTGCCCTGGCCCTGCAGGCGCAGCACGTCGGTGACCGGCTCGTCGGCGGCCAGGAAGTCGCAGAACTCCGAGATGCCGCCCTCGTGGCGGAACTTCTCCTCGTGCAGCTCGCCGGCCCGCTCGTCGCGGATGACGATCTCCAGGCCCGGCACCAGGAACGTGGTCTGGCGGGCGCGGGCCACGAGGTTGTCGTAGCCGAAGGCCGCGTCCTTGATGAAGATCTGCGGGTCCGACCAGTACCGCACGCGCGTGCCGCTGGCCGTCTTCTTGACCTTGGCGACCTTGCGCAGCTCGTTGGTCGGCGTGAAGGGCGCGTCCGGCCCGTCGCCGTCGAAGACGCCGGGGACGCCGCGGCGGAACGACATGGCCCAGGTGGCCCCGCCCTTGTCGACCTCGACGTCGAGGCGCTGCGACAGCGCGTTGACGACCGAGGCGCCGACGCCGTGCAGTCCGCCGGTGGCGTTGTAGGAGCCGCCGCCGAACTTGCCGCCGGCGTGCAGCTTGGTGAAGACGACCTCGACGCCGGTCAGGCCGGTCTTCGGCTCGACGTCGACCGGGATGCCGCGGCCGTCGTCGCGGACCTCCACGGAGCCGTCGGCGTGCAGCAGGATGTCGATGTGCTCACAGAAGCCACCGAGCGCCTCGTCGACGGCGTTGTCGATGATCTCCCACAGGCAGTGCATGAGGCCGCGGGTGTCGGTCGACCCGATGTACATGCCGGGTCGCTTGCGGACCGCCTCGAGTCCTTCCAGGACCAGGAGGTTGCGGGCGTCGTACGTGCTCTCGATGGTGCGGCCTGCCTCGGTGCGTGGCGCCCTGGGACGCCGGGGAGATTGACTGCTCCACGATAACGACCGGCTCCTACGGAATCGGCGTCGGACACGCCTCAGGATGCGCGGGTTTGGGCCGATCGGCGAGGATCGTGGGACACAGGTCACCTCGACCGCCCCGGAATAGCCCTTCGTGGTTGGATGTTGACCAGAGCGACAACGCACGGACCCGACGACCAGGAGAGAAGGTCACTGTGGAGACACTCGCAGAGCCCACGCTGAACGCCACCGACCGGTGCGATCGTTGCGGCGCGCAGGCGTACGTCCGGGTCACGCTCGGCAGCGGCGGTGAGCTGCTGTTCTGCGCGCACCACGCGCGGGAGCACGAGGACAAGCTGCGCGAGGTCTCGAGCCGCATCCACGACGAGACCGGACGCCTCGTGGCGACCCCGGCCATCGCCGCCGACGACGAGGCCTGAGCCACCCCGACACACCCAGACTTCCACCGCAGGGCCCGGTTCCACTCGGAACCGGGCCCTTGCGCGTCCCCGGCCCCCTAGGGTGCGGGCATGGGTGAGGGAGAGGTGCGCTGGGCGCTGACAAATGCCCCGCCCGCGGCTGGCACCTGTCAGAATGGCCCCCATGACGAATGAAAACAAGCGGTCCGTTCAGGGTGTCCCGAAGGAATCGCGAGAGGGCGAGTTCACCAAGGGCTCCAACCACGTTGGCCAGCAGAAAATCATCGCGCCCCCGCCACCGTCTGCGCCGGTGCAGGCGCCGGTAAACGACTCCGACCCTTCCAGCTCCTAGTCCGCACGTGCTGGCTGCCTCTCTTGTCGGTGTCCTGCTTCTCTGCGCGGTAGTCCCGGGATATATCTACGCTCAGGGCACCAGCCAACATCGCGCGCCGAAGCTCAACCAGTCCGGACTCGAAGAAGCCATATCTCTGATTGCCTCCGGCTTCGTCTTTACGCTCCCGACGGTCATAGCTGCCAGCATCATCTGCCCTGAACGAATCTCGACGGTCGTCCAAACTCTGCGCGGCGCCCAGTACACCAGTACGGATGACATCAGGACGACCGCGATCGTGCTCGCGGCAATGACAGGCTGCGCGGTCACGCTTTCCTGGGTCGCGGCCACCATCTACCGATGTCGCCACGAGAGGATCTCGGGAGAGTCAACGTGGCATGAAATCCTCGGCGGCGCCCCGTCCGGTCATGCCGCGTTCGCTGAGGTGGAGCTCAAGGACGGACGGGTCCTCCGGGGCCAAGTGTCGGACTATGACGGCATTCCACTAGGTCTCGGGCGAGACCTGGCACTCGGGGATCCGCTCTCCTACTACTCCTCGACCCAACCGGTCACGCCCCTACCGGGCGACAGACTGATGGTCCCCGAGTCCGAGATCAGGACCATCACTGTCACGCATGTACCCGTTGCTGAGTAGAACCGCGACCAACGCAGCGGGCAACTTGCTTCGCCCGATGGCTGCTGAACGGTCAACAACTTCGCCGGGCTACTCCGCTCCCCCGGCGTCGACGGCCGTGAGCCCGCCCAGCCCGACCTGATTGCCGTCCGGGTCGAGGTAGTTCACCTTCCGCACGCCGTTCGGGTACTCCTCGCGCGACACAGGCTCCAGCCCGCGCGCCGCAATCTCGGCGACCCGCGCCTCGAGGTCGTCCACGAACAAGAGCACCCGGGCGTGCCCGGCGTGCTCGGGGGCGAGCTCAACGAAGATCGCGCGCCCTTCCGCCAGGTCCCACACCGACTCCTGCGGGGACGCCACGAACGTCGCCGGCTCGCCCAGGAGGCGCTCGTACCAGGCGGCGGCCCGGGCCATCTCGGTCACCGGGAGTCCGGAGAACAGGTCCATCCACGGACGCTAGGCCTCCGGCGGCGACGACGGCAAGGGCCGCGACGACCCCGGTCCGCCCAGGTGCGCGTCCATCTCGGCGTGCAGCGCGTCGAGCTGCGCGCGGACCGCTCGTCGGTGCGCGGCCTTCGCCCGCACCCCGCCGACCGGCATGTCGACGCGACGCTGCAGGTTGCGGGCACGGTCGCGCCACGCGACGGCCTGCTCCTTCTCCTGCGGGGACGCGGCCTCGTCGCCGATCCGCTCGGCCAGCGCTGCGGTCAGCTCGAGTCGGGCCTGGAGCCGCTTGGCCGGGGACGTGTCGGCCAGGTCGCGGAACAGGCCGGTGACCTTGTCCCGGTTGCGCGACTCCAGCAGCAGCGGCCACAGCCTCGGCAGCTGCTTGGCCACGACAGGCGCGTACTTGATCACCTGCTGGGTGACGCTCCTGCGGTCCACGACGCTCCCCTCGTCCGGGCGGATCCCCAGGCTAAGGGTGGTGGCCAAGACCTGCCGCCCGGGACGGCGAAGGGCCCCGGTCCGCATGGAACCGGAGCCCTTCGCCTGGCGTGACTCAGTCGAGGTAGTCGCGCAGCACCTGCGAGCGCGACGGGTGACGCAGCTTGCTCATCGTCTTGGACTCGATCTGGCGGATGCGCTCACGCGTCGCGCCGTAGACCCTGCCGATCTCGTCAAGCGTCTTGGGCTGGCCGTCGGTACCGGATACAAGGCGGATCAACTAGAAGAGGGTAGGCCAGGGCCATCCGTTTCGCAGCGCGCTCTCCTTCAACAAAGCAACACTAGAGTCCGAATCATCGATCCCTTCAAGTTCTGAAACCGGCAGCGAATTACCTTGGATCTCGACAGGGTCTTGCCGTTCCACGATACCCAACCGGTACATACCCTGAGCCTCGTAGACCGCCATCAGACCGCGCATGGCGGCCTGACGCGGCCCACGTGGAATAGCGCTGAAAGCGTCACGGTAGTCCCTCGCGCCTCCACTGAAGTCACCCGCCGCCATTCGTGCGAGGCCTCGCGTGGCCAACATGACCGGGTCCAGGTTGGAGGCACGTCCGAGGATCTTCAAGGCTTCATCGCCGTAACCGCCTGAGGCAAGAATAAAAGCACTCTGGTTGACCATGTAACGACCAGCGATCAACCCCTTCCTCTCCATCCGTCGAACCAACGAGATGGCTGGTTCCCACCGCTCGAAGAGGTGTCCCTCCAGCATAGCAACGTTACCGATAGCGAATTCATTGAATTCGTCCCGCTCCAGAAGTTCGCGGGCTCTATTCAGAGAAGTCTCCCAATCTTGCTTCAGAAATGCGATGTGGGATTCCAAGCGAAGTGCATAGTTTCGAGTGAATTCATGTCGAATTCTGTCATAGAGGCTCTCGACGATCTCCCCGTCCCGCTTGGTGTCACCCATTTCGACCAACCAATCGACCAGATTGGACGAGACCGATTGCCTACACGCATCAAGGACCTTCACAAAAACATCAGCGCGAGCGTTCAGGCCTAGGCGAGCACCCAGTACGGAAGAATACAATTCCGCTTCCGACCTAAGCGATTCCGTCGCAGCCGGATGATTTCCGGCACGACGCAGGACCCTCATCGCCTCAGGCTTTCGATCCATCTGATCCAGAGCTTCGGCCTCTAGACGCAATAGATCAGGGTCATCTATACCGCGTGTCTTGAGCCGACGAACCTCGGCAAGCACCTCCGAGACCATCCCCGCACCCAACATCAGGCGAAGCGAATCGAGTGAGATGTCTTTACGACCAGGAGCTAGCAAAGCCGCCTCTCTAGCGGACTTGATCGCCTTCGCGTAGGAACCAACCCGCCAGTAGGCGAACGCCAGATTCATATGGTCCTGAGGCGTGTTGAAGCCGGATCGCAGGCGACTTCGCAGGTGCTTGATCGCGACGTGGGGATTTCCCAGCTCGAGTTCCAGATAAGCGCGGATATCAAGAGAATCATCCCGCTCCGAATTGTCCAACAACGACAACGCCTCTGAAAACTGTCCCTCGTTTGCGAGGACGATCGCCCAAAGTCGAGTACTCGGCAAATCCGGGCGCCGCGCGCCAACATTGTCCAAGTGCATTTGGAGCTCACCGAAAAGGCCCGCCCGGATCAATTCTTCGCCTGCGACCTCAAGCAGGGCAGCGTCCGCCGTACGGGTTACACGCGCATCGGCCAAAGATACAAGCGAACGCCGCGCAGCATCAATGGCGACCTCCACATCACCGCTCATGCGAGCGGACTGCATTGCGCGCACCCAGCCGGTTGGAGTGTTCATTCGCTCCGCAAATTCCAGACTACGCCGTTGCAGATCGCGGAGGTTGCGTGAGATTACCTCTCCTGAGACAGTGCGGGAAAGACGAGGCCCATTGTCACGCTCACGAAGTTGCTCGCCTACATCCCCGGGGCGAACAGCATGCGGCACGCTCCTAGCCGCTGGGCTTACCCGCGGGGCGTCGAGAGCACTAACGCCGGCCATAACTCTCCTTAGGACGTCGGTTTTCTTTCTCAGAGATCTCTAGACGCTTGATCACAATATCTATGCGTCGAAGCAACCATTCCAAGGACTCAGGGGGAAGATTCACCTTGCGGCCACGAGTAATTTTCAACCTCTCGGCGGGCACCGGATCGCAAAGCACTCTGAGCAAAGATGTCGCGTAAGAGGCAACGTTCCTAGGTAGTGCAGACTCGAACAGATCGAAGGACCGCTCATACTGCGACCGCAGCGACGACAAGTCGGCACGTAGACCAGCACGGACATTTGCTTGATTTCTTGCTAGAAGCTGCCCGTCGGGATTGATGGCCAATGACGATATCCCGACACCAACAATGATCTCAAACAGAACAGACCCAAGCCCATACAAGTCAGCGCAACGGTGGGTGAGAGCGCTATCGTCCCCTTGCGCCCACAAGAATTCGGGAGGCGCGAACCTCAAGTCTCCGCGCCCGAGAACATAGTCGTCGAGAGCATGAACAGGGGGCTCTCCCAGTGACCTCGAGCGCCCCAGATCCGAGACTTTACACCCCTCCCTTCCTATCGAGCTCCCGACGAAGACGAGGCAGTTTGCTGACTTCATGTCCCTGTGGACGACATTTCGCATGTGCATTTGGTGCACACCGAGAACCACCGCCCGCCAGAGTCGGAACTTCTCCAGCAGTGCGAGGTCGTCGGGCGCGCAGATCAGTTCCTCGAGACAGCAGTCGGCCAGCTCAAGAATGATGCATGGGAGTTCCATAGTGAATGGCACCCCCGAACCCACCGCCTCAAGCATCACTTTGACGGTCCGCCTATCACCGTCCATCGCGACAACATTCGAAGAACCTTGGAGAGAGGTCAAGAGACGCGCCTCCCGCTCAAATTCGGTCGACGCGTCCGAATCAGGTGTGGGATTCAGGACCTTCAGTGCGCGACTGTCGCCGGTCGAATCATGGACGATTCTGAAAACGTCGCAAAAACCGCCGCCACCAAGATGCTCAACGATCTCGTACCCATCGACCCGGGTCCCGATGAGCAACGTATCCCAAGGCGCGGTCACACGCCACGACCTTTCTTCCGGATGAGCTCGATTAAGTCGGGATTCTCGAGAAGAATCCTCATTACGTCAGCAGGCACGCGCCCCTCTGCCAGTGCCATTTCATCGTCAGACAATCCGTAATATTGGCGGAGCTGGCCAGCCGACTCCGTCGAGACGCCCCTCAAGCCGCGCTCCATACGAGAAAGTTGTGATGCCGCCAGACCCATGTCCGATGCTGCGGCACGCAAGGAAATACCACGCGCCTCTCGGGCGCGACGGAGAACCTGTGCAGCGGTCAGCTCTTCAGCCACACTGCAATGTACCTTTCGTTGCCGAGAGTGGCAACAGCCGAGCCCGCAGATGCTCGCGCGCGTGCGTTGCTCGGACGACGAAGGGCCCCGGTCCGCACGGAACCGGGGCCCTTCGTCTGGCGTGACTCAGTCGAGGTAGTCGCGCAGCACCTGCGAGCGCGACGGGTGGCGCAGCTTGCTCATCGTCTTGGACTCGATCTGACGGATGCGCTCACGCGTCACGCCGTAGACCTTGCCGATCTCGTCGAGCGTCTTGGGCTGGCCGTCGGTCAGGCCGAAGCGCATCGAGACGACGCCCGCCTCGCGCTCGCTGAGCGTGTCGAGCACCGCGTGCAGCTGCTCCTGCAGCAGCGTGAACGAGACCGCGTCGGCCGGGACGATGGCCTCGGAGTCCTCGATCAGGTCGCCGAACTCGCTGTCGCCGTCCTCGCCCAGCGGGGTGTGCAGCGAGATCGGCTCGCGGCCGTACTTCTGCACCTCGACGACCTTCTCGGGCGTCATGTCGAGCTCCTTGGCGAGCTCCTCGGGCGTGGGCTCGCGGCCCAGGTCCTGCAGCATCTGGCGCTGGACGCGGGCGAGCTTGTTGATGACCTCGACCATGTGCACCGGGATGCGGATGGTGCGGGCCTGGTCGGCCATCGCGCGGGTGATCGCCTGACGGATCCACCAGGTGGCGTAGGTCGAGAACTTGAAGCCCTTGGTGTAGTCGAACTTCTCCACCGCGCGGATGAGGCCCAGGTTGCCCTCCTGGATCAGGTCCAGGAAGAGCATGCCGCGGCCGGTGTAGCGCTTGGCCAGCGAGACGACGAGTCGCAGGTTGGCCTCGAGCAGGTGGTTCTTGGCCCGGCGACCGTCCTGGACGATCCACTCGAGCTCCTCGAGCACCTTCGGCGTGATCTTGCCGCCGGCGGCCAGCTTCTCCTCCGAGAACAGGCCGGCCTCGATGCGCTTGGCGAGCTCGACCTCCTCGGCGGCGGTCAGCAGCGCGACCTTGCCGATCTGCTTGAGGTAGTCCTTGACCGGGTCGGCGGTGGCGCCGGCGACCATGACCTGCTGGACGGGCTCGTCGGACTCGTCGGCCGCCGACAGCGTGAAGCCGGACTTCTCGTCCTCCTTCAGCGTCGGGTCGGTCGCCAGGTCCTTCTCGAACTCGGTGTCGGAGATGTCCGGCAGCACCTTCTTGCCGGTCGCGTCGACCAGGGTCGTCGCGGCGGACGTGTCGTCGCCGGAGACGTCGACCTGGTCGGCCTTCGCCGCGGTCTTCTTGGCGGCCGCCTTCTTCGCCGGCGCCTTCTTGGCCGCAGCGGCCTTCTTGGCGGGCGCCTTCTTGGCGGCGGTGGTCGTGGTCTTGGCAGCAGTCTTCGTCACGGTGCTCTTTTGGGTCGCGGGCTTCGACGGGGACGGGGTCGAGGTGTCGGCGGTCGCCGGAGACACGGTCTTTCTGACGGCCATCAGCACCCCTTCATCGGATCGAGGGCGCAACGATCTGCCCTGCGGTCAACCTCAGCGAGACCAGTGTGGCACGTCTCAGCAAACTCTCATGTGCCAGGTCGGAGGATGCCTGCGAGGGCAGGCGGATCGCTCAGTCGTGGCCCCAGGAGTGCACGGGCTCGTTCGCGTGCATGCGCTCCTGGTAGGCCTTCGTCGTCGCCCGGAGGGCCTCGGCACGGTCCTCGCCGGACCGGCGGCGGCGTCCGAACTCCTCGATCAGCCAGGTGGCGCCGTTGCGGCCGGTGAGGCAGCGCTGCTCGACGACGCCCAGCAGGCGCTCGCGCAGGCCGTCGTCGACACCGGCGCCCCGCAGGCCCTCGTGGGCCATCGGCAGCAGCCGGCGCAGGACGAGCTCGGTGGCCGGGACGGTGCCCAGGCCGGGCCAGAACAGCTGCGCGTCGATGCCCTCGCGGGCGCCGGCGTAGAAGTTCTCCTCGGCCGCCTGGAACGACAGCTGCGACCACAGCGGACGCTCGGCACGGACGAGCGCCCGGACCAGGCCGTAGTAGAGCGCGGCGTTGGCCAAGGTGTCGACGACGGTCGGTCCGGCCGGCAGGACGCGGTTCTCCACGCGCAGGTGCGGGAAGCCGTCCGAGACGTCGTAGATCGGCCGGTTCCAGCGGTAGATCGTGCCGTTGTGCAGGTTGAGCTCGGCCAGCGACGGGATGCGGCCGGCCTCGACCTCGGCCACCGGGTCCTCGTCCTCGACGATCGGGAGCAGCGCCGGGAAGTACTTGACGTTCTCCTCGAACAGGTCGAACACCGAGGTGATCCACTTCTCGCCGAACCAGACCCGCGGCCGGACGCCCTGGGCCTTCAGCTCGTCGCTGCGGGTGTCGGTGGACTGATCGAACAGCGCGATGCGCGTCTCGTGCCAGAGCTGGCGGCCGAGCAGCAGCGGCGAGTTCGCCCCGAGCGCGAGCTGGACGCCGGCGATGGCCTGCGACGCGTTCCACGCCGGCGCGAAGTCGTCGGGCTCGACCTGCAGGTGGAGCTGGGTGCTGGTGCAGGCGGCCTCGGGCATGATCGTGTCGGTCGTCGTCTCCAGCCGGTCGACACCGTCGATGGAGATGGCGATGTCCTCGCCCCGGGCCTTGAGGATCTCGTCCGACAGCAGCTTGTAGCGCGGGTTGGGCGAGATCGCCTCGGTCGTCATGTGCGACTCGTCCAGGGTGGGCAGGATGCCGATCATCAGCAGGTGGGTGCCGATCGTCGCCGCCTTGCCCTGCGCTCCGTTGAGGTCGCCGCGCAGGTCCTCCTCGAGCACCGCCAGCCCGTCGCCGGTCAACGGCCGCGGCGGGACGTTGATCTCGACGTTGAACAGGCCGAGCTCGGTCTGGAAGTCCTCGTCGGCGATGGCGTCCAGCGCCTCCTGGTTGCGCAACGCCGGACGTCCGTCGTCGTCGACCAGGTTGAACTCGATCTCGATGCCGATGTGCGGCACGTTGACCGAGAAGTCGTGGGTGGTGAGCATGCGGGCCAGCACGTCCAGGCACCGGCGCACCTTGGCGCGGTAGCGGGTGCGGTCCTCGCGGGTGAACTCGCGGTCCTCGACGTCGCGTCCCATGCCGCTCACCCTAGGGGCTGGAGGCGTTCCCGTCCGTGCGAGAGCGGCCTCCTTCGGTGGCCAGCAGCTCGTCCCAGCGGCTCGGCGGCACCCCGGCGACGAGCAGCTCGTGGACGGTGCGCGCCAGCGACTGCACGGGTGAGGCCGCGAGGGCGCGGTCGGTGGCCACCAGCGCCGCAGCTCCGTCGCCGCTGCGCCACGCCAGGAACCCGGCCACGGCCAGGACGTGCGCGTCGAACGGCTCGAGCGCGAGCGGGGCGGCCGCCGTCCAGAGCCGCAGGTGCACGGCGGCGTCGTCGCGGCTGAGCCCCCACCACGCGTGGTCGCGCACCTCCGGCACGGCGGTCCAGACCCCGAGCCGCACCAGCGTGGCGTCGCCCGGCACGAAGCCGGTGCGCAGGAACGTCCGACGGACCTCGTCGACCACCCGGCGTCCGCGCTCGGCCAGCGACGGCGGGCCGGGGGTGCGCCGGGCCTCGACGAGCTCGTCCAGCGCCACCTCCGTCGCGGCTTCGGCGGCGGCGCGACGCCGCCCGGTCGCGGGCGCGTACCGGGCCACGAGCGCGTCACGCGACGGCAGGATCTCGCGACCGTCCAGGACCGCGGCCGCGGTGGCCGGGCTCGTGCGCGGCACGTACGCGGTGCCCTCGTCCGGCCCGCCGGGCAGCCAGTAGCGGCTGCGACCGTCGGTGCGCGCCGCGACGACGACGGGCACGGGGTCGAGCAGGTCGGCCACCGCGTCGCACAGCGTGTCGGCCACGTACCCGTCGCCCTCGGTGACGGTGACGAGCACGAGGCCGTCCGGCTCCGCCTGGCGCAGGTGGTGAGCGACCACCCGGGCCGCGGCGTCGACGTCCGGCGCGGCCGGCAGGTCGAGCCGCAGGCGGAAGCCGAACCGGACTCGCTCGCCGTGGGTCGCGACCACGACCAGCGACTCGTGCGGGACGAAGCCGAACAGGGCCGGCAGCAGGTCGAGGATGTCGGGGACGTCGTGGCAGACGTGGCGTGGGGTCATGCGTCCACGCTGTCCGCGGGGACCGACTCCCCCGGCCGTCGGCTCGCAGCGCTGTGGACGGCACCGGACCACCGCCCGTCTGTGGACGTCCGCGGGCTCGGGCAGGATGGACGCCATGCGGGCGGAGGCGTCGATCATGCACCTCGACCTCGACGCGTTCTTCGCCTCGGTCGAGCAGCGCGACAAGCCCTCGCTGCGCGGCAAGCCGGTCGTCGTCGGCGGCATCGGGCCGCGTGGTGTCGTCTCCACCGCGTCCTATGAGGCCCGTGTGCACGGCGTCCGCTCGGCGATGCGCACCACCGAGGCGCGCGCCCGGTGCCCGCACGCCGCGTTCCTGGGCGGCCGCTTCGACGCCTACCGCGAGGCGAGCCGCATCGTCATGGACCGCCTGCGCGAGGAGTCGCCGCTCGTCGAGCCGCTGTCGCTGGACGAGGCGTTCGTCGACCTGGCCGCGGGCGACGACTTCGACCCCGCTCGAGTGCGCGACCAGGTCGAGCGGCTGCGCGCCGACGTCGAGCGCCTGACCGGCGGCCTCACCGCGTCCGTCGGCGTCGCGTCCAGCAAGCTCATGGCCAAGATCGCCAGCGAGCTGGAGAAGCCCGCCGGGTCGTTCGTCGTCGCGCCAGGCAGCGAGCAGGAGCTGCTCGGGCCCATGCAGGTCACCGCGATCCCCGGCGTCGGCCCCGCGACCGCCGAGCGGCTGCGCCGGGTCGGCATCACGACCGTCGAGGAGCTGCACGGCCCCTCGCAGGACGAGCTGGCCCGGCTGCTCGGCAACGCGTCCGGCACCTCGCTGTACCGGCTCGCGCGCGCCGACGACGCCCGCCCGGTGGTGGCCGAGCGCGAGACCAAGTCGGTGAGCGTCGAGGACACCTTCGAGACCGACGTGACCGACCGGGCGCAGCTTCAGCTCGTGGCCGAGCGGATGGCCCGGCGCGTGGCCGCGCGGCTCGCGTCGCACGGCCTCTCCGGACGCACGGTGACGCTCAAGGTGCGCCACCACGACTTCGAGACCCACACCCGCTCCACCACCCTCGCCGGTCCCACCGACAGCGCCGCCCTGCTCGCCGACACCGCCCGCGCCCTGCTCGCCCAGACCGACCTCGGCGGCGGGCTGCGCCTGCTCGGCGTCGGGGTCAGCGGACTGGCCGACTGGGTGCAGGACGACCTGTTCGGCGCCAGCGCGCCGGAGGAGCCCGACGACGACGTCCCGGAGGCGTACGAGCCGGAGGTGCCGCGCTGGTACCCGGGCATGGACGCCTCGCACGACGAGCACGGCGACGGCTGGGTGTGGGGCGCCGGGCTCGGCCGCGTGACCGTCCGCTTCGAGACCCGCCACACCCCGCCCGGGCCCGTGCACACGTTCCGCGCGGACGACCCGGCGCTTCACGCCGGGCACCGCGGCCCGGACACGACGGAGGCCCCGGGTACCTTCGCCTCATGAGCGAGCGCCAGCGAGCGACCATCGGGCCCGTCGTGCCGGTACCTCCGTACCGTGCTCTTCCCACGGAGGTGACGGCATGACGTCGGAGGCCCCCGTCGCGAAGGTCGTCCCCACCACCCGCACGCACCACGGCGACGTGTTCGTCGACGACTACGAGTGGCTGCGCGACAAGGACTCCCCCGACACGCTCGCCTACCTCCAGGCCGAGAACGCGTACACCGAGGCGCAGACCGAGCACCAGGCCGACCTGCGCCAGACGATCTTCGAGGAGATCAAGGGACGCACCCAGGAGACCGACCTGTCGGTGCCCACCCGGCACGACGGCTGGTGGTACTACTCGCGCACCGTCGAGGGCCAGGAGTACGCGCTGCGCTGCCGCTGCCCGCTGGCCGACCCCGACGACTGGACCCCGCCCGAGCTCGACCCGACCCAGCCGATCGACGGCGAGCAGGTGCTGCTCGACTCCAACGTCGAGGCCGAGGGGCACGAGTTCTTCTCGCTCGGTGCGTTCACCGTGTCCCCCGACGGGCACCTGCTGGCGTACTCGGTCGACGTCGAGGGCGACGAGCGCTACACGATCCGGGTCAAGGACCTGCGCACCGGCGAGCTGCTGGGCGACGAGATCACCGGCGCGTCCGCGGGCGTCACCTGGTCCGGCCGCGGCACCCACCTCTTCTACACGACCGTGGACGACGCCTGGCGTCCCCACCGCGTGTGGCGGCACGCCCTCGGCTCGACCGGCGCGGACGTCCTGGTGCACGAGGAGACCGACGAGCGGTTCTTCGCCGGCGTGGGCATGACCCACTCCGAGCAGTGGATCGTCGTGGCCGCCTCGTCGAAGATCACCAGCGAGGTGCGGGTCCTGCCCGCGGACGACCCCGAGGGCGAGCCGCGCGTCGTGTGGCCCCGCCGCGAGGGCGTCGAGTACTCCCTCGAGCACGCGGTCGTCGGGGGCGAGGACGTCTTCCTGGTCCTGCACAACGAGGGCGCCCCGGACTTCGAGCTGGTCAGCGTCCCCGTCGACGCGCCGCAGGAGCGCACCGTGGTCATCCCCGGGAGCGACGAGGTGCGGCTCGAGGACGTGGACGTCTTCCAGCGCCAGGTGCTCGTGTCCTACCGCCGCGACGCCCTGCCCCGGGTCGCGATCATGCGCCTGACCGACGACGGGTTCGGCCCGCTCACCGAGATCGACTTCGGCGAGGAGCTCTCGAGCACCGGCGTCGGCGCGAACGCCGAGTGGGACCAGCGGCTCGTCCGCGTCGGCTACGCCTCGTTCGTCACCCCGCCGTCGGTGTACGACTACGACGTCGAGACCGGCGAGCGGCACCTGCGCAAGCAGGTCGTCGTCCGCGGCGGGTACGACGCGAGCCAGTACGAGCAGCACCGCACGTGGGCGACCGCGCCGGACGGCACGCAGGTGCCGGTCTCGGTCGTCGCCCGCCGCGACACCCCGCGCGACGGCACCGCCCCGGCGCTGCTCTACGGCTACGGTTCGTACGAGATCAGCATCGACCCGGCGTTCTCGATCAGCCGGTTGTCGCTGCTCGACCGCGGCTTCGTCTTCGCCGTCGCGCACGTCCGCGGCGGCGGCGAGATGGGCCGCCGCTGGTACGACGAGGGCAAGACGCTGACCAAGCGCAACACCTTCACCGACTTCGTGGCCGCCGCCGAGCAGCTGGTCGCCGAGGGCTGGACGAGCCCGGACCGCCTCGTCGCCGAGGGTGGCAGCGCCGGCGGGTTGCTGATGGGCGCCGTGGCCAACCTCGCCCCGCAGGCGTTCCGCGGCATCCTGGCCGAGGTGCCGTTCGTCGACAACCTCACGACGATCCTCGACCCGTCGCTGCCGCTGACCGTCATCGAGTGGGACGAGTGGGGCAACCCGCTGGACGACCCCGAGGTCTACGCGTACATGAAGTCCTACGCGCCCTACGAGAACGTCGGCGAGCACGCCTACCCGGCCATCTGCGCGGTCACGAGCCTCAACGACACCCGCGTGCTCTACGTCGAGCCGGCCAAGTGGGTGGCCCGGCTGCGGGCCACGGCGCGCTCCGAGCGGCCGATCCTGCTCAAGACCGAGATGAACGCCGGCCACGGCGGCGTCAGCGGCCGGTACGCGTCCTGGCACGAGCGGGCGTGGGAGCTGGCCTGGATCATCGACACCGCCACGCAGGACGCCTGACGGTCGGCCCAGGTCAGGGTCGCGCCGGTTCCCGGCGCGGCCACAGGCTGTACGACACCGCCCACACCAGCTCCACGGCCAGCACGACGCCGAGCACGGGGTAGATGCCGCGCAGCGCGTCCGTGCGCGACGGGTCGTCCACCAGGCGCTCGAGCAGCAGCAGCAGGCCGGACGCCACCGCGGCCGCCGACGCGCTGCGCACCACGTCGGTCCAGCACTGACGTGCGTAGGCCACCCCGTACCGCTTGACCGGCGCCGGTCCACCGGCGAAGCGGTGCGCGAACCGGACGTCGGCCCAGCGGATCATCGCGTGGCCGTAGGCCAGCGAGAAGCCGAGGTAGACCGCGGCCAGGCCGTGCGCGACGCTCGCGGTCGCGCCGTGCCGCAGGTCCACCACGGTGGCGGCGAGCAGGACGAGGTCGACGACGGGCGTGAGCGCCAGCAGGACGAGCCCCAGCCGGGGCGCCCGCAGCACGTACCGGGCCACCAGCCCCGCGCCGATCAGCACCCAGAAGCCCACCTCGCAGGCCACGATCACGGCCAGGATCAGGTCCATCTCTCCGCCTTCCACGTTGTAGCACGGTCGTGCCACAACGAACGTAGCACGACCGTGCTACGTTGCCGACGTGCCACCCCGTCTCGACGTCGACGCCCGCCGCGCCCAGCTCGCCCGGGCGGTCTGGCACGTCGTCCTCACGCAGGGTGTGGGGGCCGTCTCCGTCCGCACCGTCGCCCACGAGGCCGGCGTCGCCGTCGGCTCGCTGCGACACGTCTTCCCCACGCGCGCCGAGCTGCTGGAGTTCTCCGCCGAGCTGATCGTCCAGCGGGCCGCCGAGCGCGTCCGCGCCGTGCCGCAGGACGGCGACCCGCTCGCCCACGCCCTGGCGGTCCTCGAGGAGCTGCTCCCCCTCGACGCGACCCGGCGCGCGGAGATGGAGGTGAACCTCGCGCTGGTCGCGGAGGCGCCGGCGCTCCCCCGGCTGGCGGCGATCCGCGACGAGGCCGCCGCGGGCATCGCCCTGCTCTGCCGGCAGGCGGTCGAGCGGCTCGGCGGCCGTGACGACGAGTCCACCGTCCGCCGGCTGCACGCCCTGCTCGACGGCCTGGCGCTGCACCTGCTGTCGCAGGAGCCCGGCGAGGACGTCACGTGGGCCCGGGCCCTGCTGCGGGCCGAGCTGGAGCGGATCGCGTCACACCACGGCTAAGAAGCGCCTGAGAGCGGAATCATTCGCCCGGGGAGTCCGTTGACGGTACTGGACGGAGCAAACCGGACGAGAGTGGTGAAGATTTGATGGCGAGCACGAGCACTGAGGTCGAGGGCAAGGACAGCGTCGGCATGTACCTGGCCGAGATCGCGCGCACCCCGTTGCTGGACGCGGCGCGCGAGGTCGAGCTGGCCAAGGCGATCGAGGCCGGCCTCTTCGCCCAGCACCTGCTCGAGACCGGCCGCGTCGGACGCCGCAAGGGCGGCGCCCCGAAGTCGGCCACCGCCGAGGAGCTGGAGTGGATGGTCGCCGAGGGCGAGCGCGCCCAGGAGGAGTTCACGCAGGCCAACCTGCGCCTGGTCGTCTCCATCGCGCGCAAGTACGGCCGCGCCCAGATGCCCATGCTGGACCTGGTCCAGGAGGGCAACACCGGCCTGATCCGCGCGGTCGAGAAGTTCGACTACGCCAAGGGCTTCAAGTTCTCCACGTACGCGACGTGGTGGGTGCGCCAGGCGATCACCCGCGGCATCGCGCAGCAGGCCCGCGTCGTGCGGCTGCCCGTGCACGTGGTCGAGGAGCTCAACCAGGTCACCGGCGCACGTCGCACGCTCGAGCGCCAGCTCGGCTACGACCCCGAGCCGGCCGAGATCGCGCACGAGCTCGGCATGACCGTCGAGCGCGTCATCGACCTGCTGTCCTGGGGCCGTGACCACGTCAGCCTCGACACCCCGGTGGACGAGGACGGCGACACCTCGCTGGGCGACCTGATCGCCCGCGAGACCGCGCCGGGCCCGGACAACCAGGTGCTCGACGTCGAGGCCAGCGACCGGCTGTCGTCCCTCATCGCGGAGCACCTCGCACCGCGCGAGGCCGACATCATCCGGGCGCGCTACGGCCTGCTCGACGGACGTCAGCACAAGCTGGCCGACATCGGCAAGCGTCACGGCATCTCCGCCGAGCGCGTGCGCCAGCTCGAGCGCGAGTCGCTCACCACGCTGCGCCGCATCGCCGACCCGGACCTGGCCGCCTGACGCACCCAGACCCATCAGGGCCCCGCTGACCGACTCCCCCGACGGTCGCGGGGCCCTGGTGCGTCCGGAGCCCACCGCCGCGGCACCGCTCCCCGAGCGTCGACGGCACCGGTCCCTGAGCTTGTCGAAGGGACGCACGCACGACGCTCCCCGAGCTCGTCGAAGGGACGCACGACGACGCTCCCGAGTCGGCCCGGGGACGTGCTCGATGGGGCTCAGGAGCGAGCCAGCGTCTCCCACAGCGCGTCGACGGCGGCCCGCAGGTCGTCCGGCGTGCCGGAGTTGTCCAGGACGTGATCGGCCGCGGCCAGCCGCTCCTCGCGGCTCAGCTGCGCGCCGATGCGCGCCCGCGCGTCGGCCTCGGTGAGCCCGCGGCGCTCCACGAGGCGCTGCACCTGCGTCTCGACCGGCACGTCGACCACGACCACGGTGTCCATGGCCCGGTGGGCGCCCATGTCGACCAGCAGCGCGTTGTCGTGGACGACGACGGCGTCCGGACCGGCCTCGCGCTCGAGCAGCGCGGCGCGCTCGCGGATGGCCGGGTGCGTGATGCCCTCGAGGTCCTTGAGGGCGGCCGGGTCGGCGAACACGATCGCGCCGAGGGCCGGACGGTCCAGCGTCCCGTCGGCGCGCAGGATCTCCGCGCCGAACCGGTCGGCGATCGCGGCCAGGCCGGCGGAGCCGGGCTCGACGACGTCGCGGGCGAGCTGGTCGTAGTCGAGCACCGTCGCGCCGAGCTCGCGCAGCCGGGTGCTGGCGGTGCTCTTGCCCGAGCCGATGCCGCCGGTCAGTCCGAGCCGCACTCAGCCCCCTGTGGTGACGTGCACGTGGTCCATGTGGTTGGCCGTGGCGGAGCCGCGGTCCTCCATGGAGCGCCAGCCGTCGCCGGCGCGCTCGGTGGTCCAGATGCGCTGGCGCCAGATGAGCTCGGTGACGCCCAGCTCGGCGGCGTGGTCCTGCAGCCACTCGGCGATCTCGGTGCCCAGGTCGCTGCTGACCATGATGTCGAGCGCACGGCCCTGGCTGTGCATGCCGTCGCCGCGGATGCCGCCGTAGACCTGGATCTGCGGGTAGCGGGCGCACACGGCGCGGTGCACGTCGATCGTGTTCTGCTGCAGGCCCTGCTCGACGTCCGAGCCGGTGGCGCACGGCGCCGTGCCGATCGGCTCGACCTTCGGCTTCGGCTTGGGCTTGCTGGTGGAGAGGTAGTCGACCCGCACCCAGCGCCGGGCGCCCTGGTACACGACCTCGGCGTAGCGGCCGTCGCGTCGGCCGGTGACGGCGACCGTCTTGCCCTTGGTCACCTCGCCGACGACCGCGGCGTCCTTGAACGGGCCGATGCGCACGTCCAGCGCCGTGACGACGAAGCGCTTGCCCCGCACCTGCACGGTGCGGCTCTCGGTGAGCGGCGGGCGCACGTCGGTGCTGCGCGAGACGGGCGGCGCGGCGGTCGTGGCGGCCGGGCTCGACTGGTCGGCCAGCGTGCGGCCCACGGACGCGGCGGCGGTCGTGGCCGGCGGGTCGTCCGCGCGGTCGGGCGCGGTCACGACGGCGACGGTGCTCATCGCAAGGGCAGCGGCGCCCACTCCGGGCAGCGCGGTGCGGAGCACGCGCTCGCCGAGGGGTGCTCGACGGCGTCGACGGTGGCCGGGGGAAGCCACGGGAGCATCACCTGCAGGACGGTCGGGGACGGAACGAACCGGACCGAGTCAAGCACACCTCGCGAGCAAAATCACGCGTCAGGACGATCTCGGCGGACGTCCCGCGGGGGTGGTGAGCGGACTCACGCCACGACGCCGTCGGCACAGGCGTCGTCCACGCAGCTGAAGCGCTTGCGGTAGGCCTGCGGCGAGAGGCCGACCGCGGCGGAGAAGTGGTGCCGCAGGGTCGCGGCGTTGCCGAACCCCACCCGGGCGGCGACGGACTCGACCGGCTCGGCGGTCTGCTCCAGCAGCTCCTGGGCCAGCGCGATCCGCTCCCCTGTCACCCACTGCAGCGGCGTCGTGCCGGTCTCGTCCTTGAACCGGCGCGCGAACGTGCGCGGCGACATGTGGGCCTCACGCGCCATCTGGTCGATGGTGAGCTGCTCGTCGAGCCGCTCGCGCACGGCCTCCAGCAGCGGCGCCAGCGTCTCGGCCGGCGTCGGGCGGACCGGCGACTTCACGAACTGGGCCTGGCCGCCGTCGCGGTGCGGCGGGACGACGATGCGGCGGGCCGTGGTGGCGGCGGTGCGCGCGCCGTACCAGCGGCGCATGAGGTGCAGCGAGGCGTCGATGCCGGCGGCGGCTCCCGCCCCGGTCAGCACGCCCTCGTCCTCGACGTAGAGCACGTCGGTGCACACGTCGGCCTCGGGATACATCGCGGCGAGCCGTTCACCGTAGCGCCAGTGGGTCGTGCAGCAGCGGCCGTCGAGCAGCCCGGCCGCGCCGAGCGTGAACGCGGCCGAGCAGTGACCGAAGATCATCGCGCCGGCGGCGTGCGCGCTGCGGACCGCCTCGAGGACGGCCGGGTCGTGGTCGAGGAAGTCGTGGTGCGGCGCCACGGCGACCAGGTCGGCGCCCTCGATGACGTCCAGACCGTGCTCGACCACCAGGTCGAAGCCCGAGCGGCCCTTCACGACGCCCGGGCGCGGGGTGGCGATGCTGAAGTCGAACTGCGGGTTGTCGTCCTCGGGGTGGTACGGCTCGTCCCACACCTCGACGAGCGAGCCGAGCCCGAACGGCTCGGCGTGGTCCTGGACGATGACGACGACCTTGCGCATGTGACCAGCCTCGCACATCGTTGGCAGGATGTCGACGAACCATGGCAATCCCGCCACTGGTGGCAGCATCTCGTGGGGCGAAGAATTACTGCCATGATGATTCTACTGCTCCTGCTCGCGGCGGTGCTGGTGATCGCGCTCAGCATCGTCGTCGTCGACCACGACGGATACGGCACCCGTCCCGCTCCCCGCAGCCACTGGCAGGACGTCACCGGCCCGTGGGGGCCGCCCCGATGACGCCCAGCCCCGACAACGACGAGGCCCCCGACCAGATGGTCGGGGGCCTCGTGCGTGCGGCTGCGCTAGGCGGCCGGGGCGATCACTCGCCGCCGGTCAGCTTCTCGCGCAGGGCCTGCAGCGCCTCGTCCGAGGCCAGCGAGCCCTCGGCCGGCGCGGCCGGCTCGGAGCTGTAGTTGCTGGTCTCGGCCGCCTCGCGGTTGGCCTTCTCGGCGTCCGCGATCTGACGCTTGTGCGCCTCCCAGCGCTCGTGCGCCTCGGCGTACTGCTTCTCCCACGTGGCGCGGGCCTCTTCGAAGCCCTCCTGCCACTCGCCGGTCTCCGGATCGAAGCCCTCGGGGTACATGTAGTTGCCCTGCTCGTCGTACGAGGAGGTCATGCCGTACAGCGTGGGATCGAACTGGTCGTCGTCCAGCGCGACCTCGGTCTCGTTCGCCTGCTTGAGCGACAGCGAGATGCGACGACGCTCGAGGTCGATGTCGATGATCTTGACCATGACCTTGTCGTTGATCTGCACGACCTGCTCGGGGATCTCGACGTGGCGCTCGGCCAGCTCGGAGATGTGCACGAGGCCCTCGATGCCGTCCTCGACGCGCACGAACGCACCGAACGGGACGAGCTTGGTGACCTTGCCCGGGACGATCTGACCGATCTGGTGGGTCCGGGCGAAGTGCTGCCACGGATCCTCCTGGGTCGCCTTCAGCGACAGCGAGACGCGCTCGCGGTCCATGTCGACGTCCAGCACCTCGACCGTGACCTCGTCGCCGACCTGCACGACCTCGTTCGGGTGGTCGATGTGCTTCCAGGACAGCTCCGAGACGTGGACGAGTCCGTCGACGCCACCGAGGTCCACGAACGCACCGAAGTTGACGATCGAGGAGATGACGCCCTTGCGGACCTGGCCCTTCTGGAGCTCGGTCAGGAAGTTCTGGCGGACGGCCGACTGCGTCTGCTCGAGCCAGGCACGGCGCGACAGGACCACGTTGTTGCGGTTCTTGTCGAGCTCG
The DNA here is from genome assembly GCF_004336805.1 of Aeromicrobium sp. IC_218. Taxonomy (GTDB): domain Bacteria; phylum Actinomycetota; class Actinomycetes; order Propionibacteriales; family Nocardioidaceae; genus Aeromicrobium. The sequence goes on from NZ_SJXM01000002.1 coordinate 162,693, forward strand.
ATGATCTTGGCCTCGAGCTTCTGGCCGATGTACGGGTCGAGGTCGCGGACGCGACGCATCTCGACGAGCGAGGCCGGCAGGAAGCCACGAAGACCGATGTCCATGATGAGGCCGCCCTTGACGACCTCGATGACGGTGCCCTCGACGACGCCGTCCTCCGCCTTGATCTTCTCGATGTCGCCCCAGGCGCGCTCGTACTGCGCACGCTTCTTGGACAGGATCAGGCGGCCTTCCTTGTCCTCCTTCTGGAGGACGAGGGCCTCGACGGAGTCGCCGACAGCGACGACCTCGGAGGGGTCCACGTCGTGCTTGATCGACAGCTCACGCGAGGGGATGACGCCCTCGGTCTTGTAGCCGATGTCGAGGAGGACCTCGTCACGGTCGACCTTGACGATCGTGCCGTCGACGATGTCGCCGTCGTTGAAGTACTTGATGGTCTTGTCGATGGCGGCGAGGAAGTCTTCCTCGTTGCCGATGTCGTTGACCGCAACCTGCGGGGCCGCAGAAGGTGCGATGCTGCTCGTCATATAGGAGATGCTCCGATGGATGGATGTAGTCGAACCGGGTGCGTCGCGACCTGTTTTCGTGAGCTTGTCGAGAGAATCGCCCGACACGGGCACGAGCGCGACCTGCTCCCTTCGAGGGCACGCAGGCACACGGCGCCCGTCGATCCTACGCGACGGGGCCCCGTTACCTCAATGCAGGCGCGCCGTCAGTCCTGCGGAGCCAGGAAAGCGGACAGCGCCTCGGCGTAGAGCGGCACGTCCGCGGCGGCCATCGTCTCGCGCACCGAGTGCATCGCGAGCTGTGCGGCGCCGACGTCGACGGTCGTCATGCCGGTGCGCGAGGCGCTCAGCGGGCCGATGGTCGAGCCGCACGGAAGGTCGGCCCGGTGCACGTACCGCTGCAGCGGGACGTCGGCCTGCTCGCAGGCCAGCGCGAAGGCCGCCGTGCCCACCGCGTCGGTGGCGTAGCGCAGGTTCTGGTTGACCTTGAGCACCGGTCCCCCGCCGAGGTCGACGTGGTGCAGCGGCTCGTGCCGCTCGGGACGGTTCGGGTGCGTCGCGTGCGCCATGTCGCCCGAGGCGCACAGCGAGCCGGCGATCGCGCGGTGGAGGTCGTCGCGCGTGCCGCCCGCGGCGAGCACGATGCGCTCCAGGACGCCGGTGAGGAAGTCCGAGAAGGCGCCGCGCTCGGACGTGCTGCCGACCTCCTCGTGGTCGAACAGCGCCAGCACCTGGCGGACGCCCTCGACGTCCGGAGCGCCGAGCAGCGCGCGGGTGCCGGCGAAGCAGGTGCCCTGGTTGTCGAGCCGGGGCGCCGACACCAGGTCCTGGCGCGCGCCGACCAGCCGGCTGGGGGTGACGTCGTGGGCCATGAGGTCGAAGCCGAGCACCTCGTCGGCGTCGACGCCGGCCTGGGCGGCCAGCCACGACAGGAAGCCGCCCTGCGGCGAGACCGTCCAGAGCGCGTCCAGGTGGCGCTGCGGGTCGGGCTGCACGCCCTTGCGGTCGTCGGAGAGGTGGATGGCCAGCTGCGGCACGCGCAGGACGGGCTCGTCGACGCGGACGAGCTCGACCCGGCCGTCGCGCAGCGCCAGGCGTCCGGCCACGCCGAGGTCGCGGTCCATCCAGGAGTGCGTCCACGCACCGCCGTACGGCTCGAGCGCGACGACGCCCAGCCCCTCGGGGCGCCGGTCGTGGTGCTGCTTGAGCCGCAGGTTCGGGCTGTCGGTGTGGCCGCCGACGACGCGGAACGGGTCGGACGGCGACGTGGACCCGACGGTCGAGAAGGCGATCAGCGAGCCGCCGCGGACGACCACGTAGCGGCCCGGCTCGGTCGGCCACGGGTCGCGCTCGTCGACCTGGCGGTAGCCCGCCCCCTCCAGTTCGGCCAGCACGGTGGCGCAGACGTGGAACGGGGTCGGCGAGGCGTCGACGAAGGAGCAGAGCTCCGCGGCGGGGGCGTGGACCATGGCGCTCACTGTAACGACGACGGCCCCCGCACCACGGGGGTGCGGGGGCCGTCGAGCGGCGGGAGCGTCAGGCGGTGGTGCGGACGCGCTCGTCGGTGGCGCGGCGCTCGCCGCCCTCCGGACGCTTGCGCAGGACCAGCACGACGCCCAGGCCGATCAGCACGAGGCCGAGGATCAGGCCGCCGAGCGGGATCCAGGTCTGGATCGCGTTCAGCAGGGTGACCTTGCTGGAGTACTCGTCGACCGTGTCCTTGACGTTCTGGTCGGTGTACTGCAGCGAGGCCTCGGTCGTGGTCGCGATGCGCTCGCCCTGGTACTCCAGCCAGCCGTCCTGGGTCTCGCCACCACGGATGATGACGCCCGTGGTCGGCTCGACGTTCAGCAGACGGGTGTTGGAGTAGATGCGGTCGGCGGTGACCGTCGGGTTGGAGACGCCGGCGAGGGTGCCGGGGACGGCGATCGTGCCGGTCTTGGTCGGCTCGATGACCTGCTCGAACTGGTAGACCTTCATGCCCTCGAGCTCGGTCTCCTTGACGAACTTCGCCGGGGTGGCCTGCTTGATCGTGCCGTCCCAGAACTCGTAGTCCTTCTTCTTGGTGTCGAAGGGGAACTTGAAGTACTGGCCCTCGAAGCTGCCGCGCACCGTGGTGCCGTTGCTCTCGGTGCGGGTGCCGTCCCAGCTCACGGCCTCGCCGGTGTGGCGGTCGAAGGCGACGATGTCGTAGGTGCTCGCGAGCGGGGTGTCACCCGAGCCGCAGTCGAAGTCGGGGGTGTCGGTGCAGACGAACGTCTTCCAGACCGCGACGTCGCGGTCGAGCTCGTCGCTGGCCTCCTTGCTCATCTCGACGTCGCCCTGGACGGTGCGGGTCGACTTGAGCGGGGTCTGCTTCTCGACCAGGCCACCGGGGATGTCGAGGATGGTGCCGTCGGCGCCCTCCTCCGTGGCGGAGATGCTCGTCGTCTCCTGGTTGAGCGGCACGACCGCGAGACGGTCGTACATGTAGAACTTCGACAGTGCGGCAAGCACCAACAAGAACGCACCAAGCACGATGGCGACGGTGCCGAGCTTCTTACCCACGAGGGCTCCCTCCAGAGAACTGATCGGACAGACCGTACCAGTGAGTAAGGTCGCAATGTGGCGTCTGACACAACTTTGCGCGTGATGGTTTTTCCACCGGCACGAATGCGGCCGTTGCCGCGTGGCCCACGACACAGCTGTGAGAGCATCGGCGCTTGTGACTGACGAGCGATCGGGCGCCCGCCGAGCCTTCGCGGCGCGCCCTGCGGGGTGGAGCCGACGGCTTCGCCGACCCGGCACGATCACCGCCGTGGCGCTCGTGCTGATCGCCCTCCAGGTCGCCTTCCGCACCTGGGCGGTGGCGGGAAGCCACTTCCTGGTCGACGACTACATCTTCCTGTCGGGCATCGCGCGCGGGCAGGACGACCTCGACTGGTACCTGCGGATCCACCAGGGCCACTTCATGCCGCTGTCGTTCGTCCTGGTGAAGCTCGTGTCGTTCGCCCCGGCCTTCTCCTGGACCGCCGTCACCGTCCAGATCGCCGTGCTGCAGCTGCTGGCCAGCCTCGCCGCGTGGTGGATGCTCCGCACGATCTTCGGGAACCGGCCGGCCGTCGTGGTGCTTCTCGCCGGCTACCTGTTCGCCCCTCTCACGCTTCCGTCGGTCATGTGGTGGGCGGTGGCCATCAACCAGCTGCCCCAGCAGATCGGCCTGTGCATCCTCCTCGGCGCTCATGTGCAGTACCTGCGGACGAATCGGCGCCGGTGGCTGCTCGTCGCGCTGCTGGGTCTGCTGATCGGACTCGCCTCCTACACGAAGACCGCCCTCGCCCTGCCGGTGCTGCCCGTCGTCGCCATGGTGTGGTTCACGGCGGGCTCCACGCCCGTGGCGCGAGCCTGGAGCGCGCTTCGACGGTGGTGGTTGGCCTGGCTCGCCTACGGCGTGGTCGGGCTCGCCTTCGCGGTCCTCTACCTGCACCTGAGCGTCGCTGGGAACGTCAACGGCACCGGCGGGAACAACGTCGAGCTCGCCGTCACGTTCATCGGCGTCACGCTCGTCCCCACCCTCGTGGGCGGTCCGTTGCAGTGGAAGCTCTTCGGGCCCGGCCCCATCTCGTACGTGGACCCCGGTGAGACGGTCATCGTCGTCGCCTGGGTCTTGCTGGGGGCCCTGCTCGCGTGGGTGGCGCTGACCCGCGTCCGCGCTCTTCGTGCGCTGTGGATCCCTGCCGTCTACGTCGCCGGCTCCATCGCGCTCGTCGTGGCCGGGCGGTCGTACGTCATCGCGATCATCGGCGCGAAGGAGGTCGGGCTCCATCTCCAGTACCTGTCGGACGCCGCCCCGCTGATCGCGCTGGCGGTGGGCGGGATGCTGCTCCGGGTCCCCGGCGCCCCCGAGTCCTCGCAGCGGCGAGCAGACCCGCTTCTCGCCGTGTCCCTCCCCCGGACCGCCATCGCACTCGGCGCGCTCGCCGTGCTCGCCGCGTCCGTCACGTCCACGATCCGGTACGCCGAGCCGTGGCACGAGGACTTCCAGGAGCGCCGTTTCCTCGAGAACGGACGGGCCGCGCTCCAGTCGGACGCTGCCGTCGCCGACGACGCGGTGCCCACGCGGATCCTGCCCCCGGTGACCGGCGGCGACGTGTTCCTCATCCGGAACTACTTCGCGCCGCTGGGCGAGGACGCTCAGGACGTCCGCGCGGCGGGGGTCGACCTGAGCCTGCTCGACGTGGACGGGAACCCGGTGCCGGCGTTCGTCGACGGTGAGCCGCGCAGCGCCCGCGAGCCGGAGCGGTGCGCCTACGAGGCGTCGGGCGGCGAGCCGGTGACGATCCCGATCGTGCCGATCATCGACTCGGTCTTCTGGATGCAGGTCGACTACTCCACGCTCGTCCCCGGCGACGTCGCCGTCGTGGCCGGCGGCCAACGCACCGGCGTGCGGCTCGAGGCCGGTGAGCACCGGCTCCTCGTGCGCACCACCGGCGCCTACGACGAGGTGACCATCTACCCGGCCGACCGCCAGGTGCTGTGCGTCAGCGCCGTCCGGGTCGGCAGCCTGAGCCCCGAGGAGGACGCGTCGTGAGCACCTCGACCGATGCTCCGGTCCGACGGCTCGCCGGCCGTCTGGGCGGCGCCGCGCTGCGCCGGTGGTCGCGCCGGCGCGTCGTGACCGTCCTGGCCCTGGCGATGATCGTCGTCCACCTCGGCTTCCGGACGTGGGCGTCCTCCGGCTCGTGGTTCATGTGGGACGACTACATCTTCATCGGGCAGGTCACGCTCGGGATGGACGACTTCGCCTGGGTGTTCCACAGTCACTTCAACCTGTTCATGCCGGTGTCCTTCCTGCTGGTGAAGAGCGTCGGCTGGGCCGGCCTGGACTGGCCGGTGATCGCGACCCAGCTCGTCGTCATGCAGGCGCTGGCCGCCCTGGCCTGCTGGTGGATGCTGCGGGTCGTCTTCGGCGACCGGCTCCGCATCCTGGTGCCTCTGGCCTTCTACCTGGTGACCCCGCTGACCATCGCGTCCAGCGTCTGGTGGTCGGTCGCGATCAACCAGCTGCCCCAGCACGTGGGCCTGTTCGGCGCGATCGCCGCCCACGTCACCTACATGCGTACTCGGCGGCGGCGATGGATCATCGTGGCGGCCGTCTTCGTGCTGCTGGCCATGGGCAGCTACGTGAAGGGGCCGCTCGTCGTGGTCGTGCTGTTCACGATCTCCGCCGTGTGGTTCGCGCGCGGACCGTGGCGCGACTGGCTCCGGACGATGCTGCAGAGCTGGCTGGCGTGGGCCGTCTACACGGTGCTCGCCGGCGGGTACGCCGTCGTGTGGTGGGCCTCCCGCGACGTGGCGTCCCCGCGCCAGGCGTGCGAGCTGCCCAGGACGATCTTTACCTCGTTCGTCGACACCGTCGGCACCGCCGTCGTCGGCGGCCCCTGGAGCTGGCAGCTCTGGACGGCCGACGCCCACCCCGAGGTGCCGGACAGCTGCGTGCCGCAGGCCTACCGCGGTGCCACCGACCTGCTGGTGGGCGGGGCGCCGCAGTCCTTCACGGACGCCCCGCTGCCGCTCACCGTCGTCGCGGTCCTCCTGGTCGGCGCCGCGCTCGTCTACCTGTGGGGCCGCTTCCGCGACGCCATCCACGTCCTGTGGGTGGCCGTGCCGTACGTGCTGCTGTCGGCGCTGTTCGTGTACGCCGGCCGCGCGGGGGTCTGGGGCAGCGCGATCAGCGCCCGCGAGATCAGGTACTACGCCGACGTCGCCGCCATGCTCGCGTTCGTGATCGGCGCGGCGATCACGCCCATCCGCGGCGCGCTGCGCCGCCCGACGCCGCGCCGCGAGCCGTACCTGCGGCTGCGTCTCCCCCGGCCGGTGCTCGTCGGGGTCACCCTCGCGGTCCTCATCGGCTCGGTCGGGTCGTCCGTCGCCTACGTGCTTCCCTGGCACGAGCGCTGGGACAGCACGGCCTTCCCCGAGCGCGCCTTCGTGAACAACCTGCTCGACGACCTCGACCGGCGCGACGAGCGGTCCGTGTCCGTCGTGGACGCCTCGCTGCCGTACGTCATCGCCAACCCGCTCATCGCGCCGTTCAACCGGCCCTCGCACAAGCTGGCGTCGCTGGCGCCGCGGCTCAAGGCGGTCTCGGCCGGCACCGACCTGGGCATCATCGACGACGACGGACGCATCCAGCTCGCCCGGGTGCCGGGCGACAGCCGGGCCGAGCCCGGCCCGGTCGACGGGTGCGGCTACCTGGTGAATCCCGAGGCGACGATCGACGTCGCGCCGGTGCTCGACCTGCCGTTCTGGATGCAGGTGGACTACCTGGCGGCGGCGGACGGCTCGGTGATCGTGACCGCCGGCGACACGAGCGTCCGCGTGCCGGTCGAGGAAGGGCTGCACTCGATGTTCCTGGCCACGGAGGGCACCTTCTCGGAGGTCACGATCCAGTCCGAGACCGGCGGCGCCGTGTGCGTCGACAGCATCCGCGTCGGCGACGTCGAGCCCGTGGGGAGCGCCCGATGAGGCGCGTGCCCGGGCGCCTGCGCCGCACGTGGGCCGCGCTGTCGACCGGCGAGCGGGTCGTGCTCGCCGCCTGGACGATGATCGCCGTGCAGCTGTTGCTGCGCGGGTGGGCGGTCGCCGGCAGCTGGTTCTACGCCGACGACTTCATCTTCCTGGGCAAGGAGGCGACCGGCGAGGCCACCACCGCGTGGCTGTTCGAGCCGCACAACATCCACCTCATGCCGCTCGGACTGTGGCTGACCAAGCTGGTCGGGGCCGTCGGCGCCTTCTCCTGGACGGCGGCCGCGGCCGAGATCCTCGTGCTCCAGCTGCTCGCGAGCCTGGCCTGCTGGTGGATGCTGCGGACGTTCTTCGGCGACCGTCCCGGCACCCTCGTGCCCCTGGGCGCCTTCCTGTTCCTGCCGATGTCGTTCCCGACCGTCGTCTGGTGGGCGGCGGTCGTGAACCAGCTCCCCCACCAGGCCGCGCTCTACGCCTGCCTGGCCGCGCACGTCATCTACCTGCGCGAGCGGCGGCGCTGGGCCCTGGTGATGGCGACGGTCTTCTTCGCCCTGGCCCTGGGCAGCTACACCAAGGGCCTGCTGGTCCCGGTGCTCCTGGTGCTCGTGGCCGTCCTCTACTTCGCCGAGGGCGGCGTGCTGCGCCGTCCCTGGCGGGCGCTCGTCGACTACTGGCAGGCCTGGACGGCGTACGGCGTCGTCGCGGTGAGCTACCTGGCGGTCTACCTCACCACCGTGCCCGGCACCGGTCGGCCCGACCTCGGCGTGCTCGCCGAGACCGTCGACCTGTCGCTGACCACCTCGCTGGCCCCGTCGATGCTCGGCGGGCCCTGGGTGTGGTCGTCGCTCAACCAGGTCGGTGGCGTCGGGCCCCGCCTGTTCGTCGACACCCCCACGTCGCTCGTCGCGCTGTCCTGGCTGGTGCTGGGCATGCTCGCGCTGGTCGCGGTGCTGCGCCGCCGCCGCGCCTGGTTCGCCCTGCTGCTGCTCGCCGTCTACGCGCTCGCGTCCGCCGTGCTGGTCGGCGCCGGACGAGCGGGCGACTTCGGCGTCGCGTCCGCCTCGCTCGAGCTGCGCTACTTCGCCGATCTGTCCGGTGTCGTCGCCCTGTGCCTGGGACTCGCGACCCTGCCCGTGCGCGGAGCCGTCGGGTCGAGCGAGCCGCGCACACCGGTCGTGCTGGACCTGCACGTCGGACGCCGCTGGGTCGCGGCCGGGCTGGCCGTCGTCCTGGCCGGCTCGCTGTGGTCGTCCTGGTCGTACGCCCGTCCGTGGCACGATCCGGTGCAGATGCCGCAGGAGCAGTGGGTCGCGAACGCCACCGAAGCGCTCACCGAGGAGCCGGTCGAGATCCCCGACACGACCGTGCCCGACTCGGTGCTCTGGGCGGCCGGCTTCCCGGCGAACCTGGTCTCGCGCCTGCTGTCGCCGCTCGGCGACCGCGTGGAGGTCGTCGACCACGGCACCGACCTGCGGATGCTGGACGGCGAGGGCAACCTGCGCCCCGCCACCGTGGCCGACGTGCCCCGCACCGAACCCGGACCGGACGGCCAGTGCGGCTACTCCGTGTCCGAGGAGACCGTGATCGAGATCGTGCCGGTCCTCGACTTCGACTTCTGGCTCACCATCAGCTACCTGGCCGGGCAGGACGGCTCCATGACGGTGTCGGCCGGACGCACCGAGGTCGAGGTGCCGGTGGAGCGCGGCCTGCACACGGCGTACGTTCGCACCCAGGGCGCCTACGGCTCGGTCACCCTCACCCCGGCCGAGGGCACCACGCTCTGCGTCGACAACATGAACGTCGGCTTCCTGACCCCGCTCGACGTCCCGCAGGAGGACGAGTGACCGCCGCGCCGATCGACCTGCCCCGCCGGTACTTCCCCGGGCTGGACTCGTTGCGCGCGCTCGCCGCGCTGGCCGTCGTCGTCACCCACGTCTCGTTCTGGGCCGGCTGGTACCCCAAGGGCTACCTCGGCGCGGCCACCGCCCGGCTCGACATCGGCGTCGCGTTCTTCTTCGTGCTGTCCGGGTTCCTGCTCGGACGGCCGTTCCTGAGCGCGATGCAGGACGGCCTCCCCCTGCCCCGCGTCGGCCGGTACGCCTGGAAGCGCGCCCTGCGCATCGTCCCGCTCGCCGTGCTCGTCACCGTGCTCGCCCTGGTGGTGCTCGAGGAGAACCGGGGTCTCGGCGTCGGCCCCTGGGTGCGCAACCTGACGCTGACCGAGCTCTACCACGACGGCGGCCTGCCGGCCGGCCTCACCCACCTGTGGAGCCTGTCCACCGAGGTCGCGTTCTACGCCGTCCTGCCCGTGGGCATGGTCGTCGCGGCGTTCGTCGCCCGGCGCCGCGGCTGGAGCCCGCGCTGGGCGCTCGGCGCGCTCGCGCTGCTCGTCGTCGCCAACGTCGTGTGGACGACCGAGCTGGCCGGACGCTGGGCAGGCGCCAACCAGTGGCTGCCGGCCTACCTGTCGTGGTTCGCGGTCGGCATGGCCCTGGCCGTCGTCCAGCTCGAGCACCAGCGGCGTCCCGACGCCTTCGGCGGGCTGCGCACGCTCGCCGAGCTGCCCGGCACCTGCTGGACGATGGCCGCCGCGTTGTTCGCCGTGGCCTGCACCCCGGTCGCCGGCCCGACGTCCCTGCTGCCGGCCACCGGCACCGAGTCGGTGACCAAGAACCTGCTCTACGCCGCGATCGCCGGCCTGGTCGTCCTGCCCTCGGCCCTCGGGCCCGACCGCGGCACCACGTACTCGGACGTGCTGGCCCACCCGTGGCTGCGCCACCTCGGGCTCATCTCGTACAGCATCTTCTGCATCCACCTGCTCGTGCTGCACCTCGCGGCCCACCTGCTCGACGCGCCGGTGTTCACCGGCAACGGGTGGGCGCTGCTCGGCACGACCGTGGCGATCACGGTCGTGCTGTCCGAGGTCGCCTACCGGGTGGTCGAGCGTCCGGCCATGCGGCTCAAGGACGTCCGCGCCCCGTGGCGCCGCAGCAAGGACGCGGCCACCACGCCGAAGGCCGCCAGCACCAGCCACTGAGGCCAGCTCCACTCCCCGGCCCACCCCTGCGGGCTCGTCCACGGACGGACGACGTAGGCCAGGCCGGCCACGAGCACCAGCAGCGCGGCGAGCGGGGCGGGGTCGAACCGGCGGGCGACGAACCAGCCGGCCACGCCACCCAGCAGGCCGGCGAGGAGGCCGACCCAGCCGCCCACGAGCAGGCACGCGGCCGCGGTGCCCAGCACACCGAGCGGCACGCGGACCGACCGCTCGCGCACGTCGCCGACGACGTCGGGCCCGGCCGGGCGCCGGCGCAGCCACACCGTGAGGCCGAGGAGCGCCAGCAGCGCGACGAGCCCGACGCCCAGCGCCAGCGAGTACGGCAGCTGGCCGCCGAACCGGGCGTCGAGCGCGGTGCCGGCCGGCACGATCCAGCCCTGCTTCCAGCCCGACACGGCGACCGGGGTCGCGTCGTCGGCCGTCCAGCCCTGGTTCCAGGTCTGGGCCAGCGACACGACCTGGTCGTCGGCCGACGGGGCGGGCTCGGCCTGCACCGAGCGCTCCGTGCGCTCGGCGTCGAGCGTCGTGGCTCCGGCCTCCTGCGGCAGGTTGCGCAGCAGGCGCATCGACGCGGGGCGGAACAGGTCGGACGCACGGACCGTCACCTGGTGCTCGCCCGCGCCGAGCAGGAACGAGTCGGTGCCGCACAACGTCGCGCCGACCGGCTGCCGGGACAGCACCGCCTGGCGGCTCGCGGTGACCCGGGTGTCGTAGGTGCGCCCGTCGACCGACACCTGCGGGCCGCTGCCGCACGGCAGCCGGACCGGCTCGCCGGCGTCCGCCGCCGCGTCGACGTCGGACACGGCGATCTCGCTGACGCCGAGCGGCAGGCCGTTGCCCTGCCCGTCGAACCCCAGCGAGGAGCGGACGCGGATGCGGGTGACGTCGACGGTGATCGAGTCGGTGCGGACGGCGTCGAAGCGGGCCAGGCCGCTGCTGTCGAACCGCACGGTGCGGGTCGTGCCGTCGGCGAACGTCAGGTCGGCCTCCCGCACGGCGGACGCGGCCAGCGAGTCGTCGGTGTAGAGCCGCAGGGCGTCGACCCGGCGCGTCCGGTCCAGGCTCAGCGTGAGCTGGGGCGAGCGGTCGGACAGGCGGGCGATCCAGCCCGTCGCGATGTCGCCGTCGGTCGTGGCCAGGGCGCCGGCGCGGGGAGCGCCCGAGCCGGTCGAGCTCACCTGGACCGCCAGCGCCCCGGCGAAGGCGTCGTTGAGGGCGCGGCCGGACTCGGGCAGGACGGTCAGGGCGGGCAGGTAGCCGGCCTCGCGGTGGAGCGTGATGGCCCGGTCGAGGGTGCGGCCGTCCTCGCCCAGCCGCTCCGGGCCGGTGTCGCAGCGCACGACCAGGCTGCCGCGCACGTCCTCGTCGTCCTCGTCGTCGGCCTCGCGGACGTCGGGCACCGAGCGGCAGGAGCCGTTCGGCGGCGCCGCCGTGGTGAGCAGCACCTCGTCCGGCTCGGGCCACTCCTCGGGCAGCGCCGGCAGGCGCAGCGGGCGCGAGACGTCGACGTGGGGCACCTCGAGGGTGTCGATCGAGAACGGGTCGAAGGCGTTGCTGTCCGCGGTGAGGCGCAGGCGGCGGGTGGCGCCCTCGGGGACGTCGAGGGTCACCGAGCCCCCGGCGGGCACCGCCGTGACGGCCGAGCCCTCGTCGGTGGTGACGGTGACGTCACGGGACGAGAAGGCCTCGGTGAGCTGCACGGCCGTGCCGGTGACGTCGACCGGCTCGGCGAACCGCAGCTCGATCCAGGGCCGCAGGTCCGCCTCCCCCGCCGTCCAGCGGGTGCGGTCGTCGTCGTCCATCGCCGACCAGGGCGACCGGTCGGTGCGGATGCTGGTCTGGGTGACGTCGGACGCCGAGGAGGACGCCGTCAGCGACTCCGCTCCGCGCAGCTCGGGCACGGCCGACCAGCGGGCCTCGTCGTCGACGACGTAGTCGTGCACGCGGCGCTCGACCCGGTAGCGCTCCTGCAGCGAGAGCGGGGCCGAGCGGTTGTTCACCACCCGCCCGAACGCCGCCTCGCGTCGGCGCAGGGTGTCGGTGAGGACGACGTGCTCGGGCGTGACGGACTTCGGCACGTCCTGCGCGAGCAGCACGTCGTCGGCGCCCCGGATCGCGGCCGAGGGCTCCACGACCGCGGCGGCCGCACCGGCCAGCACCGACGTGGAGCCGGCGTCCTGCGATCGCACCGGCTCGGCGTCGGCCTGCTCGACCTCGAAGACCTCGATCGCCCGGTGCCGGCTCTGCCGGCCGCTGTTGACGAACACCAGCTCGCCGTCGTCGGTGCGCTGCGCCGGCGGGTTGCCCACCCGCGGCCCGAAGCCCTTCGCCGGGGTCACGCCCGGGGTGGTGGCCAGCGTGGAGTGCACCAGCTCGGTGTCGGTCGTGCCGGCACCGGAGAGGTCCTCGCGCACCAGGAGGTAGCGGACGCCGGAGCGCACCAGGGCGTCGCGCAGAGAGTCGCTGCCCCGCCCGGAGGCGAAGGCGCGCTCGAAGCCGTCGAGCGTCCGGATCGTGCCGGCCGGGGTGAGCGGCACGGCGTTGCGCACCGTCCAGGGCGTGCCGGCCAGGGCCTGCAGCACCTCGTCGCGGGGACTCCCCCACAGGTAGTCGCCGAACGCGGAGCCGGGCACCACGAGCGTGTTCTGCCCCTCCGCGTTCTCGTCCAGCCAGTCGGCGGCCTGCACCCAGTACTGCGGGACGTCCTGGAACGTGCCGCGTCGGGGCAGCTCGGCGGTCCAGGCGGGCACGGTGGCCCCGACCACCGCGGCGGCGGTCAGCAGCGCGACCGCCGCCCGGCCGGTGCGCTGCGTGCGGGTCGAGCCGGTCACGCCGCGGGCCAGCGCGGTGGCGGCGTGCACGAGGCCGAGCACCAGCGGGAGCCGGACGAGCACGTCGAACTTGTGGGTGTTGCGCAGCGGGGCCAGCGCGCCGTCCAAGAGCTCGCGCCAGGTGCCCGAGGCCAGGTTGGTGCCGGCGTGGCCGAGGGTGACGAGCACGAGACCCAGCACCGCGCCAGCGAGCAGGAAGCGTCCGGCCGGGTTGTCGCGGCGGGCCAGGCCGTAGAAGCCGATCGCCACCACGGCGACCGAGCTGACGATGACGTAGGGCTCGCTCACCAGCAGGTGGCCGGCGGTCAGGTTGCCGTCCAGGTACGGGATCCAGTTGGTGGTGCCGCGGAGCGCGTCGTAGGCGGTCGCGACGCCCGTCGTCGTGGAGGCGCTCTCGATGAAGTCCAGGAACGGCGGGCTGTAGCGGCCGAGGAGGAGCAGCGGACCGATCCACCACAGCGTCCCGAGCAGGACGAGCGCCGGCCACCAGCGCATCATCGCCCGGCGCTGCGGCGAGGGCGGGGCCATGAGCAGCCACAGCGCCCCGAGCGGGATCACGGCGAAGGTCGCGACGGCGTTCACCCCGCCGACGGCCGTCACGGCCAGGGCCGACAGCGCCGCGTGCAGCGCGGGTCGCCTCGAGCGCAGCCCCAGCACGAGTGGCACCAGCACCCACGGCGCGAGGGCGGAGGGCCACACCTCGATCGAGCTGGTGCCCAGCAGCGTCAGGATGCGCGGCGACAGCGCGAACGCCAGGCCGCCGACCACCCGCGCCCACGGCGTCCCGATGCCCAGCGCCCCGGCCAGCTTCACGACGCCGAGGAACGCTACGACGAGCAGCAGCGACCACCACGCCCGTTGCGTCACCCAGCCGGGGACGTGCACCAGGTCGGCGAGCCAGAAGAACGGCCCCATCGGGAACAGGTAGCCGTAGGCCTGGTTCTGCACCTGGCCGAGCGAGCCGTCCGGGTCCCACAGGCTGAGCGCCCGCGCGAGGAACCCGCCCGGGTCGATGACCAGGTCGGCCTTGGTGTCGGCCACGAGCAGCCGAGGGGCCTGCACGAACGCGACGGCGGCGAGCACCATGCTCACCGCCGCCAGCCGCAGACGCCACGCGGTGACCCTCATCGCTTCCTCAGGACGACGGCCAGGTTCCAGGTGACGAGCTCGCGCAGCACCGGCACGCGCAGGACCCACCACGACCAGCGGGGCAGGTAGCGCGGCACGACGCCCAGGACGTCCGCCGCGGTCTGCTGCTCGGCCCACCGCAGCCCACCGGCCGCGGTGACGGCGAACAGCGACTCGCCGTAGACGTTCTTGGGCGGGTGACCGTGCTTGCGCTCGTAGCGGCGGGCGGCGTAGCGGCCGCCGAGGAAGTGCCAGGGGGCGGTCTCGTGCCCGCCCCACGGCCCGAACCACAGCGTGTAGGAGATGAAGACGAGGCCGCCGGGCTTGGTCACCCGCACCATCTCGTCGGCCATCTGCCAGGGCCGCGGCACGTGCTCGAGCACGTTCGAGGAGTAGGTGACGTCGAGGCTGTCGTCGCGGAACGGCAGCTCCATCCCCGATCCCAGCACGGTGCCCGGCTCGGGCTCCGTCGCCGCGGACAGCTCTCCCAGGTCGGCGTCCAGCGGCGTGTACGTGGCACCGGCGGCGCGGAACGCGCGGGCGAAGTAGCCCGGGCCGCCGCCGACGTCCAGGACGCGGGCGCCCTCGAGCGAGCCGTAGGAGGACAGCTGGCGGACGGAGTCCTCGGCGAGCGTCCCGTAGAAGTGCGCCGGGTCGGTCTGCTCGACGCGGAAGGCCCGGAAGAGCCTCACGGACCGGGCGAGGTCCGGGGAGAAGTCGTCGGGCACGCGGGAACGATACATGAGACCCACCACACACAGACTGTTACAGTGGAACTGTCATCCGTGGCGTGATCTGTGCCACGACGCCCGCCTCGGAGGCTCTCGTGCACGTGCTGTTCGCCAACTGGCGCGACACCCGCAACCCCGAGGGCGGCGGCTCCGAGCGCTACGTCGAGGCGATGGCCCGCGGCCTCGTCCAGCGCGGCCACACCGTCACCATCGCGTGCGCCGAGTACCCCGGAGCGGCCCGCGACGAGGTGGTCGACGGCGTCCGGTTCGTCCGCCGCGGCACCAAGCTCAGCATCTACGTGCGCGTCCTGGCGCGCCTGCTGCTCGGCCTGTACGGCCGCGTCGACCACGTCGTCGACGTGCAGAACGGACTCCCCTTCTTCACCCGCCTGGCCACGCGCAAGCCGGTCACGGTGCTGGTGCACCACGTCCACCGCGAGCAGTGGCCGGTCGTCTACCCCGGCCTCACCGGCCGCATCGGCTGGTTCATCGAGTCCCGGGTCGCCCCCGTCCTCTACCGCCGCTCGCAGTACGTCACCGTCTCAGAGGCGTCGCGCGACGAGCTGGTCGAGCTCGGCGTCGACCGCGAGCGCATCGCGATCGTGCACAACGGCACCGAGCCGGCGCCCGCGGTCGACGTCGTCCGCTCCCCCACGCCGCGCCTGTGCGTCGTCGGACGTCTGGTGCCGCACAAGCAGGTCGAGCACGCCATCGACGTCGTCGACCGGCTCACCGACACGTTCCCCGACCTCGAGCTGGACGTCGTGGGCGACGGCTGGTGGCACGAGGAGCTCCAGACGTACGCGCGCGACCGCGGCCTGCTCGACCGCGTGCACCTGCTCGGGTTCGTCGACGAGCGCACCAAGCACGAGGTCTACGCCCGCTCCTGGGCGATGCTGCTCCCCTCGTTGAAGGAGGGCTGGGGCATCGTCATCGGCGAGGCCGGCGTGCACGGCACCCCGACCCTGGCGTACCGCGAGGCCGGCGGACCGACCGAGTCGATCGACCACAAGGACTCCGGCGTCCTGGTCGACACCGTCGACGAGCTCGCGGCCGAGACCGCGGCCGTGCTGCGCGACGCCGAGTGGCGCGCCTACCTCGGCGCCGGCGCCGCCCGCAAGGCCGAGCGCTACTCGTGGACCGCGGCCCAGGCCGGGTTCGCCGCCGTGCTCGGCGCCTGACTTCCCCGCTTCTCCCTGCCTCCGTCCGCGCGGATCCGTCCGTGCCCGGACGCACGAGGGGCCCGGAACCATGTCGGTTCCGGGCCCCTCGTGCGCGCCGTGGCGCGAAGCTCAGCTAGTTCGAGCCGTAGTTCACGGTGCTGGTCGAGCTGATGGGCTCTTCGCCCGCCGACTGCTGGGACTGCACGATGCCCACAGCCGTCGCGGTGGCGAGTGCACCGCCACCGAGCAGGCAGCCGATGGTGATCAGGATTCCATTCACGTCTTTGTCCCTCCTCAAGAACTACGCAAGAGTAACAGTAGCGCACGTCACAAGACGTGTCCTCGAAACGAAAGTTCCCCGACGTGTCACGAGCCCCCGGACCAGCCCGTAGTGTGGCCCCCATCATGCGTACCGAGGTCAGGTCCGGAGAGCTCAGCGGCCTCCTCGTCACCGCCCGTCCGCGCCAGTGGTCCAAGAACGCGCTGGTGCTCGTGGCCCCCCTGTCGGCCGGCGTCCTGCTGGAGTCCGACGTCATCGTCTCCGTGGTCGCGGCCTTCGTCGCCTTCGTCATGGCGTCGGCGTCCATCTACCTGGTCAACGACACGCTGGACCGCGAGGCCGACCGGCTCCACCCGGTGAAGCGGCACCGCCCGGTCGCCGCTGGGCGCGTCCGGCCGAACGTCGCGCTGGCCACCGCCGTGGTGCTGGCCCTGGGTTCGGTCGCGCTGTCGGCCCTGGTCGACCCCGACCTGCTGGCCACCGTGGGCGTCTACCTGGTGCTGCAGCTGGCGTACGCGCTGTGGCTCAAGCACGTCGCGGTGCTCGACATCGCCATCGTGTCGTCGGGCTTCCTGCTGCGTGCCATCGCCGGCGGCGTCGCCGCGGACGTCCCGCTGTCGCAGTGGTTCCTGCTCGTCGCCGCGTTCGGCTCGCTGTTCATGGTCGCCGGCAAGCGCTACTCCGAGCTCATGACCGTCGGCGCGGCCGGCGGCACCCGGCGCTCGCTCAACGACTACTCCGACTCCTACCTGCGGTTCGTCTGGAGCCTGGCCGCGGCCGTCGCCGTCACCGCGTACAGCCTCTGGGCCTTCGAGCTGGTGCCCACCGGCCACGTCAACTGGCAGGCCATCTCGATCGCGCCGTTCGTCGTGGGCATCCTGCGCTACGCCGTCGACGTCGACCGCGGCCTGGCCGGCGAGCCCGAGGACGCCGTCGCGCGCGACCGGGTGCTGCAGGTGGTCGGCGTCGTCTGGGTCGTCGTCTTCGCCCTGGGGGTCTACGGATGAGCCGCGAGACGCTGCACGGCTGGGGCCGCACCAGCCCGACCCCGGCCGACGTCCACCGTCCGGCCGGCCTGGACGAGCTGCGGTCGTCGGTCACGACCTCCGGCGCGCGAGGCGTGCTCGTGCGCGGCCTGGGCCGCAGCTACGGCGACGCCGCGCAGAACGCCGGCGGCGACGTGCTCGACCTCACCGGCTGGACGCGCATCCTCGACCTCGACGTCGCGGCGGCGACGGTCACCGTCGAGTCCGGAGCCAGCCTCGACGCGCTCATGCGCGCCGTGCTGCCGTTCGGCCTGTGGCTGCCGGTCATCCCCGGCACCCGCCAGGTCACGGTCGGCGGCGCGATCGCCGCGGACGTGCACGGCAAGAACCACCACGTCCGCGGCAGCTTCGGCGACCACGTGGTCAGCATGGACGTGCTGCTCGCCTCCGGCGACGTCGTCACGGTGGCGCCCGACGGCCCCGACGCCGAGCTGTTCTGGGCCACCGTCGGCGGCATGGGCCTGACCGGCGTCGTGTTGCGCGCGACCGTCGCCCTCAAGCGGGTCGAGTCGTCGTTCTTCCTGGTCGACACCGACCGCGTCCCGAACCTCGACGGCCTGCTCACCTCCCTCTCGGAGGGTGACAGCCGCTACGAGTACTCCGTGGCCTGGTTCGACACCGCCACCACCGGCGCGTCCATGGGCCGCGCGGTCGTCACCCGGGGCGACCAGGCGCCGCGCGACGCGCTGCCCGAGGCCGACCGCCCCGGCGCGCTGTCGATGTCGGACCGCACCCTCGCGACCGTCCCGTTCTCGTTCCCCAACGGCGTCGTGAACCGCTTCACCGCTCGCGCGTTCAACGCGCTCTGGTACGCCAAGGCGCCGCGCCACCGGCACGGCGAGCTGCAGAACCTCACCCAGTTCTTCCACCCGCTCGACGTGGTGGCCGACTGGAACCGGGTCTACGGCTCGGCCGGGTTCTGCCAGTACCAGTTCGTCGTCCCGTTCGGCGAGGAGGCGGCCTTCCGCACCGCCGTCGGGATGATCGCCGAGTCCGACCACGTGTCGTCGCTCAACGTCCTCAAGCGGTTCGGGGCCGGCAACCGCGGCCTGCTCTCGTTCCCGACCGAGGGCTGGACGCTGGCCGTCGACCTGCCCGTGCGGCGGGGTCTCGACGCGCTCCTGCGCGACCTGGACGCGGTCGTCCTGGACGCCGGCGGCCGGCTGTACCTCGCCAAGGACTCGCGCGCCGACGCCGCCACCATCGCCCGCATGTACCCGCGGCTGGACGCATTCGCGGCCGTGCGCGACCGGGTCGACCCGGACCGCCGGTTCCGGTCGGACCTGGCCCGACGACTCGACCTCTGACAGGAGAACCATGATCGACGCCCTGGGCCGACCCCAGTCCCTGCTGCTGCTCGGCGGCACGTCCGACATCGCGCTCGCCACGGCCGAGGCCTACGCCGCCGCCGGCCCGGGCCTGCGTGTGGCGCTGGCGGCCCGGCCGTCGGCCGACCGCGACGCCGCCGTCACCCGGCTCGAGGCGGCCGGCTGCACGGTGCGAGCGCTCGACTTCGACGCCCGCGAGCCGGACACGCACGCCGCGGTGGTCGAGGCGGCCGCGCAGGACGGCGACGTCGACCTCGCCGTCGTCGCGTTCGGGCTGCTCGGCGACCAGGAGCAGGCCTGGACCGACGTCGCGGCGGCTCGGGCGCTCGCCGAGGTCAACTACGTCGGCGCCGTGACGGTCGGCGTCGCGCTCGGCGACCTCGTGCGGCGTCAGGGCCACGGCGTCGTCGTCGCCCTGTCCAGCGTCGCCGGCGAGCGTCCGCGCCGCTCCAACTTCGTCTACGGCTCCACCAAGGCCGGCATGGACGCGTTCTACACCGGTCTGGGCGAGGCGCTGCGTCCGCTCGGCGGTCGCGTCGTGGTCGTCCGGCCCGGGTTCGTGCGCTCCAAGATGACCGAGGGCCTGGACGCAGCTCCGCTGGCCACGACCCCCGAGGGCGTCGCCGAGGCCATCGTCAAGGCGGTCACCGGCGGCTCCGAGCAGGTGTGGGTGCCCGGTGCCATGCGCGGCGTCATGAGCGGGCTGCGCCACCTGCCACGGGGCGTGTTCCGCCGCCTGCCCGTCTGAGCGCCGGACCCGCGAGCGCCAGCACCAGGGCCGCGAGGGCGGTGACCCAGGCGAGCGGCACCAGCACCCGCCAGCTCGCCGGCACGGACGGCCTCGACGCGCCGTCCACGGCGTAGACCTTCACCTCTCCCCCGCCGAGCCGGCGCAGCGAGGCCAGCTGCTCGAACGGCAGGTCGGCGGAGCCGGGCGCCGAGCCGTCCACCACCACGACGCCGATGCCGAGATCGGCCAGGTCGTCGCCCGTCCAGTCGCCGTCCAGCACCTCGCGGACCTCGGCCGCGCGCGGGTCCTCGCCGGCGATGCGCCGCCCGGACACGTACAGGTCGTCCGAGACGACCGTGTCGCGGTCCAGGAAGCGCCCGAGCGGGTCGAGCACCGGGCGGTCGTGGTTCCAGGACGGCTGCCGGTAGGCGGAGAAGGGCAGGACGAGCACGTCGCCCTCGGTGCCGGACTGGGTGACGCGCTCGCGCGCCTCGGCCCAGTCCTGCGGGTAGTGAGCGACCTTCAGCTGACCGCCGACGCCCCAGGCCAGGTCGGGCAGCGCCGCGACCGGGACGAGCACGAGCCCGGCCGCGACCAGGCGGCGGGGGCCCGCGGTGCGGCAGCGGTCGACGAGCCACGACGCGCCGTGCGCGCCCCCGACCACGAGCACCGGGGCGAGCAGCAGCAGCCAGCGCGTGCCGTCGCGCAGCAGTCCGGCCCCGGGCACGTGGGCGACGACCCAGCCCAGGGCGTCCGGTGCGACCGAGCCCGCCAGGGCGACGAGCACCCCCACGACGCCCAGCGCGACCAGTGCCACCAGGCCACGCCCGCCGGATCGCCGCCAGGCCCACAGGCCCAGGAGCACGAGCAGCCAGAGCGCCACGACGAGCACGGCGGACGAGAACAGCGTCCGCGAGACCGGCACGACCTCGGTGTTCCAGATGCCGCCGAGCGACAGGACGGCCCCGAGCCGCCCGAGCCCGAGCTCGGGCTGGGCGTCGAACAGCCGCACCGAGAGCGGGTCGACCACGGCGTCCGAGCCCCGGAGCAGGCCGGTCACCAGCCACGGCGCGTTGAGGGCCAGGCCGAGCGCGAGCCACCGGACGCGTCCGGCCACCCCACGGGCGCACGCCAGCACGACCAGCAGGCCCATCACGCCGGTTGCGGGCGAGAGCGCGGTCGCGGCCAGGCCCAGGACCACCGGCACGCGCCGCCCGCCGATCAGGCCGGCGATCAGCCAGAACGTGCCGGCGTAGGCCACCAGCACGGGCCAGGAGCCGAGGGCGAGGCGCTCGGCGACGAACGGGTTCCAGATCGCGAGGGTCGCCGCCACCAGGCGTCCGGCCACCGGGAGTCCGGCGCAGAGCCGGGACGCGCCGGCTCCGGCGGCGACGAGCGCGCCCAGCAGCACGAGCCGCTGCACGACCCACTGCGGCAGCACCGAGCCGACCAGGGCCACGAGCGCGTCGGAGGGGACCGCGCGCGGAAGCGCCGACCCCAGCCCCCAGACGTCGCGCCGGCCCAGCTCGAGGTCCGGCACCCAGACCATGTCGTACGACAGCACGTACCCACGGCGCAGCAGCGGGGCCAGCACGAGCAGGGACAGCACGACCGCGGCCACGTCGGGCCAGCGATCGGCCAGCAGCCGTCGCGCGTTGCGCATCTGTCCTCCCAGGGCCTGCCACGGACGGTGACCGGCGTGGCTATTGTGCAGGGGTGACGAGACCGGCCGAGCGCCAGACCACCGTGTCCGGCGGCGCCCTCGTCGCCATGGGCATGGTCGTGATGAACGTGCTGCTGTACGGGCTCACCGTCCTGGCCGCCCGCGCCCTGCTGCCCCGGGAGTTCGGCGCCCTCACCGCGCTCCTCGGCATCGTCCTGGTGGGCAGCGTCGCGTCGCTGGGCCTGCAGGCCACCGCCGCGCGCCAGCTGGCCGTGGCCCCCGAGCGGCGCGACCAGGTGGTCGCCGCCGTCGCCCGCGTGACGCTGCTCGTCGGCGTGAGCGTCGCGGCCCTGGTCGCCGCGTCGTCCGTCGTGCTCACGCCCGTGCTGCGGCTCGACGACTACCGGCTCGTCGTGGTGTGCGGCCTGATCATGGTGCCGCTGGCGTTCATGGGCGCCGAGATGGGCATCGCCCAGGGCACCCGCGCGTGGCGGACGCTCACCGCGATCTACCTGGCCAACGGCTTCGGCCGCATCCTCGGCGGCGGGCTGGGGCTGCTCGTCTCCCCCACCCCGCTCGGCGCCATCTGCGGCATCCTGCTCGGCCAGGTGGTGCCGGCCGTCGTCGGGCTGCCGCTGCTGCGCGCCCACGCCCGCGGCGGTTGGGTGTCGCGTCGCCTCCTGCTGCGCGAGGCGATCCTCGGCACCCAGGCGCTCGCCGCGTACTTCGCGCTGAGCAACCTCGACGCGCTCATCGCCCGCAACCGGTTCGACGAGCACGAGGCGGGCCTGTACGCGTCCGGGCTCATCCTGGCCAAGGCCGCGGTGTTCTTCCCCCAGTTCGTCAGCGTCGTCGTCTTCGCCGACCTGGCCGAGGGCGGCGGGGCCAAGGCCCGCCTCCGGGCCGTCGGCATGGTGGCCGCGCTGGGCACCCTCGCCACGGCCGCGACCGCCCTGCTGCCCGGGCTCGCGCTCATCCTGGTCGGCGGTGACCAGTACGCCGAGATCCAGGACCGGCTCTGGCTCTTCGCCCTCGCCGGCTCCGTGCTCGCCGTCGTGCACCTGCTGCTGTTCGACGCGTTGGCCCGCCACGCCCACGGGGTCACGGTGATGGTGTGGGCCGCCGTCGTCGTGCTCGTCGTCGGGGCCTACGCCCTCGACGTGCACGTCACCGGACTGATCACGCTCGTCGCCGCCACTGCCGCGGTGCTCGCCGTCGCCCTGTGGAGCGCCTCGCGGGCGCACGACCGCAGCACCGCTCGATGACGACGACCGCGCAGCTGGCCCTGGCGCCCGTGGCGGCAGGCGACGTCGACGCCGTCCACGCGGTCTTCGCCGACCCGTCCACCTGGACCCACCTGCCGTCCGGCCGGCACACCCACCCGGACCAGACGGCGCAGATGATCGACCACGCCGCGGCGGGATGGCGGGTTCACGGGCTGGACTCCTGGACCGTGCGGCTCGCGCAGACGGTCGGCGACGTGCCGGCCGGGACGGTCGTGGGCCTGGGCGGCGTCTCGCCGCGCGACCCGTTCCACTGGAACCTGGGCTACCGGCTGAGCCCCGCGGTCTGGGGCCACGGCCTGGCCACCGAGCTGGCGACCGAGGCGGTGCGGGCCGCGCACGCGCACGACCGCGAACGTCCGGTCGTGGCCCGGGCACTGACCACCAACCCGGCGTCGATCGCCGTGGCCCGGCGGACCGGCCTGCGCGAGGTGCTGCGCGGGCCGCGCCCGGACGGGCTGGTGCGTGTGGCCCTGGCCGACCGTGCGCTCGACGACGCGACCCTCGCCGGCGTCGCCGCCCTCGGCTGACCAGCACCCCCTGAGCGGTGAGTGGCGGTCACTCCCCTGCGGGAGCGGTGACCTGGGGTCACTTCCTGGCCAGGAAGTGACCAGGACTCACCGCCCACCCCGGGAGAGTGACCAGGACTCACCGCTCCGGCGGAGCGGTGCGGGTGCTCGGGCTAGTGGCCGGCCTCGTGCCAGGTGCGGCCGATGCCGACCGAGACGTCGAGCGGCACCGACAGGTCGGCGGCCGCCGCCATCTGCTCGCGGACGAGCGCCTCGACCTGCTCCAGCTCGCCGGACGCGACCTCGAGCACGAGCTCGTCGTGCACCTGCAGCAGCATGCGCGAGCGGAGGTCGGCCTCGCGCAGCGCGGACGCCACCCCGAGCATCGCGACCTTGATGATGTCGGCGGCTGAGCCCTGGATGGGGGCGTTGAGCGCCATGCGCTCGGCCATCTCGCGGCGCTGGCGGTTGTCGCTCAGCAGGTCGGGCAGGTAGCGGCGCCGGCCCAGGATCGTCGCGGTGAAGCCGGTCGTGCGCGCCTCGTCGACCAGGCTGCGCAGGTAGTCGCGGACGCCGCCGAAGGTCTCGAAGTAGTCGTCCATGAGCGCCTGCGCCTCACCGGTGGTGATGCCCAGCTGCTGGCTCAGGCCGTACGACGACAGCCCGTAGGCCAGGCCGTAGTTCATCGCCTTGATGCGGGCGCGCAGCCCGCCGTCGATCGCCTCGGGGTCGCGCTCGAACACCTTGGCGGCCATGACCGTGTGGAAGTCCTGGCCGGAGTTGAACGCCGAGATGAGCCCGGCGTCCTCGGACAGGTGCGCCATGATGCGCATCTCGATCTGGCTGTAGTCGGCGGTCAGCAGCGTCTCGTAGCCGTCGCCGACGCAGAACGCCTCACGGATGCGACGCCCGGACTCGGTGCGGATCGGGATGTTCTGCAGGTTCGGGTCGGCCGAGCTGAGCCGGCCGGTGGCGGCGATCGTCTGGTAGTAGGTCGTGTGGATGCGGCCGTCGTCGGCGACGGTCTTCTGCAGGCCCTCGACGGTCTGGCGCAGCCGGGTGACGTCGCGGTGGTCGAGCAGGTGGGCCAGGAACGGGTGCTCGGTCTTGACGAACAGCGACTGCAGCGCGTCGGCGTCGGTGGTGTAGCCCGTCTTGGTCTTCTTGGTCTTGGGCATGCCGAGCTCCTCGAAGAGCACGACCTGCAGCTGCTTGGGCGAGCCGAGGTTCACCTCGCGGCCGATGACGTCGTACGCCTCCTGGGCCGCCACCTGCATGCGGTCGGAGAACTCGGCGTGCAGCGCGGCCAGGTGGTCGGAGTCGACCGCGATGCCGTCGCGCTCCATGACCGCGAGCACGTCGAGCAGCGGCAGCTCGACGTCGCGCAGCAGCGTCAGGGACCCCTCGGCCTCCAGCTCGGGCTGCAGCGCGCCCCACAGGTCGAGCGTGGCCCGGGCCCGCTGGACCGCCCCGTCGGCGCCGGCGGTGTCGTCGTCGAAGGCCAGCTGGCCGGACGAGTCGGTGATCGTCAGCTCGCGGTGCAGGTAGCGGACGGCGAGGTCGGCGAGGTCGTACGCGCGCTGGTCGGGACGCACGAGGTACGTGGCCAGCGCGGTGTCGGCGACCAGGCCGCGCAGCGTCCAGCCCTGGGCCGCGAGGGCGTGCACCTGCCCCTTCGCGTCGTGCAGCACCTTGGGGCGCTCGGGATCGGCCAGCCACGCGGCCAGCGCGGCGTCGTCGTCGGCGCTGAGCCCCTCGACGTCGAACCACGCGGCGGTGCCGTCGGCGGTGGCCACGGCGATGCTCTCGGTGCGGGCGCCCACCGGACGCGTGACGCCCGCGACCTCGACCCCGACCGGGTCGGTGCCGGCGTGGGCGTCGAGCCAGGCGCGCAGCCCGTCGTGCGGGACGAGGGTCAGGTCGAGGTCGAGCGCCGAGCCGGCCTCGACCTCCTCGTCGGCGCCGCCGAGGTAGCTGAACAGCCGCTCGCGCAGCACCGCGAACTCGAGGGCGTCGAACACGCGGTGGATCGCCTCGCGGTCCCACGCCGTGCTGAACGCGAGGTCGGCGGGACCGAGCGGCAGGTCGAGGTCGCGCACGAGCGCGTTGATGCGCCGGTTGCGCAGCACGTCGTCGAGGTGGTCGCGCAGCGACTGGCCGGCCTTGCCCGGCACCTTGTCGACGTCGGCGACGAGCGCCTCGAGCGTGCCGTACTGGTTGATCCACTTGGCCGCGGTCTTGGGCCCGACCCCGGGGACGCCGGGCAGGTTGTCGCTCGTCTCGCCCACGAGCGCGGCGATCTCGGGGTAGTGCTCGGGGGTGACGCCGTACTTGTCGAGCACGGCGTCGGGCGTCATGCGCGCGAGGTCGGAGACGCCCTTGCGCGGGTACAGGACGGTGGTCGTCGGCGTGACCAGCTGCAGCGCGTCGCGGTCGCCGGTGCAGATGAGCACCTCCATGCCCGCGGCCTGGGCCTGCGTGGCGAGCGTGCCGATGATGTCGTCGGCCTCGAAGCCGTCCTTCTCGAACATGGGGATGCCGAGCGCCTCGAGCACCTCCTTGATCAAGGTGACCTGGCCCTTGAACTCGTCGGGGCTCTTGGAGCGGTTCGCCTTGTACTCGGCGTACTCGGTGGCCCGGAAGGTCTGGCGCGACACGTCGAACGCGACCGCGACGTGCGTGGGCTGCTCGTCGCGCAGCACGTTGATCAGCATCGAGGTGAAGCCGAAGACGGCGTTCGTGTGCTGGCCGGTGCTGGTCGAGAAGTTCTCGACCGGGAGGGCGAAGAAGGCGCGGTAGGCGACCGAGTGTCCGTCGATGAGCAGCAGGCGAGTCACGGCCCCGACCCTACCGGCCGCGGCCGACAGGCCTCACTCGGCGAAGCGGTGCGCCTCGCGCTCGCGGCGGCGCAGCGTGCGGCGCATCGCGATGAGGCGTCCGGTGTCGCGCGAGGCGCCCGTGCGGGTGCTCAGGCGCGACTGCAGGACGCTGGTCTGGATGGCCCGGACGGTCGCCACCTGGGCGAAGCCGAGCTTGGTCAGGTAGCGGTTGGGCTCGCGCGCGTGGGCGGGCGTCACGGCGATGACGACCTCGCAGGCGTGCTCCTCGCCGGCGTGCTCGGCGGCCGACAGCAGCGTCATCGCCACCGAGCGGCGGCGGTAGCGCGGCGAGACGAGCAGCTCGTGCACCGTGAGCGTCCGGGTCAGGTTCAGCGGGGTGATCGTGCCGATCTGGAACATGAGGACGCCCACGAGCTCGTCGTCGACGATCGCGACGATCATGTGCCGGCCGTCGCGCGCCAGCGTCATGCCCAGCGCCTCCTCGGCCTCCTCCAGCGACGGCTCGCGCCACAGGTTGGAGTAGGCCGCCGCCTCGATGCCCTCGGAGCGGTTCGCGGACGCGCACTCGGACCACAGCGCGACGAGCTCGGCGGCGTCGGCGAGGGTCGCCTCACGCAGGGTGACGCCGGGACGCATCGGCACGGGGTGGACCTCCTGGGAAGAACCGCGGGGGACGGAACGCCTCCGCGGAGGCTGGCACAGCATACCCGCCGCACCGTTGCGACCGGGCGGCCCGGCCACGCCGCACCCCCTCCCCCGCGGGCCCGACGCTGCTTAGTCGAACTGCAACCAACTTGTTACACGTCAGGTGACGTAACAAGGGGTGCGGCGACCTGGGGCACGTCTATGCTCCCAGGGACCATTCAGCGGCACGACCTGCTGCCTGAACGAACTAGGAGCCACGCGTGCGACTGCGACCCGCAGCTGTCCTCGCGGTTGTCCTGGGAGCCCTGGTCGTCGTCGGACTCGCCTCGCCCGCAGGGGCGGCGTCCGACGCGATCAACATCAAGGGCACTCTCAGCGACACCCGTACCGATCCCCCCGAGCCCGTCCCCGACGTGAAGATCAGCGTCGAGATCGACGGATCCGAGGTCGCCACCGGCGTCAGCGGACCCGACGGCACCTTCGCGATCCCCGTCCCCGGCTCGCCGGACGACCTCCTCGGTCAGGACCTCACCGTCAAGCTCGACACCGACTCCCTCCCCGAGGGCACGAGCCTCACCGACGGCAAGAAGACCTCCTTCACCGTCATGGTGAAGACGAACGCCGACATCACCGTCAACTACGGCATCGGCCCCGAGGCCGACAAGGGCCCCGGCCTGCTGCAGGAGATCGCTCAGAACAGCATCAACGGCGTCTTCCTGGGCCTGCTGCTGGCGCTCGCCGCGCTCGGCATCTCCCTGGTGTTCGGCACCACCGGCCTGACCAACTTCGCCCACGGCGAGCTGATCACGTTCGGTGCGCTGGCCGCCTACCTGCTGCAGGACGCCTTCGGCTGGAACTTCTACGCCGCGGCGCTGCTCGCGGTGATCCTGGCCGGCGTCTTCGGCCTGGCCAACGACCGCCTGCTCTGGAAGCCGCTGCGCAGCCGCGGCACCGGCCTGATCGCGATGATGATCGTCAGCATCGGCCTGGGCATCTTCCTGCGGAACGTCTACCAGTACTTCTTCGGCGCCGACAACCACCAGTACCGCGGGGTCCCCGCCGGCGACCTGTGGAACATCGGCGGCGTGGGCATCTCGCCCAAGTCGTTCTACATCGCGGTCATCTGCGTGGTCGTGCTGATCCTGGTCTCGCTGGCCGTGACCCGCACCCGCCTGGGCAAGGCGACCCGCGCCGTCTCGGACAACCCGGCGCTCGCCGCCTCGTCCGGCATCGACGTCAACCGCGTGATCACGACCGTCTGGATCGCCGGCGCCGCGCTGGCCGGCATGGGCGGCATCATGTGGGGCCTGCAGAACGGCTTCGACTACCAGGTGGGCAACAAGATCCTGCTGCTCACGTTCGCCGCGGTGACCCTCGGCGGCCTGGGCACGATCTGGGGCACCATGGCCGGCGCCCTGATCGTCGGGCTCCTGGTCGAGCTGTCCTCGATCGTCCTGCCGCCCGAGCTCAAGTACGTGACCGCGCTCGTCGTCCTCATCCTGATCCTGCTCGTGCGGCCCCAGGGCCTGCTGGGCCGGGCTGAGCGCGTCGGCTGAGGAAAGGAGAACACTGATGAGCTGGTTCGAAGTCCTCACCAACGCGATCGAGCAGGCCGTCGGCCCGCAGGCGGTCGTCTACTGCCTGGCCGCGATCGGCCTGAACATCCACTTCGGCTACACCGGTCTGCTGAACTTCGGTCAGGCCGCCTTCATGATGGTCGGCGGCTACGCCGTCGGCGCCCTCGTCCAGACCTGGGGCCAGAACCTCTGGCTGAGCATCCTGGTCGGCCTCCTGGCCGCGGTCGTCCTCGCCCTGATCCTGGGCGTCCCGACGCTGCGACTGCGAGCGGACTACCTGGCGATCGCGACGATCGCCGCCGCCGAGGCGCTGCGCCAGATCCTCGGTGCCGCCAGCCTGAACGACCAGTTCGGCGGCCAGGACGGACGCTTCGGCTTCACCGAGGCGCTGCGCGACATCAACCCCATCCCCGAGGGAGGCGTGGACCTGGGCATCATCCAGTTCCGGTCCTACGACTTCTTCATCATGCTGATCGGCTGGGTGCTGGTCGCCCTGCTGTGCGTGTTCATCTACCTGCTGATGCGCAGCCCGTGGGGCCGCGTCCTCAAGGGCATCCGCGAGGACGAGGACGCCGTGCGCAGCCTCGGCAAGAACGTCTACTCGTACAAGATGCAGGCGCTCGTCCTGGGCGGCGTCATCGGCGCGATGGCCGGCATCATGAGCGGCCTGGCCACCAGCAACGTCGCGCCGTCGGACTTCGCGACCGACACGACGTTCTTCGCCTACACCGTGCTGCTCATCGGCGGCGCGGCCCGGGTGCTCGGCCCCGTCCTGGGTGCGCTGATCTTCTGGTTCTTCCTCAACGGGCTGGACCTGTTCTTCGGCAAGGCCACGAGCGGCACCGACCCCTTGATCCCCTCGGCGATCATGGACAGCAACCAGGCCAGCCTCATGCGCCTGATCGTGCTGGGCCTGGTGCTGATGCTGATCATGATCTACCGGCCGCAAGGCATCCTCGGAGACAGGCGGGAGCTGGCGATCGATGGGCGCTGACACCATGAACGAGAAGCACGAGACGGCCCACGGGGGCGGCGACGTCATCCTGGTCGCCGACGGCGTGACCCGGACGTTCGGCGGCCTCAAGGCCGTCGACGTGGACCACTTCGAGATCCCGCGGGGCAAGATCACCGCGCTCATCGGACCCAACGGCGCCGGCAAGACGACGTTCTTCAACCTGCTGACGGGCTTCGACAAGCCCGACGAGGGCAGCTGGACGTTCAACGGCCAGAGCCTGTCCGGCGTCCCGCCCTACAAGGTGGCCCGCCGCGGCATGGTCCGCACGTTCCAGCTCACCAAGGTGCTCTCGCGCCTGACGGTGATCGAGAACATGCGCCTGGGCGCCACGGGGCAGAAGGGCGAGCGGTTCCTGCCGAGCGTCCTGCGCTTCCTGTGGCAGGGCCAGGAGGACGCCAACACCGAGCGCGCGATGGACCTGCTCCGCCGGTTCAAGCTCGACGCCAAGAAGGACGACTTCGCCGGCTCGCTCTCGGGCGGCCAGCGCAAGCTGCTGGAGATGGCGCGCGCCCTCATGGTCGACCCCGAGCTGATCATGCTCGACGAGCCGATGGCCGGCGTGAACCCGGCGCTGAAGCAGTCGCTGCTGGGCCACGTGAAGTCGCTGCGCGACGAGGGCCGCACGGTCCTGTTCGTCGAGCACGACATGGACATGGTCCGCGACATCAGCGACTGGGTCGTCGTCATGGCCCAGGGCAAGATCGTCTCCCAGGGCACGCCGGACGCCGTCATGAGCGATCCTGCTGTCATCGACGCCTACCTGGGCGCCCACCACGACGCCGAGCTGACCTTCGACATGGAGTCGCAGATCGAGGCGGAGGCCGAGCAGGAGATCGCGGCCGAGACGGAGGAGAACCGCTGATGGTCGACTACACCAACCCCGAGGGCGCGGTCCTGCGGGCCGACGACCTGGTCGCCGGCTACCTGCCCGGCGTCAACATCCTCAACGGTGCGAGCCTGCACTGCCACGAGGGCGAGCTGATCGGCATCATCGGGCCGAACGGCGCGGGCAAGTCGACGTTCCTCAAGTCGCTGTTCGGCCTCGTGCAGGTGCGCGAGGGCGACGTGACGCTCAAGGGCGAGAGCATCGTCGGCAAGCGCGCCGACCAGCTCGTGTCCGCGGGCATCGGGTTCGTCCCGCAGACGAACAACGTCTTCCCGTCACTGACCGTGGGCGAGAACCTCGAGATGGGGATGTACCTGGCTCCCAAGAAGTTCAAGGAGCGCTTCGGGTACGTCACCGACATCTTCCCGCGGCTGCTGGAGCGCAAGGACCAGCGCGCCGGCTCGCTGTCGGGCGGTGAGCGCCAGATGGTCGCCATGGGCCGCGCGCTCATGATGGACCCGTCGGTGCTGCTGCTCGACGAGCCGTCGGCCGGCCTGTCCCCCGCGCTCCAGGACGAGGTGTTCCTGCAGACCAAGAAGATCAACGCCGCCGGCGTCTCGGTCGTCATGGTCGAGCAGAACGCCCGCCGCTGCCTGCAGATCTGTGACCGCGGCTACGTCCTGGACCAGGGCAAGGACGCCCACACGGCGTCCGGTCGCGCGCTGCTCAACGACCCCAAGGTCATCGAGCTGTACCTGGGGACGCTGGCCAAGGCCTGACGCCAGTCCCCCCGGCGAAGGCCCCCGCACCCCTCCCGGGTGCGGGGGCCTTCCCACGTCCCCGGCCGCAGTCCCCCGTCCCGCCGCCTGTCACCGCCCGAGGTGGGCCACCCTCCCGCTGAGTGTCACCGTGCGAGGTGGGTCACCGTCCCGCTGAGCCTCACCTCCCGCGGTCGGTCACCGTCCCGCTGAGCCTCACCTCCCGTGGTCGGTCACCGTCCCGCTGAGTGTGACGTTTCGGGGCTCAGAAGCCCCGTTCCACCCCCGAAACGTCACACTCAGCGGGAGCCGGACCGGGCATCCCGGGTGAGGGACCTGGGGACGCGAGAGGGCCCCCGGACGCGTCGTCCGGGGGCCCTCTCGCCGGGCCGCGTGCGCCCGGCTAGGCCGCCTTGGCGGTGGCCCGGCGGCGCTGGTTCCAGCCACCGGCGAGCACGAGCGCCAGCGCGATGACGAACATCGCGGTGCCGATGACGTTCACCTGCATCGGGACGCCGCGCTGGGCCGCGCCCCACACGAACATCGGGAACGTCACCGTCTGCCCGGCGTTCAGGTTGCTGATGATGAAGTCGTCGAACGACAGCGAGAAGCTCAGCAGCGCCGCGGCCAGGATGCCGGGGAACACGAGCGGGAACGTGACCCGCCAGAACGTCTGCGCCTCGGTGGCGTAGAGGTCCATGGCCGCCTGCTCCAGGTTGTCGTCCAGGCCCGACAGGCGCGCCTTGACCGTGATGATCACGAACGACAGGCAGAACATGACGTGGGCGATGAAGATCGTCCAGAAGCCCAGCTGGCCGCCGAAGCCGGCCGCCACGAACAGCGCCAGCAGCGACGAGCCCATGACGATCTCCGGGGACGCCATCGGCAAGAAGATCAGCATATTGGCGCCCGACCGGCCCCGGAACCGGTGCCGGGCCAGCGCGAACGCGGCCAGCGTGCCGAGGGTCGTCGCCACGATGGTCGCCAGCAGACCGATCTGGATGCTGGTCGAGACCGCGTCGCACAGTCCCTCCGGCTTGCACGGGTTCGCCCAGTTGGACACCGTGAACTCCTGGAACTTGTACACGTTCCGCGAGCCGCTGGAGTCGTTGAAGCTCATGAGCGCCACGATTGCGATCGGCACCACGAGGTACACGATCACCAGCACGCCGAGGGCGAGCACCAGGTGGTCGCCGATCCACCGACCGACACGCTGCAGCGGGGTCACGGGCGCACCTCCGTGGGAAGAGCACGGTACGGACGTCCGCCCGTGAGGGTCTGCATGGTTCGCTCGCTCCGCTCGCTCATACGAGGTCCTCCGTGCTCGAGGTGCGGGCGTACGCGACGACCATGGCCACGATGATGAGCATGAGCGTCACCGAGAGGGCTCCGGCCGCGGCGTAGTCGCCGGTGGTGGTGAACAGGTTCTGGATGACGTTGCCGACCATCCGCTCGTTCGGACTGCCCAGCAGCTCGGCGTTGATGAAGTCGCCGGCCGCCGGGATGAAGGTCAGCAGCACGCCGCCGACGACGCCCGGACGCGACAGCGGCCAGGTCACCTTCCAGAACGCCCGGGCCGGGGACGCGTACAGGTCGCTGGCCGCCTCGATGAGGCGCGGGTCGAGCTTCTCCAGCGCCGCGTACAGCGGCAGCACCATGAACGGCAGGAAGTTGTACGTCAGGCCGGCGACCACCGCCACCGGCGTGGCCAGCAGGCGTCCGTCGTCGCCCAGCACGTGGACGAACTGCAGCGTGTTCACGATCCAGCCGTCGTCGGCCAGGATCAGCTTCCACGACAGCGTCCGCACCAGGAAGCTGGTGAAGAACGGCGCCACGACCAGGACGAGCATGAGGTTCTTCCAGCGTCCGGCCTTGAACGCGATGGCGTAGGCCAGCACGTAGCCGAGCACCAGGCAGATCGCCGTGGCGATGCCGGCGTAGACCAACGACCGCACCAGCGGGCGCCAGTACTCGCTGATCGCGTCGGGGAAGTTGCCGAACGCCCACGCGACGTCGTAGCCGGTGAGCACCGAGCCGTCCGGGTCGAACAGGCTGGTCGCCACCAGCGAGTACAGCGGGACGGCGAAGAACAGCGCCAGCCACAGCGCCGCCGGCGCGAACAGCCAGTAGCCGGTGAGGCGTCCGCGCATCAGACCTCCCCGAGGCCGGCCGTGACGTCCTGGCTGGCGTCCAGCAGGAACGCGAACTCCGGACGCCACGACACGTCGACCGGGGTGCCCGGCGCGAGCACCTCGCGCAGGCCGGTGTTCTGCTCGAAGGCGGTGATCTCCTGGCCCCACGCCATGCGCACCCGGTACTGGGTGCTCACGCCGATGAACGAGGCGTCGGTGACGACCGCGCCCGTCATGTGGTTGCCGGGCGCGTCGATGCGCTCGCCGGTGCGGGCGATGAGCACCTTCTCGGGGCGCACGCCGATCCAGCCCTTGCCGGACGTCGCGTGGGCCCGCTCGCGCGGCACCGACACCGTCGTGCCGTGCATGTCGGCCTTCACGACGTCGCCGTCGACGCCGATGATCTCGCCGGCGACCAGGTTCGACTGGCCCAGGAAGTTGGCCACGAACGTGGTGCGCGGGTTGTCGTACAGCTCGGTCGGCGAGCCCATCTGCTCGATGACGCCCCCGTTCATCACCGCGACCACGTCGGCCATGGTCATGGCCTCCTCCTGGTCGTGCGTGACGTGCACGAAGGTGAGCCCCACCTCGGACTGGATGCGCTTGAGCTCGACCTGCATCGAGCGGCGCAGCTTGAGGTCGAGGGCGCCGAGCGGCTCGTCGAGCAGCAGCACCTCGGGGCGGTTGATCAGCGCGCGGGCGAGCGCGACGCGCTGCTGCTGGCCGCCGGAGAGCTGCCCGGGCGTCTTGGTCGCCTGCGTGCTGAGCTCGGTGAGCTCCAGCATCTCGGCCACCGCGCCCTTGACGTCCTTGATCCCGCGTCGCTTCAGGCCGAACGCGACGTTCTCGGCGATGTCCAGGTGCGGGAACAGGGCGTAGTTCTGGAACACCGTGTTGACCGGACGCTTGTACGGCTTGGTGTACGTGACGTCGTCGTCGCCGAGCAGGATGCGCCCGCTCGTCGGCGTCTCCAGGCCCGCCACCATGCGCAACGTGGTCGTCTTGCCGCAGCCCGACGGGCCGAGCAGGGCGAAGAAGGTGCCGGTCGGCACCACCAGGTCCAGCGCCTTGACCGCGGTGAAGGAGGCGAACTCCTTCGTCAGGCCCTCGAGCCGCAGGTCACGGGTCTGCGCCCGCTCACGGTGCTGGTGCAGCACCTCATCCACCTGTGACATCAGCGAACTCTCCTTCGTAGGCGCGGGCCTCGTACTCCTTGAGGCCACGGAAGACGTGGGTCTGGGCGAGGGTCTCTTCCGTGGGGAAGATGAGCTCGCTCTCGGCCAGCTCGGGGTCGATCTTCTCCATCTCGGCCTGGGCCCCCTCGACCGGACAGATGTAGTTGACCCAGGCGGCGAGCTTCGCCGCGACGGCCGGGTCGTAGTAGTGGTCGATCCACTTCTGGGCGTTGTCCTGGTGACCGGCCAGGTTCGGGACGAGCATGTTGTCCGACCAGATCATCGAGCCCTCCTCGGGCGTGACGAACTTGAGGTTCTCGTCGCCCGCGGCCAGCACGTCGCCGGACCAAGCGACGCAGGCCAGGATGTTGCCGGCGCTGAGGTCCTGGATGTACTCGTTGCCGGTGAAGGCGCGGATCTGGCCGGCGGAGCGGGCCTTGCGCAGCTTCTCCATGGCCACGGCCCAGTCGTCGTCGTCGAAGTCGGCCGGGTCGTTGCCGTCGCTCAGCAGGAGCAGGCCCATGGTGTCGCGCATCTCGGTGAGCAGGCTGATGCGTCCCTTGAGGTCGGACCGGGTCAGCAGCTCGTCCATCGTGCGCACCTCGCCGACCTCGGCGGCGTTGTAGGCGATGCCGGCCAGCCCGCTCTGCCAGGGCGCGGAGTACTCGCGCTCGGGGTCCCAGTCGACGCCCCGCAGTGACGAGATGAGGTTCTGGTGCAGGTTGGGGACCTTGGCGGCGTCCAGCTTCTGGATCCAGCCCATCTGGATCATCCGGGCGGCCATCCAGTCGGTCAGCATGAACATGTCACGCTTCGTCTCCTGGCAGGCGCCGAGCTGGTTGACGACCTTGGCGAAGAACTCGACGTTGTCGTTGACGTCCGCGGTGTAGCTGACGTCGATGCCCGTGGCCTTCTCGAAGTCCTCGAGGGTCGTCGTGCCGCCGTCCTCGGCGGTGTCGATGTACTCGGGCCAGTTCGAGATCACCAGGCGCTTGTCGGTGGCCGACCGGTCGTCGGTCGTGCACGACTCGGGGTCCTGCTGCCGGCTCGGCGTGCCGAACAGCGGCAGGACGCCGGCACTGCCGGCGAGCACGGCTCCGGCACCGAGACCTCTCAGCACCGTGCGGCGAGTGGGTTGACGCGGCATAACACCTCCCTGAACCGGACACGGGTCGTCCGGGCCAGATCATGGTGCCGCTCACAGGGGGGCACTGACAATGGATTCAGTGCTGATGTAACGACAACGCAACGAAATCGGTACAGGAACGCTCATTTGAGCGACGGATTGCTCAGTCGAGCGTGACGAAGTGGGCCTGTCCGAGGTCGGCGAACCGGTCCGGGTCGCAGGTCAGGACGACGACCTGGGCCTGGCGTCCGGCCAGGGCCAGCACCGTGGCCATGCTGCGCCGGCGCACCGGGTCGCTGAAGCCGAGCGAGTCGTCGAGCACGACCGGCGCCCCGTCGGCCGGGTCGACCAGCCGGGCGGTGGCCAGCCGGGTGAGCAGGCCCAGCTGCTCGCGGGCGCCGCCCGACAGCCCGGTGAACGGCACCGTGACGCCGTCGAGCGTGCGACTCTCGACGCTCAGGTCGTCGGCGATCTCGACGGCGAAGTCGGGTCCGAACACCGGCCGGCCGAGGGTCTCGACCTCGCGGCGGAACGGGTCGACGTACCGGGCACGGGTCTCGTGCTGGTGGCGCTGCAGCACCTCGTGCAGCAGGTCGGCCGCAGCCGCGCGCGACCGGACGGCCTCGTGTGCCCGCTCGGCGTCGTGGTGGGCGGCCAGGGCCGCGTCGAGCCGGTCCTGCAGGCCGTCGCGGCCGCGATCGTCCAGCACCGACTCCAGACGGACGCGCTCGGCCTCGAGGCTGCCGATCTCCCGGCCGGCGTTCTCGACGGCACCGCGGGCGTTCTCGAGCTCGACCTCGAGCAGCTCGGCCCCGAGCTCGGCGAGGGACGAGCGGACCCGGGCGACCTCGGCCCGCGCCTCGTCGCCGGCGAGGTCGGCCGCGTCGGCCGCCGCCTGCAGCGCCTCGTCGAGCTGATCGGCCCGGTCGGCCTCCAGGCGCGTCACGAGCCGGTCGAGCTCGGCGTGAGCGCTCTCGCGGCGCGCGCCCGTGCGTGCGTGGTCGGCCCGCAGGACGCCCACCCGGTCGGACAGATGGTCGTGCTCGGTGCTTGCTTCGTCACGCTCGCGCTCGGCGTCGCGCACAGCCCGCTCGGCGGCGTCGAGCGCGTCCTCGAGCGCCTCCAGCGGCTCGGCCGGAGCCGCCTCGGCCCGCTCCTCCAGGACCGTCAGGCGAGCGGTGAGCCGGTCGAGGCTGTCCCCCGCCAGCACCAGGTCGCGGGTCGCCGCGGCCGCGTCGGCCGTGCGGACGAGGTCGGCGTGCTCGGCCGCCTTCTCACGCGCGGCGACCAGGTCGGGCACGTCGTGCCTCGACAGCAGCGCGGCCAGCGCGTCACGCGCCCGACCGACGCGCTCGGCCTGCTCGTCGGCGCTGCGGTCGGGCAGCACACGGACCCGGACGACGTCGGGCACGTCGACCTCGGTCTCGGCGATGACGTCGTGCTCGACGACTCGCACCACCGGACGACCGTCGAGGTGGACGACGGTGTCGCCCAGCGGCTCGACCACGATGCGTGCCGCTCCGGCGCGGGCGGCGGCCAGGGCGCTGTCTACGTCGAGCTGGGCCTGCTCGACCCGGCGCAGCGCGGCGGCGTCGAGGCCGTTGCGCTCCTGCGCCTCGTGCGCCGAGCGCAGCTCGTCGGCGGCCTTCTGGGCTCGCTGCACGCGATCGCGCACCGAGGCGAGCTCGGCACCGGCCCGGGCCAGCTCGACCTGGCGGCGCGCGGTCGTGAGCGCCGTGGCCGCGTCGGCGTGGGCCAGGCGGGCGGCGTCGCGGCGCTCGACGGCGGGGGCCAGCAGCGTCTCGGTCTCGACCAGGCGGGCCGCCACCTGCTCGTGCTCGGCGTCGAGCGCGGTGACGGACCGGCCGCGCTCGGCCACCTCGGCGACCAGGGCCTGGCGGTCGTCGACCCGGCGCAGCGCGTCGGCGGCCACCAGACCGGCCTCGCGGACGGCGGCCTCGGCCCGCTCGAGCTCGCGGCGCAGCCCGACCACGGTCTGGTGGCGACGCTCGACCTCGGCGAGCACCTCGGCCCGCTCGGCGACGCGGGGCTGGAGGTCGGCCAGGCGGGCCACGGTGCGGGCGTGGGCCTCGACGTCGGCCTCGACCCGCGCCAGCGCCTCGCGCGCCTGGGCGACCTCGTGCTCGGCCTCGGCGAGCCGCTGCTCGGCGTCGGCGAGCTCCTTGGTCGACCGGCCGGTGGACGTCAGGTACAGCGCCCGCTCGGCGGCGGCGCGGTCGACGAGGGCGGCGTGCACCGAGCCGTCGTCGGCGCCGGCCCGCCCGGAGAGCGCGGCCTGCAGCGGGGTCGCCCGGCCCAGCGCCGGCTGCTGGAGGGAGTCGCCCTGCACCTGCTGGAGCGCGTCCCAGAGCGTGGCGTCGAGGGTCTCGGCGAACATCGCCTCGACCCGGTCGTGGGCCTCGTCGCCGGAGAGCTGCTGGCGCCGCGGGGCCAGCACGGTGAGCTCGGTGCGGTGCTTGCGCAGCCACCGCTTGGTGTAGACGAAGTGGTAGGGCCCGGTCTCGACCTCGATCTCGACCTCGGGGCCCACGTCGCGGTGGGTCGGCTGCACCGCCTTGACGTCGCGGTGGGAGGACGCGCTCTTGTACTGGCGCACGAGCCGCAGGCCCTCGGCCAGGGACGACTTGCCGATCTCGTTCGGGCCGACGACGACGGTGACGCCGGGCGCGTCGAGCCGCACCTCGGACTCCGCGACCCCGCGGAAGTCCTTCAGCCGGATGCGCAGCAGCCTCATCGGGCACCTGCCGAGGCCAGGCGGTAGAGCAGGCTCAGCGCGTCCTGCGCGGCCGGGTCGTCGGCCGAGCGCGCGACCAGCTCGTCGACCGCCTCGCGGGCGAAGCCCGTGAGACCGAGCTCGTCCATGTCGCCGTCGGCGGGACGGACGGCGAGGTCGGTGTGCCGGGCCCACAGGTCGAGCAGGGCGTACAGCGAGCCGGCGTCGTCGAGCACGGCGTCGAGCCGCGCCTTCTCGGCGACGCTGAGCGTGCCGGTGAGCGAGAGCCACACCGCGGTGCGCTCCTTGGCCGGCTGCTCGCGCAGCCAGCGCTCGAGCGCGTCGAGGTCGGCGGCGGAGTCGACCCGCGCCGCGTGGGCCACGAACCGCCATGCGCCGACCCGGACCGGCTCGACCGACACAGCACCGTCGTCGGCGACGTCGACGACCAGGACGTTGCCCGGGTCGTCCTCGAGCCGGCTGGTGACCTCGGGCGCCCCGGGGTACCAGACGCGGTCGGTGACGCGGGTGGTCGAGTGCCGGTCGCCCAGGACGGCGACGTGGGCCAGCCCGGCGTCGAGCGCCGCGGTGAGGCCGGGCTCGCTGATCGTGGACGGGTTGGTGCGGTCGAAGCCGACGACCGACCCGTGGCCGGCGACGACCCGGGCGGTGCCGGGCGCGGGCGGCTCGAGGCCCTCGAGCGCGTCGGCGACCAGGTCGCTCAGCGGACGCTTGGAGAACCACGGTGCGGCGACCACCTCGACGCCCGGCGCCACCTCGTGGAGGCCGGGACGGTCGAGGACGTGGACGTGCTCGGGGCAGCCGGCCAGGAACTCCGGCGAGCGGTAGACCGACGCCGCGTCGAGCGGGTCGTGGTTGCCCGGCAGCAGCCAGACCGGGACCGGGACGTCGCGCAGCGCGTCGAAGGCGCGGCCGACCACCTGGCGGTCGAGCTGGTTGGACTCGAAGACGTCGCCGCAGACCAGGACGAACGCAGCACCGCGCTCGGCGGCGACCCGCCCCGTGGCCCGGACGGCGTCGAGGCGTGCCTGCGCGAACCGGGGCCGCGCCTCCGCCTCGAGGAAGTGCGCGGTCATGCCGATCTGCCAGTCGGCGGTCGCCACGAATCGCATGCTGCGAGCCTAGGTCCGAGGGCTGACAGAACCTGGCAGCGTCGCCCGGCGTGTGCGTCACGTCCCGCCGGCGGACGTGCGACGCTGTTGGGAATGGATCCCACTCGGTCGCTGTTGTGGCGGGCACGAGAAAGGACTGGCACATGACCATCTACCAGAAGCCGAGCTACACGGACGCGCAGATCGAGGCCATGGAGGTCTTCGACGCCTTCCGCCTCGGTGAGGAGCTGCTCGACTCGCGCTGGCCGCGCGAGGCGATCCGGGTGCTCACCAAGGTGGTTGAGTCCGAGCCGAG
The DNA here is from genome assembly GCF_004336805.1 of Aeromicrobium sp. IC_218. Classification (GTDB taxonomy): domain Bacteria; phylum Actinomycetota; class Actinomycetes; order Propionibacteriales; family Nocardioidaceae; genus Aeromicrobium. Next base: position 201,712 of record NZ_SJXM01000002.1, read on the forward strand.
CAACGCCGCCGCCTGGGAGCTCATGGGCCGGGCGCGCTTCGCCGCCGCCCTGCTCGTGCCGGCCGAGGACGCGTTCCGCCGCCTGGTCGAGCTGGAGCCGACGAGCCAGTGGGCGCACACCGCGCTGGGCCTGAGCCTGGACCGCCAGAGCCGTCACTCCGAGGGCGCGATGTTCCACCGCATGGCCGCGGCCATGGGGGCCGACCCGCGTGACGCCACCCGCGTCGACCTGGTCGACGACAAGGGCCTGGTCTGACCTCGGCCTGGGTGCCGGCCGCCGTGGCCGCCGCCCTCGTGCTCGTCCCGCCGGCGTGGGCGTTCTCGCGCCACGTCGTGACGCTCGTGCACGAGGCCGGTCACGCGCTGGCGGCGCTCGCGACCGGGCGGCGGCTCCAGGGCATCCGGCTGCACCGCGACACGTCCGGCCTGACGGTCTCGGTCGGACGTCCGCGCGGCCCCGGCATGGTGCTGACCGCCGCCGCCGGGTTCCTGGCCGCTCCCCTGCTCGGGCTGCTGCTGGCCGCGCTCGCCGCGGTCGGCGGCACCCGCTGGTCGCTGGGCGTCGCGGTCGCGGTGCTCGCGCTCGTGCTGCTGTGGGTGCGCAACCTGTTCGGGCTGCTCGTCGTGGCCCTGTGCGGCGCCGGCGTCTACGCCCTCGTGCGCTGGGCTTCGCTGCCCGTGCAGGAGGGCGTGGCTGCCGGCGCCGCATGGTTCCTGCTGCTCGGCGGCCTGCGCACCACCGTCGAGCTGTGGCCGCACCGGCGGCGCAGCCGCACCCGCACCTCCGACGCCGACGTGCTGGCCCGGCTCACCCGGGTGCCGGCACCGCTGTGGAACCTGCTGCTGGTCGCGGCCGCCGCCGGCGCGCTCGTGCTGGCCACCTCCTGGCTGCCGGTGCTCGACTGACCCCCTGGGAGGATGGCGCGGTGTTCACCGTCGGCAAGCAGCTCCCCGGGACCCTCGGACGCACCGGCGTCCTCTCCACCCCGCACGGCGACGTGCGGACCCCCGCGTTCATCCCGGTCGGGACGAAGGCGACGGTCAAGGCGGTGCTGCCTGAGTCGATGGCCGAGCTCGGCGCGCAGGCGCTGCTGGCCAACGCCTACCACCTGTACCTGCAGCCCGGCGCCGACGTCGTCGACGAGGCCGGCGGCCTGGGCGCGTTCATGGGCTGGCGCGGCCCGACGTTCACCGACTCCGGCGGCTTCCAGGTGCTCAGCCTGGGTGCCGGCTTCCAGAAGACGCTGTCGATGGACTCGACGACGGCGACCGCCGACGACGTCATCGCGCCGGGCAAGGAGCGCCTGGCCCACGTCGACGAGGACGGCGTCACCTTCCGCTCGCACCTGGACGGCAGCAAGCACCGCTTCACGCCCGAGGTGTCGATGGCCATCCAGCACCAGCTCGGCGCTGACGTCATCTTCGCCTTCGACGAGCTGACGACGCTCATGAACTCCCGCGGGTACCAGGTCGAGTCGCTGGCCCGTACCCAGCGCTGGGCCGAGCGCTGCGTCCGCGAGCACGCGCGACTGACCGAGGCGCGCGCGGACAAGCCGTACCAGGCGCTGTTCGGCGTCGTGCAGGGCGCGCAGCACGAGGACCTGCGCCGTCAGGCGGCCCGCGACCTGCGCACCCTCGGCTTCGACGGGTACGGCATCGGCGGCGCGATCGAGAAGGAGCGCCTGGGCGAGATCACCTCCTGGGCCGTCTCCGAGCTCGAGGAGGACAAGCCGCGCCACCTGCTCGGCATCGGCGAGCCGGACGACTTCTTCGCCGCGGTCGAGTCCGGCATTGACACCTTCGACTGCGTCTCCCCCACCCGCGAGGCCCGCCGCTCGCGGGTCTACACCCGCGACGGCCGGTTCAACCTGCTGCAGGCGCGGTTCAAGCGCGACTTCACGCCGATCGACGCGTCGTGCGACTGCTACACGTGCACGCACTACACGAAGGCGTACCTGCACCACCTGTACAAGGCCAAGGAGTACCTGTCGGCCACGCTCGCCTCGATCCACAACGAGCGGTTCACGGTGCGGCTGGTCGACGAGATCCGCGCCGCCATCGAGGACGGGACGTACGCCGACCTCAAGGCCGACGTCCTGGCTCGGTACTACGGCCGCTGACCCCGCCGCCGGCGGTGACCTGGCGTCCACCCCGGGTCGTCAGCGGTGAGTGAGCGTCCACCGCGGCACTCGCGGTGGACGCTCACTCACCGCCCCACCGGGCGACGGTCAGTCGACGACGGGCGCGGCGTCGTCCCAGTAGCCGGGCTCGCGCTGCTTCAACCAGGCGATCACCACGACGGTGACCGGCATGACGATGAGCTCGACGAGCACCTTGTACACGAAGCCGACGATCGCGTAGTTCCAGAACTGGCCCATCGACGTGATGCCGATGGCCGACGCCGCGATGGCGCAGAAGATGAGCGTGTCGGCGGCCTCCCCGACGCCGGTGGACGTGGCCAGGCGGGCGACGAGGCCGCGCTCGGCGGTGCGTGCCTTCATGCGCACCAGCACGTACGAGTTGGTCAGCTGGCCCACCACGTACCCGGCCATGGACGCCAGCAGGATCTGCGGGACCTGGCCCAGCACGGCCTCGAACGCTCCCTGGTTCTCGTAGAACGACGCCGCCGGGGCGTGCTCCACGGCCACGAACGTCAGGGCCGCGACGATCGAGGCGCCGAACCCGACGATCACCGCACGCCGTGCGGCCCGGAAGCCGTACACCTCGCTGATGACGTCGCCCAGCACGTACGCCAGCGGGAACAGGAACGCACCCCCGTCGGTGATCACCGGCCACAGCTGCAGCGAGCCGAGCGACCACGAGCCCGAGCCGAGCTCGATGCCCTTGGTGGCGACGATGTTGGACACGACGAGCACGACGCAGAACAGCGCCAGGATGACGTCGAAGTGGGTGCGGGTGCGCGCGGCGTACCGGACGCGCGTCGAGGGGGCTGTCACGGGCTTCATCCAACCACCGACCGACCCTCTGGGAGAATCCGACCATGACCGCCGCGCTGCCCGACCGCACCGACGTCCTCGTGGTCGGCGCCGGCCCCGCCGGGTCCGCCGCCGCGGCCTGGTCCGCGCGCCACGGGCTGGCCACGGTGCTCGCCGACGCGGCCGTCTTCCCGCGCGACAAGACCTGCGGCGACGGCCTCACCCCGCGGGCGGTCGCCGAGCTCGACCGGCTCGGACTCGGTGCGTGGACGCGTTCGCACGGCACCAACCGGGGCCTGCGCGCGGCCGGCTTCGGCCAGGAGCTGCTGCTCCCCTGGCCCGGCGGGTCGCTGCCCGACCACGGCTCGGCCGTGCCGCGCACCGAGCTGGACGCGCACCTGCGCGAGACCGCGCTGGCCGCCGGCGCCACCCCGCTGGACGGAGCCCGCGCGACCGACGTCGAGCGTGACGCCGCCGGCCGCGTCACCGGCGTCGTGTTCAGCCTCGGTCGCGGCCGCGAGCCGCACGTCGTCCGCTGCGACCGCCTCGTCGTCGCCGACGGCGTCCGCTCGCCGCTCGGCCGCGTGCTCGGCCGTGAGTGGCACCGCGACACCGCGTACGGCGTGGCCGGGCGCTCGTACGTGAAGTCCGGCCGCACCGACGACCCCTGGATCTCCTCGCACCTGGAGCTGCGCGACGAGACCGGCACGGTGCTGCCCGGCTACGGCTGGATCTTCCCGCTCGGCGACGGCGAGGTGAACCTCGGCGTGGGCGCGCTGGCGACGTCCAAGCGTCCGGCCGACCTCGCCGTCCGCCCGCTCATGAACCTGTACGCCGACCAGCAGCGCGAGACCTGGGAGCTCGGCGACGAGCTGCGCGCGCCGACGTCCGCGCTGCTGCCGATGGGCGGTGCCGTCACCGGCGTGGCCGGCCCCAACTGGGCGCTGGTCGGCGACGCGGCCGCCTGCGTCAACCCGCTCAACGGCGAGGGCATCGACTACGGCCTGGAGACCGGACGCCTCGTGGCCGAGCAGCTGGCCGACGGTGCCGACCTCGCGACCGCCTGGCCCGCGCTGCTGCGCCGGCACTACGGCGAGGCGTTCTCGATCGCGCGGCGTCTCTCCGGCCTGCTCACCGTGCCGCGGGTCCTGCCCACGTTCGGCCCGCTCGGCATGCGCTCGAAGGTGCTGATGACGGTCGCGCTGCGGGTCATGGGCAACCTGGTCACCGACGAGGACCGCGACCTCACCGCCCGGCTCTGGCGCGCGGCCGGACGTGCCTCGGTGCGCCTGGACGCCCGCCCGCCGTTCGCCTGACCGCTCAGCCGGCCAGCGCGGCGAGCAGGCGGTCGACGTCCTCGTCGTCGTTGTAGAGGTGGAAGCCGACGCGCACGCGTCCGGCGCGCACCGCGGCCCGCAGCCCCGCCGCCTGCAGCCGCTGCTCGGCGCCGTCCGCGTCGAGCGCCACGATCGCCGACGGCGACGCCGGCAGGTCGAGCGCCTCGCGCACCCGGCCGGCCAGCCGGGTGCAGTGCTGCTGCACCGCGTCCATGTCCAGCGAGGCGAGCCACGGCATCGCCACGCCCGCGCCGACGAGGGTGAACCAGGCCGGGGACGTGTCGAACCGGCGCCCGTCGCCGGCCAGCAGCGGCGGCAGCTCGTAGGTGTTGGCCCACGGACGCTCGGAGGCATACCAGCTCGCCGCCAGCGGGACGAGCGAGTCCGCGACGTCCGGGCGCACCGCCATCCAGGCGGCGCCGCGCGGCGAGACCAGCCACTTGTAGCTGCCGCCGACCACGGCGTCGGCCCAGCCGACGTCCAGGCGCATCCAGCCCATCGCCTGCGTGACGTCCAGGACGACGCGGGTCGGTCGCCCGGCCAGGCTCGCGCGCAGCGTGGGGACGTCCAGCACGTACCCGTCCGCCGACTGCACCAGGCTCACCGCGACGACGTCGAACTCGCCGGCCCGGCGCTCCAGCTCACCCGGGCCCAGCGCGGTCACCGTGACGCCGCGCCCGCCGTGGACGTGGAAGGGCGCGCTCACGCTTGTGAACTCGCCGGTCAGGGTGACGACGCGCGACCCGTCCGGGACGACTGCGGCGAACAGGCCGATGAGAGCCGACACGCTGCCGCCCATCGACACCGTCGAGGTGGGGACGCCGGCCAACGACGCGAACGCCTCACGGGCCGCGGCGACCGGCACGTCGAAGTCGCGCGGCGTCATCTCGCCCAGCTCCCATGCGCGCAGCCGGCCCCGCAGCACCTCGGCCTGGCGCCGCGACGCGAGCCCGTAGGTCGCGGAGTTCAGGTATCCCGGGGCACCGTCGAACGTCTCACCGTGGGTCTCTCGCACCCCGGCGACGCTACCGGCCGGGGGCTGGGCGAGGGGAGGTCCACCTGACGCGCACTGGCCCTGCGTCCCCGCGCGGTGCGTGGTCCCCCACCGAGCACCGTCCCGTGGTGGACGACGCACCGCCCCGGCGGTCCCGTGGTGGACGACGCACCGCCCCCGGCGCCCGGTCGCCGGATCTGCGGGTACCGGCCCGCCGGCGGGGTGGCGTGCGCCACAATGCTCGGCATGGATGCTGACGTCGTCGTCGTGGGGGCCGGTCTCGCCGGTCTCGTCGCCACCGCCGAGCTCGTGGAGGCCGGCCGCTCGGTCGTGCTGGTCGACCAGGAGGGCGAGCAGGGCCTCGGCGGCCAGGCCTGGTGGTCGTTCGGCGGGCTGTTCCTCGTCGACTCCCCCGAGCAGCGCCGCCTGCGCATCAAGGACTCCGTCGACCTCGCGATGCAGGACTGGCTCGGCAGCGCCCAGTTCGACCGCGCCGAGGACGACCACGCCCGCCGCTGGGCCGAGGCGTACGTCCACTTCGCCGCCGGCGAGAAGCGCGCCTGGCTGCACGAGAAGGGCCACCGGCTCTTCCCCGTCGTGGGCTGGGCCGAGCGCGGCGGCGGGCTCGCCGGCGGGCACGGCAACTCCGTGCCCCGCTTCCACATCACCTGGGGCACCGGCCCCGGCATCGTCGAGCCGTTCGAGCGGGTCGTCCGTGACGGTCTCGCCCGTGGCCTGGTCACGTTCGCCTTCCGCCACCGCGTCGACGACCTCGTGGTCGAGGACGGCCGCGTGGTCGGCGTCCGCGGCACCCGCCTGGCCCCCGACACGTCCGCCCGCGCCGTCGCCACCAACCGCGACGTCGTCGGCGAGTTCGAGCTGCGCGCCCAGGCGGTCGTGCTGACCTCCGGCGGCATCGGCGGCAACCACGAGCTCGTGCGCGAGGTCTGGCCCGAGCGGCTCGGCACCCCGCCCGAGCACATGCTGTCGGGCGTCCCGGCGCACGTCGACGGACGCATGCTGGGCATCGCCGAGTCCGCCGGCGCCCACCACGTCAACCGCGACCGGCTCTGGGCGTACGTCGAGGGCATCGAGAACTACGACCCGGTCTGGCCGATGCACGGCATCCGCATCCTGCCCGGCCCGTCGTCGCTGTGGCTGGACGCCGAGGGCAACCGCCTCCCGGTGCCCGGCCTGCCCGGCTTCGACACCCTCGGCACGCTGAAGCTGCTGCGCGAGACCGGGCACGACCACAGCTGGTTCGTGCTCACGCAGAAGATCATCGAGAAGGAGTTCGCGCTGTCGGGCTCCGAGCAGAACCCCGACCTCACCGGCCGCAGCGTCAAGGAGCTGCTCCGCCAGCGCCTGGGCAAGGGCGCGCCCGGACCGGTCGAGGCGTTCAAGGAGCGCGGCGCCGACTTCGTCGTGGCCGACACCCTCGAGCAGCTCGTCGACGGCATGAACGCCGTCACCAAGGAGCCCCTCCTGGACGTCGCGCAGGTGCGCACCGTCGTCGAGGCGCGCGACCGCGAGATGCGCAACCCGTTCACCAAGGACCTGCAGGTCGCGGCCATGCGCCAGGCCCGCAGCTACCTGGGCGACAAGATCATCCGCGTCGCGTCGCCGCACGAGCTGCTCGACCCGAAGGCCGGCCCGCTCGTCGCCGTCCGCCTGCACGTGCTCACCCGCAAGTCGCTCGGCGGCCTGCAGACCGACCTCGACTCGCGCGTGCTCCGGGCCGACGGCACCCCGTTCGACGGGCTGTACGCGGCCGGCGAGGTCGCCGGCTTCGGTGGCGGCGGCGTCCACGGGTACAACGCGCTCGAGGGCACGTTCCTGGGCGGCTGCCTGTTCTCGGGCCGCGCCGCCGGACGCGCGCTGGCTCGCGACCTGTAGGTCGCGGGCCCGCCCGGGCCGTCAGACCAGCACGGAGGCCGCGGCGATCGGCACGGCGGCGCTGTAGAGGAAGCCCTGCCCCTGGTCGCAGCCCAGGCCGCGCAGGTGCTGCTCCTGGCCGGGCGTCTCGATGCCCTCGGCCACCACGGCCATGCCGAGGGTGTGGGCGAGCAGGATGATCGACTCCACGATGCTCGCGTCGCGCTCGTTGTCGTCCATCTTGGTGACGAACGAGCGGTCGATCTTGATCTTGTCGATCGGCAGCCGGGTCAGGTAGCCCAGGCTGGAGAAGCCGGTGCCGAAGTCGTCGATGACGATCTTCACGCCGAGCGAGCGCACGGCCCGCATGACGTCGACGACCTCCATGGGGTCGCTGACCAGGATGTTCTCGGTGATCTCCAGCTCGAGCATCGTCGGGTCGAACCCGGTCTGCTCGGCGATCTGGCGCACCAGGCCGGGCAGGTCGCGGTCGCGGAACTGCTGCGGCGAGACGTTGACCGACAGCCCGACCGGACGGTCGAGGCGGCGGCACAGCTCGGCCACCTCGGCGCACGCGGTGCGCAGCACCTTCTCGCCCAGGTCGGAGATGAGACCGTGGTCCTCGGCGAGCGGGATGAACCGGCCGGGCGACACGACGCCGAAGCGCGGGCTGGTCCAGCGCGCCAGCGCCTCGAAGGCGGCGACGTTGCCGGTGCGCAGGTCGACGAGCGGCTGGTACGAGACAGTCACCTCGGACTCGTTGATCGCCCGGCGCAGGCCGCTGGCCAGCTGGAGCTTCTCGCGGTCGGCGTCCATGGACGGCACGAAGACCTTGATCGTGTTCCGGCCGGCGACCTTGGCCTGGTACATCGCGGTGTCGGCGCGCTTGAGCAGCTCGGTCGCGTCGGCGCCGTCGCGGCCGGCCAGCGCGACGCCGATGCTCACGCCGACCAGGTCCAGGTCGTCGCTCTCGATGTCGGTCATCGCGACGCGCTCCTGGATGACCCGGGCCCGCGACATCGCGTCGGGCTCGTCGAGCACGTCGACGACGGTCGCGAAGGCGTCGCCACCGATGCGCGCGGTGACGGCACCGGGACCGGCCCCCTCGCGGATGCGCTCGGAGACGGAGCGCAGCACGGCGTCGCCCACGTGGTGGCCGAGCGTGTCGTTGACGGTCTTGAAGTGGTCGACGTCCAGCACGAGCAGGGCGAGCGGCGCGGACGGGCGGCGCAGCAGGATGTCGTCGACGACCGAGACCAGGAACGCGCGCGTCGGCAGCCCGGTGAGCTGGTCGTGCCGGGCGAGCCGCTCGGCCTCGGCCGAGGCCTCGACCCGCTGGCTGTTGTCGTAGGCGGCGAACAGGTAGCCGGTCGGCGCGTCTCCCCCGCCCATCGGCGTGATGAACTCCGCGACCGGGACGCGCGTGCCGTCGGGCCGGACGTACGACCACTCGCGGCGCGCGCCGGGCTCGAGGTCGGCCAGCGTGCGCAGCACGGCGAAGGTCGGCGCGTCGTCACCCTCGGGACGCGCCTGGGGCACGTCGAGGCCGGCCGCGGCGAGCTCGTCGGGGTCGTGCAGGTCGGCCAGGTCGAGGTCGATCAGCTCGTCGGCCTCGACGCCGAGCAGGGTGCCGGCCGCGGCGTTGGCCGAGACGACGACGCCGTCGGCGTCGGTGGTGAGGATGCTGATCGGGACGCTGTCCAGGATCGTGCGCCGGCCCGCGTCCAGGCGGGCCTGCTCGGTGGCGACCCGGGTGCGCGCGTCGGTGGCCGAGGCGACCACGAGCGGCTCGTCGTCGCCGTGCAGCAGCGACAGGCGCACGTCGACGTGCAGGCTGGTGCCGTCGGGACGGCTGACCACGAGCTCCTCGGCGACCCCGAACGTCTCGCGCGTGACGGCGAGCGCGAGGTGCGCCTCGGTGGTGTCGGTGTGGAACGTCTCGGGGACGAAGTCGCGGACGTCCTGGCCCACCAGGTCGAGCGGCTCGCAGCCGAGCAGGCGTCCGGCCTCGGGATTGGCCATGCGGATCCGCCCGCGCAGGTCCCAGACCAGCACGCCGGTGGAGATGGACTCCACGACGTCACGCCACGAGCCCTCGTCGGGTCGCTCGTCGGCGGCGGCGTCCTCCACGGACATCGACCCTCCCGTTGCTCGAACACCCGGAGCATAGCGATCCCGCGCCCCCTAGTTCAGCAGGACGTGCCGATAAGGTCGAGTCGTGCTTCGTGTCGCCACCGTCAACGTCAACGGCATCCGTGCCGCCTACCGCAAGGGCATGGACGCCTGGCTCGCCGACCGCGGCTGCGACGTGGTCGCGCTGCAGGAGGTCCGGGCCCCCGACGACATCGTCCGGGAGATCACCGCGGAGAGCGGGCTCCACGTCGTCCACACCGAGGCCGCCGACAAGGGACGCGCCGGCGTGGCGATCCTGAGCCGGTTCGAGCCCAAGGACGTCCGGGTCGGCAACGGCGACGACTACTTCGACACGTCGGGCCGCTGGATCGAGGCCGACTACGTCCTCGACGACGGCAGCGCGCTGACCGTCGTGTCGGTCTACGTGCACTCCGGTGAGGCCGGCTCCCCGCGCCAGGACGACAAGTACCGCTTCATGGACGCCATGTCCGAGCGCATGCGCGAGCTGCGCGCCGCGGGCACCCACGGCCTGCTCATGGGCGACCTCAACGTCGGCCACACCGAGCGCGACATCCGCAACTGGAAGGGCAACCTCAAGAAGGCCGGCTTCCTGCCCGAGGAGCGCGCCTACTTCGACCGCTTCCTGGGCGAGCTCGGCTGGGTGGACGTCCACCGCCAGCTCAGCGGCGACGTCGACGGCCCGTACACCTGGTGGTCGATGCGCGGGCAGGCGTTCGACAACGACACCGGCTGGCGCATCGACTACCACCTCGCCACGCCCGAGCTCGGCGCGCTGGCCCGGCAGGCGTGGGTCGACCGCGCCGCCAGCTGGGGCGAGCGCTGGTCCGACCACGCGCCCCTCGTCGTCGACTACGACCTGTAGTCCCGGGCCCCGCACGCCCCGGTCCGACACGGGCCGGGGCGTCCTCGTCTGGAGATATGCATAACCACCTGATATACATGGTTGCGTGAATCAACTTGAACTGGCGAGCGCGCTGCGCACGTTCGCGGTGGACGTCGCCCGGAGCACCCGGTCGACGTCCATGAGCCGCGTCGCCGCGGCCACCCTCGGCGACCTGGAGCGCTCCGGCGGCCGGCGCATCACCGCGCTGGCCGAGAACGAGGGCGTCAGCCAGCCGGCCATGACCGGCCTGGTCCAGCGGCTCGAGGCCGGCGGCCTCGTGCACCGCGAGGACGACCCGGCCGACGGACGCGTCAGCCTCATCTCGATCACCGACGCCGGCCGCGAGGCACTCACCGCCCGCCGGGCCGAGCAGGACGCCGCCCTCGGCGCCTGGCTCGAGCGCCTCTCCCCCGCCGAGCGCGAGCTCCTGGCCGCCGCCGCACCCGTCCTGCTCACCTACCCCGACACGGAGGACCATGCACACCGCTGAGCCCGTCAGCATGTTCAAGCAGCCGAAGGCGGTCTATGCCGTCGCCTTCGCCTGCGTCATCTCGTTCATGGGCATCGGCCTGGTCGACCCGATCCTGCCGGCGCTCGCGTCCGAGCTGGACGCCACGCCGAGCCAGGTCACGCTGCTGTTCACCAGCTACCTCGTCGTCACCGCGCTCATGATGCTCGTGACCAACGCGATCTCCAGCCGCATCGGCGCCAAGGCGACCCTGCTCACCGGCCTGGTGATCATCGTGGTCTTCGCCGCGCTCGCCGGCTCGACCGACTCGATCAGCGGCATCGTCGCGTTCCGTGCCGGCTGGGGCCTGGGCAACGCCCTGTTCATCGCCACCTCGCTGGCCGCGATCGTCTCCAGCGCCCGTGGCGGCTTCGCCGGTGCGATCATCCTGTACGAGGCCGCCCTCGGCCTCGGCATCGCCGCCGGTCCGCTGGTCGGCGGCCTGCTGGGCGACATCAGCTGGCGCGGCCCGTTCTACGGCGTCGCCGTGCTCATGGCCGTCGCCCTGGTCGCCACGGCCGTGCTGCTCCCCGCGACGCCGCGCCCGGCCACGCCGACGTCGGCCGCCGCCCCCCTGCGCGCGCTCGGCCACCGCGGCCTGCTGCTCATGAGCGTCGCCGCCCTCCTCTACAACTGGGCGTTCTTCACGATGCTCGGCTACGCGCCGTTCCCGATGGACCTGGGCGCCATGCAGCTCGGCTGGGTCTTCTTCGGCTGGGGCCTGCTCGTCGCGCTGTTCTCGGTGGTCGGCGCCCCGCGCCTGCAGAACCGGTTCGGCACCGCTCGATCGCTGTACGGCGCGCTCACCGGCTTCGCGGTCGTCCTCGCCGTGATCGCCGCCTTCCCCGAGCAGCGCACCGTCCTGGTGGCCTGCGTGGTCGTGTCGGGCATCTTCATCGGCATCAACAACACGCTCACCACCCAGGCGGTCATGATCGTCGCCCCGGTCGAGCGTCCGGTGGCCTCGGCCGCCTACGGGTTCGTGCGCTTCATCGGCGGCGGCCTCGCGCCCTACGCCGCCGGCAAGCTGGTCGAGCACCTGAACCTGCACGTGCCGTTCGCGATCGCCGCCCTGGCCGCGCTCGCCGCCGTCGGCGTGCTGGCCACCAACCGCGCGGCGCTCGACGCGGCCGACGCCGGGATGGACGAGAGCGGCCACCCCGTGACCGACGCGGACGCCGTCGCCGGAGAGGTCGCCGACGAGATGGGCGGCGCGCCCGGCGCGATCGACCAGGTCGTCCACGCGCACGAGCGCGCGTGACCGCCGCCGGCCGGTCGGGGCGTGGCTGGGAGGATGAGCGGGTGACCACCACCCCCCTCCACGACCCCGACTGGCGCGGCTTCGCCAGCGACAACTACGCCGGCGTCCACCCCGAGGTGCTGGCCGCGCTCGCCGCGGCCAACGGCGGCCACCAGGTCGCGTACGGCGAGGACGTCTACACCGCCCGCCTGCAGCAGGTCGTCCGCGAGCAGCTCGGTGAGCAGGCCGAGACGTTCCCGGTGTTCAACGGCACCGGCGCCAACGTCGTGTCGCTGACCAGCGTGCTGCCCCGCTGGGGCGCCGTCGTCGCCGCGAGCACCGCCCACATCAACACCGACGAGGCCGGCGCCCCCGAGCGCATGACCGGGCTCAAGCTGCTCACCGTCCCGACGCCCGACGGCAGGCTCACGCCCGAGCTCGTCGACCGTGAGGCCTGGGGCTACGGCAACGAGCACCGCGCGCAGCCGCTCGCGGTCAGCATCACCCAGACCACCGAGATGGGGACGCTCTACACGCCCGCCGAGGTGCGGGCGATCGCCGACCTGGCCCACGAGCGCGGCATGGCCGTGCACATGGACGGCGCGCGGCTCTGGAACGCCGCCGCCGCGCTGGGCCTGCCGTTCCGCGACTTCGTCACCGACGCCGGTGTGGACGTGCTCAGCCTGGGCGGCACCAAGAACGGGCTGCTGGGCGTCGAGGCGGTGGTCGTGCTCTCCCCCGAGCGCGCCACCGGCCTGACCTACCTGCGCAAGCTCACGATGCAGCTCACCAGCAAGATGCGGTTCGCCTCGGCGCAGCTGCTGGCCCTGTTCGAGGACGACCTCGGGCTGCGCAGCGCCGCCCACGCGAACGCCATGGCCGCCCGGCTGCGCTCGGCGCTCGAGGCCGGCGTGGCCGACGGGTCGCTGGCCGGGCTCGCGTTCACGCAGGACAGCCCGGCGAACGCGATCTTCGCGACGCTCCCGCTCGAGGCGGCCGACCGCATCCGCGAGCAGGTGCGCTTCTACGACTGGGACCGCTCGCGCGGCGAGGTCCGCTGGATGACGTCCTGGGACACCACCGAGGCCGACGTCGACCGCTTCGTCGCCGTCGTCCGCCAGGAGCTCGGCCGCGGCTGAGCGCGTCCGCACGCGACGAGGGCCCCGGGGATCGCTCCCCGGGGCCCTCGCGCGTCAGGCGTCGGTCAGTTGACCTTGATCTTCAGGCTGGTGCCCTGCTGCTGCACCACCTTGACCTTCACACCGGCACCCGGCAGCTTGACGCCCTGCTGGGGCGTCTCGGCGTACCAGTACTTCTTGGTGTCGTCGAAGGTCGGCTGCGGGTTCTGCGCCCGGATGTAGGACGCCACGCCGTTGGTGTGCAGCGTGAACGAGTCCGCCTTCTGCAGCGAGAACGGCGCGTCGTAGACCGCCACGCGGGCGCGCCACGGCTGACCGTTCGCGATGTTGATGATCGGCTCCGGGTGGGCGTCGATCGGCAGGTTCCGGCCCTGGCCGGGGTGGTCGATCGTGTTGTTGTCGGCCTGGGACGTGTCCCAGTACGAGATCAGCAGGCCCTGGCCGTAGCTGAAGTGCTCGGCCCAGTCGGGCCGGGTGTTCAGCCACCCGAAGTTGTACGGACCGGTCGCCAGGTACTTGTCGTAGCTGACGTGCGACCGGTTGCCCATGACGTAGAAGTTGTCGTGCTGGGTCGTCGTGGTCTCCGCGATGATCTGGAAGCCGTCGAACGTCCACGCCGGGCTGCCGTCCTCGGCACCGTCGGTCAGCACCGGCTGGCCGTCGGCGACGACGCTCAGGTCGTCCAGGAACAGGCCGGCGAGGGCGAGGCCGCCGTCGGTCTTGTAGTAGGCGCGCAGCTGGATCTTCTGGCCCGCGTACGCGTCCAGCGGGACGTTGAGGTCCGCCCAGGTCTTTTGCTCCCCGCCGAGGGCCGGGCGCTTGGAGGTGTCGAGGCCGAAGGCCTTGCCACCCACCGTGCCCGGCAGCGACGTCCAGGTGTCGCCACCGTCGGTGGACGCCTGGATGTAGGCGTAGTCGTAGCCCTTCTCGATCGCGTAGCGGACCTTGCCCTTGAACGAGGCGGTGGTCTTGCCCGTGAGGTCGACCTCGGTGGTCATCGAGTTGGCCAGGTCGTCGCCGGAGCCCGAGTGGAACTGCAGCTTGCCCGAGGCCGGGGCCCCGTTCTGCTTGGTGACCGACTTCTTCGGCAGCACCACGACGGCGCCCTGCGCCTTGTCGGTGTTGTACTCCTGCGGACCGAGCTCGAGCGTCTTCTTCTGCTTGGCCGTGACCGCCTCGTAGTCGAGCCAGCCCAGCTGCAGCTTCTCCCACGCGCCGAGGTCGCCCGGACGCGTGCCGAGCGGCTCGCCCTTGCCGCTCAGGCGGCTCTGCGCCATGAGCGTCCAGTACTCGTTGTTGTTGTCGCCGCCGGAGGTGCTGTACGCGTCGGGCAGGCCCAGGTCGTGGCCGTACTCGTGCGCGAAGACCGACAGGCCGCCGTTCTCGGGCTGGACGGTGTAGTCGCCGACCCAGATGCCGGTGTCGCCGACCTGGGTGCCGCCGAGCGGGTTGGTGGCCGGGCCGGTCGCGCCGGCGTCGGTGACGAAGGCGTACCAGCGGTGCGACCACAGGGCGTCGCTGCCGTAGATCGGGTCGCCGTCGGCCTCGTCGCCGCCCGCGTGGACGATCTGGAAGTGGTCGACGTAGCCGTCGGGCTCGTTGAAGTCGCCGTCACCGTCGAAGTCGTAGCGGTCGTACTGGTCGTACTCGGCCAGCTCCGCCTTGATCTCGGCGGGCGTGGCGCCCGCGGCCTCGCGGTCGGCGACCCACTGGTTCAGTGCGTCGCGGACCAGGTCCCAGGCGCCCTCGTCGGTGCGGCCGTAGCGGGCCTGGTTGTACCGGACCTTGACCCAGTCCGAGACCTCGCCGTCGACGGTGTAGCGGCCCGACGACTGCGTCTCGTAGTACGTCTTGAGCGACTCGTCCTTCTTGCCGTCGGCGAAGTACATGTCGTCGAAGTGCTGCTGGGAGAAGTCCTTCTGCCAGATCGTCGTGTTGTCCTTGCGACGGTCGGGCTCAGGGATCTGGTTGTGCAGGGGGCCGTCGAAGCGCTGCGGCTCGACCGCGTCCTCGGCGGAGGCCCAGTCGGAGTCGGGGAAGTCGGGGTGACGCTCGTCGCCGAACTCGGCGAGGATCACGAAGACCTTGTCGGCGCGCTCCTGCTCGAGCTCGACGTACTGGTCGACCTGCTTCGGCGCGGCCTTCTGCGCACGCAGCTTGGTGCGGGCCTTGGCGTTGTTCTGGGCGGCGGCGTCGGCGGGCGCGTACGCCTTGCCGAGCTTGACGACGGTGCTGCCGTTCTTCTGCACCGTCTTGGCGTCACCGCTCAGCACCGAGGAGAGGGCCTCCTCGCGCAGGGCGCGACGCTTCTCCTCGAGCGGGTTCGGGAGGTCGTGCTCCCGGTGTGCCTTCTCGGCCGCCGGCTGCTGCGGCGCCGGGGCGGCCTGTCCGGGCGCGGCGTACGCGACTCCGAACGAGGCCGTCAGTCCGAGCCCGATCAGGCCCGTCGTGAGACGTCTCACTGTGTTCCCCCTGTGTGTCGTGATGGTGCGGGCCGGGTGGTCCGCGCAGCGCGTGCCGCCCGGGTGGGGTGGCGCACGCCTTCGCACAACCTAGGAAGAAATGACTAGTTGCGTCTAGACACCAAGGACTATTCGTCCGATTGCGATTCGGTGAAGGGACGTGCCGGCGACACGCCTCGGGCGAACCCGTGCACGGGGAGCATCGGCTGCCCTAGGGTGTTCGGCAGTTGCTGTGCGTACGACCTCGGCTGCGTGACCCGTCCGGGTGCCTGGTTGGTTCGGGTGCACGACCGCGACCGCGGTCCGCAGATCGTCTCGGGCCGCTCCTGCCACGGAGGAGAGAAGGACATGGCCACCGGAACCGTCAAGTGGTTCAACGCCGACAAGGGCTTCGGATTCATCGCGCCGGACGACGGCAGCGCCGACGTCTTCGCCCACTTCAGCGCCATCCAGACGAGCGGCTACCGCTCGCTGGACGAGGCCCAGAAGGTCGAGTTCGACGTCGAGCAGGGCCCCAAGGGCCCGCAGGCGGCGAACATCCGCCCGCTCTGACCCGACGCGCACGAAGGCCCCACCCGGTTCGCCGGGTGGGGCCTTCGTCGTCCGTGGAGGGACGTCGCTCAGGGACGTCCGCCCTCGTCCCACGCGTGCTGCAGCGGCTCGGGGACGCCGGCCAGGAAGCGCACGTCGCCGGGGTGCGCCTGGGCGTGGGCCAGCGGCCGGGACGGGAACCGGTGGGCCATGGTGGTGACGTCGTCGCGGTCGTAGTCGAAGGTCGAGTCGTCCATGAACCTGACGCTAGCCTCATGTTTCGCCCGGCGGCACCCCTACGCGGCGGTAGTCTCGCCCACCCTCAGAGTGTGACGCGCCAGATGCGGTCGTCGCCCGAGGAGGGCTCGCGTCGCCCGTCGGTGTTGCTCGTCGTCACCCACAGCGCGCCGTCGGGCGCGACCGCCACCGAGCGCACCCGGTCGCCGTCGTCGAGGTGACGCCGGGGCGTCCCGGCCCGCTCGCCGCGTAGCGGCACCGAGAACAGGCACCGCCCCTGCAACGCGCCCAGGAACGCGGTCGAGCGGGTGATGGCCAGGCCCGCGGGCGAGCACTCGCTCGTGCCCCACGTGACCTTCGGGTCGACGAGCCCGTCGCCACCGCCCTCCCCCTCGACCTGGGGCCAGCCGTAGTTGCCGCCCCGCTCGAGCAGGTTCAGCTCGTCGGCCGCCTTGTCCCCGAACTCGGTCGCCCACAGCCGTCCGGACGCGTCGAGCGCGAGGCCCTCGACGTTGCGGTGGCCGTAGGTCCAGGTGCGGTTGCCGAACGGGTTGCCGTCGACCGGACGTCCGTCGCGGTCGACACGCAGCACCTTGCCGGCGAGCGAGTCGCGGTCCTGGGCCAGCTCGCGCTGCTCGGCGTCGCCGGTGGACACGAACAGGCGCCCGCGCCCGTCGAAGAGCAGGCGTCCGCCGTGGTGGTGCGTGGACGTCGGGATGCCGGCGAGCACCGGCTCGGGACGACCCAGCCGGCCACCGGAGTAGCTCATGCGCACGACCCGATCGTCGGACCCGGACGTGTGGAAGGCGTAGACCACCGAGTCGTCGCCCGGCGGCACGGCCAGCCCGAGCAGCCCGCCCTCGCCGATGCCGGCGGCGGGGACGACTCCCGGCACGTCGCCCACGGTGCGGACGCCGTCGGGGCCGACCCGCACGACGCGGGCCTCGTCGCGCAGCGACACCAGCGCCTCGCCGGTCGAAAGGAACGCGATGCCCCAGGGAACACCGAGCCCCTCGGCGACCACGGAGTCCTTGCGCGGACGGACCGGGCGCTCGTCCGTCGGGGACGGCGAGACCGGCGTCGCGCTCGGGCTGCGCGTCGGCGAGGGGCCGGAGGTGGTGCGGCGCGGCGCGGGCTCGTCGGACGTGCACCCGACGAGCGCCGCGGCGCCCACGGCGGCCAGCGAGCCGAGCAGGTGTCGTCGGTCCATGCCCACGATCCTGCCCGGCCCCTGGCCGGCCCGCTAGCGGCGGCGGATCTTCACCGTCTGGGTGCGGGTCTTCTTCTTGAGCGGCGAGTACGTCGTGGTGCGGGACCTGACGTACGTCTGGGTGGCGTCGGCGGCCAGCGTCAGGCCGTCGGCGACGAAGCTGCGTCCCTTGAGCTGCTCGGGCCCGTAGTTCACGATCTCCGGGTCGGTGACGTCGCGGTTCTCCGAGCCGGGGTACGAGACCACGGAACGATCGACCGAGCCGGAGCCGGCGATCGTGCCGGCGATGCGGAACCCGTTGGAGCCGTTGACCTTGCAGGTCGCGGTGTAGTCGTGGACGTTGATGACGCCCTGCAGCACGTTGCCGACCAGGCCGGTCACCACCCCGAGCAGGTCGCCCAGCACCGGGATCTCGGTGACCGCGTCGTCGACGGGTCCGACGATCGTGCCGACCACCGGGCTGACCGAGGTGACGGTGCAGGTGGCGTCGACCGCCGAGCCCTTGCGGGCCACGACGCGCTGGGCGTAGTTGTTGCGGACCGTGTACGAGCGGTACCGGACCGTCGTGCGCACCTTGTAGGTGCCGGCGCCGAGGCGGGCCCGCGGCTTCTTGACGACGATCCGCTTGCCCTTCTTGTTCCAGACGTCCATGACGGGCGTGCCGATGCGGACGTTGCCGCGGGCGTCGACCTTCGCCTTGATGGTGGTCTTGTGACCCTTGGTCACGCTGTAGCTGCCGAACTTGCGGATCTTCACCGAGTCGGCGGCCTGGGCCGTCGTCGCGGAGGCACCGACCAGGCTGACCGACAGTCCCGCTGCCACCAGCACCGTCAACATTCGCTTCATGCGTTCTCCCCTTGTGTGAGCCCCATCACTCGGGACCGATGTTGCATGAAACGTGGCGGATGGCGTGAAGTTACGCGATCGGGACCATCGGCCACCGGGAATGGCCCGGACGGGCCATACGTTGAACCCGTCGTACGCACGCTCCCGAGGAGAGGCAACCCATGGCTACCGTCGAGCTCACCAAGGACAACTTCGAGTCCACCGTCACCGGCGAGGGCATCACGCTCGTCGACTGGTGGGCCGAGTGGTGCGGCCCGTGCAAGCAGTTCGGCCCGGTGTTCGAGAACGCCAGCGAGCAGCACCAGGACGTCACCTTCGGCAAGATCGACACCGAGGCGCAGGGCGAGCTCGCGGCCGCCGCGCAGATCACGTCGATCCCCACGCTGATGGCCTTCCGCGACGGCATCCTGGTCTTCAACCAGGCCGGCGCGATGCCCGGACAGGCGCTGGAGCAGCTGCTCCAGGCCGTGCGCGACCTCGACATGGACGACGTCCGCCGCCAGCTCGCCGAGCAGCAGGCCCAGCAGGCTCCGCAGGCCTGACGCCGCACACGACGAGGGGCCCGGTCCACCAGGACCGGGCCCCTCGTGCTGCGCTCAGGCGACGGTGATGAACGACCGCATGCTGATGGAGCCCATGTCCATCGTGTCGTTGAAGAACTCCACCTGCTCCTGCGGCTCGAGCAGGCTCAGCGCCGCGACCATCGGGCGGTAGTGGTCGTCGGTGGGCACCGCGAGGCGCGCCTCGCTCCACGACCGGTACGGGTCGAGCAGGCGGGCCACGTCGCGCTCGACGATCGCCTCGGCCGTGTCGGCGTCGAACTGCAGCGCCCAGTCGTACGCGGGCGCCTGCGGCTCCCACCGGGCCCGGCCGAGCGCGTGGACGATGTTGCCCGAGCCGATGAACACGACGCCGCGGCGGCGCAGCCGGCGCAGGCGCGAGAACAGCTCGTACAGCCGGGGCAGCGGCATCGCGTAGTCGATGCTGATCTGCAGCACCGGCACGTCCGGCGCAGGCGCCAGGAACTTCAGGACGCTCCAGGTGCCGTGGTCCAGGCCCCACTGCTTGTCGAGCTCGGCCTCGTACTCGGCGAGCTGCTGGGCGAGGAGCCGCGCGACGTCCGGGTCGCCGGTCGTCTCGTACGTCACCCGCGACAGCTCGTCGGGGAAGCCGCCGAAGTCGTAGATGATCTCGTTGCGCGGGGCGTCGGTGATGTGGACCTCGCCGGGCGTGAGCCAGTGCGCACTGACCACGACGATGGCCTGCGCCGCCGGCAGCCCCTCCCCGACCCGCGTCCACGTGCGCGTGTAGTCGTTGTCGGAGATCGCGTGCATCGGGTTGCCGTGCCCCACGAACAGCGCGGGCATGAGCGGGCTGGGCACCAGGCGGTTCTCCAGGTCCGACAGGGCGTACGACACGACGACTCCTCGATAGTTGTTGCTTCAACTATTACACGGAGGTCCACGCCTGTCCAGGTCCGGACATGACGCGAACGTCACCGTGGACCCGCTTGGGATCACGAGGAGCGACCCGCGACAATAGAAGGATGGTCTTCGTCCGCCCCGACCTGCGCTCGCTGCTGCGCTACCCGGTCGACTTCGAGCTCGCCGACGCCCCCGAGGAGTCGCGCTTCGTGTTCCGCACGCCGCGCGGTGACGAGCGGGCGACGGCCAACGAGGCCGTCGGTCCGCTGAGCCAGGGCATCCGGGCGCTGAGCGCGGACGACACGGTGCGCGCCTGGGCCACGCCGGCCCTCGTCGCGCTGCGCATCATGGCCCGCGGCGCGCTGGAGTCCCCCGACGCGTCCGAGCTCAACGAGCTGCGCGAGGCCGCCCGCTACATCGACGTCGACGCCTCGCGCGGGCAGGCCAAGATCGCCGGCTTCCTCAAGGCGCTCGCGGCCGACGCCCCCGACGTCGCGCGCACCCCGCAGCGCGGCCGCACCCCCGAGCCGCGACCGGACGAGCCGCGCACCTTCCGCTACACGTTGACCATCAGCTTCCTGACCGAGCCCACCGACGAGCAGGTCGCCGTCGTCCGGCTCAAGGCGCAGCCGCGCACCGGCCGCACCGCCGCGATCGACGCCGCCGAGCTGTTCGGGCCGTCGTCGACGACGTTCAACGAGGACGCCCGCGAGGCCGCGACCGCGATGCTCGGCCGGCTGGCCGAGCGCTGGGAGCCGGCCTCGCGCCTGGGCGGCCCGCACGCCCGGGGCGCCGTCACGGTGGGCACCGACGACGTCGCCGCGCTGGGCTCGTCGGCGCTCGCGCCGGCGCTCATGGCCAACCACGTCGAGGTGCAGTGGCCGGCCGACCTCGTCCGCGAGCTCGGCACGTCCGCCCTCGTGCAGCGGGCCGAGGGCCCCCGCTCGGACCGCCCGGCCGCGTTCGCGTCCGGACAGCTCTTCCGCTTCGACTGGCAGGTCGCGCTCGGCTCGGACGTGCTGTCGGCCCAGGAGGTCGACCAGCTGGCCGCGTCCCAGCACGGCCTGCTGCGGCTGCGGAACCGCTGGGTGTTCGTCGACAAGAACGACCTGCGCGACGTGCTCGCCCGGCGCGGCCAGGAGCTCAGCCCGTTCGACGCGCTGCGCGCCGCGGTCACCGGTGAGATCGACGTCGACGGCCGCACCGTCGAGGTGCACACGGTCGGCTGGCTCGACGAGGTGCGCGAGCGGCTCGTCGCCCGCGGCTCCGGCGGCGCCGGCGTCCAGCAGCCCGAGTCGCTCGAGGGCACCCTGCGCGACTACCAGCTGGCCGGCGTCGGCTGGATGAGCCAGCTGGTCGAGCTCGGGCTGGGCGGCGTCCTGGCCGACGACATGGGCCTGGGCAAGACGGTCATGCTCATCGCGCTGCACCTGCACCGCCAGTCCGAGCGGCCGACGCTGGTCGTCGCGCCCGCGTCCGTGCTCGGCAACTGGGTCCGCGAGATCGAGCGCTTCGCCCCCGACGTGCCGGTCGTCCGCTACCACGGCCCGAACCGGTCGCTGCACGGCGCGGGCAACGGCTTCGTCGTCACCACCTACGGCACGATGCGCACCGACGCCGACACGCTGGCCGACCGCGCCTGGGGCCTGGTCGTGGCCGACGAGGCGCAGCACGTCAAGAACCCGCGCTCGCGCACCGCGCAGGCGCTGCGCCGGCTCGAGGCCGACGCGAACCTCGCGCTCACCGGCACGCCGGTCGAGAACTCGCTCGGCGAGCTGTGGGCGATCCTGGACTGGACGACCCCCGGCCTGCTCGGCACGCACGAGGAGTTCCGCTCGTCCTGGAGCCAGCCGATCGAGTCCGGACGCGACCGCGAGCGCGCCGCCACCCTGTCCCGGCTCATCCGCCCCTTCGTGCTGCGCCGGCGCAAGTCCGACCCGGGCATCGCGCCGGAGCTGCCGCCCAAGATCGAGACCGACCACCAGGTGAACCTCACCCGCGAGCAGGTCGGTCTGTACGAGGCGGTCGTCCGCGACACGATGACCCAGATCGAGGCGGCGCAGGGCATCCAGCGCCGCGGCCTGGTCATCCGGCTGCTCACCCAGCTCAAGCAGATCTGCAACCACCCGGCCCAGTTCCTGCGCGAGACCGAGGGACGCCTGGCCGGACGCTCGGGCAAGCTCGGCGTCTTCGACGACCTGCTGGGCGAGATCCTGGCCGAGGACGGCGCGGTGCTCGTCTTCACCCAGTACACGCAGATGGGGCACCTGCTGGCCCGCCACCTGGACGAGCGCAAGGTGCCGCACTTCTTCCTGCACGGCCACACGCCGGTGCGCACCCGTGAGTCGATGGTGCGCCGGTTCCAGGCCGGCGAGGTGCCGGTGTTCGTGCTGTCGCTCAAGGCGGCCGGCACCGGCCTGAACCTGACGCGGGCCGACCACGTCGTCCACTACGACCGCTGGTGGAACCCGGCGGTCGAGGACCAGGCGACGGACCGCGCCCACCGCATCGGGCAGACCCGGGCGGTTCAGGTCCACCGGCTCGTGGCCGAAGGTACGGTCGAAGAATCGATCGCCGAGCTCATCTCGTCCAAGCGGTCCCTCGCCGACGCGGTCGTCAACGCCGGTGAGGGGGCACTGACCGAGCTGACCGACGCCGAGCTCGCCGAGCTCGTGACCCTCCGCCGGAGCACCTCGTGAGCCAACCCTCCCCCCGCTCGTCGCGCGCCGCGCTCGCGCTGGCCGCGGCCCTCGTCGTCGCGCTCGTGGCCGGGCCGGCCGGCCTCGAGCGTCCGGCGGCGACCGCGACGGCGGCCAAGGATCCCCGCCTGACCCAGCGGCTGCACGTGCCCGCGTGGCCGGCCCAGCGGGTCGACCGGGACCCGCGCTACCGGCGCATCTGGTCGCAGCCGCAGGCGGTCTGGCTGACCGACTCCTACCCCGGACGCGCGCAGGTGCGCCGGGTCGTCGCCCAGACCGTCCGCGAGGCCCGCGGGCAGCGGCGCACGCCCGTCCTCGTCGTCTACGCCATCACCAACCGTGACTGCGGCTCGTACTCGGCCGGTGGCTACGGCCCCCGCGAGTACCGCGCCTTCGTCGACGAGGTGGCGCGCGGCCTGCGCGGCAGCCGCGCGATGGTCGTGCTGGAGCCGGACGCGCTGGCCAACCTCGGCGCGTGCGACACGTCCGCCACCACCCGGCTCATGCGGTACGCCACCAAGCGGCTGCGTGGAGCCGGCGCCTGGGTCTACCTCGACGCCGGGCACTCGAGCTGGGTGCCGGCCGCCGAGATGGCCACGCGCCTGCGGTCGGCCGGCGTCCGGTACGCACGCGGCTTCTCGACGAACGTGTCGAACTTCAACCGCACCGCCCGTGAGCGCCGCTTCGGCGACGCCGTGGTGCGCGAGCTGGCGCGGCGCGGTGTGAAGGGACGCCGGTACGTCGTCGACACGTCGCGCAACGGCGGCCGCCACCGGGTCAGCGACGGCTGGTGCAACCCCTCGACCGCCCGGCTCGGCAGCCGTCCGCGTGTGGTCAACCGCACGAACGCGCGCGGCACCGTGGACGCCTACCTGTGGATCAAGAGCCCCGGCGAGTCCGACGGCTCCTGCCGTCCGGGTCAGCCGGCCGCCGGCCAGTGGTGGCCCGAGGGCGCCCGCCGCCTGCTGCGCTGACCATCCCCGTGGCCGGTCAGCCTTGTGACGGTCAGCCCAGCGCCGACGGGTAGGCCACGAACAGGCCCGCCGCGGCCAGCGCGGCGGTGAGGCGCAGCATCGACGCCATGAGGGCGCCGAACCGCGGCCGCAGGCGGGTGACGCCCCACCAGGCCAGCGCGACCGACACCGCGGGCATCGTGGCCCACAGCTGCGTCCAGGCGTCGACGCCCTCGGGCCAGTCCAGGCCCAGGGAGTCGCTCAGCGCCACGACGCCGGCCGCGTACCAGGGCAGCAGCAGCACGAGGCTGCCGCGCCACGCGGCGGCCCAGGTCAGCGCGAGGGCCCGGGCGTGCGAGCCGCTCAGCGCGCTGCGCGGCACCGGCGAGCCCAGCGGCGGTCCGTCGAGGGCGGCCAGCAGCGGCCGGACGCGCAGCAGCAGACCACCGGCGACGAGGAGCATCGCGACGGCCGTCCAGTCCAGCGACGGCACCAGCGGCTGGGCCCGGACCACGTCCGCGGACGGCAGCAGGCTCTGGCTGCCCGCGACGACCGACGGCACCAGCAGCGCGAGGCCGAGACAGAGCAGGCCGCCGACCGCCCAGTGGCGCAGCCGCTCGGGCCAGCCGACGACGCCCTCCTGGCCGGTGGCACCCGCCCACGCAGCGTCGGTGACGAGCGGGCGCGGCACGGAGGTCGGCACGGCGGCGGTGCGGGCGGCGGCATCGACCGGGACGTCGGCGACGGCGTCCAGCGCGTCACGCATCTGCTCGACGGTCTGGAACCGCTCGTCCGGGTCGATCGCCATCGCGCCCAGCACGACCGCGGCGAGGTCGGCGCCGACGCCCGGCGCGAGGACCCGCGGGTCGGGGCGCGGCGCCTGCCGGTGGGCCATGAGCTGCTCGGCGACCGAGCCCTCGAACGGCGGGCGTCCGGTCAGGCACTCGAACAGCAGGCAGCCCACCGAGTAGACGTCGCTGCGCTCGTCGGCGCGGCCGTCGTACTGCTCGGGGGCCATGTAGTGCGGGGTGCCGGCGACCGTGGCCGTCGTGTCGGACGCGGCGCGGGAGATGCCGAAGTCGACGATCTTGACGCCGCCCTCGGGGGTGACCAGCACGTTGGCCGGCTTGATGTCCAGGTGCAGGATGCCGGCGCGGTGGCACGCAGCGAGCCCGTCGAGGACGCCGCGCACGGCGACGGTCGAGCGCAGGCTCGGGCCGTGGGCCTGCAGCAGCTCGCGCAGCGAGGTGCCCTCGACCAGCTCCATGACCAGGTGCGGGGTGACCTCGCCGTCGCCGTCGGGCATGTGGACGAGGTCGTGCACGGTGACGACGTGCGGGTGGGACACGCGCGCCAGGGCCTCGACCTCGCGCGTGATGCGGCGCATGGCCCGCGGGTCGTCGGCCAGGAAGTGCGAGAAGCGCTTGACCGCGACGTCGCGGCCCAGGTGCCGGTCGCGGGCGCGGAAGACGACGCCGTGGTTGCCGGCGCCGATGCGTCCGAGCAGCTCGAACCGGGCCACCGCCACGTCGATCGTGGGGTCGGGGCTCACGAAGGGGTCGACCACGGTGCGCCTCCTTCCCGGCTCGACGTCGGGCGCCGGCTCCATTGTCACCGCACGGTGGGCACGCGGCGGACGGGGACCGTGCCCGGGGCCGGCGCCGTGACCGTCACGACGACACCGGCGAGGGCCAGCTCGGCGCCGGGGCGCACCGTCGTCCAGACGTCCGGGGTCAGCCGCTCGCCGTCGACGGTCGTGCCGTTCGTGCTGCCCAGGTCCTTGACCTGCCACTCGCCGCGGGCGTGGCGCAGCGTCGCGTGGCGGTACGACACCTCCGGCTGGGGCAGGGCGAGCGGGCTGGCCTTGACGCGGCCCAGGACCGGCTCCTCCCCCGGCGTCAGCTCGGCCGCGTCGTCGCCGCGCTCGAGCCGCAGGCCGGACGCCAGCACCGGCATCGTGCCTGTGTCGGGCAGGTCGTGGACGAGGGCCGGGAAGCGGGTCGTGGCCGCCTCGGCCACGGGGGCGCGCACGGGCTCGGGACGTCGCTCGTCGTCGGCGGCCGGACGCAGCACCGACCAGCCGGCCGCAGCCGGGGCCGCGTCCGCACCGGCGACGGCGCCGCGGGCCGGCGCGGCCGAGCCGCCGCGCGCCGGCGGGATCCAGCCCGCCCGCAGCGACGGGTCGACCTCGACCTGCACCCGCACGTCCGCCGGGACGGTCCAGTCCTGGCGCTCGGCGTGCGCGACGTACAGCCGGGCGGCGTCGGCGCCGAGCCGCTCGAGGTCCTCGTCGGGGTCGAGCCGGACGACGTCCTCGGGCGCGAGCCGCACGACGAGGGAGCCGAAGGCCAGCCGCTCGCCGCTGGGCATGACGACGTGCTGGCCGGTCACCGCCCGCACGAACCGGCGTCGCAGCACGCCGTCGGAGCCGGCGGGGAGCGTCACGAGCTTCGCGGCGACCTCGCCGGCGGCCGCCCGCTTGGTGTCCGTGCGGAAGATCGCCTGGCCGACGCGTAGCAGCAGGACGACCACCCCGACGAGCAGCGCGAGGATCAACAGGTTCGAGACGACGGCGGAGAGGGAACCGGGCATGGCATCATCGTCGGCGTCCTGCGCCGGGCAGGTCGAGCCGGCGCGGAACGTGTTCCAGGAGGAGCCACGGTGGTGAGAGTGACGTGGTCCCGCGACGGCGGGCCGAGCGGCACCGAGGTGCTGGGCCCGGGCGCCCGCCTGGTCGTCGCCCGCCGCATGACGCTCCCCGAGCAGCAGCCGTTCACCGTCGAGCGCATCGACGGCTCGGTGTACCTGTTCGTCCGCCTGCCCTACGTCAGCGACCCGGCCCTCGTGCTCAGCGCGACCGACGGCCACCCGGTGCTGCACCGCGGGCAGCGGGCCAACGGTGCCGTGGTCGAGCTGGCCGCCCCTGGCGGGAGCCCGGTGACGCCGGAGCCCGGCCAGCGGGTCTCGCTCACGGCGTCCGGCACGCGGGTCGAGCTGCGGGTGCCCGCGCTCGTCCTCACGCTCGAGGTCGAGCTCGACCAGGCCGCCGCCCCGGTGGGCTCGGGCACCGTGCAGCTCGGCGTCGGCGCGCTCGAGCACGACGACGCCTGGCTCGTCGCCGCGCTCGCCGTCGCCCTCTCCCCCGACCACGGCATCGTCGGGCACGCCGACCTCAAGGCCGCGTTCGCCGCGTGGCGCGGGGAGCCGGAGATGTCCGACGGCACCTTCGACCGCAACGTGCTGCGTCCGTCGCTGGAGGCCCGAGGCGTCGAGCTGCCCGGCCGACGGCTCAACAAGATCGTCTACCTCGTCGAGCGCTGCCGGCGCACGGCCGAGTTCCCGCCTCGCGTGCTGGACGAGGTGCGGGCCCGGCTCGCGGCCTGAGCGTCCGTCCGGGGCCGCCCGTGCGCGGACGGCCCGGCGGGCCATGATGGACGCACCATGACTCGCGTCCTCAGCCCTCAGCTCCAGCAGCGCATCACCACGCCCGAGCGGGCCGCCACCTTCGTGCGCCACGGCGACAACGTCGGCATGAGCGGCTTCACGGGCGCCGGCTACCCCAAGGCCCTGCCGGCGGCCCTCGCGTCCCGGATGCAGGCCGCGCACGGCCGCGGCGAGGACTTCCGCATCGGCCTGTGGACCGGTGCGTCCACCGCGCCGGACGCCGACGGCGTGCTCGCCGAGGCGCACGGCATCTCGACCCGTCTGCCGTACAACTCCGACCCGACGCTGCGGGCGCTCATCAACTCCGGCGAGGTCGACTACGTCGACGCCCACCTGAGCCACAGCGCCCAGCACATGTGGTTCGGCTTCTACGGCAACCTCGACGTCGCCGTGGTCGAGGTGACCGCGATCCTGGCCGACGGGCTGCTCGTGCCGTCCAGCTCGGTGGGCAACAACAAGACCTGGCTGGACCAGGCCGACCGGATCATCCTCGAGGTCAACCACTGGCAGCCGCGCGAGCTCGAGGGCTTCCACGACGTCTACTACGGCACCGCCCTGCCGCCGCACCGCCGCCCGCTGGCCCTCACCGAGCCGATGCAGCGGATCGGCGAGCCGTACCTGCGGGTCGACCCGAGCAAGGTCGTCGCCGTCGTCGAGACCGACGCACCGGACCGCAACTCGCCGTTCAGCGAGCCGGACGACGCGTCGCGGGCCATCGCCGAGCACCTGGTCGACTTCCTGCGGCACGAGGTCGCGGCCGGACGCATGCCGGCCGAGCTGCTGCCGCTGCAGTCGGGCGTGGGCAACGTCGCCAACGCCGTGCTCGCCGGCCTCGACGCCAGCGACTTCACCGACCTCGTGGCCTACACCGAGGTGCTGCAGGACGGGATGCTCGACCTGCTCGACAGCGGCACCCTGCGAGCCGCCTCGGCGACGTCGTTCGGCCTGTCCGACGCCGGCGTCCGCCGCTTCATGGACGGGATCGACGCCTACAAGGGACGCATCCTGCTGCGCAGCGAGGAGATCTCGAACCACCCCGAGCTCGTCCGGCGGCTCGGGATCATCGCCATGAACGGGATGATCGAGGCCGACCTGTACGGCAACGTGAA
This sequence comes from Aeromicrobium sp. IC_218, assembly GCF_004336805.1. GTDB lineage: Bacteria > Actinomycetota > Actinomycetes > Propionibacteriales > Nocardioidaceae > Aeromicrobium. Next base: position 229,693 of record NZ_SJXM01000002.1, read on the forward strand.
CTCCACCCACGTCATGGGCAGCGCGATCATGAACGGCATCGGCGGCTCGGGCGACTTCGCGCGCAACGCGTTCCTGAACTTCTTCCTGTCGCCGTCCACGGCCAAGCACGGCGCCATCTCGGCGATCGTGCCGATGGTCAGCCACGTCGACCACACCGAGCACGACGTCCACGTGGTCGTCACCGACCAGGGCCTGGCCGACCTGCGCGGGCTCGCGCCGCGCAAGCGCGCCCGGCGCATCATCGAGCACTGCGCCCACCCGGACTTCCGCGACGGCCTCACCGACTACCTGGAGCGCGCCGAGGCGTCGCGCCCCACCGCCCGGCACACGCCGCACCTGCTCGGCGAGGCGCTCTCGTGGCACCAGCGCTTCCTCGACACCGGCCACATGTAGGCGCGCTTCCGCTCCGGGGGCCGGATGCCGCTCCTCGAGCCGGTCGAGAGGACTCCTTTCGACAGGCTCAGGGAGCGGGCAGGCTCAGGGAGCGGGCCAGGCCTCAGCCCGCGTACTCGCGGGCGGCGTCGGCCACCTTGCGGGCGTAGGCGCCGCTGTTGTTGTAGGTGAGCACCGCCTCGACCCAGCCGTCGTCGTCGGACATCCCGTCGCCGGCGTCGCACAGGTAGCGCGCGGCGGCCAGGGTCGCGTCGTCGATCGAGTGCGGGTCGCGCCGCCCGTCCCCGTCGCCGTCCGCGCCCCAGCGCTCCCACGTGGTCGGGATGAACTGCATGGGGCCGACGGCCCGGTCCCACGTGGTGTCGCCGTCGAGCTCGCCGCCGTCGGTGTCCTCGATCGCCCGGATGCCGGGCCCGCCGTCCAGCCGGGGACCGAGGATGCGCGGGCGGACGTCGCCGGCCTCGCTGACCTCGGCGCCGCCGAACCGGGCGTGCGACGTCTCGACCCGTCCGATGCCGGCCAGCGTGTTCCAGCCGATCTCGCACCCGCGGGCGGCCAGGCGGTCGGAGGCTCGCGCGTACGCCCGTAGCACCCGCTCGGGCACCTGCGTGCGATCGGCGGTCTCGGCGAGCCAGGCGGCGTCCACGACCCCGTCGGCCACCGGCGCGGACACGCGCTCCGGGACGTCCACGTCGGGCCGCTGCGGACCTTCCGAGCAGGCCGCGAGCAGGGCGGCGACGGCGACGAGCGGGGCCAGGCGGAGGGTCCTCACGGCGCCAGTGTCCCGGACGGTCCAAGCCCGGACCCGGCTGCACCGGGCCCGCCGCCGCGACATAGGATCGTCGATCGTGCCTGGCCTTCCCCCGCAGCTCAAGGACTGGGTCCCGGTGGCCCACGAGATCCTCAAGACGACCGCCTCGACCTATCAGCAGACCATCACCTACAGCGAGCTCGCCGAGCTCGTCCAGACCCGTTCGGGCGTGCGGGCCGCCGCGCGGCCGTCGGCCTGGATGGGACCGCTCCTGGACGTCGTCGCGCTCCACGCGCAGCGCTCCGGCGAGCCGCCGCTGACCTCGCTCGCCGTCCGTCACGACGGCCGCGTGGGCGAGGCCTACGCGAAGGCCGCCGTCATCAACGGCACCTCGGACGTCAGCGACCTCGAGGCGCGCGCCGCCGAGCACCGACTCGCCTGCTACCGCGCCTTCGCCGCCGACGTGCCCGAGGACGCCGCCCCGGCGCTCACCGCGCAGGAGGCGCGCCGCCGGGCGACGGCCAAGGCCGCCGCCGCCAAGGCGGCGCCGCAGCGCCACGCGCCGGTGTGCGGACGCTGCTTCGTCCAGCTGCCGCTCAGCGGCAGCTGCGACACCTGCGACTGACCGCGGTCAGCGCTTCTCGCAGGCGATGCCGTCCTTGTCGCGGTCGCTCTTGCGGTTCGCGGTGTAGATCTTCTTGCTGCGCTTGAAGGTCGTCACCGGCGTGCCGGACGTGCGGTCGCGCGCCCCGGGCTTGCCCACGCCGTGCTTGTAGGTCTTGTGCATCTCGGTGCAGTTCTTGAACACGCGCGGTCCGGCGTCCGCCGTGGTGGCCGGACCGACCGCGAGGGCGGCACCGACGACGGCGGACAGGACGAGGGGCATCACACGCACGAGGGCCTCCGGGACGGTGCAGGACGGGACGAACCCGTCGATCCTCGCCCCGGAGGCCCCGCGCGCGGGCGGTTTTCGCGAACTTCGGCCTTCTAGCGCTCGACGACCACGTGCTCGTCCGGCACGCAGTGGGTCATGGTCAGCCCCTCGACGTCGCGCGGACCGTTGCTGCCGAGGTTCTTGAGCCGCTCGAGCTCGTCGGCGTCCAACGTCTGGCTCTGCAGCGGCGGCAGGTCGCGGACGTCGTCGGCGCCGATGCCCAGGCCCTCCCCGACCCGCTGGCCGAGCTCGTCGTCGCACAGCAGGAAGTGCCAGACCATGCGCTCCTGCACCTCCCGGACGGCCTCGCCGATGTTGGCCACCAGGTTCGCCACGAGGTCGTCCTTCTCCCACTGCTCCATGAGCTGGTAGCGCTGGCCGGCCTGGGTGTAGTCGTTCGTCCGCGGGATGCGCTTGCGGGTCAGCCGGCCGACGATCTCCGGGCCCTGCTCGTCGTGCGTGGGCGCCTGGCCCTCACGCAGGCCGCCGGTGATGGAGGGCTCATAGTTGACGTGCGGGTTCTCGCCACGCTGGTCCGGCCCGAACGACATCTGCCCGCCGGACTGGTTGGTCGCGACCTGGGCGTTCTTGGCCGAGTTCACCGGCAGCTGCAGGTAGTTCGGGCCGACGCGGTAGCGCTGGGTGTCGCTGTAGGAGAACGTCCGCCCGACCAGCATCTTGTCGTCGGAGAAGTCCAGGCCGTCGACCAGGACGCCGGTGCCGAAGCTGATCTGCTCGTTCTCGGCGTGGTGGTCGGTGACGTTGCGGTCCAGCACCATGCGTCCGACGACCTTCGGCGGGAACTCGTTCTCGGGCCACACCTTGGTGTCGTCGAGCGGGTCGAAGTCGAGCTCGGGGTGCTCCTCGTCGCTCATCAGCTGCACCTGCAGCTCCCACTCGGGGAAGTCGCCGGCCTCGATCGCGTCGTAGAGGTCCTTGCTCGCGTGACCGAGGTCGCCGGCCTGGATCGCGGCGGCGTCGGCCTCGGTGAGGCTCTTCACCCCGATCTTCGGGATCCAGTGGTACTTGACCAGGTGCGACTCCCCCTGCTCGTTGATCCACTTGTAGGTGTTCACGCCGAAGCCCTGCATCGTGCGGTAGTTCGCCGGGATGCCGCGGGGGCTGAACAGGTTGACCAGCATGTGCATCGCCTCGGGCGTCTGCGACATGAAGTCGAAGATGCGCGCCGGCTCCTGGCGGAAGGTGATCGGGTCCGGCTTGAGCGCGTGGATGACGTCGGGGAACTTGATCGCGTCCCGGATGAAGAACACGCCCAAGTTGTTGCCGACGAGGTCCCAGTTGCCGTCCTCGGTGTAGAACTTCACCGCGAACCCGCGCGGGTCACGGGCCGCCTCGGACGAGTCGCGGCCACCGATGACGGTCGAGAACCGGATCGCGACGTCCGTGCGCTTGCCGGCCTCCTGGAACAGCTTGGCGCGGGTGTAGCGCGAGATCGGCTCGTCGCCCCACTGGCCGGTCGCCTCGAAGTGGCCGTACGCGACGAATCCCCGGGCGTGGACGACACGCTCGGGGATCCGCTCCCGATCGAAGTGGCTGATCTTCTCCAGGAACTGGTAGTTCTCCAGGGTGGCGGGGCCACGGGCTCCGACCGTCCGCTGGTTCTGGTTGTCGTGGACCGGATGGCCCTGCCGGGTCGTGAGGACCCGGCGGTCGTCGCCCTCGGCGGGCGGCTGGGCTGCGACGTCGGTCATGGGTCGTCCTTCCTGAGCGGGTGGGTATCTCTCGCCCGTACCCCGCTCCGGCGACCTGAACCGTCGACGGTCCGGTCAGCCCACGGTGAGCACGATCTTGCCGCGCACGTGCCCCTCCATGGACTCGCGCCAGGCGTCGGCCGCGCGCTCGAGCGGGTAGGTGGACGCGATCGGCACCGTCAGCTCGCCGGCGTCGGCCAGGGTCGCCAGCGCCGCGAGGTCGTCCACGTCGGGGTGGACGAACACGTAGGTGCCGCCCAGCTCGGCCACGGCCGGGTCGGCGATCGACGCCACCCGGCCCTGGTGCTGGTCGGCGAGCACGTCCGGGGCCGTCGTGAGCGCGTCTCCGCCCCGGGTGTCGAGCACCGCGGTGACGCCGTCGGGAGCCAGCGCGCGGACCCGGTCGACGAGCCCGTCGCCGTAGGCCACCGACTCGCCGCCGAGCTCGCGGACGAAGTCGTGGTTGGCCTCCGACGCCGTGCCGATGACCCGGGCCCCGCGCGCCGCGGCGATCTGCACCGCGAAGACGCCGACGCCGCCGGACGCGCCGTGGACGAGCACGACGTCGTCGGCACCCACCTGCAGCGCGTCCTCGAGCGCCTGGAACGCGGTGAGCCCGGCCAGCGGGATGCCGGCCGCCTCCTCGAACGACAGCGAGGTGGGCTTCAGCGCCAGCGTGGCGCGGGGCGCCGCGACCTGCTCGGCGTAGGTGCCGCCGTGGACGGCGTCCTTGCGGAGGTAGCCGTAGACCTCGTCGCCCACGCGCAGGTCGCGGTGGGCCGGCCCGACCTCGGTGACGACGCCGGCGACGTCCCAGCCGGGTACGGCGGGCAGGAAGACGTCCAGGGCCGAGTCCAGGCCGCCGGAGGCGACCTTCCAGTCGACCGGGTTGACCGAGCTCGCCCGCACCGCGACGCGCACCCAGTCCGGACCCACCTTCGGGTCGTCCACCTCGCCGTAGGTCAGCTGCTCGGGACCGCCGTACTCGGCGTAGGTGATCGCCTTCACCGCGGGTCGTCCTCGGTCAGCTCCTCGATCGGGGCATCGACGTCCGGACCGCTGCTGTAGACGACCTCCTCCTCGACCTCGGTGTGGCCGACCGGAGGGACGGGCTGCGTGCCCGCACCGCTGGGTGCGTCGGTGGGCCGGTCGGCCGCGTGGGCACCGCCCTCGCCCGACGAGCCGCCCTCGGGCGCGGTGCCGCTGCCCGGCGTGGGCGCGGAGTACATGGGGGTGGAGGCGGCGGTGCCGCCCGGCGTCGCGTCGTCCGCCGAGCCGGCGTCGTCCGGAGCGGGGCCCGCGTCGGGCGTCGGCGCGGAGTACATCGGGGTGGACGCGGCGGCCTCGGTGCCCGAGCCGCTGGTGCCGGAGCCGCTGCTGCTCGAGCCGCTGCTGCCAGAGCCGGTGCTGCTCGAGCCGGTGCTGCTGCTGGAGCCGGAGCCGGAGCTCGACGAGCCGCTCGCGGCTCCCGTGGCCTGGTCGACCACCTGGGACGCCAGGTCCGGGGCGTCCTCGCGCACCCGCTGGGCGGTGCGGACGATCTGCTCGTAGCGGCCACGGCCAGCGCGGGTGCCCAGCACGTAGCCGGTGGCGAAGGCGGCGGCGTTCAGGATCTTGCTCATCCTCGGTCCTCTCGTCGGGGCTGGCCGGGCCGTACCCACGGACGCGGGATTCATGCACGGGCCTGCCGCACCCCGGCGCGCCGGGAGCGCGCCGCCCCGCGCCGATAGTCTCGTCCCCATGGAACTGGCCGGACGTGCGCGCGCGCTCGACGACGCCCGGTCCCGCGACCTGGCCGTCGAGATCGTCCCGCTCCCCCGGGTCGACTCGCTGGAGCAGGCCGCCGAGGCGCTGGGGGTGACGCCGCGCGACGTGGTCAAGACGCTCGTCGTGAAGCGCAGCGACGACACCTTCGTGCTGGTGCTCGTGCCCGGCGACCGGCAGATCGCGTGGCCCAAGCTCCGCTCGTTGCTCGGCGCCAACCGCCTGCAGCTCCCGGACGCCGAGGTCGCGCTCGCCGCGACCGGCTACGCCCGAGGCACGATCACCCCGCTCGGCGCGCGCGGCGACTGGCCCGTGGTCGGCGACGCGTCGCTGGCCGGACGCACCGTCTGCCTCGGCGCCGGCGAGCGCGGCTGGATGGCCCGGGTGGAGGCGGACGACCTGGTGCGGGCCTACGCCGCGACCGTCGCCGACGTCACCGGATGAGCGCCGCGTCCCGCCGCGCCGCGCTCCCGTCCTGGGTGCGGCGCCTGCCCCGGCTGAGCGGCCTGCCCGTGCGCCGCCGGCTCGCCTACGCCGTGGCGGCGCTGACCGCCCTCGTGCTCGCCGGCGTCGGCCTCACGCTGTACGGCGTCGAGTCCGGTCGCATCGACGAGGACGCCGACGAGAGCCTGTCCCACCAGCTCGACCACATCGAGACGGTGCGCAACGAGAACGACCTCGACACCGGGCGCCCGTACGCCAGCTCGGACCGACTGGTCGCGGCGTTCCTGGAGCAGAGCCTCGCCGGCCACAACGAGGACCTCTACGCGGTGTTCAGCAACGGGGACCGCGCCGTGCAGGGCGACTCCAACCCGGGGCTGGAGGGATCGGGGCGGTTCTGGCCGCTCGTGGACGAGATGCGCGACGAGGGCGGCGTCCGCGACCTCGAGGTGCGTGGCCAGACGTACCGCGTGGCGGTGAAGCCGGTGTCGATCGACGACACCACCGCCGCCCTCGTCGCGGTGCACAACCTCAGCGCCGACCGCGAGGGGCTGCGTGCGCTGGTGCTGAACTACACCGCGCTCGCCGTCCTGGCCGTGCTCGTGGTGGCGGCGCTGTCGTCCCGCATCGCCGGCAGCCTGCTGCGTCCGGTCCGCAACCTGCGCGACACGGCCCTGCAGATCAGCGAGGGCGACGTCGGACGCCGCATGGTCGTCACCGGCAACGACGACCTGGCCGATCTGCAGCGCACGTTCAACGCGATGCTCGACCGGCTCGACGCCGCCCTGACCGCCCAGCGCCGCCTGCTGGACGACGCCGGCCACGAGCTGCGCACCCCGCTCACCGTGCTGCGGGGGCACCTGGAGGTGCTCGACCCGAACGATCCCGTGGACGTCGACGACACCCGGCGGCTGCTGCTGGACGAGGTCGACCGGATGACCCGGCTGGTCGAGGACCTGCTGCTGCTGGCCAAGGCCCGGCGCACCGACTTCGTCCAGCCGCACCCGTCCGACGTCGCCGCGATCACCCACGGCGTCGTGGCCCGGGCCCGGGGACTGGGCGACCGCCACTGGGTCGTCGACGCCGTCGCCGAGACCACCGCCGAGCTGGACGAGCAGCGCATCGTGCAGGCCCTGCTGCAGCTCACCGACAACGCCGTCCGGCACACCGGGCCCGGCGACGAGATCGGCGTCGGGTCGGCCGTCGCGGACGGCCGGCTGGAGCTGTGGGTCCGTGACACCGGGCCCGGCGTCGAGCCGCAGCTGCGCGACCGGCTGTTCGAGCGCTTCAGCCGCGGTGCCGACGACGACGACCGCTTCGGCCTCGGGCTGGGGCTGTCGATCGTCGAGGCGATCGCGACCGCGCACGACGGCGCGGTCGTGCTGGACGACACCGAGACCGGCGCGACCGTGCGGTTGCGCCTTCCGCTGAAGGAGAGCTCGTGAACCGGATCCTGATCGCCGAGGACGAGGAGCGCATCGCCTCGTTCGTCTCCAAGGGCCTGCGCGCGGAGGGGTTCGCCCCCACCGTCGTGGCCGACGGCCAGTCGGCGCTCGACCACGCGCTGGCCGGCGAGGCCGACCTCGTCGTGCTCGACATCGGCCTGCCCGTCATGGACGGCTTCGCCGTGCTCGCGCGGCTGTCGGCCGAGTGCCCGGCCCTGCCGGTCATCGTCCTCACCGCACGCGACTCGCTCGACACCACGGTCGCGGCGCTGGAGGGCGGGGCCGCCGACTACATGGCCAAGCCGTTCCGGTTCGACGAGCTGCTGGCACGCGTCCGGCTGCGGCTGCGCGACCAGAGCGAGCCCGCCGTCCTGGAGCTGACCGTCGGCGACGTGACCCTCGACCTGCGCCGCCACCGGGCCAGCGTCGGCGAGAAGGTCGTGGAGCTGTCGGCGCGCGAGATGACCCTCGCCGAGGTGCTGGTCCGTCACCGCGGGCAGGTGCTGTCGCGCGAGCAGCTGCTCTCGCAGGTCTGGGGCTACGACTTCGATCCCGGCTCGAACGTCGTGGACGTGTACGTCGGCTACCTGCGCAAGAAGCTGGGCTCGGACTTCGTCACGACGGTCCGCGGCGCGGGGTACCGCGTCGACTGATCCGGCCGTAGCGTGGATCACATGAAGCGTCTCGCGATCCTCCTCGTCGCGGTGCTCACGGCCGGCCTGCTGGCCGCTCCGTCGGCCTCCGCCGCCCTACGGCCCAGCCCCGCGCGGGCCGGGTCCGACGTCCGGGCCGACTACATGGCCTCGTGCTACCAGAGCAAGACGTCCGGCTCCCGGCCGACGCACTGCACGTTCGGCCGCCGCGGCAGCGCCACCCGCGTCGCGGTCATCGGCGACTCGGTCGCCAAGCAGTACGTGACCGCGCTCGACCACGCCGGCCGCACCCGTGGCTGGGCGGTCGACGTCTACGCCAAGACCGCGTGCTCCTTCGGCCGCTACAACGGACGCGCCGGGAAGCAGTGTGCGGACTGGAACCGCAACGTCATGCGGAAGGTGCGCCGAGCCGGCTACGACTACGTCGTCACCGCGCTCTACGAGACCCACGCGTACGCGACGTCGCGCTACAACACCGACTCCGAGCGCCGCACGCGCTTCATCAAGGGCATGCGGTCGCGCATCTCCTACCTGCAGCGCGGCGGCGCCAAGGTCGTGCTGCTCAACGACACTCCCAAGTTCGGCCACGACGTGCCGTCGTGCCTGAAGCGGAACAGCTCGCGCCCCAGCCGCTGCGACGAGAGCCGCGGGTACGCACTGAGCTCGCAGCGGTTCTGGACGTCGTCCGCCCGGCAGCGGCTCATGCGGGGCCTCGTGCCGTCGCGCCGCCTGGTCAGCATCACCGGGTCCCTGTGCACGTCGCGCAGCTGCCAGGCGGCGAAGAGCAGCGTGATCGTCTACCGCGACAGTCACCACTTCACCGAGACGTTCGTCCGCTGGCAGCGCGAGAACATCGCGCGCCGGCTGGTGCGCGCCCTGCGCTGAGCCTCACCGGCGCAGGACCCTGCGCTGCCGGACGGACGTCGTGCTGAGGGGGACGATCATGAGCAGGTTCGTCGTGGGTGTGGACGGCTCGCCGCAGAGCGGGGCCGCGCTGGAGTGGGCCGTGGAACGGGCCCGGCGCGGAGGCGAGCACCTGGAGCTGGTGCACGTCTACGAGACGCCCGTCGTGGCCGACTTCTTCGGCTACCAGGCGGTGCTGGCCGCCTCGGTCGTGGACGACCTCGCCGCCGCCGGACACGACCTGGTCGAGGCCGGACGGGCTCGGGTCGAGCAGCTCGCCCCGGACGTCCCGGTCACGGTGCGCGTCGACAGCGGGCACCCGGCCACGGTCCTGGTGGAGGCCTCGCGGTCGGCGGACCTCGTCGTCGTGGGCCGGCGCGGTCTCGGCTGGGCCGCGAGCGTCCTGGTGGGGTCGGTCGCCCATCGTGTGACGGTGCAGTCGTCCTGCCCGGTGGCCGTGGTCGGCGAGGACGGCGCCCCGGACTCCGGCCCGATCGTGGTCGGCGTCGACGGCTCGGCGACGGGGACCCAGGCCCTCCGGTGGGCGGTCGGCGAGGCGACGGTCCGCGGCACGTCGGTGCGAGCGGTCGCCGCCTACGACGTGCTCCACCCGGCGTTCGCGGCGGACCCGGAGCTGGCCGAGCAGCTGCGCAAGGACGTCGAGTCCGAGGCGCGGGCCACGATCGCGAGCGTCCTGGACGAGCAGGGTGAGCCCGCCGTCCCGATCGACCTCGTGCTGGAGTCCCAGCGGGCGGCCGAGGCGATCCTCGGCGCAGCCGACGACGCGCAGCTGGTCGTCGTCGGCACGCACGGCAAGGGTGCGGTGCGGCGGATGCTGCTGGGCTCGACCAGCCGGTTCGTCCTCGACGAGGCCGACCGTCCGGTCGTGATCGTGCCGACGCCCCGCGACGGCTGATCGCTCGTCGTCGTGCTGACCCGCGCGGGTCGGGTTCCCGGACCCGGACGCACGACGGGGCCGGGACGGAGTGATCGTCCCGGCCCCGCCGTGGGTCTGCTGGTCAGTCGTCGTCGTGACGGTCGTGGCCGCGGTGGCGGCCCGGGCCGTCGTCGCCGTGACGCTCCCACCCGCGCTCGCGGTCCCAGCCGCGGTGGCGTCCGGGGCGGTCGTCCGTGCGGCGGTCGCGGGCGCGTTCGCGGGCATCGCGGTGGTCGCCACGGTGCTTGCCCGGGCGCGCGGCCACGTCGTCCGCGTCGTCGTCCTTGCCGACACTGGCCACCGGGATCGGTGAGGACGTCGCGCGCTCGGCCGCTCGGGCCTCCGTGCGCTCGGCCTGCTCCCGCTCGGCCCGCTCGGCCGCCGCGACCTGCTGCGCCCGCGCCTGCTGGGCAGCACGCTGCTTGGCGAGGGCGACCCGCTGCTGCGCGGTCTGGAACTGGCTGGTCAGCTGGTTGGTCTGGTTGAGCGCCGCGTCGAGCACGCCGCTGATCTGCAGGCTCAGGTCGCCGGCGGACTCGGTGTCGACGGCTCCGGACGTACCGGTGACCGGAGACGTGTCGATGCGGCGGTCATTGCCGCTCTCGCTCGCGACGGCGACGGTCACGCCGGCGGTTCCCAGGACGGCGGCCGTGCTGAGCGCCGCCAGGCACCCTCGTGCGGTCCAGCTCATGAAAGCTCCTCCTCGACGGGTCGGTCTCCTCCAGACCTTGCCCGTCCGTGATGAGGGCAACATGAATCCCCGGTGAGGGAGTTCTTATCTGTTTTCGGACGCCGCCGGGGATCCACCCCGCGTCCACCCACCGCGGCGGAGCCGCTCCGCGGCGTCCAGCAGGAGGTCCAGGGCGAACACGAACTCAAAGTCCTCGTCGCACCCCGCGCCGACCTGGCCGAGGTCTCCCCCGGTCGCTGCCGTCGCGATGGCCAGGATGTGCGGGTAGCGCCGACCCATCTCGGCCATCGCGGCGGCCGCCGTCTCGGCGTCCGGACCGGGCGCGTCCGGGTCTGCGGGCGCATCGAAGAGCTCGGGACTGAAGCCCCAGATCCGGTTGCCCAGCGCGTGCATGAGGTGGTGGGTCAGGTCCGCGGAGCACCCGCCGGCCAGGAATCCGCCCGTGACCGCGTCCATGTGCGCCAGGACGGTCGGCGTGCGGCGGGTGCGTGACTCGATCGCCCGTCGCGCCCACGCGTGACGCTGAACGGCTGCCCGCGCCGAGAGCACGCGATGCCGCACGGCGTCCTGCCACGACACGTCCGCCGGAGGCTCGGTGAGCTCGGCGATGACCACGTCGACCATGCCGTCGAGCAGGTCGTCCTTGTTCGCGACGTGCTTGTAGAGCGCCATGGGGACCACACCCAGCTCCTGGGCCAGGCGACGCATGCTGAGCGCGTCGATCCCGATCTCGTCCGCGAGGGTCACCGCTTCGGCCAGCACGCGATCACGGTTCAGCGGGGCCCGTCGTTCCTGCGGCGACATGTGACTCCTCGATCCTTGACAGGTGGACACCGTACACCTACCGTTCGGAACCAAAGGTGTACGTCGTACACCTCCTGTTCGGAGGCCCCATGACCACGCTGAACCTCCGCTCGGACCACGCCGCCCGCACGCGTGCGGGCACCCGGCTGGCCGGCGCCCTGTACCTGCTGACGTTCCTCACCTCGGTCCCGACACTCGCGCTCTACGCGCCGCTGCGCGAGCACGACTTCCTGGCCCGCACCGACGGGACGGGCGGTCCGACGACGGGCGCCGCGCTCGAGGTGGCTTTGGCGGTCTGCTGCGTCGGGACCGCGGTGGTGCTGGTCCCCCTGATCCGTCGCCACGGGGAGACACTCGCCGTGGGATACCTGGCCGCCCGCGTCGTCGAAGGCGCGCTGATCCTGGTCGGCGTCGGCGCCGTCCTCACCGTGCTCACCCTCCGCGACCGGGGATTCGCCGACGCCGATGCCACGGCCGCTGCGCTGGTCGGGCTCTACGACGCGACCTTCCTGCTCGGCCAGAGCGTCATGCCCGCCCTGTGTGCGCTGACCCTCGGGACCGTCCTGTACCGCGCTCGCCTCGTGCCGCGGATCATCCCGGCGATCGGACTGGTCGGCGCTCCCCTGCTGCTTGCGTCGGACCTCGCGCAGCTGACCGGCCTGTACGAGATGCGCAGCCCGCTCGCCGGGCTCGGGGCGCTGCCGATCGCCGCCTGGGAGCTCTCGCTCGGCGTCTGGCTCATCGCCCGCGGCTTCTACAGTCCGCGCACTTGATTGCTTTCGGTTTGATGAACTGGCACCGCCGGAACAGCTAGTCCTCGAAGATGAGGATGTGGACAGTCAGCGGGAGCTTCAACTTCGACGCGAAATCATGCAGCACCTCACGGATGCCACCACGGAGAAGGGCACTCTCACTCGCGAGCAGCTGTTGAGCTTTCCAGTCGCGGATTCGGTATGGAAGCTTCTGGATCATTCTCGTGGAATCCGAAATCCCCGCGAACTCGCCGCGACTCTGACCGTGATGTCCTCCCCAACAGGTCCGTACCGGGACGAGGACCTTCAGGGGGGCTTGCTCAAGTACGAGTACCGAGCGGGAAGTGTGAACGGCGATAACACCAAGCTCCGTCGCGCCTACGAGCTAGGGATGCCGCTCATCTTGCTGAAAAAGATCGAGCCTTCCGTGTACGTACCAATTCACCCCGTGTACGTCGTCGCGGACGTCCAGGACGCGCGTTACTTCCTCCTCGCGCTTGACGAGGGCATACGCCTACTGTCGGATCCGCTCAATCCTTCCGAGGACGAGCGCCGGTACGTGGAGCGGATCACCCGTGAACGTCTCCACCAGCCGGAGTTCCGAGGCCGGGTGCTCCGCGCGTACGAAACTCGATGTGCCGTTTGCGTACTTCGTCACGGGCGACTTCTAGACGCGGCGCACATCGTGGCTGATCACGAGGTGACGGGGACTCCGATTACGGCGAACGGACTGGCGCTCTGCAAGCTGCACCATGCTGCCTACGACAGCGACCTGCTGGGCATCTCCCCTGATTACCAGGTGCATATCAACAGCGCCCTCCTCGAAGAAACCGATGGACCCATGCTGCGACATGGACTTCAAGAAATGGATGGCCGCGAGCTACACGTACCGCATCGCGCCAGCGAGAAGCCCGATCGTGACCGGCTGGGCTACCGCTTCCAAAAGTTCCTCGCCTCAGCTTAAGAACGCCGAGAGCCCGGCTCCCCCATCGGGGGAACCGGGCTCTCGCGTGCTTCAGGTCAGCTGCAGCCGCTGGTCGAGCCGCAGCCCTCGCAGACGTGGCACGAGCCGGCCGGACGCATCTTGGTGCCGCAGGTCATGCACAGCGGGCTGTCGACCGCCGAGCCGGTGATGACCTCGAGCAGCTCCGCGGACGTGTGGGCCTGCGCCGGGGCGGCCTTGGCCGTCTCGGCGACGACCTCGGCCGGGGTCTCCGGAGCCGGAGCCGACGCCGTGGCCTCGACCGGAGCACCCTTCTCGGTCGGCGCGGACTCGACGAGCTCGGCGGCCGTCGTGCCGTTGCTGACCGGCTGGTGCGAGCCGGTGTCCAGGTAGCGCTGACGCTCCGCGGCCGAGTGGATGCCCAGGGCCGAGCGGGTGTCGAAGTCCAGGTAGTCCAGCGCCAGGCGGCGGAAGACGTAGTCCATGATCGACTGCGCCATGCGGATGTCCGAGTCGTCGGTCAGACCGGCCGGCTCGAACTTCAGGTTCGTGAACTTCTGGACGTAGGTCTCCAGCGGCACGCCGTACTGCAGGCCGATCGAGACGGCGATCGAGAAGGCGTCCATCACGCCGGCCAGGGTCGAGCCCTGCTTGCCCAGCTTGAGGAAGAGCTCGCCGAGCTCACCGTTCTCGTGCGCGCCGGAGGTCATGTAGCCCTCGGCACCGCCGACCGAGAAGGACGTCGTGATCGACGTGCGCGACTTCGGCAGACGACGACGGATCGGCTTCTCGACGACGACCGTCTTGACCTCGGTCTTCTCCGCCGGCTCCTCGGCCTTCTTGGCCTTGGCGTCGCTCAGCGGCTGGCCGACCTTGCAGTTGTCGCGGTAGACCGCGAGCGCCTTGAGGCCGAGCTTCCAGCCCTGGAAGTAGACGTCGGCGATCTCGTCGACCGTCGAGGTCTCGGGCATGTTGACCGTCTTGGAGATGGCGCCCGACAGGAACGGCTGCGCCGCGGCCATCATGCGGACGTGGCCCATCGGCTTGATGGCGCGCTCGCCGACCGCGCAGTCGAAGACCTCGTAGTGCTCGGTCTTCAGGCCGGGCGCGTCGATGACGTGGCCGTGCTCGGAGATGTACTCGACGATCGCCTCGATCGTCTCGTTGGTGTAGCCGAGCTTCTTCAGCGCCGCCGGGACGGTCTGGTTGACGACCTGCATGGAGCCGCCGCCGACCAGCTTCTTGAACTTGACCAGCGAGAAGTCCGGCTCGATGCCGGTCGTGTCGCAGTCCATCATGAAGCCGATGGTGCCGGTCGGCGCGAGCACCGACGCCTGGCTGTTGCGCCAGCCGGCCTTCTCGCCGATCTTCAGGTTCTCGGCCCACTGCTTGGTGGCCTCGCGGTGCACGGCGATGTCCATCGCGTGCATCGTGCGGACGTCGTCGTTGGCCGCGAGGTGCTTGCGCATGACGCGGGTGTGGCCGTCCTTGTTCTGGGCGTAGCCGTCGTAGGCACCCACGACGCCGGCCAGCTCGGCCGAGCGGCGGTAGGACGTGCCGGTCATCAGCGACGTGATCGACGCGGCCAGCGCGCGGCCGCCGTCGGAGTCGTACGCCAGGCCCGAGGCCATGAGCAGCGCGCCGAGGTTGGCGTAGCCGATGCCCAGCTGACGGAAGGCACGCGTGGTGTCGCCGATCGCCTCGGTCGGGAAGTCGGCGAAGCAGATCGAGATGTCCATCGCGGTGATGATCATCTCGACGCTCTTGACGAAGCGCTGGACGGCGAAGCTGCCGTCGGCCTCGAGGAACTTCATGAGGTTCAGGCTGGCCAGGTTGCAGCTGGAGTTGTCCAGGTGCATGTACTCCGAGCACGGGTTGGACGCGGTGATGCGGCCGGCCTCGGGCGTGGTGTGCCAGTCGTTGATCGTCGAGTCGTACTGGATGCCGGGGTCGGCGCAGGCCCACGCGGCCTTGGCGATCTTGCCCCACAGGTCGCGGGCGTCGATGCTCTCGATGACCTCGCCGTTGGTGCGGGCGCGCAGACCGAAGTCGGTGCCCTCCTCGACGGCGCGCATGAACTCGTCGTTGACGCGGACCGAGTTGTTGGCGTTCTGGTACTGGACGCTGGTGATGTCGGAGCCACCGAGGTCCATGTCGAAGCCGGCGTCGCGCAGGACGCGGATCTTCTCCTCCTCACGCTCCTTGGTCTCGACGAACTCCTCGATGTCGGGGTGGTCGACGTCCAGGACGACCATCTTGGCCGCACGACGCGTGGCGCCGCCGGACTTGATCGTGCCGGCCGACGCGTCCGCACCGCGCATGAAGGAGACCGGGCCCGACGCGGTGCCGCCCGAGGAGCGGAGCAGCTCCTTGGACGAGCGGATGCGCGAGAGGTTGAGGCCGGCACCGGAGCCGCCCTTGAAGATCAGGCCCTCCTCGCGGTACCAGTTGAGGATCGAGTCCATCGAGTCGTCGACGGCCAGGATGAAGCAGGCGCTGACCTGCTGCGGGCTCGAGGTGCCCACGTTGAACCACACCGGGCTGTTGAAGCTGAAGACCTGGTGCAGGAGCATGTGCGTCAGCTCGTGCTCGAAGACCTCGGCGTCCTCGTCGGAGGCGAAGTAGCCGTGGTCCTTGCCGGCCTTGACGTACGTCAGCACGACGCGGTCGAGCAGCTGCTTGAGGCTGGACTCACGCTCGGCCGAGCCCACCGCGCCGCGGAAGTACTTGGTGGTGACGATCGTCGAGGCGTTCAGGCTCCAGAAGTCGGGGAACTCCACGCCACGCTGCTCGAAGACGTTCTCGCCGGTCTTCCAGTTGGTCTGGACGACGTCGCGACGCTCCCACGTGACGGCGTCGTACGGGTGCACGCCCTCGGTGGTGTAGACGCGCTCGATGGTCAGGCCCTTGGCCTTCCCCTTGGCGCGGCGGGGGCCGGTCTGGCCGCTGACGGTCTCCGTCATGGAGTGCTCCTCGTGTGCTGCGGTGCGGTGGATGGGGGTGGTGCTGGGTGGTTCGTGGCCCGTCAGGTTCAACAACCCCGACGGTCAGGGGATTTCGTGCTGGACCCGTTCGGTCTCGGCCAGCTCGCCGTCGGCGGAGGCGGCCATGAGCGTCGCGATCTCGGCGGCGAAGTCGTCGGCGGAGTCGAACGCCTTGTACACGCTGGCGAAGCGCAGGTACGCGACCTCGTCGAGCGCCTTGAGCGGCTCGAGGACGGCCAGGCCGACCTCGTGGGCGGGGACCTCGGCGCAGCCGGAGGCGCGCAGGGTCTTCTCGACCTGCTGCCCCAGACGGGCCAGGTCGTCGGTGGAGACCGGACGGCCCTTGCAGGCCTTCGCGACGCCGGCGACCGCCTTCTCGCGGACGAACGGCTCGGTCGCGCCCGAGCGCTTCACGACCATCAGCTGCATCTGCTCGATCGTGGTGAACCGCTTCTCGCACCGCGCGCACGTGCGGCGGCGGCGGATCGAGGCACCCTCGTCGGCGATGCGGCTGTCGAGCACCTTGGTGTCGTCGTGCTGGCAGAACGGGCAGTGCACGAGCGGGCTCCTTCGGTGTCGTCGCGATGTGGATGAAGCTGTGCGTCCCGCTGTGGAACACGGCGCTTCCTGTGGGTGGGACCGCCACTTCTGTGGAACTAGATGTGGAGAACTACACCCGTGTAACTACTAGATGTAGGGGAACCGTACGCCCTCGTCCCGGCTCGTGCAAGCACCTTCGCAGGGCCCACCGACAGACCTCTCCGACACCGCTCGGACGCGCCCGGAATCCCGGGCCGGACGCCCCCGGAGCGTGCCTGGCGACACACCGCGCGGCGGCGATCCGTCCGACCGCCAGCGCGACGGACCGGGCTCGCTTACTGTGTGCTGGTGCCGAGGGAGGGGACGCGCATGGACGACCTGCACCACCTGCCCCAGCACGAGCGCGCGCCGTACACCTCCGTGCTGGTCGACGGCGCCGGCACGATCCTGGAGACCGGCCCCGGCTTCGACGACGTCGCCGGCTACCCCGGCGACCTCGTGCTCGGCCGTCGGATCGCGGAGTTCGGCGCGACGGCGCACGACCGCGACCAGCTGACCGCCCTGCTCGCCGCCCCGGCGGGGGTCGGCTACGGACGGCTCGCGGTGATCCGCCCGAGCGACGACAGCGTGCAGCACGTCGTGCTCGCCGCCGTGCCCTTGGGCGACGACCGCCTGCGCGTGGTCGTCGCCAACGAGACCGAGTCCCTCAGCCGCTACTTCGACCTGCAGGCCTTCGCCGAGCGCGTCCGGGTGCTGGCGTCCAACTCCGCCGACGTCATGTGGCTCATGGACGACGAGGGCGTCGTCGTGTTCACCACCTCCGCGCTCGCCGCCCGCTTCGGCTGGCGGGTCGAGGACGTCCGCGGCCGGCCGGCGACCGACTTCGTCCACCCCGACGACCATGCGCTGGCCCGTTCCACCTTCGACCGGGTGCGTGGCGGCGAGCGCCAGCTGGTCTACGAGATCCGGCTGCTGCGGGCCGACGGCACCACCGTGTGGACGCGCTCCACCCTCACCGACCTGCGCCACGAGCCGTCCGTCGGCGGCATCATGGGCAGCGCCGTCGACATCGACGACAAGAAGGCCGAGGAGGCGCGTCGCGCCGACGACGAGGCGCAGTACCGCGCTCGCTTCGAGCAGAGCCTCATCCCGCAGTCGGTCACCGACCCCACGTTCCGCTACCAGGACGTCAACGCCGCGTACTGCACGCTGCTCGGCCGCGACCGCGAGCAGCTGATCGGGCGCCGCCCGGACGACTTCCTGCACCCGACCGACCCGGGCACCGGCGGGCACGAGCTGGCCACGATGGCCGACGTCGGACGCTCCACGCACCGCGTCTACCGGGTCTTCGCCCACCAGGACGGCAGCCCCGTGCCGGTGCTGGTGAGCGGCACCGCGCTCCAGGACGCCTCCGGCGGGCTCATCGGCTACGCGGCGGTGCTCGAGGACCAGCGCGCCCTGTTCGCCAGCGAGCGGCAGCGCGAGGAGGCGCAGCGCCTGTTCGAGACGATCGCCGACCGCAGCGACGAGCTGCTCACCGTCGTCACCCCGCAGCGCGAGATCCTCTACTCCTCCCCCAACGGGCCGCGGCTGGCCAACTTCCGTCAGTCCGGGGTCATCGACGACCTCGGCGCGTTCGCGCACCCCGACGACGTCGAGCTGGTCCAGCGCCAGTGGGAGCACATCACCACCACGGGCATCGCCACGACGTTCCGCTTCCGCGCGTTCCGCGACGACGGGGAGCTGATCTGGCTCGAGCAGACGTCCACGAACCTCACCGACACCGCGATCGGCGGCGTCGTCACCACGCTGCGCGACGTCACCGACGAGATGGAGGCCGAGCGGGCGCTGGCCGAGAGCGAGGCGCGGCACCGGATGATCGCCGACCTCGCCGACGAGGGCATCTGGGTCATCGCCCAGGACGGCCGGACGCTGTACGCGAACGCGCGGCTCGCCTCGCTGGTGGGCTACTCCCTCGACCAGCTCTACGCCGCGCCGGTGTGGGACTACATGGACGAGGAGATCGCCCGGCTCACCCTCCCCCGGCTCACCGAGCGGGAGGTGCGCGGCTCCGAGCGGTACGAGGTCGCCTACCGCCACCCCGACGGACGCGTGCGCCGCCTGCGCATCGCCGCCAGCCCCATGCGCAACGCCGACGGCGAGGCCGAGGGATCGCTGGCGATGGTCTCCGACGTCACCGAGACGCGACGCATCGAGGGCGAGCTGTGGCACGCGGCGCTGCACGACGCGCTCACCGGTCTGCCCAACCGCTCCATGCTCATGGAGCGGGTCGAGGAGGCCCTGGAGCAGCAGGCCGACGTCGCGCTGCTGTTCGTCGACCTCGACCTGTTCAAGGACGTCAACGACGCCCGCGGCCACGGGGTCGGCGACCAGGTCCTGGTCGCCGTGGCCCACCGGCTGGCGGCGATCGCCGGGCCGCACGACACCGTGGCCCGGTTCGGCGGCGACGAGTTCGTGGTGCTGCTCCGCGACGCCCACGAGTCCCACGCGCGCGCGGTGGCCAGCCGCGCGCTCGACTCGCTGCAGGAGCCGTTCGACGTCGGCGACGTCCACATCGGCATCGGCGGCTCGATCGGCATCGCCCTGTCGCCCGCGGCCAGCGCGGACGACCTGCTCCGGTACGCCGACACCGCCATGTACGCGGCCAAGGCGGCCGGGCGCGGACGCATCCAGGTCTTCGACGCCGAGCTCGAGCACCGCAGCCGCGAGCGGTACGTGCTGGGCGCCGACCTGAGGGCCGCCCTGCAGGACGGTGGGCTCCAGATGGCCTACCAGCCGGTCGTCGACCTGGCCGACGGGCGGGTCGTGGGCGTCGAGGCCCTCTCGCGCTGGGAACACCCCCAGCAGGGCCCCGTGCCCGCGCAGCGCTTCGTCGACCTGGCCGAGTCGCTCGGCCTGGCGCCCGACCTCGACCGGTGGGCGCTCGACCGCGCACTCGGCGACGTCGCCCGGATGCGCGAGCGCGGGGTGCTGCCCGAGGACGCCTACGTGGCGGTGAACCTGTCCGGTCGCAGCCTGGCCGACGAGACGCTCGACCGCTACATCATCGAGCGCACCGCGCACCACGGTCTCGACCCGCGCAAGGTCGTCCTGGAGCTCACCGAGAGCGCGATCATGGCCGACCCCGAGGTGGCGATCGGCCTGCTCGACCGGCTGCGCACGCACTGCTTCCCGGTCGCGGTGGACGACTTCGGCACCGGCTACAGCTCGTTGGCCTACCTGCGCGACCTGCCCGTCACCATGCTGAAGATCGATCGCAGCTTCGTGTCCGGGGTGACCGACGACAAGCACTCGCTGGCCATCGTCGCGTCGGTGCTCCAGCTGGCCCGCACGCTCGACCTCGCGCTGGTCGCCGAGGGGGTCGAGACCGAGGAGCACGCTCGCGTCCTGCGCCGGCACGGCTGCCGCCTCGCGCAGGGCTGGCTGTGGAGCAAGGCGGTCACCCCCGAGCAGGCCGAGCTGGAGGGCACGTTCACCCGCGTCCAGGGGCCCGGCAGCGCCTAGCTCGGGTTGCGAGCCGGACCCGCGTGGCTACGTTGGAGGCATGGCTACCGACACTCCCCAGTACACCGTCCCGGGTCTGACCACGGCCGAGGGCCAGAAGGTCGCCGGCATCCTCCAGGAGCGCCTCAACGCGCTCAACGACCTGCAGCTCACGCTCAAGCACGTCCACTGGAACGTGGTCGGCCCGCACTTCATCGCGGTCCACGAGATGATCGATCCGCACGTCGACGAGGTCCGTGCGATGGTCGACGAGACCGCCGAGCGCATCGCGACGCTGGGCGTCGCCCCCAAGGGCACGCCGAGCGCGATCGTCAACGGCCGCACGTGGGACGACTACTCCCTCGGCCGCGGCACGACCAACGAGCACCTCGGTGCGCTGGACGAGGTCTACCAGGGCCTCATCGGCGACCACCGCAAGGCGCAGGAGGCCGTCTCGGAGATCGACCCGATGACCGAGGACCTCATCATCGCCCAGTCCCGCCAGCTGGAGCTGTTCCACTGGTTCGTCCGCGCCCATCTGGAGAACGCCGGCGGTCAGCTGTCGACCGCCGAGGCGGACGGCGAGACCGAGGCGGCCGTGGCCGCCAGCGAGGCTGCCGACTGAGGCTTCTCCCCCGCACGCACGACGACGGCGGCCGCTCCCCTCGAGGGGAGCGGCCGCCGTCGCGTGTGCCGGACCCGCGTCCGACACCGGGGGTGAAGCACGACGGCGGCCGCCCCCTCCCTCGGGTGGCGACCACCGCCGTGGTCTGGGGGTCGCGGCTAGCCGCGACCGCTGCTGCGGCGCGCACGGCGCGACAGCGAGTCGATCGTGACCGCGAGCAGCAGGACGCCGCCGGTCACCATGTAGCGCACCTCGGCGTCGACGCCGATGAGGTTCAGGCCGCTCGTGATCGACTGGAGCACGAGCATGCCGAACAGCGCCGCGTACATCGAGCCGCGTCCACCGAACAGGCTGACGCCGCCGATGACCGCCGCGGCGATCGCCATGAGGTTGGTGTCGCCACCGCCGCTGGACTGCGCGACCGACTGCAGCCGGGCCGCGGCCAGCACGCCACCGAACGCCGCGAACATCGTGCACAGCGCGAAGACGGCCACGTAGACGCGGTCGACCCGGATGCCCGAGCGGCGCGAGGCCTCCTCGTTGCCGCCCACGGCGAACACGTGACGGCCGAAGCGGGTCTTGCGGATCACCTGGTCCATGAACACGATCACCAGGATCCACAGCAGCGGCATGTAGCCGATGCCGCGGTCCAGGTTCAGGTAGTACGCGACGTACGCCAGGCCGGCGACCATGAGCGCGGCGCGGATGGCCACGCTCAGCACCGACGGCGCCGACAGGTTGGCCGCGCGACGCTTGCGGATGGTCAGGACACGGCCACCGAAGTAGGCCAGGCCGGCGAGCACCGCGAGCACGTACGACGCCAGCGGCGACAGGAACTTGAAGTTCGCGAAGTCGATCAGCCACGAGTCACCGGGCAGGTTGACCGTGCCGTTGTCGCCGAGCACGACCAGCTGCAGGCCCAGGAAGGCCAGCAGTCCGGCGAGCGTGATGACGAAGCTCGGCACGCCGAACCGGGTGTACAGCAGGCCGTACACGACACCGATGGCCAGGCCGGCGAGCAGCGCGACGCCGATGGCCGGCAGCACCGACCAGTCGTGGTAGACGACCAGGACGGCCATGATCGCGCCGCTCATGCCGCTGACCGAGCCGACCGACAGGTCGATCTCGCCCAGCAGGAGCACCATGATGACGCCGACGGAGATCATGCCGATCGCCGACGACGACAGCAGCAGCTCCACCAGGTTGCGCGAGGACAGGAAGCGCTCGTTCTGGGAGTAGAAGACGACCCAGATGATGAGCAGGCCGACGATCACCGGCACCATGCCGAGGTCGCCGGACTTCATGCGGCGCACGAACCCCTCGAGCATGGCCTTGGGCGAGGAGTCCTCGACCAGACGCTCGTCGGTCTTGTCGGCGAAGCTCATGCCTCGGCTCCCTTCGGGGCGGTGCGGCTCGCACGCTGCGAGACGGCGTTGTCGGAGGCGCCGGTGATGGCGGCCACCAGCTTGTCGGTGGTGACGTCGTCGATGCCGAACTCGGCACCGTTGCGGCCCAGGCGCAGGACGTAGATGCGGTCGGCCACGGCCTGCACGTCGGCCATGTTGTGCGTGATGAGCACGACGCCGAGGCCGTTCTCGCGCAGGCGCTCGACCAGGTTGAGCACCTCGGCGGTCTGGGCGACGCCCAGCGCGGCGGTGGGCTCGTCGAGCATGACGACCTTGGGGTTGCCGACCAGGCTGCGGGCGATGGCGACGGTCTGGCGCTGACCGCCGGACAGGGACGCGATCGGGATGCGCACCGACGGGATCTTGGCCGACAGCTGGCGCAGCAGGGCCCAGCTGTTCTTCTCCATCTCGACCTCGTCGAGCGTGCCGGCGGACGTCAGCTCCTGGCCGAGGTACAGGTTCGCGACCACGTCGAGGTTGTCGGCCAGCGCGAGGTCCTGGAAGACCGTGGCGATGCCGAGCTGCTGGGCGGCCTTCGGGCCGGGGATCGAGACCGGCGAGCCGTCGAAGACGATCTCGCCCTCGTCGGGCTGGTAGACGCCCGACATGATCTTGACGAGGGTGGACTTGCCGGCGCCGTTGTCGCCGACCAGGGCGACGACCTCACCGGGGCGGACGTCGAAGTCGACGTCCGCGAGCGCCTGGACGGCGCCGAAGCGCTTGCCGACGCCCTTGAGGGACAGCACGGGGGCTGAAGTGGTGGTCATGCTGCAGACCTTCTGCTTGAGGGAGGGGACGTGCAGGCCTCGAGGGGGCGGCCCTGGACAGGGCCACCCCCTCGAGGTCGTCGGGTCAGCTCAGGCCGGCCGCCGTGCACGCGTCCGCGTACTCGCCGGTGCAGATGTCCTGGGTGCTGTAGAACTCGTCGGCGACGACGGTGTCCTTGATGTTGTCGACGGTGACCGCGATCGGGTCGAGGATGTAGGACGGCACGCCACGGAAGTCCGTGGTGTCGCTGGCCTTCTTGCCGTTGACCAGGTTCACCGCGAGCTCGGCGGCCTTCTCGGCCTCGGCCTTGATCGGCTTGTAGACCGTCATGTACTGCTGACCGGCGACGATGCGCTGGATGGCCGCGAGCTCCGCGTCCTGGCCCACGATCGGGGGCATCTTGGTGACGCCGTTGCCACGCAGGGCGGCGAACACGCCGCCGGCCTGGCCGTCGTTGGCCGCGTACACGCCCGCCAGGTCGGCAGCGTCGATCTTGCTCAGCTGCGTGCTGGTGAACTCCTGGGCCTTCTCCGGGCTCCAGTCCGGGTTGTCGAACTCGGCGACGACGTTCAGGCCGCTGGCGTCGATGACGCTGTGCGCGCCCTTCTTGAAGTCGCCGGCGTTCGGGTCGGTCGGGGCGCCGTTGAGCATGAGGATGTCGCCCTTGCCGCCGGTCGCCTTGACCAGGGCCTCGCCCTGGAGCTGGCCCACGCGCTCGTTGTTGAACGAGACGAAGTAGTTGGCGTTCGTGATGAGGCGGTCGTAGGCCACGACGGGGACGTCGCTGGACTCGGCCGACTTGACGATGCCCTCGGCGGCCTTGCCGTCGACGGCGCCGACGACGAGCACCGAGGCGCCGTCGGTCAGCGCGGACTGCGCCTGCTCCTGCTGCTTCGAGGCGTCCTGGTCGGCGTTGAGGTACTTGACGTCGCAGTC
This sequence comes from Aeromicrobium sp. IC_218, assembly GCF_004336805.1. Lineage (GTDB taxonomy): Bacteria > Actinomycetota > Actinomycetes > Propionibacteriales > Nocardioidaceae > Aeromicrobium. Next base: position 253,580 of record NZ_SJXM01000002.1, read on the forward strand.
GTCGCAGAGGTCCTTGACCTTCGCCTCGAACAGCGGACGGTCGAACGCCTCGTAACGGGTCGTCTTGGTCTCGGGCAGCAGCAGGGCGATGGTCTTGCCCTTGTCGTCGCCGCCGTCGGAGCCCTCGTCGTTCGCACCGCACGCGGCGAGCGCCGCGAGCGAGGTGCTCGCTGCCACAGCCATGACGGCTGCGCGGGTGAGTCGGTTCACGCGTTCCTCCAGGTCTTGGACGGCGGGGGTTGCCGTCACGGTCTGATCCACCTCGCGCGGGGCGAGACGTGAGCCAGTGTCATACGTCACATGCTTTGTCGTCAACACGTGAAGACAAAACGAGAGACTAACGCTGGACGCGGCAGTCTTGCATTCGACACTTGACGACAACGAGTGGCTTGCCTCACAGTGACGCACATGTCGTCCCCAGGCACCGCCGCTTCCCTGCGCGCCGCGAACCAGGTGCGTGTCGTGCGCGCCCTGCGGCAGCACCAGGAGCTCAGCCAGGCCGACATCGCCCGCGACACCGGGCTCGCCCCCGCGACGGTCTCCAGCATCGTGAAGGACCTGGTCGCGGCGGGCCTGCTGACCACCACGGGAGGCGCCGGACGACGTGGCGCGACGGTCGCCATCTCCCGCCGGGCCGGCCTGGTCGGCGGCGTCGACTTCGGCCACTCGCACGTGCAGGTGAGCCTGGGCGACCTCGGCGGACGCGTGCTGGTGACGGCGCAGGAGCCGCTCGACAACGACCACGCGCACGAGGACGGACTCGCCCTCGCGCACCGCATGCTCGACCGGCTCCTGGCCGCCGAGAGCGACGCCGGCGACCTGCACGCGGTCGGCATCGGCCTCCCCGCTCCCCTGGGCGCCGACGGCGTCATCGACTCCGGCTCGATCCTGCCCGGCTGGATCGGGGTCCACGCCGCCGACGCCGCCGAGAAGGAGTTCGGCGTCCCGACCCGGGCCGACAACGACGCCAACCTCGGCGCCCTGGCCGAGCACGCCGTCGGCGCCGGACGCGGCACGTCCTCCATGGCCTACCTGAAGCTCTCGTCCGGCGTGGGCTGCGGCCTGATCCTGGACGGCCGGGTCTACCGCGGCGGCATCGGCACGGCCGGCGAGCTCGGCCACATGACGATGGACGAGACCGGACCGCTGTGCCGGTGCGGCAGCCGCGGTTGCCTGGAGGCGTACGTCGGCGGCACCGCGCTGACCGCGCAGTTCGCCCCCATCCGCGCCCAGCTCTCAGTCCGTGAGTTCGTCGCCCTGGCCAACAACGGCGACACCGGCGCCCAGCGACTCATCGAGGACGCCGGCCGCTACCTCGGACGCGCGGCCGCGGCGCTGGCGAACGTCCTGGGTCCGGAGCTGCTGGTGATCGGCGGCGACCTGTCCGACGCGGGCGCGCCGCTCATCGACGGCGTCCGCGACGGGCTGCGCCGCCACGCCCTCGCCCCGGTCGCCGCCCAGGTACGGGTCGAGCGGGCCGCCCTGGGCGCCCGCTCGTCGTCGATCGGCAGCGTGCTCTACGCGCTCGAGGGCCTCTCCCTCACCGGCCCGGCCCGCGTCTGAACGCAGAAGGGGCCCCGTGCCGCCTTCCCAGCAGCACGGGGCCCCGCTCGTCGGACCTACTCGGAGTAGACCGGGACGGCCAGCTTGTGGCCGATCTGCAGGCCGGAGGCCGACTCGAGCGCGTTGAGCTTCATGATCTGGTCGACGGTCTCGCGCTGGTCGCCGCCCGGGTTGGCGGCGCCGGCGATCTGCCACAGGGTCTCGCCCGGCTGGACGGTGACCTCGGTCGTCTGGACCGCCGCGCCGGCGTCGGACGTGGCCGCGGTCGTCGAGCCCATCGCGACGGCCAGGGCGAACATCGCCGCGAGCGCGGCCGCGAACAGCACGAGCTTGCCGCGGGTGGTGAGCCGGACGGGAGCGTGCGTGCGGGCGACCGGGGCGTGCAGGGAGATGGTGCTCATGAGTGCCTCCGAGGGGGAAGTGAGACGGTGTCGGTTGTCTTGGTGCGTCCGACCGGACGCCGGAGCGTACGGGATGTCATTCGGGTGCGAACAGGCGTTCGATCGAACACATGTTTGACAATACAGACGCCCACCGACAAGCACCAGCCCGAATCGAACATCTTTTCGATTTTTCTTGCCGGTGGTCTCGGTCACACCCGAAAAACGCCGGAACGCCAGGAGTTCCCGTCCCGGGCTCCACGCCGACACGCGGCGCGCCGTGTCGAACATATGTTTGATCTGACCTGTTCGAACGCGCTACCGTCGGTCCATGAGCGATGACACCGACGTCCGCGAGCTCCCCGACGGTCCCGCCGACGAGCACGGCCTGACCCCGCGGCAGCGACGCGTCCTGGAGTTCCTGCGCGAGCAGATCAGCGACCGCGGCTACCCGCCGAGCATGCGCGAGATCGGTGCGGCGGTCGGCCTGGTCAGCACCTCGTCGGTCTCGCACCAGCTCAAGTCGCTCGAGCGCCTCGGCTACATCCGGCGCGACCCGAACCGTCCGCGCGCGCTCGAGGTGTTCGCGCCCGGCGGGGCCGTCCGTCCCACCGCCCCGGTCCCCGCGCCGGCCGTCGTCGAGGACGTCGTCGACGAGACCGGCTCACGCGACGAGCGTCCCGACGCCACGTACGTGCCGATGGTCGGCAAGATCGCGGCCGGCGGACCGATCCTGGCCGAGGAGCGCGTCGAGGACGTCTTCCCGCTCCCGAAGTCGCTCGTCGGCGACGGCACGCTCTTCCTGCTCGAGGTGCAGGGCGACTCGATGATCGACGCGGCGATCTGCAGCGGCGACTACGTCGTGGTCCGCCAGCAGCCGGTCGCCGAGAACGGCGAGATCGTCGCCGCGATGCTCGACGGCGAGGCCACGGTCAAGACCTTCCAGCGCAAGGACGGCAAGGTCTGGCTGCTGCCGCACAACGACGACTACTCCCCCATCGACGGCACCCACGCCACGATCCTGGGCAAGGTCACCGCGGTCCTGCGCCGCGTCTGACGCTCAGTCGCGCGCGGCCTCCCAGGCCGAGGCCACCATCTGCTCGACGGTGTGGCGCATCGTCCAGCCGAGGTCGCGCGCGGCCAGCTTCCCGGACGCCACGATGCGTGCCGGGTCGCCGGGGCGCCGGGGCACCACCTCGGGGTCGACGTCCGTGCCGGTCACCGCGGCGAACGCGCTCATGATCTGCCGCACCGACACGCCGTCGCCGCTGCCGAGGTTGTAGACGGGCTCCAGCGGCTCGCCGGCCACCAGCCGGCGGGCCGCGGCCACGTGCGCCTCGGCCAGGTCGGCCACGTGCACGTAGTCACGCACGCAGGTGCCGTCCGGCGTCGGGTAGTCGTCGCCGTAGATGCGCGGTCGCCGGCCCTCGCGGAGTGCCTTGATCACCAGCGGGAACAGGTTGTGCGGGCTGCTGTCGTACAGGTCCGGTGTCGCCGACCCGACGACGTTGAAGTAGCGCAGCGAGGTGTGGGTCAGCGACGACGCGCGCCCGAGGTCGCGCAGCAGCCACTCGCCGACCAGCTTGGACTCCCCGTAGGGCGACTCCGGCGTCGTGGGGGTCTGCTCGGTCACCAGGTCGACGTCCGGCGTGCCGTAGACGGCGGCGCTGGAGGAGAACACCACCCGGTCGACCCCGGCGGCCTCCATCGCGGTCAGCAGGCTGGCCGTGCCCTGCACGTTCTGCTCGTAGGTGTGCAGCGGGCGCTCCACGGAGACCCCGGCGTACTTGAACGCGGCCAGGTGGACGACACCCTCCACCTCGTGGGCGGTCATGAACCGTTCGAGGGTCGCGGTGTCGAGCACGGACGTCTCGGCGAACGGGACGTCGTCGGGGACGAACTCACGGTGCCCGCTCGACAGGTCGTCCACGACGACCACGTCGAGCCCGGCCTCCCCGAACGCGCGCACCACGTGCGACCCGATGTACCCGGCACCACCCGTCACCAAGAACGTCATGCCGCCAGCCTAGTCAGCGGGCCGCAGCGCCCTCCGTGGCGGCGGCGTCGAGCCGGCGCAACGACTGCCGGACGACCTGCGGGTCGGTGGTGCGCCACATGGGCGGCAGCGAGGCGGCCAGGAAGCCCCCGTAGCGGGCGGTGGCGATGCGCGGGTCGAGGATCGCCACGACGCCACGGTCGGTCGACCGGCGGATGAGCCGGCCGGCGCCCTGGGCGAGCAGCAGCCCGGCGTGCGTGGCCGCCACCGACATGAAGCCGTTGCCGCCGCGCTTCTCGACCAGCCGCTGGCGGGCGCTCATCAGCGGGTCGTCCGGACGCGGGAACGGGATGCGGTCGATGAGCACCAGCTGGAGCGTGTCGCCGGGCAGGTCGACGCCCTGCCACAGGCTCAGGGTGCCGAACAGGCACGTGGTCGGCTCGTCGGCGAACCGCCGCTGCAGGTCGCTCAGCTGGGCGTCGCCCTGGCACAGGATCTCCAGGTCCGGCAGCCGCTCGCGCGTGGCCTCGGCGGCGCGCTCGGCCGCGCGGCGCGACGAGAAGAGCCCCAGCGTCCGTCCACCTGCGGCCTCGACCAGCTCGGCGATCTCGTCGAGCTGGGCGTCGACGAGGCCGTCGCGTCCGGGCACGGGCAGGTGCTTGGCGACGTACAGGACGCCCTGGCGGCCGTAGTCGAACGGCGACCCGACGTCGAGGCTGCGCCACGGCAGCACCTCGTCACCCGGGACCAGTCCCAGGCCCCGGGCGGCGGAGTCGAACGTGCCGCCGACGGTCAGCGTCGCGCTGGTCAGGACGACCGTCTTGGCGCTGAACAGCTTGTCGCGGAGGCTGAACGCGACGTCGAGCGGAGCCACGTGCAGCTGCGGCCCGCCACGGCCGGGGCCGTCGCTGACCCACAGCACCTCGGTGTCGCCCTTGCCAGCCATGCGCTCAGCGATGCGGCGCACCTCGGTGACGTGGGCCTGCGCCTGCTGCTTGCCGGGGTCGACCTCGTCGTCCTTGGCCGACGGCTTCTCGCGCGGGAACGCCGACAGGCACGCCCGGGCGGCGTCGCGGACGTTCTCCAGCGCCATCTGCAGGTGCTCGGGGGTGGCGTCGATGCGTCCGGCCTCGACGTGGGCCAGCGCCTCGGACAACGCGTCGGCCGCTTCGGTGAGGTCGTCGGCCTCGTTCCCGTCGACGTGGTTGCGGGCCCGGCGGGCGGCGCGCTCGACGAGCACCGGGCCGAGCTCGGCCGTGGACGCCTGGGTGACGCGGGCGGCGAGCTCGTGCGCCTCGTCGACGACGACCGCGTCGTGGTCGGGCAGCATCGGGACGCCGTCGACCGCGTCGATGGCCAGCATCGCGTGGTTGGTGACCACGACGTGGGCGTTCCACGCCTCGGCGCGGGCGCGCTCGGCGAAGCACTCCTCGGCGTACGGGCACCGGCTGGCGCCCAGGCACTCGCGGTGGTTGACACTCACCGCGCGCCAGGCGCGCTCGGAGTGGCGGGGTGCGGCGTCACGGTCGCCGACGCCTCGGGCCGAGGACTCCTCCTCGGCCCACTCGCGCAGGGCCACGACCTCCGAGCCGAGCGTGCCCTCGGGCACTTCGACGAGGACGCCCTGGTCGTCGGGCGCGCCCTCGCGGACGCGGTGCAGGCAGGCGTAGTTCGAACGTCCCTTGACCACGGCGTACCGGGGCACCGTCTCCATGGTCGACGCGGCCGCCTCGGCGAGGGCCGGCAGGTCACGCTCGACGAGCTGGTGCTGCAGCGCCAGCGTCGCCGTGGCGACCACGACGCGACCCTCGTGCAGCAGGCTCGGCACCAGGTAGCCGAGCGACTTTCCGGTGCCGGTGCCGGCCTGGACGAGCAGGTGCTCACCGTCGCCGAGCGACTGCGCGACCGCCTCGGCCATGGCGACCTGGCCGGGCCGCTCGGCTCCCCCGACCGCGTCGACGGCAGCCTGCAGCACGGTCTTCACGTCGGGGGTGGGCACGGGTCGAGCCTAGTCGCCGGACGCCGTGGCCCCGACCGCCCGGTCCACAACCGGTCCGCGCCCGCCAGCGGCTACCGGGCGTACTCGGACAGCGCGTGGGCCAGCTCGGGGTTCACCCGGGCCTGGACGTGCGTGCCGTCGCCTTCGTGCTCGAGCGCCTCGATCTCGCCCTCGGTGTGGATGCGGCCCAGCAGGTCGCCCCGGTCGTAGGGCAGCACCACGTCCACGTGCTCCGCGGGCCGCGGAAGGTCGGCCTCGATCGCCGCCAGCAGCTCGTCGATGCCCTCGCCGGTGCGGGCGCTCACCACCACGGAGTGCGGCTCGCTGGCCAGGATGCGCTTGAGCACCAGCGGGTCGGCCGCGTCCGCCTTGTTGATGACCACGATCTCGGGCACCTGCAGGGCGTCCACGTCGGCGAACACCGAGCGGACGGCGGCCAGCTGTCCGGCCGGGTCCGGGTGCGAGCCGTCGACGACGTGCAGCACCAGGTCGGCGTCGGCGACCTCCTCCAGGGTCGAGCGGAACGCCTCGACCAGCTGGTGGGGCAGGTGCCGGACGAAGCCGACCGTGTCGGACAGCGTGTAGACGCGGCCGTCGGACGTCTGGTTGCGCCGCGTGGTCGGGTCGAGGGTGGCGAACAGCGCGTCCTCGACCAGCACGCCCGCACCGGTCAGCCGGTTGAGCAGGCTCGACTTGCCCGCGTTTGTGTAGCCGGCGATGACGACGGCCGGCACCGCGTTGCGCTTGCGGTTCGCCCGCTTCGTGTCGCGGGTCGTGCGCAGGCCCTCGAGCTCGCGGCGCAGCTTGGCCATCTTGGCCTGGATGCGACGGCGGTCGGTCTCGAGCTTCGTCTCACCGGGTCCGCGGCCACCGATGCCCTCGCCGCCGGCGGCGCGTCCGCCGGCCTGGCGCGACAGGTTGCCGCCCCATCCGCGCAGGCGCTGGGTCTGGTACTGCAGCTGGGCGAGCTCGACCTGCGCCTTGCCCTCGGCGCTCTTCGCGTGCTGGGCGAAGATGTCGAGGATCAGCGCGACGCGGTCGACGACCTTGACGTTGGTGCGGTCCTCCAGGTTGCGCATCTGGCTGGGCGCGAGCTCGCCGTCGCAGATGATGGTGTCGGCGCCGGTCGCCTGCACGGCGGCCTTGAGCTCCTCGACCTTGCCGCTGCCGATGTAGGTGGCGGCGTCGGGCTTCTGCCGGCGCTGCATCAGCGCGTCCAGCACCTCGGAGCCGGCCGTCTCGGCGAGCAGCTTGAGCTCGGCGAGCGAGTTCTCGGCGTCCTCGGCGCTGCCCTCGGTCCAGACGCCGACCAGCACGACGCGCTCCAGGCGCAGCTGGCGGTACTCGACCTCGGTGATGTCCTCGAGCTCGGTGCGCAGTCCGCCCACGCGGCGCAGGGAGTTGCGCTCCTCCAGCTCCAGGTCCTCGGTGCCCAGCTCTTCGTCGTGCTCAGCCACGCAACCACTCCATCTCGCCCTCGGCGACGATCTCGGCGGGGCCGGTCAGGACGACACGGCCCTCAGGGGTCCAGGTCACGTCGAGGCGTCCGCCGGGGACGTCGACGCGGTAGGTGGCCGGCAGCGCGACGCCGTCGGCCGACATGCTGGCGACCGCGGCCGCGCAGGCCCCGGTGCCGCAGGAGCGGGTCTCGCCCGACCCGCGCTCGTGCACGCGCATCGCCACGTGCTGCGGGCCGCGACGCGCGACCAGCTCGATGTTGACGCCGTGCGGGTAGACCGCGTGGTCGTAGCCCGGCTCGTCCAGCAGGGTGCCGGCGTCGTCGAGGCTGGCGACCTGGGCGACCGCGTGCGGGTTGCCGGTGTGCACCTCGTCGGCCTCGAACGTCCGGCCCTCGACCGTCACCTTGGAGACGCCGCCGAGCTCCGGCACCCCCATGTCGACGCTGATCGCGTCGCCGTCGAAGGTGACGGTCTTGATGCCGTCACGGGTGCCGACGGGCAGCGGCCGGTCGGTGTCGACGAGCTCGCGGTCGGCCAGGTAGCGCGCGAACACGCGCACCCCGTTGCCGCACATCTCGCTGACCGAGCCGTCGGCGTTGCGGTAGTCCATGAACCACTCGGCCACGTCCTGTCCGTCACCGGCCTCGCCGACCGCGGACGTGCGGACGACGCGCAGCACGCCGTCGGCGCCCAGGCCCCGGCGGCGGTCGCACAGCGCGGCCACGAACGCGGGATCGAGGTCGCCGTGCACGGTGCCGTCGGCGTCGGGCAGCAGCACGAAGTCGTTCTCGGTGCCGTGGCCCTTGGCCCAGGAAAAGGTCATGCCTTCCAGTCTACGAGCCGTTCCGCATGCCCGCCGAGATCCACGGCGTCGTGCGGCAGCCACCGGATGCGCGGGTCCTTGCGGAACCACCGCTCCTGGCGCCGGGCGAACTTGCGGGTGCCGGTGACGGTCTGCTCGCGAGCCTCGTCCTCGGTGATCTCCCCGGCCAGGAACGCCAGCACCTGCTGGTAGCCGAGCGCGCGGCTCGCGGTGGGCGACCCGGCCAGTCCCGCGGGCAGCAACGACCGCACCTCGTCGACGAGCCCGTCCGTCCACATGCGGTCGACCCGGCGGGTGATGCGCTCGTCCAGGACGTCGCGGGGCACGTCCAGGCCGACCATGACCACGTCGTCGTACACGTGCTCGTAGCCGGGCATGGTCGCGGTGAACGACCCGGTCATCTCGACCACCTCGAGTGCTCGCACGAGACGGCGCCCGTTGGTCGGCAGGATCTGCGCGGCCGCGTCGGGGTCGCGCTCGGCGAGCAGCGCGTGGAGGTGCTCGGGGCCGCGGGTGGCCAGCTCGGCGTCCCAGCGGGCGCGGACGTCCGGGTCGGTGCCGGGGAACTCGAGCGGGTCGAGCACGGCACGCACGTAGAGCGCCGACCCGCCGGCCAGCACCGGCACGACGCCGCGGTCGTGGCAGTCGGCGACCGCGGCGCGGGCCAGGTGCTGGAACTCCGCGACCGACGCGGTCTCGGTGACGTCCATGACGTCGATGAGGTGGTGCGGGACGCCGCGGCGCTCGGCGAGCGGCGTCTTCGCCGTGCCGACGTCCATCCCGCGGTAGACCTGGTAGGCGTCGACGTTGACGATCTCGCCGCCCAGCCGCACCGAGAGGTCGATCGCCAGGTCCGACTTCCCCGACGCGGTGGGGCCGACGACGGCGACGACGGGAGGCATGGCTGGATCCTCCCAGATACGTTGACGGGACAGGCGCGGCGCCCGGCCGCGCCCGATCCCCCCGGAGGTCCTCATGGGTCTGTTCGACAAGGTCCGCAAGCACGCCCCCGAGCTGAGGAGCAAGGCCACGGAGCTGGCGTCCACCCACCACGACAAGATCGACGGCGCGATCGACAAGGCCTCGCAGGCCGCGAGCCGCGCCACGAAGGGCAAGTACGACGACCGCATCACCGGCGCCGCTGGCAAGGCGAAGGACGGCGTCGACAAGCTCGGCCAGCAGCACCGCGGCGACGGCCCCGACGGCCGCGTCGCCCCGCGCTGAGTCACCTGGTTAAGCCGCCCGGTGGTCGGTCTACCTGGTTGACCAGGTAAACCGACAGGAGCCAGGGAAGTTCTCCTGGCTCCTGTCAGTTTTCCTGGCGTCTGGAGCGCGGGGCGTCTGGGGCGCGGGGCGGACGCCCGCTCAGGACGTGCTGACGCTCCAGCGGGCGACGAGGTAGCCGACGCCGAACGGCGCCTCGTACGCCACCAGCTCGCCCTCGACCTCGTGCCCGGACGTCGCCCGGCCGAGCGCGCACAGTGCCGGTGCGCCGTGGCACCAGAGCTCGGCGGCCTCATCGAGGTCGAGCGTGGCGAGCCGCGCGGCGTCGCCCGAGGCCAGCGCCTCGGCGAGACCGTGGTCGAACGGCACGGCGCGGACGTCCTCGTAGCCCGGCGACGTCGTGTCACGGGTGGCGGTGCCGTCGGCCACGACCAGCAGCGCCACGCCGTCCTCCAGCGCCGGGGTCGCCGACGTGTAGGTGCGCGCACCGGTCCAGCCGGCCGCGTCGAGCAGCCAGGCTCCGACGGTGTGGCCGAGCGGGAGCCCCAGCGCGTCTCCCCCGGCACGGACGTCCACGCCCCACGAGGCGAGCGTGCCGCCGGCGGACTCGTCCCGGTCGTGGCCCTCGGACGCCAGCACGACGACGCGCGTCGCGTCCTTCACGACGGACCGGACGACGTCCAGGCACGTCACGCGCAGACCGGCGAGCGGATCCTGTCCCCCGCCCAGGCCGGGGACGAGCAGCGGCGCCGACGGCACCACCGCGACGGGGACCGTCACTTCGCGGCCGCCTTCTTCTCCTTCTTGTAGGCGCGCACCTTCTGCAGCGAGTCGGCGTCGACGACGTCGGCGACCGAGCGGTACCCGGGCTGCGCGTAGTCGCCGGCGGCCTCCTGCCAGCCCTCGGGCTGCACGCCCTTCTGCTTGGCCAGCAGCGCGAGCAGGATCTTCGCCTTCTGCTCGCCGAATCCGGGCAGGGCCTTGATCCGCTTGAGCAGGTCCTTGCCGCTGGACGCCTCGGTCCACAGCCGCGTCACGTCGCCGTCGTGCTCGTCGACGACGATCCGCGCCAGGGCCTGGATGCGTCCGGCCATGGAGCGGGCGTAGCGGTGCACGGCCGGGGGCTCGGCGCACAGGTCGGCGAACGACTCCGCGTCCGCGTCGGCGATGGCGGCGGGGTCGAGGCTGCCGAACCGCTCACGCAGTCGCGCCGGACCCGAGAACGCGCGCTCCATCGGGAACTGCTGGTCCAGCAGCATGCCCATCACGAGCGCGAACGGGTCGTCGGTCAGCAGCTGGTCGGCCTCGGTGTCACCGGTGATCGCGATTGCCATGACGCCCATCCTGCCGGACGTCTACCAGGAGACGTACGTGACGGTGAAGCGTCCGGCCAGCTCGTCCTGCAGGCGCGTCACGAGCTTCTTGGCCTGCCGGTCGAGGTCGCGGAAGGCCTTGGGCGTGCCGAGCCTAGGGTTCGCGTCGAGGTTCTCCATCGCCTCGCCCCACGCGCGCAGGTCGTCGACAAGATCGGACGGCAGGCCGAGCGCGGTGCCCAACCACACGCGGTCGTCCGGGAGCAGGCCGGTCGCGTCCCAGAGCGGCACCGTGACCCCGTAGTCCCACATGAAGCGGATCTCCGTGCCCTCGACCTGCGCGGCGTCGCGCTCGTGCGAGCTCGGCGCGCCTCCGGTCCATCCCTCGTCCGTCACGGCCGTCATTGTTCCTGCTCGGCCTGGCCGTCGAGCAGCGCCCTCGCGTGCGCGTTGCCCTCGAGGTCGAGCGCTCGGTGGTAGCCCTCCAGCATCTGCTCGCCCGCCGGGAACGGCGGCAGCAGCGGCACGTCCGGGTCGACGATCGCCTCGATGACGACCGGCCGGTCGGCGGCCAGCGCCTCGTCCCAGGCGGCGTCGACGTCCTCGGGCCGGTCCACCCGGATGCCCCGCAGGCCGAGCAGGTCGGCGTACCCCGCGTACGGAAAGTGCGGCAGCGACTGGCTGGTGTCGAAGCGCGGGTCGCCCTCGGTCTCGCGCTGCTCCCAGGTGACCTCCGCGAGGTCGCCGTTGTGCAGCACGAGGACGACGAACCGCGGGTCGGCCCAGTCCTGCCACCGGCTGGCGACCGTGATGAGCTCGGCGACCCCGTTCATCTGCATGGCCCCGTCACCGACGAGGGCGACGACCGGACGTCCGGGCCACTCCAGCTTGGCCGCGAGCCCGTACGGGAGTCCCGAGCCCATCGAGGCCAGCGTCGACGACAGGTGCGCCTGGACGCCGGACGGCAGGGTCAGGTGCCGGGCGTACCAGTAGGTCACCGACCCGACGTCGACGCTGACCTGCGCGTCGGCCGGCAGCCGCGGCGACAGCACACGCACGACCCGCTCGGGGCTCAGCGGGTCGGCGGGGCCGTCCGCCCGCTCCTGGGCGATCTCGTGCCAGCGCTCGACCTGGGCGACGACCTGGTCGCGCCACCCGTGGTCGGTCCGTTCGTCCAGCAGCGGCAGCAACGCCTCGAGCGTGCCGGCGGCGTCGCCGACGACCCCGACCTCGACCGGGTAGCGGTTGCCGAGGTGCCGTCCGTCGAGGTCGACCTGCACCGCCCGCGCCTGGCCGGGCCTCGGGTAGTACTCGGTCCAGGGGTCGTTGGTGCCGATCATCAGCAGGGTGTCGCACTGGTCCATGAGCCAGCCGGACGCCGTGGTGCCGAGGTGACCCATCACGCCGCAGCTGGTCGGCAGGGTCTCGTCCCACCACGGCTTGCCGAGCAGGCTGGTGGTCACGCCCGCGCCGAGCCGCTCGGCCACGGCCCGCACCTGGTCGGCCGCGTCCCGTGCGCCCTGGCCGACGAGCAGGGCGACGCGCTCGCCTGCGTTGAGCACCGCCGCCGCCTCGGCCAGGTCGTCCTCGGCCGGCAGCACGCGCGGCGTGCGCCACTGCGGGGTCGTGGGCACCACCCCGTGCTCGTGCGGCACCTCGGCCGGAGCCTCGGCGACCTGCACGTCGTGCGGCAGGATCACGACGCAGGGTGAGCGCGTGGCCAGCGCCGTGCGGAACGCCCGGTCGAGCACCATCGCCGCCTGCTCCGGGGCCAGCACCGCCTGGACGTACTGGGCGGCGACGTCCTTGAACAGCGCGGTGAGGTCGATCTCCTGCTGGTACTCCGAGCCCAGCGCCGTCGTGGGCTGCTGCCCGACGATCGCGACCACGGGCTGGTGGTCGAGCTTGGCGTCGTAGAGCCCGTTGAGCAGGTGCACGGCGCCGGGCCCCTGGGTGCTCACGACCACGCCGACCCCGCCGGTGTACTTGGCGTGGCCGACGGCCATGAGAGCGGCGTTCTCCTCGTGCCGGGCCTGCACCAGCACCGGGTCACCGTCGGCCCGGCGCAACGCTCCCATGAGCCCGTTGATGCCGTCGCCGGAGTAGCCGAAGACCCGGTGGACGTCCCAGGCCAGCAGCCGTTCGACGACCAGGTCGGCGACGAGGCGGGGTGCGTCCTGCGGGGTGCTGCTCATGGGACCTCCGGATGAGTCGTGTGACTCAGGCGGAGTACCCGGGCGGGCGCGGCGCAATCGCGCCGGCCAGAGCTACAGCGCGCAGGCGGGGACGTCCGCGGCCGGCAGCGGCGCGGGGACGCCGATGCTCGGCATGCCCAGGCCGACCGAGCGCACCTCGGTGCGTCCCTGGCGGGCCTCCCACGTGTCGCCGGCGCGGGTGCGGCGGATCGAGGCGGGCGGGACGTCGCTGACCAGGTGGTGCGGCGCGCCCTTGGTGATCGTCACCTCGACCATGTCGCCCGGACGCACCTCGGCGCCGCCGGTGACGAAGTGGACCAGCCGGTTGTCGCGCGCACGTCCGGTCAGGCGGGACGTCTCGCCATCCTTCTTGCCGCTGGTGTCGGCGACCAGCAGCTCGACCGTGGTGCCCTCGAGCCGCTTGTTCTCCTCGTAGGCGACCTCGTTGACCAGCGCGATGAGCCGGTCGTAGCGCTCCTGGACGACCGCCTTGGGCAGCTGGTCCGCCATGGTCGCGGCCGGCGTGCCCGGACGCTGCGAGTACTGGAACGTGAACGCGCTGCTGAACCGCGCCCGGCGCACGACGTCCATCGTCTCGAGGAAGTCCTCCTCGGTCTCGCCGGGGAAGCCGACGATGATGTCGGTCGTGATGGCCGCGTGCGGCATCGCCTCGCGCACCCGGTCGAGGATGCCGAGGAACTTCTCCTTGCGGTACGAGCGGCGCATCGCCTTGAGCACGCGGTCCGAGCCCGACTGCAGCGGCATGTGCAGCTGCGGCATGACGTTGGGCGTCTCGGCCATGGCGGCGATGACGTCGTCGGTGAAGTCCTTGGGGTGCGGGCTGGTGAAGCGGACGCGCTCCAGGCCCTCGATCTCGCCACAGGCGCGCAGCAGCTTGGCGAACGCCTGCCGGTCGCCGAACTCGACGCCGTACGCGTTGACGTTCTGGCCCAGCAGCGTCACCTCGGCGACGCCGTCGTCCACCAGCGCCTGCACCTCGGCGAGGATGTCGCCGGGGCGGCGGTCCTTCTCCTTGCCGCGCAGCGCCGGGACGATGCAGAACGTGCAGGTGTTGTTGCAGCCGACGCTGATCGAGACCCACGCGGAGTAGACCGAGTCGCGCTTGGTCGGCAACGTCGACGGGAAGACCTCGAGCGCCTCGAGGATCTCCACCTGGCTGTCGCGCTCGATGGCCGCGCGGTCGAGCAGCACCGGCAGCGAGCCGATGTTGTGGGTGCCGAAGACGACGTCGACGTACGGCGCGCGCTCGGTGATGGTGGCGCGGTCCTTCTGGGCCAGGCAGCCGCCGACGGCGATCTGCATGGTCGGGTTCTTCGCCTTGACCGACGCCAGGTGGCCGAGGTTGCCGTACAGCTTGTTGTCGGCGTTCTCGCGCACCGCGCAGGTGTTGAACACGACGAGGTCGGGCACGGCGTCGCCGTCGGCCTTCGCGTAGCCGGCGGTCTCCAGCAGGCCCGAGAGCCGCTCGGAGTCGTGCACGTTCATCTGGCACCCGTAGGTGCGCACCTCATACGTCTTCGTCATGGCCGCACCATCGTACGTCCGCGATCCGCCGTCCCCCGCATCCGCGCGGCAGGCCCGGCTACATCGCCTCCAGCATCTGGCGCATGCGGTCGGTCTCGGCCGACTGGTCGGCGCCGATGCCGGCCGCGAGCTCGTTGAGCTCCTGGTCGCTGCCCTCGGCGAGCACCTCGTCGACCATCTCCATGGCGCCCTGGTGGTGCATGATCATCAGCTCCAGGAAGAGCTCGTCGAACGCCTCGCCCTTGGCCTGGGAGAGCCGCTCGAGGTCGGCCTCGGACGCCATGCCGGGCATGTCCTCCATCGACTCGTGCGCGCCGGACCCGTGGTGGTCGTGGGCGTCCATCGAGAGCGGTCCGAGCTCGCCCTTCTCGATCTGCTCGGCGGTCGGGGCGTCCTGCCCTCGCTTGGTCAGCCAGCTCGCCATGAGGACGATCTCGGGCTTCTGCGCCGCGGCGATGCGCTCGGCGAACGTCCGCACGCCCTCGCCGCCGCCGGCCGCCGGCGCGAACGCGGCCATCTCCAGCGCCTGCGCGTGGTGCGGCACCATCATCTGCGCGAAGGCGATGTCGGCGTCGTTGGCGTCCGCCGGCTCCACCTCGGGCGCCTCGTCCAGGGTCTTGGAGTCCTCGCCCGGCTTGCCCGGCTGGACGATCGTGCCGTCCACCTGTGGACGGTCGTCGTCACCGCTGCACGCGGCGGCCCCCATCAGCACGACCGCGCACAGCACGGCCCCGATCCTGCTCGTCATCGTCATCCCCCCGGCCGACGGCTTCGTCCCGCCGAGGTTAACGGCGCAAAACTTTTCGCACCAGGGTCTTGTGCCTGCCCGTTCCGCCCGACGACGATACGAACACTTCGGGGGAAGGAACACACATGCGTATCTCGCGCTCCAGAGCCTCAGGAACGGCTCTTCTCACCCTGGCCGCAGCCGGCGCCCTCACCACGGCGCTGCTCACGCCGCTCGGCGCATCGGCCGACGACTCCACCACGACCGAGGATCCCTGCAAGGACTTCCCGGCCCTCTCCGACGCCGACCGGCGCGCCGGCAACTGCGTCCCCGGCAACGACATCGCCCGCATGAACGACCGCGGGACGAAGCTCGACACCGAGCAGGACGAGCAGTCCAGCAGCAACGTCCGCCGGCTCAAGACGATCCCCAAGCAGGGGTCGTTCGCCTCCGTGGACGCGCTCAACAGCGACCTCGCGTTCAGCGGCCGCTACGCCTACGCGGGCAACTACAACGGCTTCACCGTCTACGACCTCAAGAACCCGGCCAAGCCGAAGGTGCTGTCGCAGGTCGTGTGCCCCGGCTCGCAGAACGACGTGTCGGTCTACGGCGACCTGCTCGTGCTGAGCACCGACTCGTCCCGCTCGGACGACTCCTGCGAGAGCACCGCCCAGTCGGCCACGATCAAGGACTCGTGGGAGGGCATCAAGGTCTTCGACATCTCCAACCCGCGCGTGCCCGAGTACGTGTCGGCGGTCGAGACCCCGTGCGGCTCGCACACCCACACGCTCGCGCCGAAGGCCCGCAAGGGCGGCTGGGGCCACGACAAGAAGGGCGGCAAGGGACGCAAGGGCGAGGACCTGTACGTCTACGTCTCGTCCTACTCCCCCAGCGCCAGCTTCCCGGACTGCCAGCCTCCGCTGGACTCGATCGGCGTCGTGAAGATCCCGACCGACAAGCCCGAGAAGGCCTCGCTGGTCAACGTGCCGGTGCTCTTCCCGGACGGCGGCAACCCGGGCAACGGCTACACGCGGGCCACGTCCGGCTGCCACGACCTGACGGCGTACCCGAGCAAGGACATCATGGCCGGCGCCTGCATGGGTGACGGCATCCTGCTCGACATCTCCGACCGCGAGAAGCCGGTCGTCACCGAGAACGTCCGCGACGACAACTTCGCCTTCTGGCACTCGGCGACGTTCAACAACGACGCCACGAAGGTCGTCTTCACCGACGAGCTCGGCGGCGGCGGTGCGCCGACCTGCAACCCGACGGTCGGCCCGGAGAAGGGCGCCAACGGCATCTACGACATCACTCGCCGCGGTGAGCTGACGTTCAAGAGCTACTACAAGATCCCGCGCACCCAGGCCAACACCGAGAACTGCGTCGCCCACAACGGCTCGCTGGTCCCGGTGAAGGGCAAGGACATCATGGTCCAGGCCTGGTACCAGGGCGGCTGGTCGATGTTCGACTTCACCGACTCGGCCAACCCCAAGGAGATCGCCTGGCACGACCGCGGCCCGTACGACGCGGCCGAGCTCGTGACGGCCGGCCCCTGGTCGACGTACTACTACAACGGCTACATCTACTCCAACGAGATCCAGCGCGGCTTCGACGTCTTCAAGGTCGACGACCGCCGCATCCGTGGGGCGGAGCGGGTCCGGTTCGACGAGCTGAACCCGCAGAGCCAGCCGCGCTACCGCGAGTAGCACGGACGCCCGTGACGGAGCCGGTCGGACCTCGTGTCCGGCCGGCTTCGTTGCGTTGTGGTGACGATCTCGGTTCCGGGTGTCGTCTCGCCCAGTGGGACCGATAGGTTGTGCGCCATGGTTTCCACCCCGATGGTCGCCATGCAGGGCGTCCAGAAGCACTTCGGCTCCCTGCATGTGCTCCAGGACATCGACCTTGAGGTCGCCCAGGGCGAGGTCGTCGTCGTGATCGGCCCCTCGGGGTCCGGCAAGTCGACGCTCTGCCGCACGATCAACCGGCTCGAGACGATCGACGAGGGCACGATCTCCCTCGACGGCCAGCCGCTCCCGGCCGAGGGCAAGCCACTCGCCCAGCTGCGCGCGGACGTCGGCATGGTGTTCCAGTCGTTCAACCTCTTCGCGCACAAGACGATCCTCGAGAACGTCACGCTGGGCCCGATCAAGGTCCGCGGCGAGAAGAAGGCCGACGCCGAGGCCCGCGCGATGGAGCTGCTCAAGCGCGTCGGAGTCGACTCGCAGGCCCAGAAGCTGCCCGCGCAGCTCTCCGGCGGCCAGCAGCAGCGTGTGGCGATCGCCCGCGCCCTGGCGATGCAGCCCAAGGTGATGCTCTTCGACGAGCCGACCTCGGCGCTGGACCCCGAGATGATCAGCGAGGTCCTCGACACGATGACCTCGCTGGCGCGGGACGGCATGACGATGATCGTGGTCACCCACGAGATGGGCTTCGCCCGCACCGCTGCCGACCGCGTCGTGTTCATGGCCGACGGACGCATCGTCGAGCAGAACACGCCGCAGGAGTTCTTCGACCACCCGCAGTCGGAGCGCGCCCGGGACTTCCTGGGCAAGATCCTCAAGCACTGACCACCCACTCAACACCCCTGGGGGAACAATGAAGATCAGCACCCGCTTCGCGGCGCTCGGCGCCGCTGCCCTGCTGACGCTCGCCGCCTGCGGCGACGCCGGCTCCGAGAACGAGGCCGCCGACAACGACTACGAGGTCGTCGACAGCCCGAAGTTCGACGACGGCACCCGCATGGCCGAGATCGCCGAGGCCGGCAAGGTCAAGATCGGCGTCAAGTTCGACCAGCCCGGCATCGGCTTCAAGGCCGCCGGCTCGGACGAGCCGACCGGCTTCGACCCGGAGATGGGCAAGATCATCGCCGGCCAGCTCGGCATCGAGCCCAAGGACATCGAGTGGGTCGAGACCATCTCGGACAACCGTGAGCCCTTCCTGCAGAACGGCACCGTCGACTTCGTGATCGCGTCCTACTCGATCACCGACGAGCGCCGCCAGGTCGTCGGCCAGGCTGGCCCGTACTACCTCACCGGCCAGCAGCTGCTCGTCGCCGCCGACAGCGACATCACCGGCCCCGAGGATCTGAAGGGCCAGAAGGTCTGCTCGGTCACCGGCTCCACCCCGATCAAGACGATCGAGGAGAAGTACGACGTCACGCCCGCCGGCTTCGACACGTACTCCGAGTGCGTCGAGCAGCTGAAGAACGGCTCGGTCGACGCGGTCACCACCGACGGCTCGATCCTGCTCGGCTACGCCGCTCAGGACCCGGACGCCCTCAAGGTCGTCGGCGAGCCGTTCTCCGAGGAGCGCTACGGCATCGGCTACAGCAAGGACTCCCCCGAGCTGTGCACCTTCCTCAACGACACGCTGACCAAGGCGTTCGAGGACGGCGCCTGGGAGGACGCGTTCGACGCCACCCTCGGCAAGTCCGGCAACGAGGTCCCCGAGGCGCCGAAGCTCGACGCCTGCGCCTGAGCACTGAGCACGACCCGCTGACGCGGGCCTGATCGCCACCGAAAGGATGAGATGGACGTCCTGGTCGACAACGCCGACCTGATCCTCGACGGATTCTGGAAGACGTTGCAGCTGGTGCTGGTCTCGGGCGCGTACGCGCTCGTGATCGGCGTCCTCGTGGCGGTCGCCCGCGTCAGCCCCGTCGGGGTGCTGCGCGGAGCGGCGACGGTCTACGTGACCCTGTTCCGCAACACGCCCCTGCTGATCCTCATCATCATCGCGTACTACGGCATGCCGGACATCGGCATCAACCCCGGGTTCTTCCCGCTCATCACCATCGCGATGGGCATCTACACCTCGACGTTCATCGCCGAGGCGCTGCGCTCGGGCATCAACGGCGTGCCCGTCGGGCAGGCCGAGGCAGCTCGCGCCGTCGGGATGCCGTTCGGCATGACGATGACGCAGGTCGTGCTGCCGCAGGCCGGACGCCTGATCGTCCCGCCGGTCGCCAGCGTGCTCATCGCCCTGGTGAAGAACACCTCCCTCGCGGGTGCCTTCGGCATCGCGGAGGCCACGTTCCGGATGAGGGGCCTGCTGAACGACCACGCCACCGACCGGTGGTGGATCTTCTTCGGCATCGGCCTCGGCTACGTCGTCATCGTGGAGGTCATCTCGTTGATCGCCTACCTGATCGAGCGCCGCTGGAAGGTGGTGACCCGATGACCAGCGTCCTGTTCGACGTCCCCGGCCCGAAGGCACGCCGCCGTCACCGCATCATCGGCGGGCTGACGATCCTGGCCCTGGTCGGCCTCTTCGCGCTCGCGATCTGGAAGCTGTACAGCGAGGACCTCTTCACGGCGCAGAACTGGGAGCCGTTCGTCACGCCGGTCTACATCAACGTCCTCCTCGAGGGCCTGATGTGGACCATCATCTCGGCGGTCCTCGCCATCGCCGGTGCCGTGGTGCTCGGCGTGGTCCTGGGTGTCGCCAAGCTGTCGGACCACCGCATCGTCCGCTGGCCGGCATGGCTGTTCGTGGAGTTCTTCCGCGCCGTCCCCCTGCTGCTCCTGATCATCTTCATCTGGTCCCTGGCCGGCTACCCGCTCTACACGATCTGGCCGCTCGTCGCCGGACTCGTGCTCTACAACGGTTCCGTCCTGGCCGAGATCTTCCGGGCGGGGATCAACGCCGTCCCGAGCGGCCAGGTCGAGGCCGGCTACGCCCTCGGCCTGCGCAAGACCGCGGTCACGCGGATCATCCAGCTGCCGCAGGCGATCCGGATCATGATCCCGTCGCTCATCAGCCAGTGCATCGTCGCCCTCAAGGACACGTCGCTGGGCTACGTCATCACCGCGTCCGGCCTCACGGTCGCCGGCCGCGAGATCTGGCGGACGTTCGGCAACTACCTGTCCACGGCCATCGTCCTCGCGGTCATCTACATCATCCTCAACCTGCTGCTGAGCTGGTTCGGCAACTGGGTCGAGGGGCGCATCAACCGCTCGCCCAAGACGGTCGGCAACGACGCGGCTCGGAGCACCACGGACCTGGAGCAGCGCCGTCTCGACAACGGCAGCACCGTGGGTGGCCCCGTCTAGGCGCCCCACACGCACGAGGGCCCCGGCACCGATGGTGCCGGGGCCCTCGTGCGTCCGGGTCAGGACTTGGGCGTGACCCACAGATGGATGGTCCCCTCGACGACGACCGTGCCGTCGGCACGGGTCGCGCGCACGGTCACGGGGACGTCGGGCGCCTGGGCCCAGTCCTCGGCGGTGGTCGTGGCCGTGCAGACGAGGTCGGACGTGGACTTCGCGAGGTACTTCACGTCCATGCCCTTGGGCAGCCAGCGGTGGCCGTCCGGCACCGTCGCCTCGGCCAGCAGGCCCATGGCGGCCTCGAGACCGTTGCAGACGGCGATGGCGTGCACGGTGCCGATGTGGTTGTGCACGGCCTTCCGCTTGGGCAGCAGCAGCTCAGCGTGGTGCGGCTCGACGGACCGGACGCGCATCTTGATCGTGCGGAAGTACGGGGCCTTGCGCCCGAACAGCTTCGAGAAGATCCAGTCGCCCTGGGGCAGCGCCGTGATGCGCCGGTACATGTCGTAGGTCGCGGTCATGGGCACCACGTTACCGGTAGGTAACCGTGGATGGTGTCAGACCGTCAGCGCCCGCACGCACACCACCTCGGGCAGGTTGGAACGGATCTCGTGCCAGGACTCCCCCTCGTCCGTGCTCGACCACACCGCGCCGTGGCGGGTGCCGACGTAGACGCCCAACGGGTCGGCGCCGTCGTGGCACAGGGCATCGCGGAGCACGACCGTGTAGGCCTCGTCGGGCAAGCCCTCGTGCAGCTCGTGCCAGTTGTCGCCGGCGTCCTCGGTCCGCCAGATGCTCGGGCGGGCGCCCGGCGGGAACCGCTCGATGTCGGCGCTCAGCGGGAAGACGTACGCCGTGCCGGGCCGACGCGGGTGCGTCAGGACCGGGAAGCCGAACTCGGCCGGCAACGGCTCGCTGATCCGCGTCCAGGTGCGACCCGCGTCGTCGGTGCGGTAGACGCCGCCGTGGTTCTGCGCGTACATCCGGTCGGGGTCGGCGGCGTCGACCGCCACCTTGTGCACGCACTGCCCGTACTCCGGGGTCTCGCCCGGCTGGAACGGCACCGCGATGCCATGGTTGCGCGGGTGCCACGAGGCCCCGCCGTCCTCGCTGCGGTACACGCCGCCTGTCGACATCGCGACCGTCACGACGTCGGGATCGGTGGGGTGCGGCAGGATCGTGTGGATGGCCTGGCCGCCGGCACCCGGCTCCCAGTCGGGCCGGTGCGGGTGGTCCCACAGCGACTGGACGAGGTCGAACGTCTCGCCGCCGTCGGTCGACCGGAACAGGGCCGAGGGCTGGGTGCCCGCCCACACGACGTCCGGGTCGACCGGGGACACCTGCACCTGCCAGATGCGTTCCACGATGGCGCCGGATCCCGGCGGGAAGCCGAAGGCCCGCTTCGGCTCCTGCCACGACGCCCCGAGGTCGTCCGAGCGCATGAGCCGCGGACCGAAGGGCCAGCTGGTGGTGCCGGCGAACAGGCGTGGCGGCGATCCGTGCGGGCTGACGCCGAGCGAGTAGACCTCCTCCATGGAGAAGGCGAGCGGGTCCCAGGCCCAGCGCTCACGGTCGTCGGACCGTCCCACGAACAGTCCCTTGCGCGTCCCGACCAGCACGACAGCCGCCATGACACTCCGCCCTTCGTCCAGACGACGGTAGGAGTGCCATGGCGGCAGCGTCAACGGGTCACATCGACTCGAGCGGCTCCGGCTCGGAGCCGAGCTCCTCGCGGACGACGCTGAACGCGACGTTCGGCGAGTAGCCCTTGCGGGCGAGCATGCCGGTGAGCCGCCGGGTCTTCACCGTGCGGTCGAGACCCTGCATGCTGCGCAGCTTCTTCTGGACGAGCTGATGGGCCGCCTCCACCTCGGTGTCGGCGTCGACCTGCTCGAGCGCCTCGGCGGCCACGTCGTCGTCGATGCCCTTCTTGCGCAGCTCACGAGCCAGCGCCGATCGGCCGAGCCCCTTCGAGCGCTGCCGCGACTCCACCCACATGCGGGCGAAGGCCGCGTCGTCGATGAGGCCGACCTCCTCGAACCGGTCGAGCAGCCGGACCGCGACGTCGGCCGGGACGTTCTTCTTGGCCAGCGACTCCGCCAGCTCGGCGCGGCTGCGCGGCTGGTCGGTCAGCCGCTGCAGCAGGATCTGCCGGGCGAACGACTCGGCGTCCGCCTCCGGCAGGTCCTGCTGCGGGTCGTGCGGCACGGACATCAGAACGCGGTGGCGTCGTCCGTCTCGGCCACGTCGGGGGCGACGTCGTCGGCCGGCTCGGCCACGTTCGGCCCGACTCCCAGGTGCTCCTTGATGCGCTTCTCCAGCTCCTCGGCGAGGTCGGGGTTGTCGCGCAGGAAGTTGCGCGAGTTCTCCTTGCCCTGACCGAGCTGGTCGCCGTCGTAGGTGTACCAGGCGCCGGCCTTGCGGACGATGCCCGTCTCGACGCCGAGATCGATCAGGCTGCCCTCACGGCTGATGCCCTGGCCGTACATGATGTCGAACTCGGCGATCTTGAACGGCGGGGCGAGCTTGTTCTTGACGATCTTGACCTTGGTGCGGTTGCCGACCATGTCGGTGCCGTCCTTGAGCGTCTCGATGCGGCGCACGTCGAGCCGGATCGAGGCGTAGAACTTCAGCGCCTTGCCGCCCGTGGTGGTCTCGGGGCTGCCGAACATCACGCCGATCTTCTCGCGCAGCTGGTTGATGAAGATCGCCGTGGTGCCCGAGCCGTTGATGGCGCCGGTCATCTTGCGCAGCGCCTGGCTCATGAGCCGGGCCTGGAGGCCGACGTGGCTGTCGCCCATCTCGCCGTCGATCTCGGCGCGGGGCACGAGCGCGGCGACGGAGTCGATGACGATGATGTCGAGCGCGCCGGAGCGGATCAGCATGTCGGCGATCTCGAGCGCCTGCTCGCCGCTGTCGGGCTGGGAGACCAGCAGCGCGTCGGTGTCGACGCCGAGCTTGCGGGCGTACTCGGGGTCGAGCGCGTGCTCGGCGTCGATGAACGCCGCGACGCCGCCGGCCTTCTGCGCGCTGGCCACCGCGTGCAGCGCGACCGTGGTCTTTCCGGAGGACTCCGGGCCGTAGATCTCGACGATGCGGCCGCGGGGCAGGCCGCCGATGCCGAGGGCCACGTCCAGCGAGGTGGCGCCGGTGGGGATGATCTCGATCGGCGCGCGGGCCTGGTCGCCCAGGCGCATGACCGCGCCCTTGCCGTAGTTGCGGTCGATCTGCGCGATCGCGTTGTCGAGCGCCTTGCCCTTGTCCGCGTCGGGCTTGACGGCGGAGCGGGAGGAGGTCTTGGGAGGCATGGGGCGGTTCCGTTCTGCGAGGGGCACCGAGGCGCCGGATGGCCAGGCATCTTCAACGCTAGGAGGACCCACTGACATCCTGGGCCTCGTCGACCCGCCTGTGGAGGGACGTCCTCCCGACGTCAACCTGTGGACCTCACGCTACACGAACAGGTGTTCGACCAGCGCGCGACACGCCGGGCGGAGGTAAGGTCAGCGCTCGGACGCGGGGAGCTGCAGGTTCGCGTGCACCGCGCGCCAGACGAGCTTGGGGTCGACGCCGGCGTCGAGGGCGTCGGTCGGCGTGCGGCTGCCCAGCTCGCCGAGCGACTGGGTGGACGCCCACACGTGGGCGTAGGCCTCGCCGAGGTGGAGCTCCATGCGCTCCCAGAACTCGCTGTGACGCATCAAGCGGCGGACATCGACACGTCGGGGGCGATGGACGACACGCTGGCCAGCTCGGTGGCCTCCTCGACCTCGAGCAGGGCGCTCACGTCGACCAGCACCTTCGAGAGCGGGACGTCGAGCGCGCCGGCGAGCGCTGCCAGCAGCTCCGAGCTCGGCTCCTTGTGGCCGCGCTCGATCTCGGAGATGTAGCCCAGGCTGACCCGGGCCTTGGCCGAGACGTCGCGCAGGGTGAGTCCCTGGGCGATCCGGCGGGCGCGCAGGACCTCACCGACGAACTGTCGCATCAGCGTCATGCCTGCACCTCCGGTGTCATCGTCTCGTTCAACCCGTCCGTGGGCCGAGATGTTCCCCCAGCCTAGCGACCAGCAGCGACAAGCCCGCCAGGACGGTCGAGGAACGGACGTCGTCGCGGTCGCCGGGCAGCGCCAGCAGCTCCCCACGCACCCCGTCCGGGCCGGCCACGGCGACGTGCACCGTGCCCTGCGGCTTGCCCTCGCTGGGTCCGGGACCGGCGACGCCGGTGGTCGACACGCCCCACGTGGCGCCGAGGCGGACGCGCACCCCCTCGGCCATCGCGGCCGCCACGTCGGCGTCGACGGTGCCCCGCTCGGCGACCAGGTTGGCCGGGACGCCGAGCAGCTCGGTCTTCAGGTCGGCGGCGTAGGCCACGACTCCCCCGCGGACCACGACGGACGCACCGGGCACGTCGACCAGCGCGGCGCACACACGGCCGCCGGTCAGCGACTCGGCGGTGGCGACGGACTCGCCGCGCTCGCGCAGCAGCGCGACCGCGCGCTCCGCGACGTCGGCGGTCATGTCAGGCCGCGCTGCGGTCCTGCGCCTCGCGCCGCAGCGCGATCGCGTCGCGGACGTAGACGGCGCCCGTCCAGAGCGTCTGGGCGACGGCCGCGGCCATGACCACGTGGGTGGCCCAGCGCAGCGCGTCCGCCGCGACGTTGTCCCACAGCTCCAGCGGCAGGACGTAGCCGCCGAGCGCGATCGCCTGGAGCATCGTCTTGAGCTTGCCGCCCTTGCTGGCCGGCATCACGCCGTACTTCTTGACCGCGAACCGCATGGCCGTGATGCCCCACTCGCGCACGAGCACGAGCACGGTCACCGTCCAGAACAGCCAGCTGTCGAAGATGATCGCCAGGCCGATGAACGCCATGCCGGTCAGCGCCTTGTCGGCGATCGGGTCGGCCAGCTTGCCGAAGTCGGTGACCAGGTTGCGGCTGCGCGCGAGGTCGCCGTCGATCTTGTCGGTGATCATGAGCAGCACGAAGGCGACCCAGGCCGCGATCCGCAGCCCGACGGACTCGCCGCCCTCGGCCAGCAGGAGCCACCCGAACACGGGGACGCCCAGGATCCGTACGACGGTCAGGACGTTGGCGATGTTGAGGTTGCTCGGCGGCTGCTGAGCGCGCTCTTCTGCGGACGACACGTCGCTCAGTATGAGGCAGTACGGCGCAGGCGGGCCAGGCGGTCCTGCGCGGCGGCCGGCGACGACGACATCGCGAGCCCCAGCGGGACCGTGAACACGCGCTCCCCCTGGCGGGTCACGACCTTGACGTGCGGGTCGCGCAGCAGGCCGTGGCGCGGCTCGACGCGCAGGTCGCCGACCTCGCGCCAGGGCAGGCCGACCCACGAGCGGCGCTGGCGCAGCCGCAGGCCCAGGTCGTCCGCGACGAGCACCGGCGTGCGGGCGTCCGCGGTGGCCGCGAGGTGGACGAGGCCGAGCACGATGAGCACCGCGGCCACGCCGTACCACCACACCGGGCCCTCGCCCTCGAGCGCGAGCACCGCGAACCCGGCGCCCAGCGCCAGGCACAGCGCGCCGAGGACGACGAACAGCAGGCCGCGACGGTGGATCTCGTAGGCCGGGTCGGGGTCGACGGAGCCGTGGTCGGTCACGACGTGCAGCGAGGTCACGCTCATCCCACCTGCACCGAGGCGAGGACGTCCTCGAGGTCGTCGGGCTTGACCAGGACGTCGCGCGCCTTCGAGCCCTCGCTCGGCCCGACGACGCCGCGGCTCTCCATGATGTCCATGAGCCGGCCGGCCTTGGCGAAGCCGACGCGCAGCTTGCGCTGCAGCATCGAGGTCGAGCCGAACTGCGTCGTGACGACGAGCTCGATCGCCTGGAGCACGAGGTCCATGTCGTCGCCGATGTCGTCGTCCAGCTCGCGCTTGGACTCCTTGGCGGCGGTCACGTCCTCGCGGTACGTCGGCTGCAGCTGCTCCTTGACGTGGGAGACCATCGCCTTGATCTCGGCCTCGTCGACCCAGGCGCCCTGCATGCGCATCGCCTTGTTCGCGCCCATCGGCAGGAACAGGCCGTCACCCTGGCCGACGAGCTTCTCGGCGCCCGGCTGGTCGAGGATGACCCGGCTGTCGGCCAGCGAGCTGGTCGCGAAGGCCAGGCGGCTGGGCACGTTGGCCTTGATCAGGCCGGTGACGACGTCCACGGACGGACGCTGCGTGGCCAGCACCAGGTGGATGCCGGCCGCACGCGCCAGCTGCGTGATGCGGACGATCGAGTCCTCGACGTCGCGCGGGGCGACCATCATGAGGTCGGCGAGCTCGTCGACCACGACGAGCAG
Source organism: Aeromicrobium sp. IC_218 (assembly GCF_004336805.1). Lineage (GTDB taxonomy): Bacteria > Actinomycetota > Actinomycetes > Propionibacteriales > Nocardioidaceae > Aeromicrobium. The sequence goes on from NZ_SJXM01000002.1 coordinate 280,148, forward strand.
GTACGGGTACGGCGCCAGCTCGCGCTCGCTGCCCGGGGGCAGCTCCACCTGGCCGGCGCGCACCGCCTTGTTGAAGTCGTCGATGTGGCGGAAGCCGAAGTTGGCCAGGTCGTCGTAGCGCATGTCCATCTCGCGCACGACCCACTGCAGCGCCTCGGCCGCCTTCTTGGGGTTGGTGATGATCGGCGTGATCAGGTGCGGGATGCCCTCGTAGCTGGTGAGCTCCACGCGCTTGGGGTCGACCAGGATCATGCGCACCTCGTCGGGCGTGGCGCGCATGAGGATCGAGCTGATCATCGAGTTCACGAACGACGACTTGCCCGAGCCGGTGGCGCCGGCGACGAGCAGGTGGGGCATCTTGGCCAGGTTCGCCACGACGAAGCCGCCCTCGACGTCCTTGCCCAGCCCGACGATCATCGGGTGGTGGTCGCCGCGGGCCTTGCTCGAGCGCAGCACGTCGCCGAGCGACACCATCTCCTTGTCGACGTTCGGGATCTCGACGCCGATGGCGGACTTGCCCGGGATCGGCGACAGGATGCGCACCTCGTTGGAGGCGACGGCGTAGGAGATGTTCTTGGTGAGCGCGGTGACCTTCTCGACCTTGACGGCCGGGCCGAGCTCGACCTCGTAGCGCGTGACCGTCGGGCCGCGCGTGTAGCCGGTGACGGCGGCGTCGATCTGGAACTGCTCGAGCACCTCGGTGAGCCGCTTCACGACGTCGTCGGACGCCGCGGAGCGAGCCTTGGGCGGCGTGCCCTCGCGCAGCAACGACGGCTCGGGCAGGTTGTAGACGACGTCGCCGGACAGCGCCAGCTGCTCGGTGCGCGACGGGATCGGCTCGAAGGGCTTCTCGACCTTGGCCGGCTCCTCGGTGACCAGCACCTCGGACTCGACGTCGGCCGCGGTCTCCAGGGGCTCGGGCCGGTCGCCGGCGTCCTCGTCGTCCGGACCCTCGACCAGCGGGTTCTCGTAGACCTCGTCGACGGCGGGCGGCGGCGTGCGCGGGTGACGCTTGCGCGCCGGCTTCTCCTCCACGACCGGCTCCGGGACGTCCTCGGCGGGCGAGGCCGAGCGGCCGAGCAGCCGGTCGCGCACGGCGGCGGCGCGTGCGGGCACGGCGTAGAGCGGCGTGTTGAGCACGGTGAGGGCGCCGAACGCGGTCAGCAGCACCAGGATCGGGGCGACGACCCAGGCGGACTTGAGCAGGTCGACCAGCACGGCGGAGACGAGGTAGCCGATCGCTCCCCCGGCCTCGCGCATCGCGTCCGCGTCGTGGTCGGACGGCCGCGGGACGCCGTGCGCCAGGTGCACGAGGCCGAGCAGGCCGCCGACCAGGCAGAACCAGCCGAGCAGCGTGCGTCCGGCGGGCGTCTCCTCCTGGGAGGGACGCATCGTGCGCCACGCGAGCACGAGCAGGGCGACCGGCACGGCCCAGGCGAGCACGCCCACGCTGCCCATGGTGGCGCCACGCACGGCACGCCCCACGAAGCCGGGGATGTGCCACCACACCGACGCGGCGACGACGATGGCCAGGGCGAGGACCGCCAGGCCGATGCCGTCACGGCGCTGCTCGGGGTCGAGGTCGCGGGCGCTGCGGCCCACGCTGCGGGTGATCGTGCCCACGAGGGCGGCCAGGCCGGTCCAGCACGCGAGCACCAGGCGGCCGAGGCCACCGAGGGCAAGCACGAGCGGGCCAGGACCGGACGCGGCGGCGGGCTTGCGCGCCGCCGGCTTGCGGGCCGCGGGCTTCTTGCTCGCGGGTCGCTTGCGGGCCTGGCTACCGGACGGCCGCTTGCGCGGCGGGGAAGACGTACGGGTCGCCATGGGCGTAAGCCTAAAGCAAGAGTCGAGAGTTGGGCGCCCGTACACGCCCGTCCCGCCCCGCGTTCTCGGGACGCACGGGATCGGCGACCTCAGGCCCCGGGGTCGCTGGCCAGCGCCGAACGTCCCAGCGCCTGCTCGAACCGGGTCAGCACCAGCCCGGCCAGCCGCGCGTCGGGCGGCCCGCCGTCGAGGAAAGGCGCCGTCACCAGGTCGGCCCCGCACGCGCGCAGGGCACCGAGCTGCTGTCCCCCGCTGAGCAGGTAGGACGAGACGACCACGCGGCGTCCGTAGGCCCGCGCGATGTCGATGGCGTCGGTCAGGGACGTGTCTGAGCCCGTCAGCGAACCGAGGTGCACGCGCCCGCCCCACACCGCGCTGAGCAGCCGGGCCGCCCGGGCGAACGCGGCGAGCTCCTGCCCCTCGGTGGAGCCCGGGACGCCGAGCACGATGGTGTCGCCCTTGCGGGCACCCGCCGCGATGAGCCGCTCGGCGCCGATCTCCGCGAGGGCCCAGTCGGGCCCCAGGGGCGCGGCGAGCCGCAGCCGAGGCGCCTGGGCGCGAGCCGTGGCCAGGGCCCGGACGACGTCGCGCTGGGGCGACAGTCCGATCGGCACCGCCACGGCGGGGACGTCCAGGACGGGGAGGGAGTCGGCGAGCGGGCCGGAGACGACGACCTGGCGCACGTCCAGGCCCGGGGCCTCGCGGCGGACCGCGTTGGCCAGCCCGGCCAGCGCGGCGCGCTCGACCGGGGTCGTCGGCGCCGGCGAGCAGGCGAGCAGCACCTCGACGCTCACGACCGCCCCCTCGAGCCGCGGACGGTCACGGCCGGCGACCGGACGGTGCGTGCGTGACCCACCGGGCCGGTGCCGGCCGCGACTGCTGCGATCCATCGGGACCGACCCTGGTGCCGGTCCCCCCTTGGGATCGACCGTAGGGAGCCCGTGTGAACGGTGGACCGACCCGAGGTTTCGGACGCGTAACAGTTCGCTCAGGGGCGTCCGTGGCGCTCGCGGCGCTGGCGACGCTCCTCGAGCACGGCCAGCACGAGGCCGAAGACCGCGAAGAACACGGTGAACACGACCCACGAGCGGGTCGGCGCCCAGGTGCCCTCGGACGCCCGGAACACCAGGTGGACGGTCACCCAGGCGACGCCGGCGCCCAGCGCCGTGGCCGCGACGAGGCGCGCCCACGGCGGCAGGCGGTGCACCGGATCAGGCCTCGAGGACGATCGGCAGGATCATCGGGCGGCGACGCAGCTTGCGGCCGACGAACGAGCCGAGCGTACGACGCATGACCTGCTTGAGCTGGTACTCGTCGCGGGCGCCGTCGGCGATCGACTGCTCCAGCGCGGCGATCAGCTTCGGTGCGATCTCGTCGAAGACGCTGTCGTCCTCGGCCATGCCCCGGGCGTGGATCTCGGGGCCGGTGATGATCTTGCCGGTCGTGGAGTCGACCACGACGACGACCGACACGAAGCCCTCGTCGCCCAGGACGCGACGGTCCTTGAGCTCGGTCTCGGTGAGGTCGCCCACCGACGAGCCGTCGACGTAGACGTAGCCGCACTCGACCGCGCCCACGACCGAGGCGTGCCCGTCGACGAGGTCGACGACGTAGCCGTCCTCGGCCAGGACGACGTTCGGGACGCCGGTCTGCGTGGCCAGCTTGGCGTTGGCGTGCAGGTGACGGATCTCGCCGTGCACCGGCATGACGTTCGACGGCTGCACGATGTTGTAGCAGTACAGGAGCTCGCCGGCCGAGGCGTGGCCCGACACGTGCACGAGGGCGTTGCCCTTGTGCACGACGTTCGCGCCGAGCTTGGTCAGGCCGTCGATGACGCGGTAGACCGCGTTCTCGTTGCCCGGGATGAGCGAGGACGCGAGCAGCACGGTGTCGCCGGGCTCCAGGCTCACCTGCTGGTGGCTGCGGTTGGCCATGCGCGACAGCGCGGCCATCGGCTCGCCCTGCGAGCCGGTGCTCATGAGCACCATCTTCTCCGGCGGCGCCGCGTCGAGCTTGTCGACGACGACGCCGTCCGGGACGTGCAGGTAGCCCAGCTCGCGCGCGATCTGCATGTTGCGGACCATCGAGCGTCCGACGTAGGCGACCTTGCGGCCGTGCTTGGCGGCGGCGTCGAGCACCTGCTGCACGCGGTGCACGTGCGAGGCGAACGAGGCGACGATGATGCGCTTCTTGCTGTTCGCGAACACCGCGTCGATCGCCGGGCCGATGTTGCGCTCGGCGGTGGTGAAGCCGGGCACGTCGGCGTTGGTGGAGTCGGTGAGGAACAGGTCGACGCCCTGCTCGCCGAGCCGCGCGAACGCGCGCAGGTCGGTGATGCGGCCGTCGAGCGGCAGCTGGTCCATCTTGAAGTCGCCGGTGTGCAGCGCGACGCCGGCACCGGTGGTGATGGCGACGGCCAGTGCGTCCGGGATGGAGTGGTTGACCGCGACGAACTCCAGGTCGAACGGGCCGAGCGACAGCGTCTCGTCGGCGTCGACGACGTGCTTGGGCACGTCCTTGAGCCGGTGCTCGCGCAGCTTGGAGTCGACGAACGCCAGCGTCAGCTTGGAGCCGATGAGCGGGATGTCGCCGCGCTCGCGCAGCAGGTACGGGACGCCGCCGATGTGGTCCTCGTGGCCGTGCGTCAGCACGATGCCGACGACGTCCTTGAGCCGGTCACGGATGGGGCCGAAGTCGGGCAGGATCAGGTCGACGCCCGGGTGGTGCTCCTCGGGGAACAGGACGCCGCAGTCGACGATCAGCAGCTTCCCGCCGTACTCGAAGACGGTCATGTTGCGGCCGACCTCGCCCAGGCCGCCGAGCGGGACGACGCGCAGCGCGCCCTCGGCGAGCGGCGGCGGGGTGGACAGATCGTTGTACACGTGGGTCAAGACGAGCTCCTCAGCTCTCGAGCAGCCCGGCGGCGACGAGGCCGGCACGCACGACGGCGACCTCCTGCTCGTCCGCGTCGGGCAAGGGAAGGCGCATGGTGGTGTGCTCGAGCACACCGAGCAGGTTCAGCGCGACCTTCGCCGTGATCGCACCCTGCGTGTAAGTCATCATCGCGGTCACCAGCGGGGCCAGCCGCTGGTGGACCGCGCGGGCCGAGGCCAGGTCGCCGGCGTCGACCGCCCGGACCATCTCGGCGTACTGCCGGCCGGCGGCGTGGCCGACCACGCTGACCGTGCCGGCAGCACCGTAGGCGAGCCAGCCCAGCGTCAGCTGGTCGTCGCCGGAGTAGTAGACGATGCCGGTCTCGGCCATGATCCGCGCGCCGCGGTCGAGGTCGCCGACGGCGTCCTTCACCGCGACGACGGCCGGGTTGCGGCGCAGCTCGACGTACGTCTCGGGCGCGATCGTCGTGGCGGTGCGTCCGGGGATGTCGTAGAGCATGACCGGTCGGCCGTCGCCGGCCGCCGCGACGGCGTCGACGTGGGCGACGATGCCGCGCTGCGGGGGCTTGGAGTAGTACGGGGTGACGACGAGCAGGCCGTCGGCACCGACCTTGGCCGCCTGCTCGGCCAGCGCGACCGAGTGACGGGTGTCGTTGGTGCCCACGCCGGCCACGACCGTGGCGCGGTCGCCGACCGCCTCGACGACGGCGGCCAGCAGGCGTCCGTCCTCGTCGACGGACGTCGTCGGGGACTCCCCCGTCGTGCCGCTGACCACCAGGCCGTCGTTGCCGTGGTCGACCAGGTGCGTCGCCACCTTCTGCGCCGCCGCCAGGTCCAGCTCACCGTCGACGGTGAACGGGGTGACCATGGCGGTGAGCACGCGTCCGAAGGGCGCGGCGTCGGTGGCGAACGGCGAGGTCATGGCCCTCAGGCTACCGTCTGGGGGCCGTCGTGGCTGCGCCGCGTCGCCGCGCCCCGGCGCGCGGGTGACCTGCTGCACAATGTCGGACGTGACCGAGGACCTCTACCCCACCGACACCGCCTCCACCGGGCGCGGCGACGGCGTGCGCGACCTGACCGTGACCGACCGCTGGAACACCCCGGTAGGGACGCCCAACGGCGGCTACGTCCTGGCCACGATGCTGCGTGGCCTCGGCGAGGAGCTCGGGTCCGACCAGCCGCTCGTCGCCGCGATCTCGTACCTGAGCCCGGCCCGCCCCGGCCCGGCGAGCCTGCGCACGTCCACGCTGAAGACCGGGCGCCGGCTGAGCACCGGCACGGCCGAGCTCGTGTGCGACGAGCGCGTCGTCGCCCAGCTGACCGCGTCGTACGGCGAGCGCTCGGGCACGTCGATGGAGCTGGGCGCCCCGCCCGCCCTGCCCGACCCGCAGGACTGCCTCGACCCGTTCGCCGAGCACCGTCCCGACGCCGGTCTCATGCACCGTGTCGAGTACCGCATGCCGCACCAGGGCGCCGGCGGCGCGGGCGACCCCACGTACCGGCTCTGGCAGCGGATGGCCGGCGAGCGGGTGCCTGACCTGTACGCCCTGGCGTTCCTGGTCGACTCGTGCCCGCCGCCGGTGCTCGAGGTCAGCCCGGGCGGCTCGGTGACGGTGCAGCTCACCGTCCACCTCCACCGCGTCCCGGTGTCCCCGTGGGTCGCGACCGTCGTCAGCACCCGGCACGTCGCGGGCGGCTACCACGAGGAGGACTGCGAGCTCTGGGACGAGGACGGCAACCTGCTCGCACAGAGCCGCCAGCTCGGCATCCTGCTCTAGACCGCTCGAGTCGAGGTCTCACCGGGTCGTTGCCACGATGGGGGCCATGACCGACGCGTGGGAGGACTTCGTCAGGGCTCTGGTCGTCGCGCTGCTGGTGGCGGCCGTCGTCATCGTCGCGGCCAAGGTGGTCGTCCAGGTGGGCGGACGCCGCTGGGACGTGGCCCGGCAGCTGGAACGGCGCTCGAAGCTGTGGTTCCGCTTGCTGGTGCTGGAGATCGCGGTGACCGTCGCCGTCCGGACGTCCATGCCGCAGATCGACTACACGTACCGCTGGGACGAGCTGATCCGGCACACGCTGCAGATCCTCATGATCCTCACGATCGCCGGGCTCGTGGCCAGCATCCTGCTGCTGGTGGAGGACTCGGGCCTGCGCCGGTACGACGTGGACGTGCCCGACAACCGGCTCGCCCGCCGGGCCCGCACGCAGATGCAGGTGGTGCGGCGCCTGACCGTCGCCGCCGTCGTGGTCGTCGCCCTCGGCGCGGTGATGCTCACCTTCGACGGCGTCCGGGCCGTCGGCGCGAGCGTGCTCGCCTCGGCCGGCGTGCTGTCGATCGTGGCCGGCCTGGCCGCCCAGTCGACGCTCGCCAACGTCATCGCCGGCATCCAGATCGCGTTCAGCGACTCGATCCGCCTGGACGACGCGGTGATCGTCGAGCAGGAGTGGGGCTGGATCGAGGAGATCACGCTCACCTACGTCGTGGTGCGGCTGTGGGACGACCGGCGCCTGGTGCTGCCCTCGACGTACTTCACGACGACGCCGTTCCAGAACTGGACGCGCAAGCACTCCGAGCTGCTCGGCGCGGTCGAGCTCGACCTGGACTGGGGCATCTCCCCCCACGACATGCGCGACCAGCTCGACCACGTGCTCGCCGACACCGACCTGTGGGACGGACGCACGAAGGTGCTGCAGGTGACCGACGCGGTCAACGGGTGGGTGCGGGTGCGCATCCTGGTCAGCGCCAAGGACGCCCCGTCGCTGTTCGACCTGCGCTGCCACGTCCGCGAGCGGATGGTCGAGTGGCTCGGCCGCGACCACCGCGGCGGCCTGCCGCGCTTCCGGGTGGAGAACGTGAACCGGACCGTCTCCCCGCGCGGCCCGCAGCGGGAGGGCGAGCCGCAGGGCCTGTTCACCGGTGACGCCGACGCCGAGGCGCGCGCGGCGCGGGTCACCGGGCAGATCCCGGTCGTGGAGGCCGAGCTGCCCGAGCGGCCGCAGCGCACGACCCAGGAGGGGCACGACGGCGACGCGTGACGTGACCTGCGCGACGTCCGACCGGTCCCGCGGACGCCGGCGGTGGGCTTCGTGTTCACTGTCCCGGTGACCCGCGCACCCCGTCTCGTCGTCCTGCTCGCCGCCGTCGCCCTGCTGGCGCCTGTGCACGCGGCGGACGCCAGCCCCTCCCGCCGGCTCGACGTCACGGGGTACGCCCTGGCCGGCCAGGCGCGCCCGTCCGACGTCACCCGCGACGGCGGGTACCTGCGCACGATCGGGATCGACGGCGTCGTGCTGGCCGGCCCGCGTGCCGTCACCCGCGTCGCCCCTCAGGCGCACGCCCTGCGCCGCACCGCGCAGCGGCACGACCGCAAGGCCGTGCTGCTCGTCTCCAACTACACCGACGCGCTGGGCGACTTCGACGAGCCGCTGGCGTACCGGATGCTGTCGTCGCGCAGCAACCGGACGGCGGTCGTCCGGAGCCTGGTCCGGCAGGCGCGCGGCTTCGACGGTGTCCAGGTCGACCTGGAGTCGCTGGCCCCGCGCGACCGGGCCGGTCTCGTCGCCTTCACGCGCGAGCTGCGCCGAGCGCTCCCCCGCCGATCGTCGCTGTCGATGGCCGTCATGGCGTCCTCGGACGACGCCGGGTACCGCGCCCGCGGCTACGACCTGCGCCGCCTGGCCCGCAGCCTGGACCGCGTGGTGCTCATGGCCTACGACCAGCACGGCCCCACGTGGTCCGGGCCGGGCGCGATCGGGTCGGTGCGCTGGGTGCGCTCGGAGCTGCGGTTCCTGACGAGTCGCGTCCCGCGGCGCAAGGTCGACCTGGGTGTGGCGGCGTACGGCTACCAGTGGGGTGGCGGCGCCGGGACGCTGACCGTGCCGCAGGCCCGGCGGCTGGCCGGCGACCGGGCCCGGTGGAGCCGCAAGCACGCCGAGTGGCACGCCCGTCTGCCCGGTGGCCGGACGATCTGGTGGTCCGACCGGCGCTCGCTGCGGGCCCGCGAGAAGGTCGCGCGGGCCGCGGGAGTGCGCGGCGTGGCGATCTGGCAGGTCGGCTCGTCCGGCCGGCTGCGCTAGCGGCGCTCGTAGGTCGCGATCTCGTAGTCGGGCGTGCCCGCGTGGGCCGTGCGCGCGACCTCGCGCCAGACGTCGGCGTCGACCGGTCCGAAGAAGGCGTCGCCCTCGCGCTCGAGCGGCACGTGGGTGACGACCAGCCGGTCGACCAGCCCGGCCGCGAGCGCCTCGGCGTACACCTGGGCCCCGCCGACCAGGAACACCTCGTCGTCCAGCGCGGCCGCGGCCTCGAGCGCGTCGGTCAGGTCGTGCACCACCACCACGTCGTCGTGCCCGGGCCGCCAGTCGGCCTGCCGGGTGAGGACGACCGACGTGCGACCGGGCAGCGGACGTCCGATCGACTCGAACGTCGCCCGGCCCATGACGACGGGGTGGCCCCAGGTGAGCTCCTTGAACTGGCGCATGTCGCCGGTGCGGGGCCAGGGCATCTGCCCGTCGCGCCCGATGACGCCGTTGCGGCCGACTGCGACGACGATCGTGACCGTCATACGGCGATCGGCGCCTTGATCGCGGGGTGCGGGTCGTAGCCCTCGAGGGTGATCGACTCCAGCGCGAAGCCGTCGATGTCGGTGACAGTCGGGTCGAGGTGCAGCGTCGGCAGCGGGCGCGGGTCGCGGGTCAGCTGCTCGCGCGCCTGGTCGAGGTGGTTGAGGTACAGGTGCGCGTCGCCGAACGTGTGCACGAAGTCGCCGACGTCGTAGCCGCACACCTGGGCGACCATGTGGGTCAGCAGCGCGTAGGAGGCGATGTTGAACGGCACGCCCAGGAACACGTCGGCGCTGCGCTGGTAGAGCTGGCACGACAGCCGCGGACGTCCGCCGTCGACGGCCGGGGCCACGTAGAACTGGAAGAACGCGTGGCAGGGGGCGAGCGCCATCTTGTCGAGCTCGGCGACGTTCCAGGCGCTGACGATGTGGCGGCGCGAGTCGGGGTTGGCCTTGAGGTCGGCGACGACCTTGGCGAGCTGGTCGACGTGCCCGCCGTCGGGCGTGGGCCACGAGCGCCACTGGGCGCCGTAGACCGGACCGAGGTCGCCAGTCTCGGGGTCGGCCCACTCGTCCCAGATGGTCACGTTCTGGTCGCGCAGCGTGTTGTTGTTCGTGTCGCCGGCGATGAACCACAGCAGCTCGGCGAAGACGGCGCGCGTGTAGATCTTCTTGGTCGTCACCAGCGGGAAGCCCTCGGTGAGGTCGAAGCGCATCTGGTGGCCGAACACGCTGCGGGTGCCGGTGCCGGTGCGGTCGGACTTCTCGACCCCCTCGTCGAGGATCCGCTGGACGAGGTCGAGGTACGCGCGCATGGCGCCAAGGCTACGACAGCGCACCGACGTCCTGTGCGAGACTCGCGCCCGTGAACGGTGACGTGGGAGCCCGCCTGGCCTGGCCCGACGACGCCCCGGTGCTGGGGGCGCTCCAGCTCGCCGCGTGGCGTCACGACTACGCCGACACGCTCGGCCCCGCGCTGGTCGGCCTCACCGCCGACGACCTCGCCCGGCCGTGGGCGTCCGTGCTCGCCCGGCCGGCGGACGCCCGGGCGCGGGTGCTGGTCGCCACCGAGGGTCCGGACCTGCGCGGCTACGCGCTGCTGCACCCGGCCCAGGACGCCGACGCCGACCCGGTCGCCGACGGCGAGCTCGGCGAGCTGGTCGTCTCCCCCGACCACCGCGGGGCCGGCCACGGCTCGCGCCTGCTGCAGGCGGCCGCCGACACCCTGCTCGCCGACGGCTTCACCCGGGCGACGTGGTGGATCCCGTCGACCGCCGACGACGTCCGCGCGTTCGCGCTGGGCGCCGGGTGGGCCGCCGACGGCGCGTTCCGCGAGCTGGAGGGCCCCGGCGGGGCGCGGCTGCGCCAGGTCCGGCTGCACACCGCGCTGGTCGGGTCGTGAGCGACCGCCGGATCATCGCCGACTCGCTGGGCGTGGCCGTGCCGACCGGCGCGTACGGCGTCTCGTTCGGCGCCATCGGCGTGACGTCGGGGCTGGACGTGCTGCAGACCTGCCTGCTGTCGCTGCTCGTCTTCACCGGCGCGTCGCAGTTCGCGTTCATCGGCGTCGTCGCCTCCGGCGGCAACCCGTTCGCCGGCACCGCGACCGCGATCCTGCTCGGCACGCGCAACACCTTCTACGGCATCAGCCTGGCCCCGCTGCTGCGCCTGCGTGGCGCCGCACGACTGCCGGCCGCGCACGTCGTCATCGACGAGTCCACCGCGATGGCGCTGGGCCAGGACGACACCCGCTCGGCGCGTGTCGCCTTCTGGTGGACCGGCGTCGGCATCCTCGTGCTCTGGAACCTGTTCACGCTGCTCGGCGCCCTGGCCGGCAAGGCGATCGGCGACCCGCGCACGTACGGCCTGGACGCCGCGGTGGGTGCCGCGTTCCTCGCGCTGCTGTGGCCGCGGCTGACCACCTGGCACGCGCGCATGGTGGCGCTCGTGGGCGCCGCCGCCGCGACCGGTCTGGTGCCTCTCACGCCCGCGGGGGTCCCGATCATCGCCGGCGGCGCGGTCGCCGTCCTGGTCGGGCTGCTGACGCAGAAGGGACGGACGGCGTGACGCTCTGGCTCGCGATCGGCGTGCTCGTGGTGGGCACCTACGTGCTGAAGCTGGCCGGCCTGGCCGTCCCCCAGCGCGTGCTGGACCATCCCTTCACGCGCCGGGTCTCCGACCTCATCCCGGTGGCGCTGCTCGGCGCGCTCGTGGCCGTGCAGGTGCTCGGCGCGGGGTCGGCCGTCGTGCTCGACGCCCGCGCCGTCGCCCTGGTCGCGGCGGCGATCATGCTGTCGCTGCGGATGTCGTTCCTGCCCGTGGTGGTGGGCGCCGCCCTGGTCGCCGCGCTCGTGCGCGCGCTGCCGTTCTAGCTACAGGCCGAGGATCGCGTCGAGCCCGAGCGTGACGCCGGGGCGCTGCGGCACGGCGCGGACGGCGGCGAGCACGCCGGGCATGAACGACTCGCGGTGCGAGGAGTCGTGCCGGATGGAGAAGATCTCGCCCGGGTCGCCGAGCAGCACCTCCTGCGAGGCGGTGAACCCGCGCATGCGCACCGCGTGCACGGGGATGCCGTCGACCGTGGCGCCGCGCGAGCCGTCGGGGTCGGTGCGGGTCGCGTCGGGCAGCGGCGCCGAGCCGGCCTCGCGGCGGGCGGCGGCGATCAGCTCGGCCGTCCGGACGGCCGTGCCCGAGGGCGCGTCGACCTTGTCCGGGTGGTGCATCTCGACGACCTCGACCGACTCGAAGAAGGGGGCGGCGATCGCGGCGAACCGCATCATGAGCACCGCACCGATCGAGAAGTTCGGCGCCACGACCACGCCGACGCCCGGGTGGTCGGCCAGCAGCGCGCGCACCTGCTCGACCTTGGCGTCGTCGAAGCCGGACGTGCCGACGACGACGTGGATGCCGTGCTCGACGCAGAACCGGACGTGCTCCAGCGCGACGTCCGGACGGGTGAGCTCGACGGCGACCTCGGCCCCCGCCTCGACGATGGCCTCGAGCGGGTCGCCGGACCCGATCTCGGCGACGACCTCCAGGCCGTCGGCGGCACCGACGGCCTTGACCGCCTCCGTGCCCATGCGTCCCTTGGCTCCCAGCACCGCGACCCGTGTCATGGCGCCGATGCTATCGACCGCCGTCCGGCTCAGATGACGCCCTGGGCGACCATCGCGTCGGCCACCTTGGTGTAGCCGGCCAGGTTCGCGCCCATGACGTAGCTGCCCGGCTCGCCGTAGCGCGCCGCCGTCTCCACGCAGGACGTGTGGATGTCGCGCATGATCGTGCGCAGCCGGTCCTCGGTGTAGCCGAACGCCCACGAGTCGCGGCTGGCGTTCTGCTGCATCTCCAGCGCGCTGGTGGCGACGCCGCCGGCGTTGGCCGCCTTGCCCGGGGCGAACGCGACGTCCGCCTCGCGGAAGATCGCCACCGCCTCGGGCGTGCACGGCATGTTGGCGCCCTCCGCGACCAGCCGGGCCCCGTTCTTGACCAGGACGCGGGCGTGGTCGGCCTCGAGCTCGTTCTGGGTCGCACAGGGCAGCGCGACGTCGCACGGGACGTCCCAGATCGAGCCGTCGGCGACGTGCGTGGCCGACGGACGCTCGTCCGCGTACGCCGTCAGCCGCTCGCGACGGGTCTCCTTGACGTCGCGCAGGAGGGCCAGGTCGATGCCGTCCTCGTCGACGACGTAGCCGGCGGAGTCCGAGCACGCCACGACGGTCGCGCCCAGGGCCTGCGCCTTCTGGATGGCGTACGTCGCCACGTTGCCCGAGCCGGACACCACGACGCGCTTGCCCTCGAGCGACTCGCCCCGGGCCGCGAGCATCTCGGCGGCGAAGAAGACGGTGCCGAAGCCGGTGGACTCCGTGCGCACCTGCGAACCGCCCCACGACAGACCCTTGCCGGTGAGGACCCCGGACTCGTAGCGGTTCGTGATGCGCTTGTACTGGCCGAACAGGTACCCGATCTCGCGGCCGCCCACGCCGATGTCGCCCGCCGGCACGTCGGTGTACTCGCCGATGTGGCGGTAGAGCTCGGTCATGAACGACTGGCAGAAGCGCATGATCTCGGCGTCCGAGCGTCCCTTGGGGTCGAAGTCCGAGCCGCCCTTGCCGCCACCGATCGGCATGCCGGTGAGCGCGTTCTTGAACACCTGCTCGAACGCGAGGAACTTGATGATGCTGAGGTTGACCGACGGGTGGAACCGCAGGCCGCCCTTGAACGGGCCGAGCGCGGAGTTGAACTCGACGCGGAAGCCGCGGTTGATGTGCACCACGCCCGCGTCGTCGGTCCACGGGACGCGGAAGATGATCTGCCGCTCGGGCTCGCAGATCCGCGACAGGATCGACCACTGCGTGTAGTCGGGCCGGCTGTCGGCGATGGGCGCGAGGCTGAGCATCACCTCCAGGACGGCCTGGTGGAACTCGGGCTCCCCGGGGTTGCGCTGGAGCACGGCCTCGAAGGACGGACGGAGGGCGGGGTGCAGCTGCTCGATCACTCCAGCAGCGTAACGACGCTCCTCCGCCGCCCCGGGTGGGGCATGTCTCAGGACGTGCCGCCCACCGCGAGCTCGACCGGCAGCACGAGCTGCTCGGGCCCGCCGGGCGTGCCCTCGACGTGGCGCAGCACCATGCGCGCCATCTCGCGGCCCAGCCGGTCCAGCGGCTGCACCACGGTGGTCAGCGGCGGCTCGTGCGACGCGGCGCGCGGGATGCCGTCGAACCCGACCACGGCGACGTCGCCGGGCACGGAACGGCCGGCCTCGCGCAGCGCGCGGATCGCGCCGAGCGCCATGAGGTCGCTGGCCGCGAAGACGGCGTCGAGGTCGGGCCGCCGCTCCAGCAGCGCGCGGGTGGCCGCGTGGCCGGACGCCTCGCTGAAGTCGCCCTCGGCGACGAGGGCCGGGTCGGCGGCGAGCCCGGCGTCGCGCAGCGCGTCGCCGTAGCCGTCGCGCCGGTCGCGGCCGGCGGTCATGCCCTGGGGGCCGGTGACGGTCGCGACCGTGCGGCGTCCGCGCTTGAGCAGGTGCTGCACGGCGGTGCGGGCGCCGGCCCGGTTGTCGACGTCGACGTAGGACGCCTCCGGCCAGCGCTCGGACCGGCCGCCCAGCACGGTCGGGATGCCGCGCGCGCTGAGGTCGACCGGGAGGGCTCCGTCGTCGTGGATCGACAGCGCCAGCACGCCGTCGACGTGGGCCGGCGACAGGAAGCCGTGCAGCCGGTCGGCCTGCTCCGCGGACTGGACGAGCGACAGCACGAGCTGGCGCGACGCGTCGGCGAGCTCGGCGGAGATGCCGCGCACCACCCCGGCGAAGAACGGCTCGCCGAAGATGCGCTCCTCGGACTCGGCGATGACCAGGGCCACCATGCCCGTGCGGCGCGTGACCAGGGCGCGGGCGGCCTGGTTGGGCACGTAGCCCAGGTCGGCGACGGCCTGCAGCACCGCCTCGCGGGTGCGCGGCGACACCTGCGAGGAGCCGTTGATGACGCGCGACGCCGTGCCGCGCCCGACTCCGGCGCGCGCGGCGACCTGCTCCAGGGTCGGCGGCCCCACGGCGCTCACCCGGCGCTGCTCCCGTCGCGCGGGACGCCGGTCCGGCCGGCCTGTCCGCGGTGGGCGTTCATGAGGTCTTTGTACCAGTGCGCGCTGTCCTTGAGCGTGCGCTCCTGGGTGTCGTAGTCGACGTGGACGATGCCGAAGCGCGACGCGTACCCCTCGGCCCACTCGAAGTTGTCCATGAGCGACCAGGCGAAGTAGCCCCGGACGTCGGCGCCGGACCGGCAGGCGTCGGTCACCGCGGCGAGGTGGTCGCGCAGGAACGCCACGCGCCGCTCGTCGTGCACCGCGCCGTCCTCCAGCACGTCGTCGAAGGCCGCGCCGTTCTCGGTGATGTACATCGGCAGCGGCGGGTACTCGCGGTGCAGGCGCTCCAGCACCTCGGTGAGGCCGGCCGGGTCGACGTCCCAGCCGAGCGCCGTCTTGGGCACGTCGCGGCTGTGGAACTGGGCGAACGACGCCGACGGCCACGGCGTGGCGCCCACCACGTGACGCGTGTAGTAGTTGACGCCGAGGAAGTCCAGGGCCGGCGACATCGTCTCGAGGTCGCCGTCGTGGACGAACGACGCGTCGGTGACGCTGCGGACGTCCTCGAGCACGTCGGCCGGGTAGCTGCCGCGCAGCATCGGGTCCAGGAACCAGCGGTTCATCAGGCCGTCGACGCGGCGCACGGCGTCGTCGTGGCGTCCGGAGTCGTCGACCGGGCTGACCGGGTAGAGGTTGACGGTGACGCCGACCTTCGCGTCCGGCACGGCCGCGCGCAGCCGATCGACGGCCATCCCGTGGCCCAGCATGAGGTGGTGCGAGGCGGCCAGGGCGTCGGCCGGGTCGGTGCGGCCGGGCGCGTGCACGCCGCTGCCGTAGCCCAGGAACGCCGAGCACCACGGCTCGTTGAGCGTGATCCAGTGCTTGACCCGGTCCCCCAGCGCCTCGGCGGCGAGGGTCGTCATGTCGGCGAAGCGCTCCGCGGTCTCGCGCAGCGGCCAGCCGCCGGCCTGCTCGAGCTCGAGCGGCAGGTCCCAGTGGTACAGAGTGATCCACGGCGTGATGCCGCGCTCCAGGAGCCGGTCGACCAGGCGGTCGTAGAAGTCGACGCCCAGCTGGTTGGCCGGGCCCTTGCCGCCGGGCTGCAGCCGCGGCCACGACAGCGACAGCCGGTAGGCGTCCACGCCGAGCCCGGTCATGAGCTCCACGTCGTCCTCCCAGCGCCGGTAGTGGTCGCAGCCGGGCTCGCCGGTGTCGCCGTCGCGGACGCGACCGGGGGTCGCGCAGAAGTCGTCCCAGATGGACGGCGTGCGGCCGTCCACGTCCACCGCTCCCTCGATCTGGAACGAGGACGTCGCGACGCCCCAGGTGAAGTCGTGGCGCAGTGCCGAGAGGTCGAGCGTCATGCCTTGAGACCGCCTTCCATGATGCCGCCGATGATCTGGCGGCCGAAGATGATGAAGACCACGACGAGCGGCAGGGTGCCCATGAGGGTCCCGGCCATCACCAGCGCCTGGTCGGTGTAGTAGCCGCCGGACAGGCGCGACAGCGCGACCTGCACGGTGGGGTGCTCGGCGTCGAGCGCGAGGTAGGGCCACAGGAAGTCGTTCCAGCGCTCCATGAACGTCAGCAGCCCGAGCACGGCCGCCGCCGGGCGCAGCACCGGGAACACGATGCTGCGGAAGATCCGCCACGTGGACGCGCCGTCGAGCCGCGCGGCCTCGATGAGCTCGTCGGGGATGGCCTGGCTGGCGTACTGACGCATCATGAACACGCCGAACCCGGTCACCAGGAACGGCAGGATCACCGACGACAGCTGGCCGTTGAGCCCCAGCTTGTTCATGAGCATGTACAGCGGCACCAGGCCGAGCTGCACCGGGATCATCATCGTGCCGACGACGACCAGCAGCAGCGCGTTGCGGCCGCGGAACCTCAGCTTCGCGAACGCGAACCCGGCCAGCGACGAGCACACGACCACCGAGACGGTGGTGACGCCGGCGACGATCAGGCTGTTGAGCAGCGCCTGGCCGAAGATGACGTCCTCGTTGGCGAAGACCCGCTCGATGTTGTCGAACAGCTCCCCGCCGGGGACGAGCGGCGGCGGGACGCTGAGGATCTCGCTGGTGGTGCGCGAGGCCATGACCAGCATGAAGTACAGCGGCGCGATGGAGAGCAGGGCCGTGAGGGCCAGGGCCACGTAGAGGGTGACGGGAGCACGTCGCATGGTCAGTCCGCCGATCGGATGCGTCGCAGGAGCAGGAGGTTGACGGCCGACACCACGCCGATGAGCAGGAACAGCACCCAGGCGATCGTGGCGGCGTACCCGAAGCGCTGGCCGGTGAAGGCCTCCTGCACCAGGTACATCGCGACGGTCTGGTACTGGCCGGTGGTGCCGCCCGCGATGGCGTTGACGCCGGAGCCGAAGAGAAGCGGCTCGGTGAAGAGCTGGACGCCGCCGATGGTGGCCACGATGGTCACGAAGACGAGCGTGGGACGCAGCATGGGCACGGTGATGCTCCAGAACTGCCGCCAGGCGGAGGCCCCGTCGATCCGGGCCGCCTCGTACAGCTCCTTGGGCACCGACTGCAGGGCCGCGAGCAGGATCAGCGCGTTGTAGCCGGTCCAGCGCCAGTCGACCATCACCGAGATGGCCAGCCAGGACGACCAGCGGTGCGCCTGCCAGTCGATCGCGCCGATGCCGACCGAGTCCAGCGCCCAGTTCACGATGCCGAAGTCCCGGGCGAAGATGAGCGAGAAGATGATGCCGACCGCGGCCACCGACGTGACGTTCGGGACGAGCACGCTCATCCGCCAGAACGTCCGCGCACGCAGTCCGTGGTTGAGCGCCTGGGCCAGCAGCGTGGCCAGCACCAGCTGCGGGATCGTCGCGATGACGAAGATGCCCATCGTGTTGACCAGCGCCCGCCAGAACTGGCTGTCGGTGGCCAGGTCCTGGTAGTTGCCCAGGCCCACGAAGCCCTCGTTGCCCGACAGCAGGCTCCAGTCGTGCATCGAGACCCAGGCCGTGTACAGCAGCGGGAACAGGCCGAAGACGGCGAAGATCAGGAAGAACGGCGAGACGAACAGGTAGGGCGCGACGCGCGCCTCGGTCCCCCGCCGTCCGCCCCCGCCACGCTTCCGCCAACCGCGTGGGGCCCGCACCGCCTGGAGGGTCGGTGCGGGCACCACGGGGCCGGTGGCGGACGTGCGCCGCGCCTGGGTGGCACGCTCGGCGCGACGCACGTCCGACATCAGCGGGCCGCCTTCTCGGCGTCCGAGACGGCCGTCGTCCAGCCCTTGGCCGCCGACCGCTGTCCGTTCTCCACGCTGCGCATCGCGTTCTCGACCGCGTCACGCACCGGGACGTTCTTGGTGCCCAGGTACACCGGCTGCAGGCTGCTCGCGCCGGCCACGAAGAGCTGACCGGTCGGGGCGTCGCTGAAGTACTCGTTGGTGTCCTCGGTCAGCGCCGGGTCGTCGTACAGCGCGGGCAGGGACGGCAGGCGTCCGGCCGACTCGTAGGCCAGCATCTGGCCCTCCTCGCCGCTGAGGTACTCGACGAGCTCGACGGCCAGCTCCTGGTGCTTGCTGGACTTGGGCACGCCCAGCCAGGAACCGCCCCAGTTGCCGCCGCCACCGGGCACCGTGGCGATGTCCCACAGTCCCTTGCCGGCGTCGCCGGCCTGCTCGGTGATGTACGCGGTCATCCAGGCCGGGCACGCGACGGTCGCGAACGAGCCGTTCTTGAAGCCGGCGTTCCACTCGTCGGAGAAGGCGACCAGCTTGGCGCTCAGGTCGGCGTCGATCATCTTCATCGCGGTGTCCCACGACGACTTCACCGCCGGGTTCTCCTCGACGACGAGCTCGTCGTCGCGGTCGAAGTACGTGTAGTCGCCGCTCTGCATGAGGATCGAGTTGTAGTTGTTCGTGGCGGCGTCGATGAAGTGGACCTTGTCGTCCTTGATGCCGCTCTGGAACTTCTTGCCGACCTCGATGAAGTCGTCCCAGGTGGTCCACTGCTTGGCCAGCTCGGCCCGGTCGGTCGGCAGGCCGGCCTTCTCGAACAGGTCGCGGCGGTAGCACATGGCCAGGCCGCCGACGTCGGTGCCGAGGCCGATGGTGGTCTTGCCGTCCGCGGTCGTCGCCTTGTCCCACACCCAGGGCAGCCACTGGTCCTTGGTGTCGCCGGCGGCGTCCTGCAGGTTCACGAACTTGTCGGCCGCGGCCAGGAAGGAGACCGTCTGGCCCTCCTCGATCGCCACCACGTCGCCCGCGGAGCCGTTCGCCGCGATCTGCTGGCTGAGCTTGGTGTTGTACTTGCCCAGGTCGCCCTCGGCGGTCTCCACGATCTTGACGCCCGGGTGGTCCTTCTCGAACTGCTCGTAGGCCTTCTCGTAGCCGAACTTGCCGAACAGGTTCACCCGGAGCGTGACGTCGCCGTCGTCGCCGCTCGAACCCCCGCAACCGGCCGCGACCGCAGCCGTCACGAGCGTCAGCACAGCGGCGCCGACGAGCTGTCGTGTGGTCTTCACGTCATGCCTCCTTGACTGCCCCGCCGGCCCGGACGGCCCTCTGTGGGAGCGTTCCCACGAGTATGACCGGGGTCACATTCGGCGTCAAGGACTTTTTGGGAGCGTTCCCAAGTCATGCGGTCCGCGACCGATCCTGCCCCGTGCGCGGGGTCAGCCGACCGGCCCCTCCGCTCCGGGACGGTCCGGGAACGACGACGCCGGCGCCCGGGCACGTGGCCCGGACGCCGGCGCGTCAGGAGGGACGGATCAGGCCTCGGTGGCCGACTCCTCGGCGGGGGCCTCCTCGGAGGCCTCCTCCTTGCCCTCGACGACGGGGATCAGCGAGAGCTTGCCGCGGTCGCCGAGCTCGGCGATCTCGACCTGGATCTTCTGGCCGACCGACAGGACGTCCTCGACGTTGTTCACGCGCTGGCCGCCGTTGAGCTCGCGCAGCTTGCTGATGTGCAGCAGGCCGTCCTTGCCCGGGAGCAGCGAGATGAACGCGCCGAAGTCGACCGTCTTGACGACGGTGCCGAGGTAGCGCTCGCCGACCTCGGGCATCGTCGGGTTGGCGATCGCGTTGATCGCCGCGCGGGCGGCGTCGGCGGCGTCGCCGTTGTCGGCGCCGATGTAGACGGTGCCGTCGTCCTCGAGCGAGATCTTCGCGCCCGTGTCGTCCTGGATCTGGTTGATCATCTTGCCCTTCGGGCCGATGACCTCGCCGATCTTGTCGACCGGGATCTTGATGCTGATGATCCGCGGGGCGAAGGGGCTCATCTCGTCCGGCACGTCGATGGCCTCGGCCATGACGTCCAGGATCGTGAAGCGGGCCTCACGGGCCTGCTTCAGCGCGCCACCCAGCACGTCGGCGGGGATGCCGTCGAGCTTGGTGTCCAGCTGCAGCGCGGTGACGAACTCGCGCGTGCCGGCGACCTTGAAGTCCATGTCGCCGTAGGCGTCCTCGGCTCCGAGGATGTCGGTCAGCGTCACGTACTCGGTCTTGCCGTCGAGCTCGCCCGAGATCAGGCCCATGGCGATGCCGGCGACCGGCGCGCGCAGCGGCACACCGGCGTTGAGCAGGCCGAGGGTCGAGGCGCAGACCGAGCCCATCGACGTCGAGCCGTTGGAGCTCAGCGCCTCGGAGACCTGACGGATCGCGTAGGGGAACTCCTCGCGCGGGGGCAGGACGGGCATGAGCGCCCGGCCGGCCAGCGCGCCGTGGCCGATCTCGCGACGCTTGGGCGAGCCCACGCGTCCGGTCTCACCGGTGGAGAACGGCGGGAAGTTGTAGTTGTGCATGTAGCGACGCGTCTTCTCGGGCGAGAGCGTGTCGAGCTTCTGCTCCAGGTCGAGCATGTTCAGCGTGGTGACGCCCAGGATCTGGGTCTCGCCGCGCTGGAACAGCGCCGAGCCGTGCACGCGCGGGATGACGCCGACCTCGGCGGACAGCTCGCGGATGTCGGCCAGGCCACGACCGTCGATGCGCACCTTGTCGCGCAGCACGCGCTCGCGCACCAGGGCCTTGGTCAGGGAGCGCAGCGCGGCGCCGAGCTCCTTCTCGCGGCCGGCGAAGCGCTCGCCGAGCTGGTCGACGACGTCGGCCTTGATCTCGGACTCGCGGGCCTCGCGGTCGGCCTTGCTGACGATGGTCAGCGCCTGCTTCATCGACTCCGAGGCGATCTCGGCGACCGCGTCGTAGGCGTCGTCCTCGTAGTCGAGGAAGACCGGGAAGTCCTGGACGGGCTTCGCGGCGGACGACGCGAGCTCGGCCTGGGCCTCGCACATCTGCTTGATGACGGCCTTGGCCGCCTCCATGCCCTCGGCGACGACCTCCTCGGTCGGCGCCTGGACGCCGGCCTGGACGAGCTCCCACGTCTTCTCGGTGGACTCGGCCTCGACCATCATCACGGCGACGTCGTCACCGGCGACACGGCCGGCGATGACCATGTCGAAGACGGCGTCCTCGAGCTGGGCGTGGGTCGGGAACGCGACCCACTGACCATCGATGAGCGCGATGCGCGTGGCACCGATGGGGCCCGAGAACGGCAGGCCGGAGATCTGCGTGGACGCCGACGCGGCGTTGATCGCCAGGACGTCGTACGGCGTGTCGGGGTTGAGCGCCATGACCGTGATGACGACCTGGACCTCGTTGCGCAGGCCCTTCTTGAAGGTCGGGCGCAGCGGGCGGTCGATCAGGCGGCAGGTCAGGATGGCGTCCTCGCTGGGACGGCCCTCGCGACGGAAGAACGAGCCGGGGATGCGGCCCGCGGCGTACATGCGCTCCTCGACGTCGACCGTCAGCGGGAAGAAGTCGAAGTGGTCCTTCGGCTGCTTGCTGGCGGTGGTCGTCGACAGCAGCATCGTGTCGTCGTCGAGGAACGCGGACACGGCGCCGCCGGCCTGGCGGGCCAGGAGGCCGGTCTCGAAGCGCACGGTGCGCGTGCCGAAGCGGCCGTTGTCGATGGTCGTCTCGACCGAGTGGACGGTGGGTTCGGACATGGAAGTCCCTTCCGCGGGCACGATGCCCGCTCGTCGGGACGAGGACGCCGGCCGGCGCTGGTGGTGCCGATCTTCGATCGAGGCCCGCGGGACGTCGTCCCGAGAGCCACTACCGAGGACCGGGCTCGTCGTGCCTGGCGGCCTCGTCCGGTGGTGTTGGTACTTGTTCAGTTGTGGGAGGTGCAGCAGAGGCGGCCACCCGGTGGGTGACCGCCTCCTGTCACGTCAGCGACGCAGGCCGAGACGCTCGATCAGCGAGCGGTAGCGCTCGATGTCGTTGTTCTGCAGGTAGTTCAGCAGGCGACGACGCTGACCGACGAGCAGCAGCAGGCCACGACGGCTGTGGTGGTCGTGCTTGTGCTCCTTGAGGTGCTCGGTCAGGTGCGCGATGCGACCCGTGAGCAGAGCGATCTGGACCTCCGGGGAGCCGGTGTCGCCCTCCGCGGTCGCGTACTCCTTGATGATGTCCGCCTTGGACATGTCCACGACGGTGGGGGCGGCAGTCTTCTTCGACATGTGACTCCTGTGGGTCTCGTTGCACGGCGCGCCCGGGCCGGTTCACCGGGGCACTCTCTGTCCGTGGCCGTTCTGACGGCGTCCCCAGCCTACCAGCGCGGTGATCCCCGGCGGTAATCCCATCGCCTACGCTGCGTCGCATGCGTCTGCGATCCCGAACCAGCGCCGCCCTGTGCGCGGCCGCCCTGCTCGTCCTGCCCGCCTGCTCCGGCGGTGACGACGACTCCTCCTCCGACGAGGCCTCCGCCGCCTCCGCCGACGCCGTGCGCTACGTCGCCCTGGGCGACTCGTACACCGCGGGCCCCTCGATCAACCCGGTCGACGGCGACTCGGGCGAGTGCGGTCGCTCGACGAAGAACTACCCGAGCGTGCTGGCCGAGGAGCTCGACGTCGCGTCGTTCACCGACGTGAGCTGCAGCGGCGCGACGTCGGAGAACATCCTGAAGGCCGTGCCGATCCCCGGCACGACCGAGCCCGTCCCGGCCCAGCTCGACGCCGTGGACGAGAGCACCTCGCTGGTCACCGTCGGCATCGGCGGCAACGACGACGGTCTCTTCAGCAGCCTGGCCACGGTCTGCGTCGCGCCCGGCGACGCCTGCGGCACCTACCTGAGCAAGAAGCTGCCCCGGGTGCTCGCCGCCACGTCCGAGCGGGTCACCGCCGTGCTCGACGCGGTGCAGCAGAAGGCGCCCGAGGCCGAGGTGCTGCTGGTCGGCTACCTGCGCGTCACCGCCGACGGCCAGAGCTGCGACGTGCTCGGCGGCAGCGGCGTCGACACGTCCGGCGTCGTGCAGGGCGAGAAGCAGATCGACGCGGCGCTCTCCAAGGCCGCGCAGGCGGCCGGCGTCACCTACGTGTCGATGACCGCGGAGTCCGAGGACCACCACGCCTGCAGCGACGACCCGTGGACCAACGGGCTGAACGCCCCGCTCGGGGACGGCGTCGGGCTGCACCCGAACGCCGAGGGCATGGAGGCCGTCGCCGACGCGGTGGCCGAGGCGGCGGGACAGGACTCCTAGAGCGCCAGGAGGGCGCGGGTGCGCGCGACGTCGTCGTGCATCCGCGCCACCAGGGCGTCGATGCCGTCGAAGCGCTCCATCTCGCGCACGGGGGCGACCAGCTCGACGCGCACCTGCTCGCCGTACAGGTCCAGGTCGTCGCGGTCGAGCACGTACGACTCGACGCGGCGCTCGGTGCCGTCGAAGGTCGGGTTCGACCCGACGGAGATCGCGGCGGGCAGTCGCTCGCCGGACGCACGCACGAGCCAGCCGGCGTAGACCCCGTCCGGCGGCACGGCGTACGCCTCGTCGACCGGCACGTTGGCGGTCGGGAAGCCCAGCTCGCGGCCGCGGCGGTCGCCGCCCACGATCGTGCCCGTGACCTCGACCGGTCGGCCCAGCACCTCGGCCGCCTCGTCGAGCCGGCGCTCGGCCACGAGCTCGCGGACGCGGGTGGACGAGAACGCCTCCCCGTCCCCGAGCAGGCGGCGGTCGTCGACGGCGAAGCCGAGCCGCTCCCCCGCCGCACGCAGGTACTCCACGTCGCCCTGGGCCTTGTGGCCGAAGCGGAAGTTGTCGCCGACGACGACGTTGGCCGCGTGCAGCTGGTCGACCACGACGCGGGTCACGAACTCCTCGGGACTCCACGACGCCATCTCGCGGTCGAAGTCCAGCACGTACACCTCGTCGGCGCCCGCCTCGCGCAGCAGCTCGATCCGCCGCTCGATGGACGTCAGGCGCTTCGGGGCGTGGGCCGGGGCGATGACCTCCAGCGGGTGCGGGTGGAACGTGACCGCCACGGTGGCGATGCCACGACGCCGCGCGTCCTCGCGGGTGTGCTCCAGCACCAGCCGGTGCCCGCGGTGCACGCCGTCGAAGTTGCCGATGGTCACCACGCACGCGTTCGTGCGCGGCACGCCCGTCGCTCCGTCCACCTCAGCCCAGATCGCCACGCCGGACACTGTAGCCACCCGGCGCCGGCGCGGCAGGACCGCTCAGAGGAACGGGCGGAGCGGGGCGAGCAGCAGCTCGCAGCCCTTGGCGATGTACGGACGACGCGACCACTCGTCGCGGGTCAGCTCGCGCGCGTGGGCCACGTCGTTGGCGAACACCGTCTCGAGGTGGCCGGCGAACCCCTCGTCGAGGATCTCGAGGTTGATCTCGTAGTTGCCGGTCAGGCTCAGCCGGTCGATGTTGGCGGTGCCGACGGTCGACCAGATGCCGTCGATCGTCGCGGTCTTCGCGTGCACCATGGCGTCCTGGTACAGGAAGATCCGCACGCCGCCGTCGAGCAGCGAGGAGTAGAACCCGCGCGAGAGCCAGTCGGCCAGCACGTGGTTCGACACCTCGGGCACGAGGATGCGCACGTCCACGCCACGGCGCGCGGCCTCGAGCAGCCCGCGGAGGATGTCGTGGTCGGGGATGAAGTACGCCGCGGTGATGTAGACGTGGTCGCTGGCCCGATCGATCGCCTCCAGGTACATCCCCCGGATCGGGAAGTGCAGCACGCGCGGCACGTTGCGGTGCGCCCGCACGTGCGCGCCCCAGCTGGACGCGCCGGACTCCCGGATGATCCGGTCGGGGCTGCGCAGGTTCCAGAAGTCGACGAAGGCGTTGTCCAGGTCCCACACCGCCGGGCCGGTGATGCGCACGTGGGTGTCGCGCCACTCGGTGGCGTACAGCGAGCCGATGTTGTACCCGCCGACGTAGCCGACCACGTCGTCGACGACCAGGATCTTGCGGTGGTCGCGGCCGTAGCGGCGGAAGTCGAAGATGCGCCAGCCGGGACCGAACACCGGGTAGCGCAGCACCTGGACCGGCGGGCGGAAGCGCAGGAAGCTCGGCGGCACCACGAGGTTGGCGAAGGCGTCGTAGACGACCCGCACCTCCACGCCACGGTCGGCGGCGGCCTCGAGCGCCGCCTTGAACCGCCGACCGGTCGCGTCGGCCTTGATGATGTAGGTCTCGAACAGGACGCGGTGCTGGGCGTTCTCGATCGCCGCGATCATGTCCTCGAACAGGTCCTCGCCGTAGGTGTAGACCGTGGCGACGTTCTCGTCGAGGGGCAGCGGCACCGGCGGGGTGACGGGGAACTCCGCCGCGTGGTCGCCGCGCAGGATCTTGCGCACCTTCGTGGTGCCCATGAGCGCGGCGACCACCGTCGCCTGGGCGGCCAGCAGCGTCAGGAGCGCGCGGCGCAGGAGTCGGCCCGGGCGCATGCGGTCTGCCATGGCGATCACCCTAGGGGCTCAGACGAACACGGCGACCGGACGCGCCGTGGCGCCGGCCTGCTCGTAGAGCGCCAGGAAGTGCCCCTGGGGGTCGAGCACGGCGACCGGGCCCCCGTCGCCACCGAGGTCGGTCGCGGTGAGCCGCCGGCCGAAGCGGACGTCGGCGGCGCTGCGCTCGTCGGCCGTCCAGGTGGTGAAGGAGCTGCGGGCGACGTCGTCCATGCCGACGACCTCGAACGACTCCTCCAGCTGCTCCAGGGTGCGGGCCTGGTCGAGCGTGAAGCCGCCGACGCGCGTGCGGCGCAGCATCGTCAGGTGCCCGCCGACGCCCAACGCCGCGCCGGCGTCACGGGCCAGGGCGCGCACGTACGTGCCGCTGGAGCACACGACCCGGACGTCGACGTCGGTGACGCCGGCGCCGGGGCGCAGGTCAGTGACCTCCAGGGTCGAGACGGTGACCGGGCGGGCCGCCAGCTCGACGTCCTCTCCCCCGCGCACCCGGGCGTACGAGCGCTGGCCGTCGACCTTGATCGCCGACACCGACGACGGCACCTGCATGATGTCGCCGCGCAGCGGCGCGAGCGCCGCCTCGACGGCCGCGGCGTCGACGTCGCCGGCCGGGGCCGACGACGTCACCTCGCCCTCGGCGTCGTCGGTGACCGTGGACTGGCCGAGGCGGACGGTGGCCAGGTACTCCTTCTCGGTCGTCATGAGGTGACCGAGAAGGCGGGTGGCCCGGTTGACGCCGAGCACGAGCACGCCGGTCGCCATGGGGTCCAGCGTGCCGGCGTGGCCGACCTTGCGGGTGCCGGCCAGCCGGCGGGTGCGTCCGACGACGTCGTGGGACGTCCACCCGGCCGGCTTGTCGACGACGACGATGCCGGCGACGGGCTCGCTCACGCGTCCTCGTCGTCCGCGTCGTCCTTCTTCTTGTACGGGTCGGGGTCACCGGCGAACTCGGCGCCGGCGGCCCGCGCCGCCACCTCCTCGTCGCGCTTGCGCGCCCGCTCGAGCAGCTCCTCGATCGCCTTGGCGTTCTCGGGGACGGCGTCGAGGTGGAACTCCAGCGACGGCGTGTGGCGCACGCCGAGCTGCTTGCCGACCTCGGAGCGGATGACGCCCTTGGCGCTCTCGAGCGCCTGCGCGGTGCCGTCGATCGCCTTCTGGTCGCCCATGACGGTGTAGAACACCGACGCGTGCTGGGCGTCGCCGGTCAGCCGGACGTCCGTGATGGTCACGAAGCCCAGGCGGGGGTCCTTGATGCGGCGCTCCAGCATCTCGGCGACGACGACCTTGATGCGGTCGGCCACCTTGTTCACGCGGGGTCCGGGCACTGCTCCTCCTAGGGTGAGACGTCGGCCCGGCCTCCCGCAGCTGCGGAAGACCGGGCCGACATGGTCGTGCGACGGTCAGTCGCGCGGCTTCTCGCGCATCTCGAACGTCTCGATGACGTCGCCGATCTTGATGTCGTTGAAGCCCCGCAGGACGATGCCGCACTCGAAGCCCTCGCGGACCTCGCTGACGTCGTCCTTCTCGCGGCGCAGGCTCGCGAGGTCGAGGTTGTCGGCCACCACGGTGCCGTCGCGCAGCAGGCGAGCCTTGCTGTTGCGGCGGATCGTGCCGGACTGGACCATGCAGCCGGCGATGTTGCCGATCTTGGACGAGCGGAAGATGTCGCGGATCTCCGCCGTGCCCAGCTGGGCCTCCTCGAACTCGGGCTTGAGCATGCCCTTGAGCGCCGCCTCGATCTCCTCGATCGCCTGGTAGATGATCGAGTAGTAGCGGATGTCGACGCCCTCGCGGTCGGCCAGCTCGGTGGCCTTGCCCTGCGGCCGCACGTTGAAGCCGATGATGACGGCGTTGGAGGCGGCAGCCAGGTCGACGTTGGTCTCGGTGATCGCACCGACACCGCGGTCGATGACCCGCAGCGCGACGTCCTCGCCGACGTCGATCTGGGCCAGCGAGTCCTCCAGCGCCTCGACGGCACCGGAGCTGTCGCCCTTGAGGATGAGCAGCAGCTCGTCGGTCTCGCCCTTCTCCATCGAGGACATGAAGTCCTCGAGGGTGCGGCGACCGCTGCGCTTGGCCAGCGTGGCGTTGCGCTCGCGGGCCTCGCGCTTCTCGGCAATCTGACGGGCCAGACGGTCGTCCTCGACCACCATGAAGTTGTCACCGGCACCGGGCACGGCCGTGAGGCCGAGTACCAGCGCAGGACGCGACGGGGTCGCCTCCTCGATGTTGTCGCCGTGCTCGTCGAGCATCGCGCGGACACGGCCGAAGGCCGGACCGGCGACGAGCGAGTCACCGACACGCAGCGTGCCGCGCTGGACGAGCACCGTGGCGACCGGGCCGCGACCGCGGTCCAGGTGCGCCTCGATGGCGACGCCCTCGGCGTGCTGGTGCGGGTTGGCCCGCAGGTCGAGCTCGGCGTCGGCGGTCAGGATGATCGCCTCGAGCAGGCCCTCGATGTTGAGGCCGGCACGAGCCGAGACGTCGACGAACATCGTGTCTCCGCCGTACTCCTCGGGGACCAGGCCGTACTCGGTCAGCTGACCGCGAGCCTTCGTCGGGTCGGCGTCGGGCTTGTCGATCTTGTTGACCGCGACGACGATCGGCACACCGGCGGCCTTGGCGTGGTTGAGCGCCTCGACCGTCTGCGGCATGACGCCGTCGTCGGCCGCCACCACCAGCACCGCGATGTCGGTGGACTGCGCACCACGGGCACGCATGGCGGTGAACGCCTCGTGACCGGGCGTGTCGATGAAGGTGATCGCGCGCTCGTTGCCGTCGACCTCGGTCGTGACCTGGTAGGCGCCGATGGCCTGGGTGATGCCGCCGGCCTCCTTCGCGACCACGTTCGTGCTGCGGATCGCGTCCAGCAGCTTGGTCTTTCCGTGGTCGACGTGGCCCATGACCGTGACGACCGGCGGACGGGCCACCAGGTCCTCCTCGGAGCCCTCGTCCTCGCCGAAGCCGAGGCTGAAGGACTCGAGCAGCTCGCGGTCCTCGTCCTCGGGCGAGACGACCTGGACGTCGTAATTCAGCTCCTCGCCGAGGATCTGCAGCGTCTCGTCGTTGACCGACTGGGTCGCGGTGACCATCTCGCCCAGGTGGAACAGCACCTGGACCAGGGACGCCGCGTCCACGCCGATCTTCTCGGCGAAGTCGGTCAGCGAGGCGCCGCGCGCCATGCGCACGACCTCGCCGTTGCCCTTGCGGACGCGGACGCCGCCGATGGCGGGCGCCTGCATCTGGTCGAACTCTTGACGCTTCGCGCGCTTGCTCTTGCGTCCGCGACGGGCGGGACCGCCGGGGCGACCGAAGGCGCCCTGCGTGCCACCACGTCCACCGGGACGGTTGCCACCACCGCCGGGGCGACCGGCGAAGCCGCCGGGAGCGCCACCGCCGGGACGACCGGCACCGGCGAAGCCGCCGCCACCGCCGCCACCACCGGGACGACCGCCGCCGGCACCACCGGGACGACCACCGGGTCCACCGGGGCCACGACCGCCCGGGCCGGGACGACCGCCGGGACCGCCCGGGCCGCGACCGGCCGGGCCGGGACGCTGGAGACCGGACTGCTTGGGCATCATCGCCGGGTTGGGGCGCGGCATGCCCGGACGCGGCGCGGCAGCGCCACCCTGACCACCCTCACGGGCGGCCGGCGGACGCGGCGGGCGCTCCTGCTGCATGCCCTGCTTCGACGAGAACGGGTTGTTGCCCGGACGAGCGCCGGGACGACCCGGGCCGGGACGCGGACCGGGGGCCGCGGGACGCGGACCGGGGGTGCGCGGCGGCGTCGGCGCCTGGGGGGCGGCCGACTCGGGCGCCGGCGGAGCCGCCGGAGCGGGCTTCGGGGCGGCGGGACCGGGGACCGGACCACGCGGCTTGGCCGGGGCCGGAGCGGCGGGGGCCTCGGCGGCCGGAGCAGCCGGTGCCTCGGTCGCAGCAGCGGGGGCCTCGGGAGCCGGGGCGGCGGGCGCCTCGGCGACCGGAGCCTTGGGGCCGGGCTTGGGCGCCGCCTTGTCGGCGGGCTTGGCGGCCGCCTTCTTGGCGCCGCCCTTCTTCGCGCCCTGGGCGCGCAGCGCGTCGCCGTGCTCCTCGGTGAGGCGGCGGACGACCGGCGCCTCGATCGTGGACGAGGCGGACTTCACGTACTCGCCCATGTCCTTGAGGGTGGACAGGACGACCTTGCTCTCAACACCGAACTCGCGGGCGAGCTCGTGGACTCTGACAGCCACACTTCTCCTTCAGGGGGCCCACACCCTGAAGGGCGCAGACCACTAGTTGTCGTACAGGCTCATCGGAAAGAACTCATCGAGTGCTCATGAGCGAGTGCTCCGATTTCGTCTCGGGGGCCCTGGGTGGGCCCCGCCGGGTTTACGTGGGTCGTGCGGGTGGTGCGTGCCCCGCGTCGGGTGCCAGCTGCTCGACGACCGAGGTCAGGTCGAGCGTGCCGGCGACACGCAGGGCCCGGCCGAACGCCTTGCGGCGCTGGGCCAGCTCCAGGCATCCGGGATCGGGGTGCAGGTGCGCCCCTCGGCCCGGAAGTCGGCCGTCACGGTCGAGGACCACCGTCACCGGCGAGTCCCCCGTCGCGACGACACGTACCAGGGTGGATTTCTCCGCTCGCTCTCGACAACCGATGCACGTGCGGATCACCAACGACGAGTCTAGCGGCTCCCTGGTCGTCACGCGCCGCCGGGCGCGCCGGGACGACCGGACGCGCCGCCGCCGGCGGGTGCCGACGGCTGGTCGCCGCGCGGGTCGGTGTCCGAGCGGATGTCGATGCGCCACCCGGTCAGACGCGCGGCGAGCCGGGCGTTCTGGCCCTCCTTGCCGATCGCCAGCGACAGCTGGAAGTCGGGCACGACCACGCGGGCGGCCTTGGCCGCGGGGTCGACGAGCGTGACGCTCTTCACCTGCGAGGGCGACAGCGCGTGGGCGATGAACTCGGCCGGCTCGTCGCTGTGGTCGACGATGTCGATCTTCTCGCCGTGCAGCTCGCTCATGACGTTGCGCACGCGCTGGCCCATCGGGCCGATGCAGGCGCCCTTGGCGTTGACGCCCTGGGCGCGCGAGCGGACGGCGATCTTGCTGCGGTGACCGGCCTCGCGGGCGATCTCGACGATCTCGACCGTGCCGTCGGCGATCTCGGGCACCTCGAGCTCGAACAGCTTCTTCACCAGGCCCGGGTGCGTGCGCGAGACGCGAACACGAGGACCGCGCATGCCCTTCTCGACCGAGTAGACGTACGCCTTGACCCGCTCGCCGTGGCTGTAGGTCTCGCCGGGGACGCGCTCGGTGGCCGGCAGCAGCGCCTCGAGCCGGCCCAGGTTGATCAGGACGTCCTGCGGGTCACGGCCCTGCTGGACGACGCCGGAGACGATGTCGCCCACCTTGCCGGAGAACTCGCCGAACTTCTGCTCGTCCTCGGCGTCGCGCAGCCGCTGCATGATCAGCTGGCGCGCAACGGTGGCGGCGTAGCGGCCGAAGTCCTGGGGCGTGTGGTCGAACTCCTCGCTGAAGCGGGGCGCGGGACGCTCCTCGCCCTCGGCGGGCGGGGGCGTCTCGAGCCGCTCCTTGGCCCAGACGGTCACGTGGCCGGTCTTGCGGTCGAGCTCGACGCGCGCGTGGGAGTGGGCGTCGCTCGTCTTGTGGTACGCCGAGAGCAGGGCCTGCTCGATGGCCTCGACGACGACGTCGAAGGAGATGTCCTTCTCGCGCTCGAGGAGGCGGAGGGCGGCGATGTCGATGTCCATGGTCCTACTTCCGGTTCAGCTCGACCTGGACGAGCGGGTTCGTCAGCTCGTCGTAGGCGTAGCGGGTGGGGGTGCCGGCGACGTCCAGGGTCACGCCCTCGTCGTCGCTCTCGCCGATGCGCCCGACGACCTTGGTGCCCTCGGTCGTCGTGGCCTTGACCAGGCGGCCGGCGTTGCGGCGCCAGTGGCGCGGCAGGCTCAGCGGACGGTCGACGCCACGCGAGGTGACCTCGAGCGTGTAGGCGCCGTCACCCATGACGTCGGACTCGTCGAGCTCGCGCGACAGGGCGCGGGTCAGCTCGGCGACGTGGTCGATGGTGATGCCGCCGTCGGTGTCGACGGCCACGCGCAGGATGCGCTGCTTGCCGGCGGGAGCGAGCTCGACCGCCTCGAGGTCGAGGCCCAGGTCGGCCACGCACCTCTCGACGAGGTTCTCGACTGTGTCGGCCATGGGGTCGTCCTCCGTATGTACTTGTCGGTCCGTGTGCGGCCCTCGCGGGTCCGGACAAGCCTACCGGGTCCGGGCCGGTAGCCTGCCATCGTGATCGGACGTCGCGGGGTGATCGTCGGCACGGGTGTCCTGGCGCTTGCCGGTGGAGGCGTCGTCGTGGCCGAGCGCGCGGGCGTCCTGGACGACGCGCTGCGTGCCACGGGCCTCGAGCCCGTCCCCCAGCCCGACCCGTCCGACGAGCGCCGCCTGGCGCAGGTGCGCACGACGCTCAGCGGCGTCCTGGCCGCCGCCGAGTCCCAGGACTCCCCCGAGGTCGCGACGCTCGTCCGCGAGCAGCTGGACGCCCTGGGCGGCGCCGACGCCGGAGCCACGGCGCCCGCGCCCCGGCTCACGGTGGCCCTGCAGGACGCGGCCGACGAGGTCGAGGCCGCGTGCCTCGGGGCCGTCTCCCCCGCGCTCGCCCAGGTGCTCGCGTCCGCGTCGGCCGGCCTGCTCCAGGCCCGGAGCCTGGTGTGAGCGCCGCCGACGCCCTCGAGGCGTGCCTGGCCCAGGCCCACCGCGCCGTGTGGGTGTTCGGCCTGCTCGGCGCCCGGCTGGACGACCCGCGCCCCGCGGACTCGTTCGCCTCGAGCCGGCGCGACCGCGACGACCTGCTGGCCGCGCTCGACGCCCGCGGTGCCACGCCCCCCGCTCCCCCGGCGTCCTACGAGCTCGAGGTGCCGTCGGACCTCGCGGCCGGGCGGCGGCTGGCCCAGCAGGTCGAGCAGGACGCGGCCGACGCCGCGGCCGCCGCCGTGCGGGTCACCAGCGGCGTCGAGCGCCGCCTGGCGGTGCGGCTGCTCCAGCGCGCTGCGCTGCGCGCCGTCGCCTGGGACGCCGAGCCGGTGGCGTTCCCCGGTCTCGACCGGCCCGACGCCGACTGACCGACCTCAGCCGCGCCGCGACAGCGAGCCGTCGACGTAGGGCATCCAGGTCCGGTCGCCCACCCGGTCGGCTGCGAGCACGCCGACCGGGTCGACCCGGCGGGTGAGCATGCGACGCTGCCGGTCCTGCTCCGTCGGCGTGTCGGCGACGTCGTTGCCGTCACTCCCGACCAGCCACACCAGACCTCAGCCCAGTCCCGGGTTCAGCCGGTCCTCGTGCCGGTCGTCCACGACCAGGGCGATCGCGTAGGTGAGCACGCCGCCCGCCTGCCGCTGGGCCCAGTCGACGACCTGCAGCACGTCGGCGCCGGTGACGTCGTAGGTGTCGGTCCAGCCCCGCGTGGCGTCCGGACCGCTGCCGTGCAGGTACACGCGGAACCGCGGGCGGTCGTCCTCCCACGCCGAGTCGCGCTCGTCGACACCGACGACCTTCATGACGTCGCTCAGCCGCGCAGGTGCGCGACGACCTGGTCGACCGGGACGTCGGTGCGCTCGCCGGTGGCGCGATCCTTGACCTCGACGACGCCGTCGGCCAGGCCCTTGCCCACGACGACGATGGTCGGGACGCCGATGAGCTCGGCGTCCTTGAACTTCACGCCGGGCGACATCTTCGGACGATCGTCGTGCAGCACGTCGAAGCCGGCCGCCTCGAGGTCGGCGACGATGCGGTCGCCGCCCTCGAACAGCTCGGGGGTCTTGCCCGCGACGACCACGTGGACGTCGAACGGCGACACCTCGCGCGGCCAGATCATGCCGGCCTCGTCGAAGGAGTTCTCGATGATCGCGCCGACCGCCCGCGAGACGCCGACGCCGTAGGAGCCCATCGTCACGGTCGCGAGCTTGCCGTTCTCGTCCAGCACCTGCAGGCCCAGGCGCTCGGCGTACTTGCGGCCGAGCTGGAAGATGTGGCCCATCTCGATGCCGCGGGCGAGCTCGAGCGGTCCCGAGCCGTCCGGCGCGGGGTCGCCCGCGCGCACCTCGGCGGCCTCGATCGTGCCGTCGGCGGTGAAGTCGCGGCCGGCCACCAGGTCGATGACGTGGCGTCCCTGCTCGTTCGCGCCGGTCACCCAGCGGGTGCCGTCGACGACGCGCGGGTCGACCAGGTAGCGGATGCCGGAGGCGTTCTCGGTGCCTAGGACGCCGGGACCGATGTAGCCCTTCACCAGCGCGGGGTGCTGGGCGAAGTCCTTCTCCTCGAACGGCTCGACCTCGGCCGGCGACACCTGGGTCTCCAGGCGCTTGGCGTCGACCTCGCGGTCGCCGGGGACGCCGACGGCGAGCGGCTCGCGGGTGCCGTCGGGGTGGTGAAGCATCACCAGGACGTTCTTCAGCGTGTCGGCCGCCGTCCAGGCGCGGTCGTCGCGCGGGAACGCCGCGTTCAGGTGGTCGACCAGCGTCTGGATGGTCGGGGTGTCGGGGGTGTCCTCGACGTGCGCCGCGGGCGCGTCGTCGAACGGCAGCGCGTCCGGCACGACGGTCGTGACCGCCTCGACGTTGGCCGCGTAGCCGCCGGGCGAGCGCACGAAGGTGTCCTCGCCGGTCTCGGCCACGGCGAGGAACTCCTCGCTGGCCGAGCCGCCCATCGCGCCGGAGTCGGCCTGGACGATGACGTACTCGAGGCCGAGCCGGTCGAAGATGCGGACGTACGCGGCGCGGTGCGCCTGGTAGCTCTTCTCCAGGCCCTCGTCGGTGACGTCGAAGGAGTAGGAGTCCTTCATGACGAACTCGCGGCCGCGCAGGATGCCCGCGCGCGGGCGCGCCTCGTCGCGGTACTTCGTCTGCACCTGGTACAGGCTCAGGGGCAGGTCCTTGTAGGACGAGTACAGGTCCTTCACCAGGAGCGTGAACATCTCCTCGTGCGTGGGGCCGAGCAGGTAGTCGCCGCCGCGGCGGTCGTGCAGGCGGAACAGGTTGTCGCCGTACTCGGTCCAGCGGTCGGTCGCCTCGTAGGGCTCGCGCGGCAGGAGCGCCGGGAAGCGCACCTCCTGGGCGCCGATCGCGTCCATCTCCTCGCGGACGATCTTCTCGACCTTGCCCAGCACCTTCAGGCCCAGCGGCAGCCACGTGTAGATGCCCGGGGCGACGCGCCGGACGAAGCCGGCGCGCACGAGCAGCTTGTGGCTGGGGACCTCCGCGTCGGCGGGGTCGTCACGCAGGGTGCGGAGGAAGAGCTGGGACATGCGCATGGGCTGAACCCTACCGAGCGGCGACCGGCCGCCCGGCCGCGCGGTCAGGCCCGGCCGGCGCGCAGCGCGACGCGGATCATCGGCCACTGCAGCGGCAGTCGCAGCAGGGTGCCGGCCTTGAGCCAGGCCGGGGCCTTGCGGCTGCGCCGGGTGCTGACGGCCATCTGCACGTTGGCCGGGAAGACGGCCACGAGCAGCGCCGCGGACGCGACCCCGCCGGCCCGGCGCGTGCGCGGGACGGCGAGCATCGCGGCGCAGGCCAGCTCGGCGACGCCGGACGCGTGGACGAGCTCGCGCTTGCGCGGCAGCTGCTTCGGGACGATGGACTCGAACACCTGCGGACGCACGAGGTGCAGGACGCCGGAGACGGTGAACAGCGCGGCGAGACCGGCCAGGGACTTGGGCATGGCCCGACCCTACGGCGTCACAGCAGGATGGTGGCGAAGGTCGTGTGCTGGCGGAAGCCGACCCGGTCGTACGTGCGCCGGGCGGGGACGTTGTGGCCGTTGACGTACAGCGTGACGACGGGTGCGATCGTCCGCCGGACCTGCTGCACCACCGCGGCCATGGCCGGGGCGGCGAGGCCCTGCCCGCGGACGTCCGGGTGCACGTAGACGCCCTGCACCTGGCAGACGTCGCCGGCCGCGGCACCGACCTCGGCCTTGAACAGCACCGTGTCGTCCTCGATGATCGCGAACGACCAGCCCTGCCCGACGAGCTGCGTGACGCGCGCGCGGTAGGCCGACCCGCTCATGACCTCGGGGTCGACGCCGACCTCCTCGGTGAACATCGCCACCGACGCGGGGTACAGCACGTCCACCTCGTCGAGCAGCACCCGGCGCACGCGGGGGTCGGGGGCGACCAGCCCGTCGTGGTCGATGAGCAGGAACGGCTGCTCGTCGCGCACGGACCGGGCCGGGCCCCACAGCGGGGCCATCCGGCCCCACAGGTCCATGACCGTCTCGCGGGGGCCGACGATCGACGCTGCACGCGGCGCCTGGGGCAGCGCGTGCTCGGCGAACGCGGCCACCGCCTCGGGGCTCGCGTTGAGCGGCACGACGTTGGAGGCGACGTAGCAGGCCGAGACGATGCGCTCGCCCTCGAACCAGCCCCACATGCGTCCGCCCATCCAGCGCGGACGCATGCCGGTGACGTCGAGCCGGTGCTGCAGGAAGACGTTGACGGCGGGGTCGAGCGCGGTCAGCGAGCGCACGAGGGGCATCTCCTCGGGCGTCAGCACGCGCAGGTTCGTCGTCCCGAGCACCGTCCCCACCTCCCTCGGCGGCCAGCCTATCGACGCGGGGGCGTCACGCCCGTCGGCGCGGGCCTCAGGAGACCGAGACCGAGGGCGCGCCGCCGTCGACGGGCTCCATGTCCTCGGCGATGCGCATGGCCTCCTCGATGAGTGTCTCGACGATCTTGCTCTCGGGGACGGTCTTGATGACCTCGCCCTTGACGAAGATCTGGCCCTTGCCGTTGCCGGACGCGACGCCGAGGTCGGCCTCGCGGGCCTCGCCCGGGCCGTTGACGACGCAGCCCATGACGGCGACGCGCAGCGGCACCTCCATGCCCTCGAGGCCGGCGGTCACCTGCTCGGCGAGCGTGTAGACGTCCACCTGGGCGCGGCCGCAGGACGGGCACGAGACGATCTCGAGCTTGCGCTCGCGCAGGTTGAGCGACTGCAGGATCTGGATGCCGACCTTGACCTCCTCGACCGGCGGGGCGGACAGCGAGACTCGGATGGTGTCGCCGATGCCCTTGCCGAGCAGGTAGCCGAAGGCGGTGGCCGACTTGATCGTGCCCTGGAACGCCGGGCCCGCCTCGGTGACGCCGAGGTGCAGCGGCCAGTCGCCGCGCTCGGCGAGCATCTCGTAGGCCTGCGCCATGATCACCGGGTCGTTGTGCTTGACCGAGATCTTGAAGTCGTGGAAGTCGTGCTCCTCGAACAGCGACGCCTCCCAGACGGCCGACTCCACGAGCGCCTCGGGCGTCGCGCGGCCGTACTTCTCGAGCAGACGCTTGTCGAGCGAGCCGGCGTTGACGCCGATGCGCAGCGAGACGCCGGCGTCCTTGGCCGCCTTGGCGATGGCGCCGACCTGGTCGTCGAACTTGCGGATGTTGCCCGGGTTCACGCGGACGGCGGCGCAGCCGGCGTCGATCGCGGCGAACACGTACTTGGGCTGGAAGTGGATGTCGGCGATGACCGGGATCTGCGACTTGCGCGCGATGTCCGGCAGCGCGTCGGCGTCGTCCTGGCTGGGGCAGGCGACGCGCACGATGTCGCAGCCGGCCGCGGTCAGCTCGGCGATCTGCTGCAGCGTGGAGTTGACGTCAGACGTGAGCGTCGTGGTCATCGACTGCACCGAGACGGGGGCGTCGCCGCCGACGTCGACGGTGCCGACCTTGATCTTGCGCGAGCGGCGTCGCGGGGCCAGCACCGGCGGCGGCGCGGCGGGCATGCCCAGGCTCACGGCGCTCACGAGATGCTCACCGGGTTGACGATGTCGGCGTAGATCAGGATCACGCTCATGATCATAAGGACCGCCCCCACGGCGTAGGCGACGGGAAGCATCTTGGCGACGTCCACGTAGCCCGGGTCGGGGCGGCGGAACAGGCGGGCGAACCCGCGCCGGACCGCCTCGTACAGGGCACCGGCGATGTGGCCACCGTCCAGCGGCAGCAGCGGGACGAAGTTGAACATGCCCAGGAACAGGTTGACCGAGGCGAGCAGGGTCATGAGCCGCACCGCGCGGTCGCCCCAGGACGGGTCGTCGTAGGTGACCAGCTCACCGGCCACGCGGCCGGCGCCGACGACGCTCACCGGGCCGTCGTCCTCGCGCTCCCCGCCCACGGCGGCCTTCACGACGCCGACCATGCGCTGGGGCAGGTCGATGATCGCGTGGACGGTGCCGACGACCGAGTCGCCCATGACGCCGAACACGTAGCCGAGTCCCTGGCGCTCCTGCTCCGTGGTCGGCGAGACACCCAGGAAGCCGACCTCGACGGTCTTGTCGGGGTCGTCCAGGTCGGCGCGGGCCAGCACGGTGGTCTCGATGTCGACGGTGCGGGCCTGGCCGTCGCGCTCGTAGCCGATCGTGGCCTCGCCCGACCCGTTGGCCCGGATGTGCGCGCTCAGCTCGTCCCAGTCGGCGACCGGGTCGCCGTCGAACGTGGTGATGACGTCGCCGGGCTGCAGGCCGGCCTTCTTGGCCGGCGTCTCCGGGTCCGCGGACGTGCACGAG
This sequence comes from Aeromicrobium sp. IC_218, assembly GCF_004336805.1. Taxonomy (GTDB): domain Bacteria; phylum Actinomycetota; class Actinomycetes; order Propionibacteriales; family Nocardioidaceae; genus Aeromicrobium. Next base: position 318,282 of record NZ_SJXM01000002.1, read on the forward strand.
CGGCCGGCCTCGGTGTCGGGGATCGCGCAGGCCGAGACCGTGTTGACGGTGGTGGTCGGCTCGTAGGCGCCGAAGCCCATGAACACCGTGGCGAAGAGCACGAAGGCGATGGCCAGGTTCACGATGGGGCCGCCGGCCATGACGATGACCTTCTGCCACCAGGGCCGGGTGTAGAACAGCCGGCCCTCGTCCTCGGGACCGATGTGCTCGCGCTCGGCGTCGCGCGCGTCGGCGGCGAGCTGGCTGAACAGGCCGGTGCTCGTGCTGCGCAGCTCGTGCGGGTCCTCGCCCTTGCCGGGAGGGAGCATGCCGACGAGCTTCACGTAGCCGCCCAGCGGGATCGCCTTGAGGCCGTACTCGGTCTCGCCGCGGCGGAACGACCACACCGTGTTGCCGAAGCCGACGAAGAACTGCGTCACCTTCACGCCGAACCGGCGCGCGGGGATCATGTGGCCGCACTCGTGCAGCGCGATCGAGACGGCGACACCGATCACGAAGATCAGGACGCCGAGGGCGTACACGAGGGCGGTCAACGCTGCTCCACAAGGGCTCGGGCGCGCTCGCGGGCCCAGGCGTCGGCCTCCAGGACGGAGTCGAGCGTCAGGTCGCGCGTGGCGCTGTCGGGATCGGTGAGGTGGTCGTCGAGGACGGCGCCCACGGTGTCCACGATGCCAAGGAAGTCCAAGTCGCGGGCCACGAAGGCGTCCACGCACACCTCGTTGGCGGCGTTGTAGACCGCCGGGGCGGTGCGCGCGAACTCCCCCGCCCGGCGGGCCAGCCGGACCGCCGGGAAGGCGGAGTCGTCGAGCGGGAAGAACTCCCACGCCGTCGAGGACGTCCAGTCGCAGCCGCGGGCGGCGCCGGGCAGGCGCTCGGGCCAAGCCAGGCCCAGCGCGATCGGCAGGCGCATGTCCGGCGGCGACGCCTGGACCATGGTCGAGCCGTCCACGTACTCCACCATCGAGTGGACGACCGACGACGGGTGCACGACGACGTCGATGCGGTCGAAGCCGATGCCGAACAGCAGGTGGGCCTCGATGACCTCCAGGCCCTTGTTGACCAGCGTCGCCGAGTTGATGGTGATGACCGGGCCCATGTCCCAGGTCGGGTGGGCCGCGGCCTGCTCGGGGGTGACGTCGACGAGCGCCTCCCGGGTGCGTCCGCGGAACGGCCCGCCGCTCGCCGTGACCAGGAGCCGCTTCACGTCCTCGACCCGCTCCCCGCGCAGCGCCTGGGCGATGGCCGAGTGCTCGGAGTCGACGGGCACGAGCTGGCCCGGCTTCGCAGCACCGGTGACGAGCTCGCCGCCGATGATGAGCGACTCCTTGTTGGCCAGCGCGAGCGTCGCGCCGGTCTCGAGGGCCGCAAGGGTCGGCAGCAGGCCGACCGCCCCGGTCATGCCGTTGAGCACGACGTCCGCCGGCGCGCGGGCCGCCTCGACGGCGGCGTCGGGTCCGGCGACGATGCGCGGCAGGCGGACGTCACCCTCGGACCAGCCACGGCGCTGGGCGTCCGCGTAGAGCGCCAGCTGGACGTCCTGGACGGCCGTGGTGCGGGCGACGGCGACGAGCGGCACCTCGTGGTCGAGCGCCTGGCGGGCCAGCAGCGCCGGGTCGGAACCGCCGGCCGCCAGGGCCACCACCTCGAACCGGTCGGGGTTGGCCGCGATCACGTCGAGGGCCTGGGTACCGATCGAGCCGGTGGAACCGAGAAGGGCGACACGCTTGCGCATGCCGCCCATCCTCTCGCACCACCCTCCGGCGGTTACTTCACCTCGCGTCGGAGCAGACGCAGGATGCCGACGACGAGCGGGATCACCAGCCAGATGGTGCCCGACGTGGCCAGGTGAGCCCACTCCTCGCCGCTCAGGCTGCCGTCCCCGGTGACGAGCGGGGTCTGCGCACTGCTGAACTCGATCCACGGCACGATGTCGCCGAACCAGTCGACGAACGAGCCGAGCAGGTTGATGACGATCGGGACGATGAAGGTGTAGACGAAGTAGCCGACGATCGCCGCCGCCGTGTTGCCCAGCAGCATCGCCAGGGCAAAGCCCACCAGGACGGCGATCGTGTTGCTGATCAGGAAGTTGCGGATCACGTCGCCCTCGAGGCTCCACGACACGTCCAGGCCGCGCACGGAGGAGGCCAGGAACGTCCCGAGCAGCGAGATCAGGAACGCCAGCGCGAACGCCGCGAACGAGAGCAGCAGGCCGGCGATCAGCTTGGCGGCGACGACCCGGCCACGGCGCGGCTCGAGCGTGAACGTGACCAGTGCGGTGCGCTGTCCCCACTCCGACGTCACCAGCATGATCAGCACGATGGGCAGGAAGTAGCCCAGGATGTTCCCCGAGAAGGCCAGGAACATGTCGAGGTCCTGCAGGCCGTCCACGAAGACGAACGCCTGCAGCACCATGACGAGCAGCACCAGGCCCAGGATCGACAGGCTGAACCAGCGGCTGGCGCGGGTGTCGAACACCTTGCGGGCCTCGACCGCGACGAGTCGGCCCAGCGGGATCGACGGGCGGTTCAGGTCGACGGCGGGGGCGCTCATGCGCGGGCTCCTTCGGTGGCCAGCGCGTCGCGCTGGGTGTCGGACGTGAGCTGGAGGAACATCTCCTCGAGGTTCGCGGACTCGGCGGCCCGCAGCTCGAGCAGGACGACGCCGGCGGCAGCCGCGGCGCGGCCGACCTGCTCGGCCGTCGCGTCGGTGGCCAGGCCGGCGCCGGAGACGTGCGACTCGATCCCGGCCGAGACGAGCGCGTTGACCAGCGCGGAGGGGTCCAGTGCCCGCACGAAGGTGCCACTGCCCTTCAGCAGCTCGTCCTTCGTGCCCTGGGCGACGATGCGGCCGTGGCCGATGACGATGATCTCGTCGGCGATGACCTCGATCTCGTGCAGCAGGTGCGAGGACAGCAGCACGGTGCCGCCCTTCTCGGCGAAGCTGCGCAGGAGGGAGCGCATCCAGTGGATGCCGGCCGGGTCGAGGCCGTTGGCCGGCTCGTCGAGGATGAGGACGGACGGGTCGCCCAGGAGCGTCTGGGCCAGGCCGAGACGCTGGCGCATGCCGAGCGAGTAGTTCCGGACCCGTCGCTTGGCCTCGCTGGGCGTGAGGCCGACGAGGGCGAGCATCTCGTCCACGCGGGACTTGGGCAGCCCCATCGTCTTGGCCGCGATGGTGAGCACCTCGCGTCCGGTGCGTCCGCCATGCTGGGCCGAGGCGTCCAGGAGCACGCCCACCTGGGACGACGGGTTGGGGATGTCGCGGTAGGCGACTCCCCCGATGGTGGCGACGCCCGACGATGCCGGCGTGAGGCCGGTCATGATGCGCATCGCCGTGGACTTGCCGGCGCCGTTGGGGCCCAGGAAGCCGGTGACGGTGCCCGGGCGGCAGACGAAGGAGACGTCGTTCAGGGCCTGGTACGACCCGTACGTCTTGGAGAGGTGCTCGACCGCGATCATGGCCTCCACCCTGCCCGACCCGGCCCCGCGACCGCCAGCACCGCCACGCGCGCCGGGGCGTCCGTCCGGTGACCGGTCCGTGACAGCGCGATGGACGAGAGCCAGCCCGACGCCGGCCAGGACGACTGATTACGACGTTACAGAGGCATTTCACGACGGATTCCCTTGTGGCTGGCCCCGGCGACGCGTGATACTGCGAGTCATGAGCGACCTCGACCTCGACCATCTCCAGCGGGCCGGCAAGGACCACCTCTGGATGCACTTCTCGCGCCAGGGGTCGTACGACGCCGCCCACGACATCCCGGTGATCGTCAAGGGCGAGGGCGCCTACGTCTGGGACGCGCAGGGCCGCCGCTACCTCGACGGGCTCGCGGGACTGTTCGTCGTGCAGGCCGGCCACGGCCGCGAGGAGCTGGCCAAGGCCGCGTACGACCAGGCCAAGGACCTGTCGTTCTTCCCGCTCTGGACGTTCGCGCACCCGAAGGCGATCGAGCTGGCCGAGCGCGTGGCGTCGTACGCCCCGGGCGACCTCAACCGGGTCTTCTTCACCACCGGCGGCGGCGAGGCGGTCGAGACCGCCTGGAAGGCGGCCAAGCAGTACTTCAAGCTCAAGGGCAAGCCGCTCAAGCACAAGGTGATCAGCCGCCAGGTCGCCTACCACGGCACCCCGCAGGGCGCGCTGTCCATCACCGGCATCCCGGACATGAAGGCGCCGTTCGAGCCGCTCGTGCCCTCGACCGTCCACGTGCCCAACACCAACGCCTACCGCGCGCCGGCCTATCTGCCGCACGGCGAGGACGGCATGGTCGACCCGGTCGCGTTCGGCCGCTGGGCCGCCGACCAGATCGAGGACGCGATCCTCGCCCAGGGTCCCGACACCGTCGCGGCGGTGTTCCTCGAGCCCGTGCAGAACGCCGGCGGCTGCTTCCCGCCGCCGCCCGGGTACTTCCAGCGGGTCCGCGAGATCTGTGACACCTACGACGTGCTGCTGGTCTCCGACGAGGTCATCTGCGCCTTCGGTCGTCTCGGCGAGATGTTCGGCGCGACCCGCTTCGGCTACGAGCCGGACATGATCACTTGCGCGAAGGGCCTCACCTCGGGCTACTCCCCGCTCGGCGCGATGATCGCCTCCGAGAAGGTCATGGAGCCGTTCCTGGAGGGCAACAACAGCTTCCTGCACGGCTACACCTTCGGCGGCCACCCGGTCTCGTGCGCCGTGGCGATGGCCAACCTGGACATCTTCGAGCGCGAGAAGCTCAACGAGCGCGTCCGTGAGAACGAGCCGGCCTTCCTGGGCACGCTGCAGAAGCTGCTGGACCTGCCGATCGTCGGCGAGGTCCGTGGCGCCGGCTACTTCTACGGCATCGAGCTGGTCAAGGACCAGGCCACCCGCGAGACGTTCGACGAGGACGAGTCCGAGCGCCTGCTGCGCGGCTTCCTGTCCAAGGCGCTGTACGACGCCGGCCTGTACTGCCGGGCCGACGACCGGGGCGACCCGGTCATCCAGCTCGCTCCCCCGCTGATCTGCGACCAGTCGCACTTCGACGAGATCGAGCAGATCCTGCGCAGCGTCCTGACCGAGGCCGGAACGCTGCTGTGACCTCGCCCCTGGACGAGGTGTCGAAGGCGATCATCGCCAAGCTCCAGGTCGACGGACGTCGTTCGTACGCGGCGATCGCCAAGGAGGTCGGGCTCTCGGAGGCCGCCGTGCGCCAGCGCGTGCAGCGGCTCACCGAGTCCGGCGTCATGCAGATCGTGGCCGTCACGGACCCGCTGCAGCTCGGCTTCGCCAAGCAGGCGATGGTCGGCGTGAAGGTCGCCTCGCACATCACCGAGGTGGCCCAGCGGATCGCCGAGATCCCCGAGATCGACTACGTCGTGGTCACCACGGGACGCTTCGACATCCTGGCCGAGGTCGTCTGCGAGAGCGACGACGCGCTGCTCGAGCTGGTCGGCGACACCATCGCGGCGATGGAGAAGGTCACCTCGACCGAGACGTTCGTCTACCTCAAGCTGGCCAAGCAGACGTACTCCTGGGGCGTGCGCTGACGGGTCTCAGCCGAGCTCACGGACGAGCTCGCGGTGGGGCACCCCGGCGAGCTCGACGAGGCCGGGGACGGCCGTGTAGCCGGCGCGCAGGTACGCCCGGCGGGCCCGCTCGTTCTGCTCGTGGACGTGCAGGTGCACCCGGCGGACGCCCTGGTCCGCGAGCCAGGCCTCGACGGCCCTGAGCAGCTGCTCCAGCACGCCGCGGCCGCGGTGGGACGGGCGCACGTAGACGGCGACCACGGCCGCGCGCAGGTCCGGGGTGCGCCGCCCCCGGTAGTCGGGCTCCCCCGGCCGGGTGAGGAGCCCGGTGACGGTTCCGGCGAGCCGGTCGTGCTCGTCGACGGCGACGACCTGGACGACGTCGTCGGACGTCGCGGCCGACCCCGTGCGCTCGCGCCAGAAGTCGTCGGGGCGCGCCAGCGCCTGGTCGAGCGTCTCGACGAACGCCAGGTGGGCCACGGGGTCCCCGAGCGCCTCGAGCCGCAGGTCACGCAGCCGGCTCCACTCGTGCTCGCGGACCCGGCGCACGGTGACGCCGGACGCCGCGACCGGCCCGTCGACGCTCACAGGGTGACGGTGCCGCCGCCGAGCAACGGGTCGAGCAGGTGTCCGAAGCGCGCCCGCATCCGGTCGGAGTACCCCTCCGGGTCGCGCTCGGCGGCCCCGGCGGGATTGCCGGCGCCCGCCTTGAGCACCGTGTCCCACTCGTACTCGTCGGTGCCGAGGTGGACGCGGAGCGGGTCGGCGCCGCCGAGCCGTGGATCGCCACCCTCGGCGACCTCCAGGTGCAGCCGGACGACCGCGAGCACCGCCACGACCTGGTCGAGGCCGGGCTCGACGCGCAGGTCGACGGACGTGCCCGGCTCGACGCCGAGCAGGCGCAGTCCGCCGCCGAGCGCGGCCGACAGCTCCAGCAGACGGGCGTACGTGACCGGGCGCGCGGCACCGGCGACGGCGAGGTCGTCGGCCCGGCCGCCGATCACGTGCCGGTCGAGCGCCTCGAACGCGAGCGAGCTCATCGTCCCTCGAAGACCGGCTGGCGCTTCTCGGCCCGGGCGCGCGAGGCCTCCTGGACGTCGTCGCTGCGCCACACGCTCGCGAACGCGGCCTCGACCGCCGGATCGTCGTCGTCGGAGCCGTTGAGGACGAGCTTGTTGTAGGCCAGCGTCATCGGCGCCATGGCCGCGATCTCCTGGGCCCAGGCGAGCGCGTCCTCGAGCGTCCCGGTGCGGTCGGCCAGCCCGCAGGCCAGGGCCTCGTCGCGCTCGATCGTCGCGGCGGCGAGCATCATGCGCCGGGCCCGGCCGGTGCCGGCCAGCTTCTCCAGCGTGCGGATGGTCCACGCGTCGACGGCCATGCCGTTCAGCGCGGTGGGCACCGCGAACCGCGCCCGCTCGTCGACCACGCGCAGGTCGCAGGCCAGGGCCAGCTGGGTGCCGGCACCGATCGCCGGGCCGTTCACGGCCGCCACGACCGGCACGTTCACCGCGGCGAGGTGGTGCAGCATCCCGTAGAGCGCGTGCAGGAACTCGTCGCCGTGGACGCCGTCGAGATCGGCCCCCGCGCAGAACGCCGAGCCCTCGCCGGTCAGCACCAGCACGCGCGCGCCGGCCTCGACCTGCTCGTCGACGGCCACGTAGAGCTGACGGCACAGGTCGAGGTCCAGCGCGTTGCGCTTCTCGGGACGCTGCAGCGTCAGGACGGCCACGGGTCCCTCACGGGTCACGGCGAGCAACGGATCTCCTTCTGCCAGGGGTGTGGGCACACCGTACCCAGACCGACCGACGTCACCGTGTGCGGTCCGCCACTCCCCCGGCGGGCCCGGTCAGACCTCGGAGGCCGCCAGCTGGCCGCAGGCGGCGTCGATCTCGTCGCCTCGGGTGTCTCGGATGGTCGTGCTGATGCCGTGGCGCTCGAGCCGGCGCACGAACTCGTCCATGTCCTCGTCGCGCGAGCGCGTGAACTGGGAGTCGGGGATCTCGTTGAGCGGAATCAGGTTGACGTGCACCCAGTTCCAGTCGCCGCGCTTCTGCAGCACCTCGGCGAGCAGGTCGGCGCGCCAGGCCTGGTCGTTGATGTCGCGCATCATCGCGTACTCGATCGAGACGCGGCGCTTCGTGGTGCGCGCGTACTCCCACGCGGCGTCGACGACCTCGTCGACCTTGAACCGGGTGTTGATCGGCACGAGCGTGTCGCGCAGCTCGTCGTCCGGCGCGTGCAGCGACACCGCGAGCGTCACCGGGATGCCCTCGGTGGCCAGCTGCTTGATGCGCGGCACCAGGCCGACGGTGCTGACCGTGATGTTGCGGGCGCTCATGCCCAGGCCGTCGGGCGCGGGCGTCACCATGCGGCGCACGGCGCCGATGACCGCGTTGTAGTTGGCCATCGGCTCGCCCATGCCCATGAACACGATGTTCGACAGGCGGCCGGGGCCGCCGGCGACGAGGCCGTCACGCATCGCGCGGGCGCCGTCGACGACCTGGTCGATGATCTCCGCCGTGCTCATGTTGCGCTGCAGACCGCCCTGACCGGTGGCGCAGAACGGGCAGGCCATGCCGCAGCCGGCCTGGCTGGAGACGCACAGGGTGGCGCGGTCGGAGTAGCGCATCAGCACCGACTCGACGAGCGCGTTGTCGAACAGGCGCCACAGCGTCTTGCGGGTCGTGCCCTTGTCGGCCTCCATGACGCGTACCGGCGTCAGCAGGGTCGGCAGCATGCCCTCGGCCAGCTCGGCGCGGATCGCGGCCGGCAGGTCACTCATGGCCTCGGGGTCGCGCTCGAGCCGCGCGAAGTAGTGGTTCGCGACCTGCTTGAGCCGGAAGGCGGGGAGCCCGAGCTTCTCGGCGGCGTCCTTGCGCTCCTCGGGCGCGAGGTCGGCGAGGTGGCGCGGCGGCTTGGCGCGGCCGCGCGGCTGCTCGAGGACGAGCGGGAGCGTCCGGGGCGTGTCGTTCACCGAACCAGTCTCCCACCCGGGGCAAGGATCGACCGAATCGTCAGCCGCGACGGGCCGGAGGCTTCTCCCCACGCACGCGGAAGCGGCGGTAGCTGTAGACGATCAGGGCCCACGAGATGACGCCCGAGACGGCCAGCGAGAAACCGGTCCAGAACCCGCCGACGAGCCACCACGAGTCGCGCAGCGGCCACCAGCCGGGAGCGTCCGGGTCGACCATCCACAGCACGCCGAGGGCGACGAGCGCGGCGCCGCCGGCGACCGACATGGCGATGCGCGGGGCCGTGCTGACGCCCTCGTACGCGGCACGCAGCGCGGCACGCTCGACCGGGTCGAGCCGGCGCTCGGCCCACTCGTACTGCTGGGAGAGCACGACCAAGCCGGCGAACAGGCACAGCAGGCCGGGGCCGGGCAGGACGAGCGCGGCCAGGCCGACCAGCACGAGCAGCCAGCCGAGCACCTCGAGCGCGACGCGCTTCACCTGCTTGGTCACGTCAGGCCACCGGGACCAGGTAGTGCAGGACGAGCCAGGCCATCGGCGCGACCACGATGAGCGAGTCGAGCCGGTCCATGAGGCCGCCGTGGCCGGGGAGCAGGTCGCTCATGTCCTTGATGCCGAGGTCGCGCTTGATGAGCGACTCCGACAGGTCGCCGAGCGTCGCGGCGAGCACGCCCACGACGCCGAGCAGCGCACCGGCCCACCAGTCGCCCTCCAGGCCCAGCGTCACGACGAGCACGCCGACGAGGACGCCCGCCGTCATCGAGCCGGCGAAGCCCTCCCAGGACTTCTTCGGGCTGATCGACGGGGCCATCGGGTGCTTGCCGGCCAGGACGCCCGCGGCGTAGCCGCCGGTGTCGGACGCGATGGTCACCGCGATGAACGCGATGATGCGCCACGGTCCGTCGTCCTCGGCCAGCATGAGCAGCACGAACACGCCCATGAGCCAGACGTACGACAGGCAGAGCAGGCCGGCGGACGTGTCGCGGACGAAGCCGTCGGCCCCCTCGGCCATGCGCCACACGAACGTGCCGATGACGGTGAGCGCCATGGCGATGGCCGCCACGTCGACGCCCTCGGCGTAGGCGCCGACGTTCATCGCGATGCCGCCGACGACGATCGGCACCAGCGGCACGCGGATGCCCGCGGTGCCCAGCGCCTTGGACAGCTCCGTCACGCCGACGGTCAACGCCACGACGACGACGCCGACGAACGCGGCCTTCCAGAAGACGAGCGAGCAGACGACGAGCGCGACGAGGGTGACACCGACCGCGATGGCCGCGGGCAGGTTGCGCCCGGCGCGGCTCTGCTTGAGCGCCTCCGCCGGCTCGGCCGGCTCGGGCTCGGTCGGGTCGACCGGGGTCGGCTCAGACCTCAAGGAGCTCCGCTTCCTTCTTCTTGAGCATGTCGTCGATCGTGTCGACGTACTTCTTGGTCAGCGCGTCGAGCTTCTTCTCCGCGCCGGTGTTGTCGTCCTTGCTGATCTCGGAGTCCTTCTCGGCCTTGTCGAAGGCCTGCTTGCCCGCACGGCGCAGGTTGCGGACCGCGACGCGGCCCTCCTCGGCCTTGGACTTGGCGAGCTTGATGTACTCCTTGCGACGCTCCTCGGTGAGCTCGGGCAGCGAGACCCGGATGACCTTGCCGTCGTCGGTGGGGTTCACGCCGAGGTCGGAGTCGCGGATGGCCTTCTCGATGGCGTTCTTCGCGCCCGCGTCGTACGGGTTGATGATGACGACGCGCGGCTCGGGGACCGTGAAGCTGGCCAGCTGCTGCAGCGGCGTCGGCGTGCCGTAGTAGTCGGCGGTGATCTGCGAGAACATCGCCGGGTGCGCGCGACCGGTGCGGATCGCGGCGAACTCCTCGCGGGAGTGCTCGACGGCCTTGGCCATCTTCGCCTCGGTCTCGTTCAGCGTCTCGTTGATCACGTCATGCTCCTTCACGGGCCGCTCGGCGGCGCCTCTCGGGGGCCGACGCGGGGCGTCGGCCGGTGGTGCGTGGCTGCGTCCGCTCAGGACGAGTGGACGAGCGTACCGATCTTCTCACCGCGCAGGCCACGGGCGATGTTGCCCTCGCCCTCCATGCCGAAGACGACCATCGGCAGGTGGTTCTCCATGCACAGCGCGAACGCGGCCGCGTCGACGACCTTGAGGTTGAGCCGCAGCGCGTCCTCGAAGGTCACCGAGTCGTACTTGACCGCGGTGGGGTCCTTGCGCGGGTCGGCGGTGTAGACGCCGTCGACCCCGCTCTTGCTCATGAGCACCGCGTCGGCCTTGATCTCCAGCGCGCGCTGGGCCGAGACGGTGTCGGTGGAGAAGTACGGCATGCCGGCGCCGGCGCCGAAGATGACGACGCGGCCCTTCTCCAGGTGCCGCACGGCGCGGCGCGGGATGTACGGCTCGGCGACCTGGCCCATGGTGATGGCGGTCTGCACGCGCGTCTCGACGCCCTGCTTCTCGATGAAGTCCTGCAGCGCGAGCGCGTTCATGACGGTGCCCAGCATGCCGATGTAGTCGGCCCGCGAACGCTCCATGCCACGCTGGCTCAGCTCGGCGCCCCGGAAGAAGTTGCCGCCGCCGACGACGATCGCGACCTGGACGCCCTCGCGGGCGGCGTCGGCGATCTGCCGGGCGATGGCGTTGACGACGTCGGGGTCGAGCCCCAGACGTCCGCCGCCGAAGACCTCGCCGGAGAGCTTGAGCAGCACCCGACGGAACGGAGGGGCCGCAGGGTCGGCCTCGTTGAAGCTGTCGACCACTGCGGCCCCTCTCGTCTCGTCGTGCTGTCGATCGTAGGTGATCAGGCGCCGATCTCGATGTGCGCGAAGCCGGTGACCTTCACGCCGGCCTCGTCGAGCACGCCCTTGACCGTCTTCTTGTTGTCGGTGACCGACGGCTGGTCCAGGAGAGCGACCTCCTTGAAGAAGCCGTTGACGCGACCCTCGACGATCTTGGGCAGCGCCTGCTCCGGCTTGCCCTCCTCGCGGGCGATGGCCTCGGCGATCTCGCGCTCCTTGGCGACGGTCTCGGCCGGGACGTCCTCGCGCGACAGGAAGCGCGGCCGCATCGCGGCGATCTGCATCGCGGCGCCGCGGGCGGCGGCCTCGTCCGGGCCCTCGTACGAGACGAGGACGCCGACGGCGGGCGGCAGGTCGCTGGCGCGACGGTGCAGGTACACGGCGACGTCGCCGTCGAGGTAGGCCACGCGGCCGAGCTCGATCTTCTCGCCGATGACCGAGGCCAGCTGGCTCACGGTGTCGGCGACGGTGCGGCCGTCCTCCAGCGTCACCGCGGCGAGCGCGGCGGCGTCGGCGGTCTTGTTCTCGTTGGCGGCGGCGGCGAGCTGCTCGGCCAGGGCGATGAACTGGTCGTTCTTGGCGACGAAGTCGGTCTCGGCGTTCAGCTCGACCAGGGCGTTGCCGTTGCTGGCGACGAGGCCGGCGGTGGCCTCGCGCTCGGCGCCACGCTTGGCGGCCTTGGCGGCACCCGAGATGCGCAGGATCTCGACGGCCTTGTCGAAGTCGCCGTCGGCCTCGGTGAGGGCCTTCTTGGCGTCCATCATGCCCGCGCCGGTGGCGTCGCGGAGCTTCTTCACGTCTGCGGCGGTGATTGCCATGGGATGTCCTTTACGTCGTGGTGGCGGCCGCCGAGCATCGCTGCTCGGCGACCGCCGTCCGCGGTGGTCGGGTGGTCGGCCGGAGCCGACCGATCAGGCGTTCTCGGTGGTGGCCGGAGCCTCGGCGGCGGGCGCCTCGGTGGTCTCGGCGGCCGGAACCTCGGTGGCCTCGGCCGCGGGGGCCTCGGTCGTGGCGGCGTCGGCGGCCGGAGCCTCGGTCGCAGCGGCGTCGGCGGCCGGAGCCTCGGCGCCGGTCTGCAGGAGCTCCTGCTCCCACTCGGCCAGCGGCTCGTCGCCACCGGGCGTCTCGGTCGCGCCCTGCGCGCCGCTGCGGGCCTTGAGGCCCTCGGCGACGGCGTCGGCGACGACGCGGGTCAGGACCGCGACCGAGCGGATCGCGTCGTCGTTGCCCGGGATCGGGTAGTCGACGTCGTCGGGGTCGCAGTTGGTGTCGAGGATGGCGACGACCGGGATGCCCAGCTTCTTGGCCTCGTCGACCGCCAGACGCTCCTTCTTGGTGTCGACGATCCAGACCGCGGACGGGGTCTTGCCCATGTCGCGGATGCCGCCGAGGGTGCGGTTGAGCTTGTCGTACTCACGACGCATCTGCAGGAGCTCCTTCTTCGTGCGACCGGAGCCGGCCACGTCGTCGAAGTTGATCTCCTCGAGCTCCTTCATGCGCTGGAGGCGCTGGTGCATCGTGGTGAAGTTGGTGAGCATGCCGCCCAGCCAGCGCTGGTTCACGTAGGGCATGCCGACGCGCTTGGCCTGCTCCTCGATCGGCTCCTGCGCCTGGCGCTTGGTGCCGACGAACAGGATCGTGCCGCCGCGGGCGACGGTGTTCTTGACGTACTCGAACGCGGAGTCGATGTACGCCAGCGACTGCTGCAGGTCGATGATGTAGATGCCGTTGCGCTCGGTCAGGATGAAGCGCTTCATCTTGGGGTTCCAGCGACGGGTCTGGTGCCCGAAATGGACGCCGCTCTCGAGCAGCTGACGCATGGTGACGACGGCCATGGCCGTTCCTCCTTGTGGCACGCTGACGCGTGCCGTCCTGGTTGACGTGCCGGCGACCTCCGCCGACACCCTGGCGCCTGCCGTGCGGGAAGGACTCCGAGGAGACCAGGACCCGGTCCACCCCTCGCGAGGTGGTGCAGGCGCGCGAATTTCACCTCCGGTGAGGTGATGGGCCCATCCTACCGTGCGGCCTCGCGCCGCCGGAAATCGGCTCGGTCCACATCGTCGGCCCGTCCGGACGGTGTCCACAGCCGGGCCGGACGGCGTGGCCGCGGCGCCGCTCGGAGGCGTCCGCTGGGGTCATGCGCCCCCTCGCCCGCCTGCTGCTCGTCGCCGTCCTGCTCCTTGCTGCCGCCCCGGCGCACGGGGCTCCACCGCGCTGGACGTGGCCGCTGTCCGACAGCGCCGTCGAGCGCGAGTTCGAGCCGCCCGCCACCGAGTACGGCGCGGGCAACCGCGGGGTCGACCTGCGCGGCGAGGTCGGCGAGGTCGTGCGGTCGGTGGCGGCCGGACGGGTCACCTTCGCCGGGCAGGTGGGCGGGGTGCCCGTCGTGGTGGTCGACCACGGGGCCGAGCGCTCGACGTACCAGCCGGTGGCCGCGGGCGTGCGGGTCGGGGACGCGGTCGCGGCGGGCGAGCCGCTCGGCCGGCTCGTCGCCGAGCACAGCCACTGCGCGCCGCGCGCCTGCCTGCACCTGGGCCGGCTGGCCGGCGACGAGTACCTCGACCCGCTGGCCGCTCTCGGGGCCGGACGCTTCCGGCTGGTCGACCCCGACGGCCCGCTCCCCCAGCCGCCCGCCGGCGAGTGGTCGGGCGACCTCGGCCGTCCGGTGGCCGGCCCGGTCACGTCCGCGTTCGGCATGCGGGTCCATCCGGTGACCGGGGTCCGCAAGCTGCACGACGGCACCGACATCGCAGCGCCGTGCGGCACCCCGGTGCGGGCCGCGGCGGCCGGCACCGTCGCGTCCGCGTCGTTCGCCGGCGCCTACGGCAACCGGGTCGACGTCGAGCACGGCGACGCGCTGACCGGCTACGCGCACCTGTCGGCGATGGACGTCCGGCCCGGGCAGCGCGTGGCGGCCGGCGACGTGGTGGGACGCGTCGGGTCCACCGGCTCGTCGACCGGCTGCCACCTGCACCTCATGCTCGTGGTCGGCGGCACCCCGGTCGACCCACTGGGGTGAGTCAGGCGCGCGGGTGCGCCTGACGGTAGGCCTGGCGCAGTCGGTCGGTGCTCACGTGCGTGTAGATCTGCGTGGTGGCCATCGAGGAGTGGCCGAGCATCTCCTGGACGCTCCGCAGGTCGGCCCCGCCCTCGAGCAGGTGGGTGGCCGCACTGTGCCGCAAGCCGTGCGGTCCGAGGTCCGGCGCGTCCTCGACGAGGCGCAGCCGCTCATGGACGACCCGGCGCACGGCGCGCACGTCGATGCGTCCGCCCCGGGCGCCCAGGAAGAGCGCGTGCCCGGACGTCGACACGGCGAGGGCGGGACGGCCGCGACGCACCCAGTCGTCCACCGCGTCGGCCGCGGGACCGCCGAACGGGACGACCCGCTCCTTGCTGCCCTTGCCGAGCACCCGGACGACGTGCCGCTCGCGGTCGACGTCGTCCAGGTCGAGCCCGGCGAGCTCGGCGACCCGGATGCCGGTCGCGTAGAGCAGCTCGAGGATCGCCAGGTCGCGCCGCCCGACAGGACCCTCGTCGGGCAGGCCCTCGGTGACGCGCTCGAGCATCGTCTCGACCTCGTCGCGGCGAAGCGTCGGCGGCAGCGGCCGGTGCGGACGGGGGCTGGCGAGCAGCGCGCCGGCGTCCTGCGTCGCGCGTCCGGTGCGGACCAACCAGGCGGTGAACACGCGCGCGGACGTGGCCCGGCGGGCCAGCGTGGTGCGGGCCCGGCCACGGGTCTGCTGGTTGGCCAGGTGGCTGCGCAGGGTGCGGAGGGTGAGTCCGGCCGGGTCGTGGACGTGCAGCAGCCGGGCGTGCTCGGCCAGTGCCTGGAGGTCGGTGACGTAGGCGCGCACGGAGTGCTCGGACAGCCCGCGCTCGTGACGCAGGTGGTGGGCGTAGACGTCCAGCACCTCGTCCCAGGCGTCACGCGGCTCGCTCACGCCCCCAGTCTCCCTGCGGCTCGCCGTGGCTTCCCCGCGACGCGCCGGGTTCAGGCCAGGTCGGCGCGCCGCACGAGCGTCCAGCCGTCGCCGAGCCGCTCGGCGTAGCCGGCGTCGACCAGCGCGGTCAGGTGCTCCTGCGCCTGCGACCCGGCCAGGCCGACACGTCGGGCCACCTGGTCGGTGGTGAGGGTCTCGGACCACCGGAGGCCGTCGAGCGTCCGCGCCGCGTCGGGTCCGAGTCGGTCGTAGGCGGTCGTGCGACGCACCGGTTCGGGCGCCGGCTCGGCACCGATGCCGCCGAGCGACTCGAGGACGTCGTCGGCCCGGGTGACCAGCTCGGCCTCGCCCGAGCGCAGCGCGAGGTGGACGCCCTCCGACATCTGCGAGGTGACCGGCCCCGGCGTGCCCATCGTCGTGCGACCGAGCCGGTCGGCCCAGTGCAGCGTGTTGAGCGACCCGCTGCGGGCGGCCGCCTCGACCACCACGGTGCCGCCCGCGAGCGCGGCGATGAGGCGGTTGCGGGTGAGGAACCTCGCGCGGATCGCCACCTGTCCCGGCGGCTGCTCGCTCACGACCGCGCCGCCGGCCGCGATCAGGTCGAGCAGGGACGCGTGCGCCCGCGGGTAGGGCAGGTCCGCTCCCCCGGCCAGCACGGCGACCGTCGTGCCCCGCGCGGCGAGAGCGCCGCGGTGCGCGGCGGCATCGATGCCGAACGCCGCCCCGCTGACGACGGCGACACCGGCGTCGCCCAGCCCGGCGGCGATCTCGCCGGCGAGACCGAGCCCGTAGGTCGTGGCCGCCCGGGCGCCGACGATCGCCACCGCGGCGGACAGCGCCTCGTCGAGTCGCACGGTGCCGCGCACCCAGAGCCCGAGCGGAGCACCGGCGGTGCCGCCCAGCGGCTCGACGTGGTCCAGGTCGCCTAGCGGCTCCGGCCACTCGTCGTCGCCCGGCACCACCCAGCGCAGACCCACCGACTCCGCCCGGGCCAGGGCCACGGTGTCGGCGTCGTCCAGACCGGCCGCCCGCTCCTGCCAGGCCGCCGGCAGCGGACGTCCGGCCAGCACCCCGCGGCCCTGCGCCGCTCTCAGCACAGCACCGGGCTCGTGGTGCTGGAGCAGGTCGCGCAGGCGGGGATCACCGGGCTCGGCGACGAGGCTGAGCCGGCGCCGGACGTCGGACTCCGAGCGTCGCGTCGCCGGGCTCATGTGCTGGCCACCAGGGGGCGCAGGTGCCCCGGCAGCGGCAGCGAGCCGCGCAGCGCGAGGGCGGCCTCGACGTCGCTCGCGTCGGGACGGTCGTGTCCGAGCAGGTCGGCCACGCTCCACGCCAGGCGCAGCACCCGGTCGGCCGAGCGGGCGTTGAGCCGCTGGGCCCGCAGCTGCGCGTCGACCAGGGCGTGCCCGTCGTCGGCCAGCGGCCACTGCCGGCGCAGCTCGGCCCCCGGGACGTCGGCGTTCGTGCGCCAGGGGGTGTCGGCGTACCGGCGTCGCTGCCGGACGCGGGCGTCGGCGACGTGCTGGGCGACCTCCGCGGTGCTGCGTGCGTCGCCCAGCGCACCGGCCAGCTCGGGCCGCGACTGCGCCGTGAGCGTGCGGTGGATGTCGATGCGGTCGCGGATCGGACCGGAGATGCGGTCGGAGTAGCGCCGGCGCATCAGCGGGGTGCACTCGCACCGGTCGACCGTGCTGCCCGCCCGGCCGCACGGGCACGGGTTGGCGGCGAGCACGAGCTGGAACCGCGCCGGGTACACCGCGGTCTGGGCCGCCCGCGAGACCACCACGCGTCCGGACTCCAAGGGCTGGCGCAACGCGTCGAGGACGTTCGAGGCGAACTCCGGCGCCTCGTCCATGAACAGGACGCCGTGGTGGGCCAGGCTCATCGCCCCGGGACGGACGCCCCGCGTGCCCCCACCGACGATCGACACCGCGCTGGCCGTGTGGTGCGGGTCGAGGAACGGGGGCCGCACCAGCAGCGGCTCGTCGGCGGACAGCACCCCGGCGACCGCGTGGACGGCGCTGACCGACAGCGACTGCTCGCGCTCCAGGTCGGGCAGCAGACCCGGCAGCCGCTGGGCCAGCATGGTCTTGCCGATGCCGGGCGGGCCGGTCATCAGCAGGTGGTGCCCGCCGGCTGCCGCGACCACGACGGACAGGCGTGACTCGTCCTGCCCGGCGACGTCGGCCAGGTCGAGGCCGGCGCACGCGTCCCACCGGGTCTCGCGCGACGGCTCGAGCGGCGGGACCGGCGGGTCGTCCGGCTCGTCCTCGCCGGTCAGCAGCGCGACCAGGTGCCGCAGCGAGCGGACGCCCACGACCCGCAGGCCGGGCACGAGCGCGGCCTCGGCCACGTTGGACTCCGGCACGACCACGTGGTCCGCACCCGCCTCGGCCGCCGCGAGCGCCGCGGGAAGGACGCCGCGCACCGCGCGCAGCCGGCCGTCGAGCGCGAGCTCCCCCAGCAGCACCGCGTCACGCAGGGCGTCGAGCGGCAGGACGTCCTTGGCCCCGAGCACGGCGACCGCGATCGCGAGGTCGTAGTGGCTGCCGGTCTTGGGCAGCGTGCTGGGCGCGAGGTTGATGGTCACCCGCTGGTCCGGCCAGGACGTGCCGGAGTTGACCACCGCGGCCCGCACCCGGTCGCGCGCCTCGCTCACCATCGTGTCGGCGAGCCCAACGACCACCGTGGTGGGCAGGCCGCTGCTGACGTCGACCTCCACCTCGATGAGCCGCCCCGACAGCCCGTCGAGCGCGACCGAGCGCGTGGCGGACGCCATCAGGCCACCCCCGTCACGCGCTCGACGACCGGCGCGCCCCGCCGCGGCAGCCGGACCGAGACGACGTCGATGCGCACGGCCGGCGGGTGCAGGTCGTGCACCTCGAGCCAGTGGGAGGCCAGCCGGCGCAGCCTGGCCGCCTTCGTCGCCGACACGGCCTCGAACGGCGACCCGTGGGTCTCGGACGTGCGGGTCTTGACCTCGCACACCACGAGGGTCGAGCCGTCACGGGCGACCAGGTCGATCTCGCCGTACCGGCAGGTCCAGTTGCGGGCCAGGATCACCATGCCCTGGGCGACCAGGTGGTCGGCCGCCACCCGCTCGCCGTACCCGCCGAGCGCCTTGTTGCGTGCGTAGGTCATGGCGACCACGCTCGCCGCGCGCACCGACCGGAGGCCCCGCCAGCACGTCGGGCTGTGGACGGGCCCGCCCTGGCGACCGGCTGTGGACGATCAGGTGAAGGCGTTGATGCCGGTCTCGGCGCGGCCGATGAGCAGCTTCTGCACCTGGCTCGTGCCCTCGTACAGCGTCATGACCCGCGCGTCACGCAGGTACTTCTGCACCGGGTACTCGTCGACGTAGCCGTAGCCGCCGAACGCCTGGATCGCCTGGTTGGACGCCCGGACGGCCGCCTCGCTGGCGAAGTACTTGGCCTTGGACGCCGCGACGCCGAACGGCTCGCCCCGGTCGACCAGGTCGGCGCAGCGCCACACGAGCAGCCGCGCGGCGTCCGCGTCGACGCTGAGGTCGGCGATGATCTCCTGCACCAGCTGGAAGCCGGCGATCGGCCGGCCGAACTGCTCGCGCTGGGTGGTGTAGTCGACGACCGCCTCGAGGCAGCCCTGGACGATGCCGACGCACGAGGCCGCGATGCCCAGGCGTCCCTTGTCCAGGGTGGACATGGCGATCTTGAAGCCCTGCCCCTCCTCGCCGAGCCGGGCCGAGGCCGGGACGCGGACGCCCTGGAACGCCAGCTCGGCCGTGGCCTGGCCGCGCAGGCCGAGCTTGCCCTTGATCTCGCGCCGCTCGAAGCCCGGCGTGTCCGTCGGCACGAGGAACGCGCTGACCCCCTTGGGACCGGGGCCGCCGGTGCGGGCGAATACCAGGCACACGTCGGCCCAGGTGCCGTTGGTGATGAAGATCTTGGCGCCGTCGATCACGTAGTCGTCGCCGTCGCGCACGGCCCGCGTGGTGAGGCTGCCCGCGTCCGAGCCGGTGCCGGGCTCAGTGAGGCCGAAGCAGCCGAGCTTCTCGCCGCGGGCGATGGGACGCAGCCACTGCTCCTGCTGCTCGGGCGTGCCGTGCTCGAGCACGGGCTTGCCCACCAGGCCGGACGAGACCGAGACGATGCCGCGCACGGACGAGTCGGCGCGGCCGAGCTCCTCCATCATCAGCGCGTAGGTGACGTAGTCGCCGCCGACGCCGCCGAGCTCCTCGGGGATGGTGACGCCGAAGAAGCCCTGCTCCCCCAGGCGCCCGATCAGCGAGGTGTCGATGGACTCCGCGCGGTCCCAGTCGCGCCGGAACGGGACGACCTCGCGCTCGAGGAACGCGCGGGCGACGTCGCGGAAGGACTCCTGCTCGGGAGTGGGTCGCAGGTCCATGTCAGGTCGTCGGGACCTTGAAGTCGGACTTGCTCAGCTCCTCGACGTTGACGTCCTTGAAGGTGAGCACCTTGACGTTCTTGGCGAAGCGGGCCGGGCGGTAGATGTCCCACACCCAGGCGTCGCTCATCGTCACCTCGAAGTAGGCGTCGCCGGTCTCGGAGCGCACCTTCACGTCGACGGCGTTGCACAGGTAGAAGCGCCGGTCGGTCTCGACGACGTACTTGAAGATCTCGACGACGTCGCGGTACTCGCGGTACAGCGCGAGCTCCATCTCCGACTCGTACCGCTCCAGGTCCTCGGCACTCATGCGACAGGCGCTCCTTCGATGGCAGGTGGGGGCAACTGTACGGGCGGGTCGCCTCAGCCGAGCAGAGCCTCGGGCGGCACGTCGTCCGCGCCGCCGAGACCGGGCAGGCGCCACGACACGCGGTGGTGCGGGCTCGGGCCGTGCTCGGCCAGCGCGGCGACGTGACCGGGGGCGGAGTAGCCCTTGTTCTCGTGCCAGCCGTACTGCGGGTGGTCGTCGGCGAGGGCGACCATGATCGCGTCGCGGGCCGTCTTGGCCAGGATGCTGGCGGCCGCCACGGCGGCGCACTGCATGTCGGCCTTGATCATCGTGGTGACCGGCGGGACGTGGTCGACCTCGAACGGCGGCGCGAACAGGCCGGTCTGGGCCGGCGTCGTGAGGTAGTCGTGGTTGCCGTCGAGCAGGACGGCGTCCGGGACGACGCCGAGCCCGGCGAGCGCGCGGTGCCCGGCGAGACGCAGCCCGGCGATGATGCCGTGCTCGTCGATCTCGGCCGAGGACGCGTGGCCGACCGCGTGGGCGGTCGCCCAGCGGCGGATGCGCGGGGCGAGCCGCTCGCGGGCGTCGGCGGTCAGCAGCTTGCTGTCGCGGACGCCCTGCGGCGCGGTGGGGGTCTCGGCGGTGATCAGCACGGCGCCGATGGTGACCGGGCCGCACAGGGCGCCGCGGCCGACCTCGTCGAAGCAGGCCAGGGTCGTGCGGCCCTCGCGCAGCATGCGGCGCTCGACCCGCAGGCTCGGCGCCGCCGAGCGGGGACGGGACGCGCGCCGGGGCGTCTCGACCGTGGCCGTCACTTCGTCGGTTCCGCCACGTCGTCGAACGCGTCGGTGCCGTCGACGAAGCCGGCACGGTCGAACGGCCACACGCGCAGCCACGCCTTGCCCACGACGTCGGAGACCGGCACGAACCCGCCGCCGGGCTCTCCCATGTGAGCGCGCGAGTCGGCGGAGTTGTCGCGGTTGTCGCCCATGACCCACAGGTAGCCCTTGGGCACCTTGACCTCGAACGGGGTGTCGGCGGTGACCGACGCGTCGAGCGGGTACTTCTCGGTGATCGGCGTGCCGTTGACCGTGAGGCGTCCGTCGTCGGTGCAGCACCGGACGGTGTCGCCGCCGACGCCCACGACGCGCTTGATCAGGTGGCCGCCGGTCGGGTAGAGACCGACGACCTCGAGGGCCTTCTGGACCGGGTTCGTCGCGGCACGCGACTCGTCCTCGGCCAGCCAGCCCCCGGGGTCGTCGAAGACCACGATGTCGCCGCGGTCCGGGTCACCGGACCAGTACGAGACCTTCTGCACCAGCAGGCGGTCGTTCTCGACCATCGTCGGCTCCATGGAGCCGGACGGGATGTAGAACGCCTGGAGGAAGAACGTCTTGACGACGACCGCGATCACCACCGCGGTGACCACCAGCAGGATGGTCTCCTGCCAGATGGGGAGGTGTCTCTTGTCGGCCTGCTGCGTCACGCGGCGAGCCTAGCCCCTCGTCGGACGAGGGTCTCAGACGTCCCGCTTCTCCTTGATCTTGGCGGCCTTGCCGCGGAGGTTGCGCAGGTAGTACAGCTTGGCGCGACGCACGTCGCCGCGGGTCGCGACCTCGATCTTCTCGATGACCGGGGTGTGCAGCGGGAAGGTGCGCTCGACGCCGACGCCGAAGCTGACCTTGCGGACCGTGAAGGTGCGGCCGATGCCCGAGCCCTGCACCTTGATGCAGACGCCCTGGAAGACCTGGACGCGGGAGCGGTTGCCCTCGACGACCTTGACGTGGACCTTGAGGGTGTCGCCGGCGCGGAACGCGGGGACGTCGTCGCGGAGCGACTGGGCGGCGATCTGGTCGATGACGTTGGTCATGTCTTCTCATCTCTCGCAGCAGCCGCAGGTCGGCCACGGTGGGTTCGGTGTTGCTGGGTCTGAGGTGGCGTCGTGATGCACCGTGCCCCTGCGGCAGCGGGGTGCGACACCGAGGGACAAGTCTGCCACAGCGCGTCCGGGGCGAGGAAATCGGCCCGGACGCGGACGGGCCCCGCCGGAGCGTGTCCGGCGGGGCCCGTGTCGAGGATCAGTCGAAGGCGTAGCCCGCGCCGTGCAGCGCGGTGTCGATGCCGGCGACCTCGTCCTCCTCCTTCACACGGAAGCCGATCGTCTTGTCCAGGACGGTCGCGACGGCGAAGGCCACCGCGAACGAGTAGGCCATGACGACCACGACGGGGACGACCTGCGCGACCAGCTGGTCGATGTTGCCCCCGACGAACAGGCCGGTGTCGGTGGCGAAGAAGCCCAGGTACAGGCAGCCGAGGACGCCGGCGACCAGGTGCAGGCCCACGACGTCGAGCGAGTCGTCGTAGCCGAGCTTGTACTTCAGATCGATGGCGAAGGCGCAGGCGATGCCGGCGACCAGGCCGAGGACGATCGACCAGAACGGCGTCAGGTTGGCGCACGCCGGGGTGATGGCGACCAGGCCGGCGACGACGCCCGAGGCGGCGCCGACCGCGGTGGCCTTGCCCTCCTTGAGGTGCTCGATCACGACGAAGCCGAGCAGGCCGGCGGCCGGGGCGACGATGGTGTTGAGGAAGATCAGCGCGCCCTGGCCGTTCTCGATGGCGGCACCGGTGTTGAAGCCGAACCAGCCGAACCACAGGATCGCGGCGCCGATGAGCACGAGCGGGACGTTGTGCGGGACGGCGTCCTCCTTGGTGAAGCCCGTGACGCGCTTGCCCAGGACGAGCGCGAGGGCCAGGGCCGCCGCGCCGGCGCTGATGTGGACGACCGTGCCGCCGGCCCAGTCGATGGGCGCCGCGTCACCGACGGTGAAGGTGCCGATCCAGCCGGTCAGGCCCTCGTCGTCGAAGCCCCAGACCCAGCCCTGCGAGGGGAAGTAGACGAGCGTCGCCCAGATGCCGGCGAAGATCATCCACGGCAGGAAGCGGGCGCGGTCGGCGACGGCACCGGAGATCAGCGCGGTGGTGATGACCGCGAAGGTCGAGCCGAACGCGACGCCGGCCAGGCCCTCGGGGCTGTTCGCCGCCATGTCCGAGAGCGCGAAGTCCGAGAACGGGTTGGCCAGCCAGCCGTCGATCACGTCGCTGCCGTTGGAGCCCATGTTGTAGCCGTAGAGCACCCACAGGACGAAGACCAGGCCCATGGCGCCGAAGCTCAGCATCATCATCGAGACGACGCTCTTGGCCTTGACCAGGCCGCCGTAGAAGAACGCCAGGCCGGGGGTCATGAACAACACGAGGGCTGCGCAGACCAGCAGCCAGATAGTTCCCGCTTCCATCTCAAACCTCTTCACTGGTGAACAAGGGGACGTCCACGAGTGCGTCGTTGCTCCGCGGACCTGGCGTCAGCGTGGTCCGTGCCTGTTCGCAGGCGTTTGCCGTGCGGTGTCGGCGTCGTTACATGAACGCGAGAGGTGTTACGAGTCCGTTTCGGGAGCGAGGAGGTCGGGCCGGCGGGTGCGGGTGCGCTCCAGCGACTGCTCGCGCCGCCACGCCGCGATCGCGCCGTGGTTGCCCGACAGCAGCACGTCGGGGACGTCGAGCCCGCGCCACGACGACGGCTTGGTGTAGACGGGGTACTCGAGCAGGCCGTCCTCGCCGTGGGACTCCTCGGCGAGCGACTGCGGGTTGCCCATGAAGCCCGGCACGAGCCGGACGGTGGCCTCGACGATGGCCAGGGCGGCCACCTCGCCGCCGTTGAGCACGAAGTCGCCGAGCGACAGCTCGCGCACGCGCCAGCGGGACGCGGCGTGGTCGAGCACCCGCTGGTCGATGCCCTCGTAGCGTCCGCAGGCGAACACCAGGTGCTGCTCGGCGGCGAGCTCGTGCGCCACGGCCTGGGTGAACGGCTGCCCGGACGGCGTGGGGACGACCAGCACGGCGTCGTCGGTCATGGTGGCGTCGAGCGCCTCGCCCCACGGCTCGGGCTTCATGACCATGCCGGCTCCCCCGCCGTACGGGGTGTCGTCCACGGTGCGGTGACGGTCGCGGGTCCAGTCGCGCAGGTCGTGCGCCTGGACGGTCAGCAGCCCCGCGGCGCGCGCCTTGCCCGCGAGCGAGAGGTCGAGCGCGTCCAGGTAGGCGGGGAAGATCGAGAGGACGTCGATGCGCACGTCAGCCCTCGTCGGTGGGCACGACGTCGGCACCGTCGGGGTCGAGCAGGCCCGGGACGTCAGCGACCTCGACGAAGCCGCCACGGACGTCCACGACAGGCACGATCTCGGTCACGAACGGGACGTAGACCTCGCGGGCGTCCAGCTTCACCAGGAGCAGGTCCTGCGCGGGCAGGTGGACGACCTGGGACACGGTGCCGACGACCTCGCCGGCGCTGCGGACCTCCAGGCCCTCGAGCTGGTGGTCGTAGAACTCGTCGGGGTCCTCGGGGAGCTCGTCGGGGTCGATGTCGACCTCGAGCAGGAGCCCGCGGAGCGCCTCGGCGGCGTTGCGGTCGTCGACGCCCGTGAACCGGACGAGCAGACGACCCGAGTGATGGCGGGCCGCGACGATCGTCAGCGTCCGCGAGCCCGAGAACACCGACGAGCCCGGCGCAAACCTGCGCTCGGGCTCGTCGGTGCGGGGCTCGACGCTGACCTCGCCACGGATGCCATGGGCGCGGCCGATGCGGCCGACCACGACACGCACGTCGCTACCTCCGGCGATCGACGTCGACGAAGTCGATGCGCGCACCACCGCGGCCGGCGAGCGCGCTCGCGACCGTGCGGATGGCGGTGGCGGTGCGGCCCTGACGGCCGATCACCTTGCCGAGGTCGGCGGGGTTGACCCGGACCTCGAACAGCTCACCGCGCTGGGTCGACTTCGCACGCACGTCGACGTCGTCGGGGTGGTCGACGATGCCGGCCACGAGGTGCTCGATGACCTCGTCGAGCGGGGCGCCCATCGTCAGGACTCGTCCGCCGGGGTCTCGGCCTCGGCGGCCGGGGTCTCGGCGGCGGGAGCCTCGTCAGCCTTGGCCTCGTCGGCCTTCGGCTCGTCGGCCTTGGGCTCGTCGGCCTTCTTCTTGGCCGGCTTCTTGGCCGTGGTGGCCTCGGCCTTCGGCTCGGCGTGGATCTCGCTGAGCGCCTCGTTGAACGCCTCGGCCTTGTCGCGCTTGGCCGTCGGGGTCTTCAGGGTGCTCTTGCCCTCGCCCAGGTCACCCGTGATCTTGAGGATCGCGGCGACGGCCTCGGTCGGCTGCGCGCCGACGGAGAGCCAGTGCTTGGCGCGCTCGGAGTCGACCGAGATCGTCGAGGGCTCGGTCTTGGGGTTGTACGTACCGATCTCCTCGATCACGCGGCCGTCGCGCTTGGTGCGCGAGTCGGCGACGACGATGCGGTAGAACGGAGCACGGATCTTGCCCATGCGCTTGAGGCGAATCTTGACTGCCACGGTTGTGGTGTCTCCTTGGAGCTCGAGTGTGATGACCGCCGGTGCCGTGTGGGGACGCGGACCCGGGGAAGGTCGTGGGACCGGCGAGCACGGGCTGAGAGGGTCCCGTGCCCAGCGGACACAAGGGATCATTCTGCCAGAGAGCCCCGGCGGTCTCCAACCCGGCGCGCAGGGTCGTTCGCGCGGACGGCACCGGGGTACCCGGATCGCATCCCGCCCGGACGCGGCGTGGATCACCCGGCGGCCGGCGGCCGCCTCGACGGGAGGAGCGAGCATGGCACGACCACGCATGACCGACGACAGCCTCAAGGTGCGTCAGCTCAGCCACTACCAGTTCAGCTGGACGGCGGGCGAGTCCGGTGGCCCGGGGATCTGGACGCTGCAGCTGGTGCTCGACGAGGGCGCCTGGGAGGAGGTCCTGACCCTGACGGCCGACGACGCTGACAACCTGCAGGACACCCTTGCGAACACCGACAAGGTGTTCTACGACATCGAGCGCCGGGTGCTGATGTTCGGCGTCACGAAGACGGGCAGCTGACGGGCTCGACGCCGCCGCGCGGTGCCACCGGTCCGGCGGCACCGCGCGGTGCCTCATGCCAGCGATCGGCGGCCCCTACCCTCTGAGCATGATCGACGCGTGGACGTGGCCGGCCTGGGTCGGCGTCCTGCTGGGCTCCCTGCTGTTCGTCGGCGTGCTCGTCCCGGTGCTCGTGCTCCAGTCGCGCCGGTACGGCGGACTGTCGCTCCCCCGCCTGCTCGGCGCCGCCGCGCTGGCGGTGTACCTGGTGACGCTGGCCGCCTACACGCTGCTGCCGCTCCCGAGCGGCGACCTCGACGCCTGGTGCGCCGAGCACGCGGTCGGCCACGACCTGGTGCCGCTGCACAGCCTGGCCGACATCCGCCGCGAGACCGCCGGGCTCGGGACGCGGGCGACGCTCACGTCGGCGGTGACCCTCCAGGTCGTCCTCAACGTCGTGCTGTTCGTCCCGTGGGGCGTGCTCGCCCGCCGGTTCCTGGGGCTGTCGCTGGTGACGTCGGTGCTGAGCGGGTTCGTGGCGTCGACGCTGATCGAGCTGTCGCAGTACACCGGCCTGTTCGGGCTCATCGGCTGCAGCTACCGCGTGGGCGACGTGGACGACGTGCTCACCAACACCGCCGGGGCGCTGCTCGGGGCGACGCTCGCCCCGGCCGTCCTGGGGTGGATGCCGGGGTCCGCCGAGCTGCACGAGGACCGTGGACGCGCGCGCCCCGTCACGGTGTGGCGGCGCTGGAGCGCGATGGTGGTCGACCTCGGCACCTACGCGCTGCTCGGCTACGCCACCGTGGTGTCCTACCGGCTCGTGCTGCTCGCCACCGGGCACGAGATCCCGCTGCGCAACGGCTGGCCCGAGTGGGTGGCGGCGGTCGTCGTCCCGACCCTGCTCGTGGTGGTCGGGCCGGCCGCCACCGGCAGCGGGGCGTCGCTCGGCCAGCGCGCCCTGTGGCTCGTCCCGGACTGGCCGGGACGTCCGCGCGTCGCCGACCGCCTGCGCCGCTGCCTGGGCACCGCGGGCACCCTCGCGCTCGTGCACGCCGTGGCCACGGCGCCGGGCCACCCGGGCTGGGTGCCGGGAGCCGCGTCGGCCGCGACCGCGGTGCTGCTCGTAGCCGCCGTCGTGGCGGTGCCGCTGACGCGCGACCGCCGGGGTCTGTCCGGCCTCGTGGCCGGCGTCCCCTACCGCGACGCGCGCGCGGGCTAGAGCAGGCCGACGACGAGGTCGGCGAGCAGGACGACGCCGAGACCGGTGACCGACAGGACCGTCTCCATGAGCGACCAGGTCTTGATGGTCTGCGGGACGTCCATGCGGAAGTACTCCTTGACCAGCCAGAAGCCCGCGTCGTTGACGTGCGAGAAGAACACCGAGCCGGCGCCGATGGCCAGCACCAGCAACGACGTCTCGACCGAGCCGAGGTCGGTCGCGATGGGCGCCATGATGCCGGCGGCCGTGACCGTGGCGACGGTCGCCGAGCCGGTGGCCAGGCGGATGCCGACGGCGACGAGCCAGGCGACGACCAGCACCGAGAAGCCCGAGTCCTTGACCCAGTCGGCGACGACCTGCGCGATGCCGGTCTCGATCAGCGTCTCCTTGAAGCCGCCGCCCGCCCCGACGATGAGGATGATGCCGGCGACGCCGGGCAGCGACCCCTCGACGATCTTCATGACCTCGTCGCGGCGCATGCGGGCGCCGCGGCCGAACACGACCATGGCGACGAGCACCGAGATGAGCAGCGCGATGATCGGCGTGCCCAGGAAGTCCAGCGCGGTGCCGATCCAGCCGTCGACCTCCAGGACGTCCACGACGGCCTTGGCCATCATGAGGACGATCGGCAGCAGGATGGTCGCCACCGTGGCACCGAACGACGGACGCGCCCCGTGCTCGGGGACGTTCGTGCGCTCGAAGGTGGTCGGGGCGGGCAGGTGGACCCAGCGGGCGGCGAGCTTGCCGAACAGCGGGCCGGCCACGACGATCGTCGGCAGCGCGATGAGGATGCCCAGGCCGAGCGTGGTGCCGAGGTCGGCCTTGACCGCGTCGATCGCGATGAGCGGTCCGGGGTGCGGCGGCACGAAGGCGTGCATCGCCGACAGGCCGGCGAGGGCCGGGATGCCCAGCGCCACGACGTTCTGCTCCGAGCGCTTGGCGACCAGGAACACGATCGGCAGCAGCAGCACGAGCCCGATCTCGAAGAACATCGGCAGGCCGATGAGGGCACCGATGCCGGCCATGGCCCACGGCAGCACCCGCGCGCTGGAGCGTCCGACGATGGCGTCCACCACCGCGTCCGCTCCCCCGGAGTCGGCCAGCAGCTTGCCGAACATCGCGCCGAGCGCGACCAGGATTCCCACGTTGGCCGACGTCTCGCCGAAGCCCTTCGTGAAGGCCGCGACGGTGTCGGCCATGGGCATGGTCGCGACCAGGCCGACGACGAGCGAGCCGATGGTGAGGCTCAGGAACGGGTGCAGCTTGACCAGCGTGATCAGCAGGACCAGGACCGCGATGCCGACGAGGGCCGCGGTGATGAGCTGGCCGTCGCCGGCGACCGGCTCGACCGTCTCGGTGGCCGCGGGCAGGACGAGCGTGGGAAGCGTCATGCGGGGTTCTCCAGTCCGGCGTCGGCGAGGAAGTGCTGGGCGATCTCGCCCGGCGAGGGAGTGATGTCGTAGACCCAGCCACGCTCGTCGTCGGCGAGCGGCTCGAGCGTGCGCTCCTGGGACTCCAACAGCGACACCGGCATGAAGTGCTCACGGTGCGACATGCGGTCGGCGATGAGGTCGTGGTCGCCGACGAGGTGCAGGAACAGCACGTCGGGCGCGGCCTCGCGGAGCACGTCGCGGTAGGACCGCTTGAGCGCCGAGCAGCTGATCACGCCGCCGACGTCGGAGCGGTCGGCCAGCCACTGCCCGACCGCGCGCAGCCAGGGCCAGCGGTCGTCGTCGTCCAGCGGGGTGCCCGCGGACATCTTCTCGATGTTGGCCTGCGGGTGGTAGTCGTCGCCGTCGGCGTACTGGACGTCCAGCCGGTCGGCCACCTCGTGGCCCACCGCGGACTTCCCGACGCCGGAGATGCCCATCACGACCACGAGCGGTGCGTTCCCCATGCGCTCGACCGTACTAGCGCGCGGGCCTCCCGGCGCGAGCGGGCACGGCGAGCCGCTCGCCGTCGCGGCCGGGCGCGGCGCCGAGCGGGGCCAGCGCGGCCGTCAGCTCCGGCTCGGACGGATTGTGGTGGCCCAGGTGGATGGCGCGGACGAGCGTCCGCCCGTCGACCGCACCGACGTCGCGCAGCCGGGCCAGGACGTCGCCGAACGTGCCGAGGTGCAGGTGGCCGTCGCCGAGACCGGTGCGCCGGCCGTGGGTCTGCTCGAGCAGCACCAGGTCGTAGCGGGCACCGGCGACGGCGGCGTACCAGTGGTCGGGCCACGGGCCGGTGTCGCAGGCCCAGAGCAGACGCGCACCGTCCGGTGCCGTGACGTCGTACAGGACGGCATCGCCGTCGGCCATGACCCGGTGCGCGGCGGGAAGCACCCGCACCCGGTGCTCCCCCAGCACGACGTCGTCACCGGCGCTCACCGGCACGAGCCGCACCGGGTCGTCCGGGCCGATCCAGTCGCGGCACTGGTCGAGCGCGGACGTCGGCCCCACGACGTCCAGTGGGCCGGCGGACGTCCACGACCGGAACAGCAGCGCTTGCGGTCCGAGGTGGTCGACGTGGGCGTGGGTCACCAGGACGTGGCGCACCGCGGCCAGCGAGTGACCGAGCCGGACGGCCTGCGCCGGCACGCCCGACCCGCAGTCGAGCAGCAGCGTGCCGTCGACGAGGGCGGACGTCTGGCCGCGGACGGTGCCGCGCTCGGCCGCGTCGCGGCACGAGGCGCAGCCGCAGAACGGGTTGGGCCAGCCGTCGGCCGCGCCGGACCCGAGCAGGACGACGTCCACGCCGGGCCTACAGCAGGTCCTTGAGCTCCTTGGGCAGCTCGAAGTCGTCGGCGCCGGGCTGCGCGCCGAAGCCGAACGCGGCAGCGCCGTCGGCGGGCTGGGCCGGCTTGCCCTGGGACGCGGCCGCGCGCTTGGCCGGGTTGCCCGACACGCGCTTGCCCTTCTTGCCCTTGTTCTGCGGCTTCTGCTTGGCCCCCGCGCGCTTGCCGGGCATGCCGGGCATCCCCGCGCCGCCCATGCCGGGCATCCCGGGCATGCCGCCGCCCTTGGCCATGGCCTGCATCATCTTGCGGGCCTCGTAGAAGCGGTCGACCAGCTCGTTGACGTCCTTGACCTGCGTGCCCGAGCCCTTGGAGATGCGCAGGCGGCGCGAGCCGTCGATGAGCTTGGGGTTGTCGCGCTCGGCCGGGGTCATCGACTGGATGACGGCCTTGATGCGCACGACCTGGCTCTCGTCGAAGTTGGCCAGCTGCTCCTTGTACTGGCCCATGCCCGGCAGCATGCCGAGCAGCTTCGTCATCGAGCCCATCTTGCTCATGGCTTCCATCTGCTTGAGGAAGTCGTCGAGCGTGAACGAGCCCTGGACGATCTTGGCCGCGTCCTTCTCGGCCTGCTCGGCGTCGAAGGCCTTCTCGGCCTGCTCGATGAGCGTCATGACGTCGCCCATGTCGAGGATGCGCGAGGCCATGCGGTCGGGGTGGAAGACGTCGAAGTCGGTCAGCTTCTCGCCCGTGGAGGCGAACATGATCGGGCGGCCGGTGAGCGCGCGGACCGACAGCGCGGCACCACCGCGCGCGTCGCCGTCGAGCTTGGTGAGCACGACGCCGGTGAAGTCGACGCCCTCGAGGAAGGCCTGCGCGGTGGCGACGGCGTCCTGGCCGATCATCGCGTCGATGACGAACAGGACCTCGTCGGGGTTGACCGCGGCGCGGATGTCGGCGGCCTGCTGCATCAGCTCGGCGTCGATGCCCAGGCGTCCGGCGGTGTCGACGATGACGACGTCGTGCAGGGTGCGGCGGGCCTCGACGATCGAGTCGCGCGCGACCTGCACGGGGTCGCCGACGCCGTTGCCCGGCGCGGGCGCGTAGACCGTGGCGCCGGCCTGCTCGCCGACGACCTGCAGCTGGGTGACGGCGTTGGGCCGCTGGAGGTCGGCCGCGACGAGCATCGGCGAGTGGCCGTTGTCCTTGAACCAGCGGGCCAGCTTGCCGGCGAGCGTCGTCTTTCCGGCGCCCTGGAGGCCGGCCAGCATGATGACGGTCGGGGCGGTCTTGGCGAAGCGGACCCGGCGGGTCTCGCCGCCCAGCGTCGCGACCAGCTCGTCGTTGACGATCTTGATGACCTGCTGGGCCGGGTTGAGCGCCTGGCTCACCTCCGAGCCGCGGGCGCGCTCCTTCACGTGCGCGACGAACTCCTTGACGACCGGCAGCGCGACGTCCGCGTCGAGCAGCGCGACACGGATCTCGCGCGCGGTGGCGTCGATGTCGGCCTCGGAGAGCCGACCCTTGCCGCGCAGGTTCTTGAACGCGGACTGCAGGCGGTCTTGCAGGGAGTCGAACATGGGCGCGGGACGTCCTTGAGTCGAGAGCTTCGGGAACCGTCCCAGCCTAACGGAGGGCCTGCACGAGCCGGTCGCGCAGCGCCCCCGCGGCGTCCGGGTCGAGCGCCTCGCCGTCGGTGCCGACGACGTAGAACACGTCGCGCACCTCGTCGCCGTAGGTGGTCAGGTGGGCGGACCGGATGGAGTGGCCGGCCTCGGCGATGGTGCGGCAGACGGCCCAGACCAGGCCACGGCGGTCCGTGGTCCGCAGCCCGACGAGCGTGGCCGAGGCCCGGCTGTCGAGGATCTCGACGCGGGGCTCGGCGGCCGGCGACGGCTCCCAGGCCAGGCGCGCGGTGAGGTCGAGCCCGCCGGCGAGCGCCTGGCGCACGCGGGTGCCGACGCGGACGGCCTCGACCTGCTCGCGCGTCACCTCCCACAACGACGCGGCCAGGGCGTCCTGGGTGTGCAGGCGGACCGACCGCACCTGCAGCCCGCTCGTGGCCAGGGCCCCGGCGACCAGAGCCATGAGGCCGGGCCGGTCACGGCTCACGACGGTGACGAGCGCGCCGGCCGCGCCTCGCTCCTGGACGTGGACCTCGGCGTCCTCGGCGCCGAGGGCGTCCAGCGACGGCAGCGGGACGTCGGACGGCCAGCCGGCGTACTCGTCGGCGTCGGCGGGGACGTCGGCCCGCAGCGCGGCGCGGGTCTTGGCGACCAGGCCCCGCACGAGCCCGGCCCGCCACGGCGTCCAGGCGCTCGGCCCGGTGGCGCGCGCGTCGGCCTCCGTGAGGGCGGCCAGCAGGTCCAGCACCTCGACCGAGCCGACCTCGGCGGCGACCTCGGCGGCGGTGGCCGGGTCCTCGATGTCGCGGCGGACGGCGAGGCCGGGCAGGAGCAGGTGGTGGCGCACGAGCAGCCCGACCGTGGCGGCGTCCCGCTCGGACAGGCCCCAGCGGCGCGCCACCTGCTCGGCCAGCGGCGCCCCGACGATGCTGTGGTCGCCCGGGCGGCCCTTCCCGACGTCGTGCAGGAGCGCGGCGACGAGCAGCAGGTCGGGGCGGGCCACCTCGCGGCGCAGCCCCGCGGCGACCGCGACGGCCTCGACGCTGTGCCGGTCGACCGTCCAGGTGTGCACCGGCGAGCTGGAGCCACGCAGCCGGATCGCCGCCCACTCGGGCAGCCAGCGGTCGACGACCCCGGCGTGGTCGAGCTCGTCCCACACCGGAACCAGGCCGCCGCCGGTGGCGAGCAGGTCGAGCATCAACCGGGTGGACGTCTCGGGCCACGGCCCGGCCACCTCGGCCGGCAGCTCGCGGGCCAGGCGGGCCGCGCTGCCCGGGTCGATCGGACGTCCGCGCCGGGCGGCCTGCACGGCCAGGCGCAGCGCCACCTCGGGGTCGCGGGCGGGGTCGGCGTCGCGGGTGAGCACCACCTCGCCGCCGAGCAGCACGACGCCGTCGGCGAGCGGGGTGACGGCGGGGCCGCGCGCGGTGACCCGGCGACGGCGTCCGGCGGTGTCGAGCGCGTCGTCGTAGCGCCGCCAGGTCGTGGTCACGAGGTGGTCGAGCCGGCGTCCCAGCGCGCGGACGCCCAGGTCGAGCTGCTCCGGGTCGCGGCCGAGCACCCGGGCCACGTCGGGGACGAGCTCGGGCAGCAGCTTCTCGGTGTGGCGCCCGGTCACGTCGTGCAGCGCGTCGCGCACGTCCAGCAGCGCGTGCGCGAGGTGCTCGACCTCGGGCAGCGGGACGTCGACGAGCCACGAGGCCACCGCGGCCCGCAGCAGCACCGCGTCGCGCAAGCCACCGGCGGACGCCTTGAGGTCGGGCACGGCGCTGTGCGCCACCCACCCGGACCGCTCGATGCGGGCTTCGCGGTCGGCCCGGACGTCCTGCAGGCGAACCCGGGCGGTGCGCCGCCAGTCGGCCATGACCGCCGACCGGGCCTCGACCACGAGCGCGGCGTCGCCGGCGACCGGACGAGCGTCCATGAGCGCGAACGTCACGCGGAAGTCGCGGGAGGCGAGCTCGCGGGTCTCGGCGGGGGTGCGCACCGAGGCGTCGGGCTTCCAGCCGGCGTCCCACAGCGGGGTGGTGAGCCCCTCCATGAGCGCCGCGACCTGCTCGCTCCCCCAGGCGTCGTCGTGCAGGACGAGCAGGTCGAGGTCGTTGCGGCCGGACAGCTCGCGGCGTCCGTAGCCGCCGGTCGCGACGACGGCGAGGCCGCGACCCTCCTGCCGGACGTCGGCAGGCAGGGCCGCGGCCACGAGGTCGCGCACGGTCGCGTCGGCGCGGGCGGTGAGCTCCGCGCGACGGGCCGCGAGGTCGGGCTGGGTCAGAGCGCCGCCTCGTCCGTCTCGCCGGTGCGCACGCGCACCACCGAGTCGACCGGGACGACCCAGACCTTGCCGTCGCCGATCTTGCCGGTCTGCGCGGCGGCGGCGATCGTCGAGACGACCGTCTCGGCGTCCGCGTCGTCGACGACGACCTCGAGCCGGATCTTCGGCACCAGCGACACGTCGTACTCGGCGCCGCGGTAGACCTCGGTGTGGCCCTTCTGCTGGCCGTAGCCGCTGGCCTCGGTGACGGTCATGCCGGCCACGCCGGCCCCGGCGAGGGCCTCGCGGACCTCTTCCCACTTGTGCGGCTTGATCACCGCGGTCACGAGCTTCATCTCATGCTCCCGTCTTGAGGATGGAACCGCCGCCGCCACCGGCGAAGTCGTAGGCGCTCTCCAGGTGCTCGACCTGGTCGATGCCGGTCACCTCGAGCTCCTCGTCGAGGCGGAAGCCGATCGTGCGGTCGATCAGCAGGCCGATCACGTAGGTGAGGACGAACGAGTACGCGAGCACCACGGCGGCGGCCAGCGTCTGCTTGCCGAACTGGGTGAGGCCGGCTCCCTCCGTGGCGAGCAGGCCGATCAGCAGGGTACCGACCAGGCCGCCGACGAGGTGGACGCCGACGACGTCCAGCGAGTCGTCGTAGCCGAGCTTGTACTTGAGGCCGACGGCGAAGGCGCAGAGCACGCCCGCCACGACGCCGATGAGGATCGAGCCGACCGGCGACGCCGCACCGGCGGCCGGGGTGATGGCGACCAGGCCGGCGATGGCACCGGACGCGGCGCCCAGGCTCGTGCCCTTGCCCTCGCGGACGAGCTCGACCGCGATCCAGCCGATGATCGCGGCGGCGGTGGCCACGGCGGTGTTGACGAACGCCAGGCCGGCGAGCCCGTTCGCGCCGACGGCGGAGCCCGCGTTGAAGCCGAACCAGCCGAACCACAGCAGGCCGGCACCGAGCAGCACGAAGGGCAGGTTGTGCGGACGCATCGGGTCACGCTTCCAGCCGACCCGCTTGCCCAGCACGAGCACCAGGGCGAGGCCCGCGGCGCCGGCGTTGATGTGCACCGCCGTGCCGCCGGCGAAGTCGATCGCCTCGAGCTGCGTGGCGATCCAGCCGCCGTCGTCGCCGAAGTCGAAGACCCAGTGCGCGACCGGGAAGTAGACGACCGAGACCCACACGACGGTGAAGACGATCCAGGCGCCGAACTTGGCCCGGTCGGCGACCGCGCCGCTGATGAGGGCGACGGTGAGGATCGCGAACATCATCTGGAAGCCGGCGAAGACGTACTCGGGGATGGTGCCGTACGCGGTGTCGACCGCGATGTTCGACAGGCCCAGGCGGTCGAACCCGCCCAGCCAGCCGTTGCCGCCGGGGCTGAAGGCCAGCGAGTACCCGTAGAGCACCCACAGGACCGGGACGATCGCGAGCGCGGCGAAGCTCATCATCATCATGTTGAGCACGCTCTTGGCGCGCACCATGCCGCCGTAGAAGAACGCCAGGCCTGGCGTCATGAGCAGGACCAGCGCGGCGCTGATCAGGATCCACGCGGTGTCGCCGGTATCCATGTGACCTCCGAGGTGTGTGTCGGGCGGGAGGGCGTCCCCGCCGCGTCACACACTCGTCGGCCCCGATTTCGGTTCCCGGGCACGCACGTTGCGCGCAGGTCACGAAACCGCGCTGCGTGTGAACAGCGCGTTACACGGCGCCGGTCAGGACAGCAGCGCGTCGACGAACTCGGCCGGGTCGAACGGCGCCAGGTCGTCCGCGCCCTCGCCGAGGCCGACGAACTTCACCGGCACGCCGAGCGTGCGCTGGACGCCGATGACGATGCCGCCCTTGGCGGTGCCGTCGAGCTTGGTCAGCACGACGCCGGAGACCTCGACGACCTCGCTGAAGATCTTGGCCTGGGTCATGCCGTTCTGGCCCGTGGTGGCGTCGATGACCAGCAGCACCTCGGTGACCGGGGCCTGCTTCTCGATGACCCGCTTGACCTTGCCGAGCTCGTCCATGAGGCCGGACTTGGTGTGCAGGCGTCCGGCGGTGTCGACCAGGACGACGTCGACGCCGTCGGTGATGCCCTGCTTCACGGCGTCGAAGCCGACGCTGGCCGGGTCGCCGCCCTCGGGGCCGCGGACGGTCGGGACGCCGACGCGCTCGCCCCAGGTCTGAAGCTGGTCGGCGGCCGCGGCGCGGAAGGTGTCGGCGGCGCCGAGCAGGACGCTGCGGTCCTCGGCGACCAGGACGCGGGCCAGGCGGCCGACGGTCGTGGTCTTGCCGGTGCCGTTGACGCCGACGACGAGCACGACGCCGGGCTTGCCGTCGTCGCCGACGGTGTGCAGCGTGCGGTCGAGCTCGGGTCCGACGGCCGCGACCAGCTCCTCGCGGAGCACCTCGCGGGCGCGGTCGGGGTCGGCGACGCCCTCGACCCGCAGGCGGGTGCGCAGGCTCTCGACCAGGTCCTGGGTGGGCTGCACGCCGACGTCGGCCGCGAGCAGGGTGTCCTCGATCTCCTCCCAGACGTCGTCGTCGAGCTTCTCGCGCCCGATCAGCGCGAGCAGGCCCTTGCCCAGGGACGAGTTGGAGCGCGACAGCCGGGCGCGCAGGCGGGCCAGCCGGCCGGCCGGCGCCTCGGGACGCTCGATCGTCGTGGTGGGCGCGGCCTTCTCGTCGGCCGGCACCTCCTCGAACGGCGGCTCCTCGTCCTCGGACGCCAGGTGCGGCTCCGGGTGCTCGGGGTGCTCGATCGTCTCGGTGGTGATCTCGTCGAGCACCTCCGGCGGCGGCAGCTCCTTGCGTCCGCGCGAGACGAACAGGCCGGCGCCGACACCCACCAGGGCGACGAGGGCGACCAGGGCGACGATGAGGATCTCGAGAGTCACGTCCACGCCGCGATCCTATGCGCAGCCGCGACGGCGCCCGCGCCCGGTGACGGGCCGCGGCCGGCCGTCGTGCCTATGCTCGGCCCCGGGTGCGTGCGGGCCCGGCGCACGGGAGGAGCAGGACGATGACGCGTGCAGCAGCGGACCGTGACCGCACCGTGACCCTTGCCTGCGCGGCGGGCTTCGTGGCACTGACCGCGCGCTTCGCGCGGGAGCCCCGCCCGCGCGAGGTGCGGCTGTTCACCGCCCTCAACGACGGTCCGCACGGCGCGTGGCTGCGGGTGCCCCAGCAGCTCGGGACGCCATGGACGCTTCCGGCCGCGAGCGCCTACCTGCTGCTGCGCGGACGCCGGACGGACGCGCTGGCCGCCGCCGCGGCGCTGCCGCTGGTCAAGGGCCTGGAGGTGCGGACCAAGCGGCTGCTCGACCGGCCCCGCCCGCTCATGGTCACGCCCACGGCGCTGCGCGACGACGCTCCGGTCGAGGGCCCGTCGCAGCCATCCGGGCACGCCGCCATCGCGGCCGCCGCCACCTACCTGCTGGCGCCCGCCGTGCCGGCGCCGGTCGCGGGCGTGCTGACGCTCGGCACCGCCGGGGTCTCGTACGTCCGCGTGAACCAGGGAGCGCACTGGCCGAGCGACGCGGTGACCGGCCTGCTGCTGGGAGTCGGCGCGGCCGCCGGCCTGCGCTGGGGCGCCGCCCGCCTGCTGGGCTGAGGGGACCGCCGCGGGACGGCATGGCCGTGCCGTCCCGCGGCGGTGGTCTAGACGGACGCGGGTGCGTCCAGGTGGACGACCACGTCGGCGCGGGCCAGCACGCGCGGGTCGTGCGAGACGAGCAGCAGGCTGCGTGCGGGACGCAGGGCCAGCAGGTCGTCGACGAGGGCGTCGGCGGTCTGCTCGTCCAGGTGCTCGGTCGGCTCGTCGAGGACGAGCACGCGGTGGCCGCCGAGCAGCAGCCGGGCCAGGGCCAGGCGCTGACGCTCGCCGCCGGACAGCCGTCCGCCCCGCTCGCCGGTGCGCGTGTCGAGCCCGTCGGGCAGCGTCGCCACGAAGTCGGCCAGGCCGGCCAGCTCGAGCGCCTCCCAGAGCCGGGCGTCGTCGGCGGTCGGGTCGCCGACGCGCAGGTTCTCGCGCAGGGTCGTGTCGAAGACGTGCTCGTCCTGGCCGAGGTAGCCCACGACCGAGCGGACGTCCGCGCCCCGCAGCCGCTCGACGTCCACCCCACCGAGCTCGACCGAGCCCGCGCGGACCGGGAGCAGCCGCAGCAGCGTCAGCGCGAGGGTGCTCTTGCCGCCGCCGCTGCGTCCGGCGACCGCGACGAGGCCGCCCTCGGGCAGGTCGAGGTCGATGCCGCGCGCGACGGGGACGTCGCCCCAGCCGACGGCGAGGCCGCGGACCCGCAGGTCGTGACCGGCCGGCAGCGGCGCAGGCGTCTCGGGGTCCGCCACGGGGGCGGGGGTCTCGTGGAAGGCGCGCAGCCGGCGGTCCGCGGCGTCGGTGACCGCCCGCAGCCCCTCGGCCGCCACGACGTCCGAGAACGGGTCGACCAGCGCGACCGGGGCGAGCACCAGGACGGCCACCAGCACCGGCGCGAGGCTTCCGTCGGTAGCCACCACCGAGCTGAGCACGACGGCGACGCCGGTGGCGAGCAGCACGAGCGCGTTGCCCAGGCCGGTCGTCCAGGCCAGGTGGTTCTGGGCCGCCGCGAGCCGCGCGTCGACGCCCCGCAGGCGCTCACGCACCGGCTCCCCCGCCCCGTAGGCGACCAGGTCGGGAGCGTTGAGCACCAGCTCGGACGCCTCGGAGGCCAGCTCGCCACGCAGGGGCGCGACCTGCGCCTGCCGGCTCGCCTCGACCCAGCGGGTCAGCAGGTGCACGCCGGCGGCGGTGACGACGGCCGTGGCCAGCACGACGAGCGCGGCGCGCCAGTCCAGGAAGGCGAGCAGCGAGACCACCACCAGGACGCTGATCGACGTGACCGTCCACGGCAGCCGGACGCGCAGCAGCCGGTCCTGGCCGGACTCCACGTCCGCCACGACCCGGCTCACCAGGTCGCCGCGCCGCGTGTCACCGAGCCCGCCGGGGGCGAGCCGGTCGAGGTCGTCGTAGACCGCGAGCCGCTGGCGGGTGGCGAGCCCGAAGGCCGCGTCGTGGGTC
Organism: Aeromicrobium sp. IC_218; assembly: GCF_004336805.1. Lineage (GTDB taxonomy): Bacteria > Actinomycetota > Actinomycetes > Propionibacteriales > Nocardioidaceae > Aeromicrobium. The sequence goes on from NZ_SJXM01000002.1 coordinate 356,938, forward strand.
AGCAGCCGCTCGCCGTAGCGCAGCGCCGCCCGGGCGATGCCGAAGAAGCGGACGCCGACGATGGCGACCATGAGGTACATGACCGGCGGCTGCTCGGCGGCCCGCGAGATGAGCCAGGCCGAGACCAGCAGCAGGCCGATAGCGGCCAGCTGGGACAGCGTGCCGAGCAGGGTGCCGAGGACCAGACGCCTCTTCATCGGACTGTCACCTCCTGCCGTCCACCGACGGCGATCGTCGTGTCGGCCGCCGCGACCACGTCGCGGTGGTGGGCCACCACGACCACGGTGGCGCCCAGGTCGCGCAGGCTGCGGAGCACGGTGGCCTCGGCCGCCGCGTCGAGACCGGCGGTCGGCTCGTCCATGAGGACGAGGCGCGCGTCGCCGCGACGCACGGCCAGCAGCGCGCGGGCGATGCCGACCCGGCGCCGCTCCCCCGCCGACAGGTCACGTCCCTGGTCCTCCAGCACCCGGTCGAGCGGGAGGTCGGGGGCGCCGGCGTCGGCCAGGGCCCGCGCGACGTCGTCGTCGGACGCGTCGCCGGCACCGAGCCGGACGTTCGCGGCGACGCTGTCGCGGAGCAGCCCGGGCACCTGCGGCACCCAGGCGACCTGGCGCCGCCAGGCGGCGGGGTCGGCGCCCGCCAGGTCGACGCCGCCGACCATCACCCGTCCCGTCGTGGGGCGCAGGAAGCCGAGCAGGACGTCCAGCAGGGTCGACTTGCCCGAGCCGGACGGCCCGGTGAGCGCGACGAACGAGCCCGGCTCGATCGTCGCGGTGACCGGCGCCAGCACGGGCACGTCGCGTCCGTCGCGCGTCACGCCGACCGCGTCCAGCACCACCGGCGCACCGGCCACGGACGGGACGGTCGCGGTGCCGTCGGCCCGGTCGTACTCGAGCAGGTCGAGCGCGTCGGCCGCCGCGCCCACGCCCTCCTGGCTCGCGTGGAAGTGGGCACCCATCTGGCGCACCGGCAGGAACGCCTCGGGCGCGAGCAGCAGGACGAACAGGCCGGGAGCCAGGTCCATGTGCCCCTCGACGACGCGCAGGCCGATGCTCACCGCGACGAGCGCGACGCAGATGGTCGAGAACAGCTCCAGCACGAAGCCGGACAGGAACGCCATGCGCAGCGCCTTGACCGACTCGCGACGGTGCTGGTCGCCGACCTTGCGCAGACCCGCGTCCTGGCGGCGGCCGTGCACCTTCAGCACCCGCAGGCCGTCGAGCACGTCGCCGAAGTGGGCGCCCAGGCGCTGCAGCGCCTCGTACCGGCGGTCGACCTTGTCGCGGGTCAGCTTGCCGACCAGCACCAGGAACATGACCACCAGCGGCAGCGTGATTGCGACCGTGACCGCGGCGAGCAGGTCGGTCGTGGCGATGGCGACGACGACGGTGGCCGGCACCAGCGCGGTGAGCACCAGCTGGGGCAGGAACTTGCCGAAGTACGGGTCGAGCGCGTCCAGGCCGGGGCCGAGCAGGCCCACCACCCGGGACGCCTCCGGCCGGTCCCCGACCCGCCGCGGGTCCAGGACGGCGGCGGTGACCTCGTCGCGCAGTCCGCTCTTGACCGCGACGGAGGCACGCTCGGACAGCAGCGCGTGCACCCAGGCCAGGCCGGCGCGGGCGGTGAAGCACAGCGCCACTCCGGTCAGCAGGGCCGCCGTCGCCGAGCGTCCCTCGAACCCCCGCGCGATGAGCCAGGCCAGCAGGGCGGCCTGGGCGACGACGACCACGGCGGTCGCCACGCCGACCGCGACGCTGGCGGCGAGGTAGCGGCGCACCGCGCGCGAGCGGCGCACCAGGCGGGGGTCGAGGGGCTTCATGCTCGGTCCTTCCCGGTCAGGACGCGGCGAGGGTCTCGGTCGGGATGTGGTGCGTCCCGATCCGCTTGCGGAAGACCCAGTACGACCAGGCCTGGTAGCCCAGCACGATCGGGGTGAACAGCCCGGCGACCCAGGTCATGATCGTCAGCGTGTAGTCCGTCGAGGACGCGTTCTCGACGGTCAGGTTCCAGGCCGGGTCCAGCGAGCTGGGCATGACGTCCGGGAACAGGCCGGTGAAGAGCATCACCGTGACCAGCGCGATCGCGGCGAAGGTGCCGGTGAACGCCCACCCGTCGCGCTGCGCGACCGCGGCGAGCAGTCCGCCGACGAAGGCCAGCGCGGCCAGGGCACCGAGCACCCACACCGCCGTCTGGTCCTGGTCCATGCCGGTCCAGAAGATGAAGACGACGGCGAGCAGCGCGGCCCCGAGGCCGGCCTTGACCGCGAGCGCGTTGGCCCGCTGGCGGATGTCGCCGACGGTCTTGAGCGACACGAACATCGCGCCGTGCACCAGGAAGACGGTCAGGGTGACGAGGCCGCCGAGCAGCGCGTACGGGTTGAGCAGGTCGAGCAGGGTGCCGACGAACTCCTTGTCGGCATCGATCGGCACGCCGCGGACGATGTTGCTCAGCGCGACGCCCCACAGGAACGCGGGCAGGAACGAGCCGACGATGATCGCGCGGTCCCAGCCGCGCTTCCACGACTCGCCGCCGCGCTTGTGCCGGTACTCGAACCCGACCGCGCGGATGATGAGCGCCACGAGGATCGCGAACAGCGGCAGGTAGAAGCCGCTGAACAGCGTCGCGTACCACTCGGGGAACGCCGCGAACGTGGCGCCGCCGGCCACGATGAGCCAGACCTCGTTGCCGTCCCAGACCGGGCCGATCGTGTTGAGCAGCACGCGCCGCTCGGTGTCGTTGCGGCCCATGACGGCCATGAGCATGCCGACCCCGAAGTCGAACCCTTCGAGGGTGAGGTAGCCGACCCACAGGACGGCGATGAGGATGAACCAGACGGTGGTGAGCTCCATGGCAGGGCCTCTCAGTACGCGAACGCCAGGGGCGTGTCGTCGTCGACGTCGTCGGGGTGGCGGGGCGCGGCCTCGTCCGGCAGGCCCTTGTCGATGTAGGTGAGCAGGAGCTTGACCTCGATGACGGCCAGGACGCCGTACAGCGCGGTGAAGCCGATGAGGGACGTCAGGACGGTGCCGGCGCTGACGCCGGGCGAGACGCCGGCCGCGGTCGGCAGCATCCCGAACACCAGCCAGGGCTGGCGGCCCATCTCGGTGAAGATCCAGCCGAAGGAGTTGCCGAACAGCGGCAGGAAGGGCAGCACGACGCAGAGCCAGGCCCATCGACGGTGGGTCAGCGTGCGGCCCTTGCGGGTCACCCACAGCAGCAGCGCGCCCGCGGCCGCCGCGGCCATGCCGAGAGCGATCATCCAGCGGAAGGCCCAGTAGGTGACCGGGATGTTCGGCGAGTACTTCACGCCCTCGCCGTACTTGGCCTCGTACTCCGCCTGCAGGCTGTTGATGCCGCGCACCTCGGAGTCGAGGTCGCCGTTGGCCAGGTACGACAGCAGGTGCGGCACCTTGATCGACCACAGCTCGTGCTTCCCGTCGGGCGTGCCGACGGTGAGGATCGAGAAGGACGCCGGCTGCTCGTCCTCGTAGAGGCCCTCGGCGGCGGCCATCTTCATGGGCTGCACGTCCATCATCACCTTCGACTGCATGTCGCCGGTGATGGCGACGCCGAGGCCGGAGATGACGAGGGTGACGGCGCCGAGCCGCATCGCCGTGCGCCAGGTGTCGGCGTGGCCGTCGTCCGAGCGGCGCACGAGGCGCCACAGGGCGACGCCGGCGACGAAGCCGCCGCCGACCAGGAAGCAGGCGGTGATCTGGTGCGGGAAGGTGACGAGCACGACCGGGTTGGTCATGACCGCCCAGAAGTCGGTGAGCTCGGCGCGGTTCAGCGTCTCGTTGAAGGTGAACCCGACCGGGTTCTGCATGAACGAGTTCGCGGCGAGGATGAAGTAGGCGCTCAGCAGCGTGCCGAACGCGGCGATCCAGATGGTCGCCAGGTGCACCCCGGGCCGCAGCTTCTCCCAGCCGAAGATCCACAGGCCGAGGAACGTCGACTCCAGGAAGAACGCGAGCAGGCCCTCGATGGCCAGCGGGGCACCGAAGATGTCGCCGACGAAGCGGGAGTAGTCGCTCCAGTTCATGCCGAACTGGAACTCCTGCACGATGCCGGTGACGATGCCCATCGCGAAGTTGATGAGGAAGAGCTTGCCGAAGAACTTGGTGAGCCGGAGGTACTTCTCGTCCTGCGTGCGGAACCACGCGGTCTGCAGCCCGGCGACCAGGAACGACAGTCCGATCGTGATCGGGACGAAGAAGAAGTGGTAGACGGTGGTGATGCCGAACTGCCACCGCGCGATCTCGAGTGCTTCCATGCGAGAGGTCCTTCGGAAGAGCCGAACTACTACGAGTCGTAGTAACTACTACGGAGCGTAGTACGATGGATCGCACGGTCACAACGAGGTACTACCTGACGTAGTAGAGGGGTTGGTCACATGCCGCGGCTCGGGGAGCTGGAGCGCTCGGTCATGAACGCGCTCTGGGACGCGCCCGCACCCCTGACAGTGCGCGAGGTGCAGGAGAAGCTCGACGAGCGCGACCTGGCCTACACGACCGTCATGACCGTGCTGGACCGGCTGGACAAGAAGGACATGGTCGTGCGCGAGCGCGACGGACGCGCCTACCGCTACGGCCCCGCCGTCACCCGCGACGCCGCGACGTCCGAGCTGCTGCACGCCGTGCTCGACAGCGCCGGCGACGACCGCACCGCGGCTCTCGTCCACTTCGCCCGCACCGTCGACCCGTCCGAGGCGGCCGCCCTGCGCAGCGCCCTCGACGAGATCCTGGCGATGGACGACCGGTGACCCCGATCTGGCTGGGCCTGCTCGGGCTGGCGCTCGCGCTGCCCGTCCCGGCCCTGCTCGCCCGCAGCACGTGGCCCCTCCGGGCGCCGCGCGCGGGCATCGTCATGTGGCAGTCGCTGGCCGTGGCCGCGATCCTCGCGACGTCCGGCGCCGGCCTGTCGACCGCGCTCTGGCTGGTGTCGGTCGACGACCCGTCCCCCTGGCGGGTCGTGCTGCACGTGGCCGTCCTGGGCGTCGGCGTGCTGGTGTGGGCGAGGTTCTGGTGGGCGGCCTGGACGGTGTGGCGGCGCACGGGTGAGCGACGCCGGCGCCAGCGCCACCTGGTCGACCTGCTCGGCGAGCCCGACGGCGCCGAGCCGGCCCTGCGCGTGCTGCGCCACGAGACGCCCATCGCGTACTGCCTGCCTGACCGCACCAAGGCGCGGGTCGTCGTCTCCAGCGGCACGATCGACCTGCTGGACGAGGACGGGCTGCGGGCGGTGCTCGAGCACGAGCGGTCGCACGTCCGCTCGCGCCACGACCTGGTGCTGGAGGGCTTCGAGTTCCTGCGCGCCGCGTACCCGCGCTTCCTGCGCACCGACGCTCCGCTGCACCAGAGCCAGGTGATGGTCGAGCTGCTCGCCGACGACGCCGCCCGCCAGGTCGGCGGCGTGAAGCCGGTGGCGAAGGCGCTGGTCACGCTGGCCGACGCGCCCACCCCGGCCGGCGCGTTGGGCGTCGGATCGGCCGCCGCGGTGCGGCTGGAGCGCCTGCGCGACCCCGACCCGAGCAACCGGCTCGTCGCCGCGTCGCTCTACCTGTTCTCGGCCGCCGTCGTCGTCGTGCCGACCGTCGCGATCGCCATCCCGTGGATGGTGCACGCCTGGCAGGTCCTGCTCGAGCGCTGAGCGTCCCGCTCCCTGGCCGCTGCCCGCTCCCTTAGCCGCTGCCCGCTCCCCGAGCCGCTGCCCGCTCCCTGAGCTTGTCGAAGGGCCGGGCCCGTCGAAGGGTTACGCCCGTGCGGCGGTGCGCACCTCGGCGACGTCGCCCCGGGACGCCCGGGCGGAGGCCTGACCAGCGAGCTCGTCCGCCGCGACGTTCAGCGGCCACACCGTGCGGTCGGTCAGGTGCGCCTTCACCTTCTGGAAGAACACCGGCGTGCGGCTGTCGCGCCGCTCCTGCATGAGCGCGTAGATCGCCTGGACGATCTCGACGTTGGCGACGACCTCCTTCTTGGAGTTCCGCCACCCGTTGCGCGCCCAGCCCGCGGCCCACGTCGTCGAGCAGCCGATCGTGTACGCGGAGTCGGCCTGCAGAACGAGCGGACGTCCGGCGAAGTCGCGCAGCGCGTTCTCGACCGCGAGCAGCTCACCGATGTTGTTGGTGCCCTCGACCAGGCCACCGCACGCGGACGTCCCGTCGGCGGCGACGTACGCCCACCCGGTCGGGCCGGGGTTGCGCACGCTCGACCCGTCCGTCCCCACCACGATCGCGCCGGGCAGCGCGAGGACGTCGGTGTGCGAGCGGGTCAGCGTCATGAGGTCTCCTGCGGTCTTCCTGGGTGGGCCCGGCGACCCTATCGGCGCACCTTCGTGCGTGGTCGCCCGAGGGGCTCATGACGAGGCGGTTGGGTACGTGCGCGCTCGACCCCGCTCCTTGAGCTTGTCGAAAGGAGCCTGGGTGCGTGGTCGCCCAAGGGGCTGATGACGACGCGGCTAGGTGCGCGCTTCCCTCTGCGTTGCCGACTCGCTCGACCCCGCTCCTTCAGCTTGCAGGTCGAAGGCCCGAAAAAGTCTAGGATTCCAGGGAATATCGCATTGTCCCTGTCGCCCCTGCGAGGTAGACTAGAACAAACGTTCGACGGGGGTTTCGGATGATCAGCGACCAGGTAGCGGCACTGCTGGAAGAGTCCAGCGCGCTCGAGCCGTGGACGCTGACCAACCGTGAGATCCGTGCCGAGCTGCAGGCCGCGGCTCAGGCAGCCGCTGCGCTCCAGGCGCTGACCGTCCGGCTCACCGCGGCGGCCGACGGTCGTGGTCTTCCCCGTGAGGACGGCTGCACGTCCCCGACGGTCTGGCTGGCCAGCACCACGAACGTCTCGAAGCGCGAGGCCTCGAAGCTCGTGTCACTCACTCGTCTCGATCCGACCCGTGGGCGCATCACGCAGGAGCGGTGGAGCACCGGCCGACTGACGACCGAGCAGGCGCACATCATCCTCAGGGCACTCGACCAGCTTCCGGAGTGGTTCGTGGACGAGCAGCACGACGACGCCGAAGCCACGCTCCTGGAGCACGCGTCGGAGTTCGGCGCGGACGACCTGCGCCGGCTCGCGAACCGGATCGTGGAGGTCGTCGATCCTGACAGTGCGGACGAGATCATCGGCGCCCAGCTCGAACGCCAGGAGAAGCAGGCGTGGGACGAGACGCACCTGTCGATCATCCGCATGGGTCGCGGTCGTTCGAGCATCCGAGGTGTGCTGCCGAACGTGCAGGCGGACATGCTCAAGACCGTGCTTGAGGGCCTCGCCTCGCCCCGACGGGCTGGTGCGGTCTTCCGCGACGTCGACGGCGAGCACTCCGACCACGAGATCGGCCGGCTGGACCACGCCCGCCGCATGGGACTGGCCCTGTGCGAGCTGGTCGAGCACCTCCCACAGGACGCGTTCCCGCAGGCCGGCGGCGTCGCCGCGACCGTGACCATCAACATCGACCTCGACGACCTCCGGGAGCGGATCTCCCGGGCGACGCTCTCGACCGGGACGAGCATGAGCGCCGGTGAAGCTCGCCGGTTCGCGTGCAACGCCAACCTCATCCCCATGGTTCTCGACGGGGCGAGCCAGCCGCTCGACGTCGGTCAGCAGAAGCGTCTCCACGACAGGTCCCAGCGCGTCGCCCTCGCGAAGCGGGACGGCGGCTGCTCCTGGAAGGGATGCGACCGACCGCCCGGCTGGTGCGAAGCCCACCACCTCCGACCATGGAGTGAAGGTGGAGACACGTCTGTCGAGAACGGTGCCCTGTTCTGCTTCTTCCACCACCACCTGCTCCACGACTCCGACTGGCAAGCCCGCCTCAGTCACGACGGCGTCGTCGAAGTCATCCCGCCACCACGCATCGACCCACAGCAGCGACCCCTGCGCCACGCCCGCCACGTCAAGCACCGACCCCGCGTGCCGGCGTGAGGCTACCGTTCCCTCACATCGGACCAGGGGGGACGAGATGAGGTTGACCACGGCGCTCGTGTGCGTGGGCGTGCTCACGCTGGGCGGCTGCACGGGTGACGGGCAGGACGCGGCACCACGCGCGCGCGACGACGAACAGTCATCGGCTCGGCTCGCACCGCAGGACGAGGGCAGCACGAGCGTGTGCCTGCTGGAGTCCCAGGTCGGGCAGCAGTACGGCGTGTCCGGCCCGCCGGTCCGCGCGTTGGGCGGCGACGTCACGCTCACCGGTGTCGAGCTCCACGCGTCGCGCGGCGTCGAGCTGCTCCAGACGCTCGTGACCACGCCCGGACCTGGTGCCGGCGACGGCCTGTGGACCAGCGACTGGCCGGCCGAGGATGACGAGGACGGCGGCGACGTCCTCGACTGGAGCAGCCGGCGTCCGCTCCCGCAGTCGGAGCTGGAGAGCGGGACCGCCTTCGTCCCCGTGGCGGCCCTGCGGATCCGACCGCCGGCGCACTTCGGCGGCCTGTCCTTCACCTTCCGGCGACCGGACGGGACGACGGGCACCGACGTCGCGGAGAGCGACGTCTCGTTCGCCCCGGGCACCGCCTGCGACGACCAGCGGGCGCCGTAGGCTCCTCCCCATGCTGCGTCAGCGATTCGCCCGAGCCGTCACCCGTGTCATGGGCTACAAGATGGTCGGAGAGGTGCCCCCGAACGGCATCCTCGTCGGCGCCCCGCACACCTCCAACTGGGACTTCGTCACGATGCTCCTGGTCATGTGGCACGGCGGCGAGCACCCGCGGGTCCTGGTCAAGAAGCAGCTGTTCTTCTTCCCGCTCGGACCGATCCTGCGGCTGTTCGGTGGCATCCCGATCGACCGCGACAACGCGAGCACGATCGTGTCCGAGCTGGTCGCGGAGGCGAAGGAGGGCGAGAACTTCCGCCTCGTCTTCGCCGCGGAGGGCACCCGCAGCAAGGGCGAGTACTGGAAGTCCGGGTTCTACCGACTGTCGCAGCAGACCGGCCTGCCCGTGACGCTGGCCTTCTTCGAGCCGCCGACGAAGACGATGGGCTTCGGTCCGTCGTTCGTGGCGTCGGGCGACGTGAAGAAGGACATGGACATGGTCCGCGCCTTCTACGCCGACAAGGGCGGCATCAAGCCCAAGAACGCCACCCTCCCCCGCCTCCGCGAGGAGGAGCGCGCGTAGAACCCTCGCGTTCTGCTTCGGCCCGCCTCTCCATGGCCGATGATGCTGCCATGCAGATCGCCCCGGACGCTCGTCGTTGGCTGAGCGTCAGCGCTGCCTCCCTGGCCCTCGAGGTCCTGTGCAGGGTCTACGCTCCCGGACGCTACGGGCCGGGCTGGACGCTGCTCAGCCTCCTGCTCCTCGCCCTCGTCTGGCGGCGGAGTCCCGCCGCTCGCGCCGTCCTGTTCGTCCTCGCCATGACCGGCGGCCTGATCTACAGCGTCGGATTCATCGACCCGTCCGGCAGCCCGACCTTCTCGGCCGCCGGCCTCGACGTCCCGTACGCCTGGGCGTTCGCCCTCTCGTTCCTCGGACAGGCGCTGCCGCTCCTCACGCCGGCCGTGCGCGACCACGTCCAGAAGCGCGACGTGGCTGCCCCAGTCCCCGCTGCGGCATGACCTCGGCGTCCCCGGCCACCGTCGTCGTGCCTCGCCGGGCGCTCGCTGCCGGTGCGGCACTCCTCGCCCTCGGGTTCGTGGCCGGTCACGTGTGGGCCGACCAGCACGGCGTCCGGACGATGACCGGCACCGCGACGCGACTGAACGACGAGAACCAGCTCGTCACCTTCGACGGCGACGACGGCACCCAGCTGCCGATCATCGCCGACGCCGTGGCGTGGGAGTCCCAGGACGGAAGCCAGTCCGGGGACGGCACTCCCCCGTGCCTGGGCACGCCGCTGAAGAAGGTCCGCGTCGAGGTCGGGGTCGTGGACGGGTCCCTGCCGGACGGTGGCGGACCGGACGAGCACGTGATCTGGGTCCGCTGTCCCTAGCCCGCGAGCTTCTCCAGGACGGCGCGGATGACGTCCGGCACCGGCGTCACGGTGCGCTCGGCGCCGGTGACGTAGACGTGGACGAACTTCCCGACGGCGGCGGGCTCGTCCGACTCGCCCTGGAACAGGCCGATCTCGTAGACGGCGCTGGAGCGCCCCAGCCTCGTCACGGCGAGGCCCGCCTGGACGTCGCCGGGGAAGCGCAGCTCGCGGAGGTAGCGGCAGCCGGTCTCGGCGACGACGCCGTACGCGTCGAGCCGCCGGGTGTCGGTGCCCGTGGCCTCGATGAGGTAGCCGTTCACCGCGGTGTCGAAGTACGAGTAGTAGACGACGTTGTTGACGTGGCCGTAGACGTCCTCGTCCTCCCAGCGCGTCGTGATCGTCCGCAGCACCGGGTAGTCGCCGCGACGTCGCTCGGTCGTCTGCTCGCTCGTCTGCCCGCTCATGCCGGCTCCTCCTCGCGGAGGCGCTGGCTGATGACGGCCGAGACGCCGTCGCCGCGCATGGAGACGCCGTACAGCGCGTCCGCGACCTCCATCGTGCGCTTCTGGTGGGTGATGACGATGAGCTGGCTGCTCTCGCGCAGCTCCTCGTAGATCTCGAGCAGGCGGCCCAGGTTGGTGTCGTCGAGCGCCGCCTCGACCTCGTCGAGGATGTAGAACGGGCTCGGCCGGGCCTTGAACAGGGCGACCAGGAAGGCCACGGCCACCAGCGAGCGCTCGCCTCCGGACAGCAGCGACAGCCGCTTGACCTTCTTGCCCGGCGGGCGCGCCTCGACGTCGATGCCCGTCGTGAGCATGTTGTCGGGATCGGTGAGCAGGATGCGTCCCTCGCCGCCCGGGAACAGCCGGCTGAAGACGTGGGTGAACTCGCGCTCGACGTCGTGCCAGGCGGCGGTGAACACCTCCTCCACCTTCACGTCGACGTCCTGGACGATCTCCATGAGGTCCTGACGGGTGCGGCGCAGGTCGTCGAGCTGGTCGGACAGGAACTGGTGCCGCTCCTCCAGCGCGCTGAACTCCTCCAGCGCGAGCGGGTTGACCTTGCCCAGCATGGCCAGGTTCTTCTCGGCCAGGCGCAGCCGCTTCTCCTGCTGCGCCCGGACGTACGGCACGGTGCGCGGCGGCGGCTCGGACTCGTCGTCGGTCCCTTCGACAGGCTCAGGGACCGGGACAGGGTCGGACTCCGGGACGTCCTCGGCGGCCGGCGCCCAGGTGGACGGGTCGTCGAGCACCGGCACCCAGACGGCGGGCCCGAACTCGGCGACGAGGGTCTCGGGCTCCACGCCGAGCTCGTCCTGGGCGCGCTGGCTGAGCGCCTCGATGCGCAGCCGCTTCTCGGCCCGGGCGAGCTCGTCCTTGTGCGCCGCGTTCGTGAGCGTCTCGAGCTCGGTGGACAGCTCGCGCAGCCGGGCCCGGACGTCGCGCAGCTCGTGCTCGCGGCCCCGGCGGCCCTCCTCGATCTCGGCCCGCACGGCGGCGGCCGCGTCGATGGACGTGCCCAGCCGCTCCAGCACCGGCTCCCCCGCGGCGACGACCGCCCCCGCAGCCTCGGCCTCGCGACGCAGCCGCTCACGGCGCGCGGCCGCCTTGGCGCGGGCCTCGCGCTCGGCCTGCGCGGCCTGGCGCAGGTTGGTCACCTGGCTGGCCAGCGACGTGGCCCGCTCCTCGTTCGTGCGCAGCGCGAGCCGGGCGTCCATCTCGGCCTTGCGGGCGGTGGACGCCTGCTCGGCGAGCCGCTCCATGTCGGCGGTGTCGGGCTCCTCCTCGGGCGCCTGCTCGGCCTGCTCCAGCCGCTCGGCCAGCTCGGCGAGCGAGGTCTCGTCCTTCTCGCGCGCCTCGGCGGCGCGGGTGCGCGACGCCTCGAGCCGCTCGGCCTCCGCCTTCGCCGCGGTCACCGTGGCCCCGAGCTGCTCCAGCTTGGACGCGACGGCGGCGACCTCGGCGTCGGACTCGTGCAGGCGCGACAGCGCCGCCTCGACCCGGTCGACCGCCTCGGCGTGCTCGGCCTGGACGCTGCTCAGCTCGAAGCGCATCCGCTCCAGCGACGCCGTGACCTCGGTCAGCTCGCCGGACGTCTTCTCGATCGCGGCCTGCACCTCGAGCAGGCTCTGCTGCTTGCCCGACCCGCCGTGCGCGAAGTGCGCACCGAGGACGTCGCCCTCGCGGGTGACGGCGGTGACGTCGGCCTCCGCGTGGACGAGCGCCCGGGCGGCGTCGAGGTCGTCGACGACGGCGACCTTGAACAGCAGCCGGGCCAGCGAGCCCCGCAGCGCGTCGGGCGCCTCCACGACGTCGAGCGCGTAGACGGCTCCGTCGGGCAGCCCCGGCCATGACGCGTCGTCGACCGGACCACCGGCCAGCAGCATGCCGGCGCGGCCGAGGTCCTCGTCCTTGAGCCGGGCCATGGCGCCCAGCGCGCCGTCCAGCCCCTCGACCGCGACCGCGTCGGCGGCCGTGCCGAGCGCCTCGGCGACCGCCTTCTCGTAGCCGGGCTGCACCGTCAGCAGCGCGGCGACCGACCCGAGCAGGCCGTCGACCTGCTCGCTGACCGCCAGCAGCGCGCCGGCGCCGTCCTTGCGGGCAAGGCCGGACTCCAGCGCGTCCTTGCGGGCCGTGAGCGCCGCCTGCGACCGCTCGGCCTCGGCGATGCGCGTGCGGACGTCGTCGAGCCGGGCGGCCAGCTCGGCGGCGGCCGTCTCGGCCTCCTCGTGCTCACGGTCCAGACCGCCCTCGCCGTCGAACAGCCCGGCGATCGTGGACTCCAGCGCGGTGTACTCCTGCTGGGCCGAGCGCGAGCGCTGCGCGGCCTCGTCGCGAGCGGCCTCGAGCCGCTGGATCTCCTGGCCGGCGGCGTCGACCCGGCTCTGCGCCGCGTTGACCTGACCGTGCAGGCGGGCCAGGCCCTCGCGCCGGTCGGCGGCGGCCCGCAGCAGCCCGGCGATGCGGCGCTCCTCGGTCGAGTACGCCGTCTCGGCCTCGCCCCGCGCGGCGACCGCCGTCTCGAGCTCGCCGGACGCCGCCTCGACCGCCTCGCGGAGCGCGTCCAGCCGGGCCTGCACCTCGTCGGCGTCGGCCTCGATGTCCTCGGGGTCGCGTCCCTGCGGCCGGTCGTCGGCCTGCGACGTGGCCATGCGGACGCGCTCCTGCGCCAGGTTCAGGGTGCCGCGGATGCGCTCGCGCAGGCCGGACAGCTGGTACCAGGTCTCCTGGGCGGCCGACAGCGCCGGCGAGTCGGCGGCGAGCCGCTCCTCGACCTCGGACTCGGCCTGCCGGGCCTGGGCGATGGCCTCCTCGACCGCCTCGCGCCGCTCGCGCAGCGCGGTCTCGTCGGCCAGCTCGGTCTGCAGCTGCTCCAGCGCGGTGGCGAGGTCGTCGGCGAGCAGGCGGGCGCGGGCGTCGCGGACGTCGGCCTGGATGACGACGGCCCGGCGCGCGACCTCGGCCTGGCGGCCCAGCGGCTTGAGCTGGCGGCGCAGCTCGGTGAGCAGGTCCTGCAGGCGGGTCAGGTTGCCCTGCGTCGCCTCCAGCTTGCGCAGCGCCTTCTCCTTGCGCTTGCGGTGCTTCAGGACGCCGGCGGCCTCCTCCACGAAGCCGCGACGCTCCTCGGGCGTGGCCCGCAGGACGCTGTCGAGCTGGCCCTGGCCGACCACGACGTGCATCTCGCGGCCGATGCCGGAGTCGCTGAGCAGCTCCTGGACGTCCAGCAGGCGGCACGAGCTGCCGTTGATGGCGTACTCGCTGCCGCCGTTGCGGAACAGCGTGCGCGAGATCGTGACCTCGGAGTACTCGATCGGCAGCGCGCCGTCGGTGTTGTCGATGGTGAGCACGACCTCGGCGCGGCCCAGCGGCGGGCGCCCGGACGTGCCGGCGAAGATGACGTCCTCCATCTTGCCGCCGCGCAGGCTCTTGGCCCCCTGCTCGCCCATGACCCAGGCGAGGGCGTCGACGACGTTGGACTTGCCCGACCCGTTCGGGCCCACCACGGCCGTGATGCCGGGCTCGAGCTGCAGGGTCGTCGAGGACGCGAACGACTTGAACCCACGGATCGTGAGGCTCTTCAAGTACAACGGACGCTCCTGCCAGGCGGTGGTGGGTTCACCCTAGTGGCCCCGGAACGACGGGCGTGGCAGGTCCGGCCACGCGTCGTGGCCGGTGGCTGGGTCAGTGCGAGACGGACTCGAGCAGGTCGTCGGGGTTGAGCGCGTCGACCCGCTCGCTGAGGGCGGCGTTGAGCGCGTCGTTCTCGGACTGCAGACGGGCGACCTCGGCCTGGAGGTCGGCCACGCGGCGACGCAGGGTCGCCAGCTCGTACTGGTGGTGCGCCGGGGCGCCGACGGCGCCGAGCAGGGCCTTGGCCATGGGTGGTTTCTCCGCAGGATCCTGGGGTGGGACGGAGCCGCGGGTCGCGCGATCTCCGTCTGCCAGTATCACCCCGCGGGCCCCGGAGGGTCAACCTGGACGCGGCCGGGCGCGCGCCGGGTACGGTCGGGCGCGTGACCGACCTCTTCGCCGCGCCCCAGGACGCCTGGCAGCGCGTCTCCCCCGCCCTCGCGACCCGCGACCGGCTGGCCGCCGCCTCCTTCTGGGTGCCCCTGGCGGTCGTCGGCGCCGTCGTGGCCGCGGTGCCACTGCCCACCTGGGCCCGCCTGCTCGGCGTGGCCGTCGTGGTCGTGGCCCTCGTCGGCCTGGCCGTCGACTGGTCGCTCGCCGAGCGCCGTCGCGCCCGTCGCGGCTACCTCGAGACCGAGGACGAGGTCGTCCTCACCGAGGGCGTGCTGTTCCGCTCCATGACCGTGGTGCCGTACGGCCGGCTGCAGTACGTCGACGTCGAGGCCGGTCCCCTGCAGCGCCGCCTCGGCATCGCGACGCTCACCGTCCACACCGCCAGCCCGCGCACGGCCGCGACGCTCCCCGGGCTCCCGACGGACGAGGCGGCGCGGCTGCGTGGCGTCCTGACCGAGCGCGTCCGCGAGCGGGGCGCCGGTGTCTGAGCGCGAGGGCACCCGCACCCACCCGCTCACCCCGCTCGCCGAGGGCGTCACCGCCGCGCGCTGGCTCGGCGGCATCGTGCTGGTCGGTCTGGTGACCGGCGAGTCGTGGGTGCGCCACGTGCCGTGGTGGGCGGCGGTGCTGAGCGTGCTCGGCCTCGGTCTGCTCACCGCGGGCGGCACGGC
Organism: Aeromicrobium sp. IC_218; assembly: GCF_004336805.1. Classification (GTDB taxonomy): domain Bacteria; phylum Actinomycetota; class Actinomycetes; order Propionibacteriales; family Nocardioidaceae; genus Aeromicrobium. Next base: position 372,037 of record NZ_SJXM01000002.1, read on the forward strand.
GGCCGGCTGGTGGTTCACGCGGTACGTCCTGGACGCGACTGAGCTGCGCCAGACCAGCGGCATCCTCGTGCACACGTCACGACGCGTGCCCTACGAGCGCATCCAGTCCGTCGACGTCACCGAGCCGTTCCTGGCCCGCATCCTCGGCCTGGCCCAGCTCGACGTGGAGAGCGCCGGCGGCTCGGACTCGACCACGAGCCTCAAGTACCTGCCGCTGCACGAGGCCCAGCACATGCGCGCCTGGCTGCTGGAGCGCGCCGGCGGCACCCACGAGCCCACGACGTCCGAGCCCGGGCTGCACCCGGCGGAGGCCACCGACGCCGCACCGGGGCTCGACGAGGTCGCGAGCGTGCCGCTCGGACGCCTCGTGCTGGCCACGTTCCTGCGCCTGGACGTCGCGCTGCTGTCCCTGCTCACCGTGGGGCTCGGCGTGGCGACCGTCGTGGAGGGCGCGGTCACCGGCACGTGGGGCGGCCTGCTGGTCGTCGTGCCGTTCGCGCTCGGCCTGGGCCAGCTGCTCATGACCCGCATCGTGCAGAACTGGGGCTTCACGCTCGAGCGGCGCGGACGCACGCTGCGGATCGAGCGCGGCCTGCTCTCCCGCGTCTCGCAGACCGTGCCGCTCGACCGCGTGCAGGGCCTCATCGTGTCCGAGCCGCTGGTCTGGCGCCGGCTCGGCTGGGCCCACGTGGAGGTCGACGTCGCCGGCTACGGACCCGGCTCGTCCAGCGACGACTCCCTCGAGGACCGGGCGACGTTGCTTCCGGTGGCCGCCCGCAGCGAGGCCCTCGCCCTCGTCTCGCGCATGCTCGGCGGGGTCGACGTCGAGACCGTGCCGCGTACCCCGGCCACCCGCCGGGCGCGCGCCGTCGACCCGCTGCAGTGGAGCCGTCGCTGGCTCGGCCTGGACGACCGCGTGCTGGTGTCGCGGCGCGGACGCTTCCGGCTGGTCACCCACGTGGCGCCGGTGCGCAAGATCCAGTCCGCGGGCCTCACCCAGGGGCCGCTGCAGCGCCGCCTCGGGCTGGCGACGCTCGTCGTCCACGCCCCGCCCGGACCCCTGCTGGCCGACGCCGAGAACCTCGACGCGTCCGACGTCCGCGCCGCGCTCGAGCGCCTGCGTCCCCTGCTCGACCGGCCCGCGGCCGTGGTGGGCCCGCCGGTCCAGGACTGAGCCGGCTCAGCCGCCGGAGGCCTCGTCGGCGGACTCGAGCGCGATCTCGCCGCGCAGCTCGCGGCTGTCCATCCAGCCGTCCGGGACGACCACCTTGCGCGGCGAGCCCTGGCGACCGCGCGGCGTGCCGAGCACCTCGACCGGGAACGCCTCGTCGGGGTCGAGCTCGTCCAGCAGCGCGTCGAGCGCCGCGTACGACGAGACGGTGCCCAGGCGCGTGCGCACGTCCGACCCGGCGCGGAAGCCCTTGAGGTACCAGGCGACGTGCTTGCGGAACTCGATGCAGCCGCGCTCCTCGCCCATGATCTCGCCGAGCAGCTGGGCGTGCCGGCGCATGACCGCGGCCACCTCGCCGAGGGTCGGCAGCTCCTGCACCTGCTCGCCCTGGAAGGCCGCGGCCAGGTCGCGGAACAGCCACGGACGCCCCAAGCAGCCCCGGCCGACGACCACGCCGTCGCAACCGGTTTCCTCGACCATGCGGAGCGCGTCGGACGCCTCCCAGATGTCGCCGTTGCCGAGCACCGGGATGTCGACGGCGGCCTTGAGCTCGGCGATGGAGCTCCAGTCGGCGTGGCCGGAGTAGTGCTGGACCGCGGTGCGCCCGTGCAGGGCGATGGCGGCGGTACCGGTGTCCTGCGCGATGCGGCCGGCGTCGAGGAAGGTCAGGTGCTCGTCGTCCAGGCCCTTGCGGGTCTTCATCGTGACCGGGACGCCGTACGGCTCGGCGGCCGAGACCGCGGCGGTGAGGATCTGCCCCAGCAGGCGGTCCTTCCACGGCAGCGCCGCTCCCCCGCCCTTGCGAGTGATCTTGGGGACCGGGCAGCCGAAGTTCAGGTCGACGTGGTCGACCCCGTGCTCGGCGCAGAGGATCTCGACGGCCTTGCCGATGTAGTGCGGGTCGGTGCCGTACAGCTGCACGGAGCGGAACGTCTCGTTCGGTGCGAAGCCGAGCATCGCGCGGCTGGTGCTGTCGCCCTCGACCAGCCCGCGGGACGTGATCATCTCGCACACGTACAGCCCGGCGCCCTGCTCGGCGCAGAGCTGGCGGAAGGCGACGTTCGTGACCCCGGCCATCGGCGCGAGCACGACGGGGACCTCCACCTCGAGGTCGCCCAGGCGCAGCGGACCGGGGAGCGTGGACGTGCTGGACATGTCGCCCATTGTCCCAGGTGCGCCCCGGCGGCCGAAATCCGTCAGGCGGCGGGACGCCAGCGCACGGCGTCCGCCTGCGCCCCGGTGACCAGGTCGACCGACTGCAGCGTCGCGCCCTTCGGCACCAGGTAGAGCAGGCACGCCTTGGCCGACTGCCCCACGGCCAGCGACGCGGGCAGCGCGTTGCCGCGGCACGGCTTCACCTGGCCGACGATGCGGCTGGGCTGGGTGAGGACGTTGCCCGAGTCGCGAGCGAGCAGCGGGACCTGGACGTTCTTCAGCGCCGCCGGCCCGCGGTTCGTGGCCGTGACGTCGACGTAGTACGGCGTCGACGCCTTCGTCTGGGCGTCCAGCGAGAACGACCGCAGGTCCTTGATCGACCCGGTGCGCAGCCGCGCGACCGTCACCCCGAGCACCGTCGGCTCGGCCTCCGCCGGCTCCCACACGACGTCCGCCGCCGTGCCCGGCGCGAGGGTCGTGCCGGGCTCGGTGATCGTGACGCCGTCCGGCACGGCGAAGCCCGCCGGGACGCCCGGCGTGGTGGCGGACGCCGTCGGCTCGGCGGGCTCGTCGTCGCCGGTGCACGCCCCCAGCAGGAGCGTGCCGGCGAGGACGGCGCCCACCAGGCGCAGCAGCTTCGAGGTCACGGCGACAGTATGCAAGACCGGCTGCTCAGCACCCGACCAGGCGCGCGCCGAGCCACTGGGTCACCTGCGACAGGGCGACGCGCTCCTGCTGCATCGTGTCGCGCTCGCGGATGGTGACCGCCTGGTCGTCCAGCGTGTCGAAGTCGACGGTGATGCAGAACGGCGTGCCGACCTCGTCCTGGCGGCGGTAGCGGCGGCCGATGGCGCCGGCGTCGTCGAAGTCGACGCTCCACAGGCCGCGCAGCTCGGCGGCGAGGTCCTTCGCGGCGGGCGTCAGCTTCTCGTTGCGCGACAGCGGGAGCACGGCGGCCTTGTACGGCGCCAGGCGCGGGTCGAGCTTGAGCACGGTGCGCTTGTCGACGCCACCCTTGGCGTTGGGGGCCTCGTCCTCGGCGTACGCGTCGACCAGGAAGGCCATCATCGACCGGTTCACGCCGGCCGCGGGCTCGATGACGTACGGCGTCCAGCGCTCGTTCTTCTCCTGGTCGAAGTACGACAGGTCCGAGCCGGAGTGCTTGCTGTGCGTGCTCAGGTCGAAGTCGGTGCGGTTCGCGATGCCCTCGAGCTCGCCCCACTCCGAGCCGGCGAAGCGGAAGCGGTACTCGATGTCGACGGTGCGCTTGGAGTAGTGCGAGAGCTTCTCGGCCGGGTGCTCGTAGAAGCGCAGGTTGTCGGCCTGGATGCCGAGGCCGGTGTACCAGTCCATGCGGGCCTTCATCCAGTACTCCTGCCACTCCTCGTCGGTGCCCGGCTCGACGAAGAACTCCATCTCCATCTGCTCGAACTCGCGGGTGCGGAAGATGAAGTTGCCCGGCGTGATCTCGTTGCGGAAGCTCTTGCCGATCTGGCCGATGCCGAACGGCGGCTTCTTGCGCGAGGACGTCATGACCTGGGCGAAGTTCACGAAGATGCCCTGGGCGGTCTCCGGGCGCAGGAAGTGCATGCCCTCCTCGCTCTCGACCGGGCCGAGGAAGGTCTTGAGCAGGCCGTTGAACATGCGCGGCTCGGTCCAGGCGCCCTTGGTGCCGCAGGCGGCGCAGACGATGAGGTCCATCGAGACGGTGTCGGGGTCGTCGATGCCCTTCTTCTCCGCGTAGGCCTCCTGCAGGTGGTCCTGGCGGTAGCGCTTGTGGCAGTTGAGGCACTCCACGAGCGGGTCGACGAACGCGGCGAGGTGGCCCGAGGCCTCCCACACGGCGGTCGGCAGGATGACCGAGGAGTCCAGGCCCACGACGTCCTCGCGGCTCTGCACCATCGTGCGCCACCACTGACGCTTGATGTTGTCCTTGAGCTCGACGCCCAGCGGTCCGTAGTCCCAGGCGCTCTTGGTGCCGCCGTAGATCTCGCCGCACTGGTAGACGAACCCGCGTCGCTTCGCGAGGGAGATGACGGTGTCGATGGTCGAGGCCATGGGTGGAGCTCCGTTCCGGCTGGGTGTCGGCGGGTGGGCGGCTGCCCGGCGGGACGTCGTGACGTCCCGCGCCCGGGAGAGCCACACGATACTCGGGGAGCCATCGGGACCGGCGGCGGGGAGCCGGGCGTGACGGGCGCCACGTCCCGGCTTTTTGACAACGGTTCTCACCGAGAGTGAGAATCGTTCTCATGAGACGTTCCCCCCTGCTCGCCGTGCCCGCGCTCGCCCTCGTCCTGACCGCCTGCGGCGGCTCCGGCTCCGACGACAGCGGCAAGCCCGAGGTCGTGGCGGCCTTCTACCCGTACGCCTGGGCCGCGGAGCAGGTCGGCGGCGACCTGGTGGACATCTCCAGCCTCACCTCCCCCGGCGTCGAGGCCCACGACCTCGAGCTCACCGCCAAGCAGGTCGCCTCGGTGCAGGACGCCGACGTGGTGATCTACCAGCGTCAGTTCCAGGCCGCCGTCGACGACGCCGTCGAGCGCGCCGGCCGCGACGAGGGCACGACGCTGGACGTCGCCGAGACCGTCGAGATGCTCGACGCGCCCGAGGGGGCGCACACCCACTCCCACGAGGAGGAGGGCCACGACCACGCCGAGGGCGAGGACGAGCACGCCCACGAGGAGGAGGGCCACGAGGGTCACGACCACGACCACGGGGACACCGACCCGCACCTGTGGCTCGACCCGACCAACATGGAGAAGGTCGTCGCGGCCGTCGCCGACCAGCTCGCCGAGGTCGACCCCGACCACGCCGACGAGTACGCGGCCAACGCCGAGGCCGTGACCGGCCAGCTCGCCGACCTGGACCGGACGTTCTCGACGACCCTGGCGAAGTGCGAGCGCCGCACCTTCGTCACCAGCCACGCGGCGTTCGCCTACCTGGCTCACAAGTACGACCTGGAGCAGATCTCGATCGCGGGCATCGACCCGAGCAACGAGCCCAGTGCCGCCCAGCTCGCGGCCATCTCCGACGAGGTGAACGAGGAGGGCGTGACGACGATCTTCACCGAGCGACTCGTGAGCCCTGCGGTGGCCGAGACCGTGGCACGGCAGACTGGTGCCACGACGGCCGTGCTCGACCCGCTCGAGGGGCTGTCGGACGAGACCTCCCAGGAGACGTACCTGACCATCATGGATGCCAACCTCGACGCTCTGGCCACCGCCAACGGGTGCGCATGACCACAGCCGAACCCCTGACCGTCCGCGGGCTCGACGTCCGTCTCGACGGCCGCCCGGTGCTCGCCGGGGTCGACCTCACGGTCGGCTCCGGCGAGCTCGTCGCGCTCCTGGGCGCGAACGGCTCGGGCAAGTCGACCCTGGTGAAGACCGCCGTCGGGCTGCTCCCCGCGTCCGGCGGGTCGGTCGAGCTCTTCGGCACGCCGCTGTCGCGCTTCCACGACCACGCCCGCCTCGGGTACGTCCCGCAGCGCTCCGGCGCCGCGCCCGGCGTCCCGGCCACCGTCACCGAGGTCGTGCTGAGCGGACGCCTGTCGCGCCGCCGGCTCATGACCCGTCCGGGCCGCGCCGACCGGGCCGCCGCCGAGCGCGCGATCGAGCAGGTCGGCATGAGCGACCTGCGCCGCCGTCCCGTCGCCGAGCTCTCCGGAGGCCAGCACCAACGCGTCCTCATCGCCCGGGCCCTGGCCGGCGAGCCCGAGCTCCTGGTCATGGACGAGCCCACGGCCGGCGTCGACCGGCACCACACCGCCGCGATCGCCGAGCTCGTCGGTGAGCTGACCGCGTCCGGCACCGCCGTGCTGCTGGTCGCCCACGACCTCGGTCCGGTCGAGCCGTTCGTCGACCGCGCCGTCGTCCTGCGCGACGGCCACGTCGTCTACGACGGCTCCTGCGGCGGCGTCCGCGACGACATGCACCACGACCACGCGCACCACGCCCACCCCAAGGTGGTCGACCCGGCCGACGTCGTGCCCACGAAGGGGGTCTGGTGATGCTGGAGCTGCTCGACTACCCGTTCATGCGCATGGCGCTCGTCGCCGCGCTGTTCACCGGGCTCACCGCCCCGGCGATCGGCACCTACCTGGTGCAGCGCCGGCTGTCGCTGCTCGGTGACGGCCTGGGTCACGTCGCCCTGACCGGCGTCGCCCTGGGCCTACTGACCAACGTCGCCCCGCTCGTCACCGCCGTGGTCGTCGCCGTGCTCGGCGCGATCCTGGTCGAGGCGCTGCGGGCCTGGAGCAAGACGCCCGGCGACGTCGTGCTGGCGCTGCTGTTCTACGGCGGCATCGCCGGCGGCGTGCTGCTGGCCGGCCTGGCCGGCGAGAGCGGCGCGGCCCTGAACTCGTACCTGTTCGGCTCGATCGTCACGATCTCGGAGTCCGACCTGTGGCTCGTCGCCGCGCTCGGCGTGGTCGTCCTGGTGCTCGCGGTGGGGCTGCGCCCGCAGCTGTTCGCGGTCTGCCAGGACGAGGCGCACGCCCGGGTCAGCGGCCTGCCGGTGCGCTTCTACAGCATCCTCATCGCCGTGCTGGCCGCCGTGACGATCACGGTGGCGATGCGCACGGTCGGCCTGCTGCTGGTCTCCGCGCTCATGGTCGTGCCCGTCGCGACGGCCCAGCAGCTGACCCGCAGCTTCCGCTCGACCCACGTCGCCGCGATGGGCCTCGGGCTCGTCGCCGCCGTCGCCGGCGTCGTCGTCAGCTACGAGGTCGACACCCAGCCCGGACCCACGATCGTCCTGCTCGCCCTGGCCAGCTTCGTCGTCGCCGCGCTCCTGCGCACCGGCGTGCTGCTCGTCCGGGGCCGCCGCACCCCGGAGGTGGCAGATGCCTGAGATCCCCCGCAACACCCGCCAGCGCCGCGCCGTGACCGCCATCCTGGACGACCTGGACGGCTTCGCGAGCGCCCGCGAGATCCACGACGTGCTGTCCAAGCGTGGCGAGTCGGTGGGCCTGTCGACGGTCTACCGCACGCTGCAGGCCCTGGTGGACGCCGAGGAGCTGGACGCCCTGCGCGCCGACGACGGCGAGACCCGCTTCCGCCGCTGCAGCACCGGGCACCACCACCACCTGGTGTGCCGCCAGTGCGGCCGCACCGTCGAGGTCGAGGGCCCGACCGTCGAGCGCTGGGCCGACTCGGTCGCCGCCGCACACGGCTACGCCGACGTCTCCCACACGCTGGAGATCTTCGGCACCTGCTCCACCTGCCGCGCCTGACCCCACCCGGGTCGTGCGGTCCCGTTCCCGCTGAGTGTGACGTTTCGGGGGTGATTCCGGCTGGATCACCCCCGAAACGTCACACTCAGCGGGTGGGTGAGCGCCTCGGAGGGCGTGGGACCATGGAGCACGTGCCCGAGACGCTGACCGTGCTGCCGCAGAACGTGTGGCTGCCGCGCGCGCAGGCGCACCGCGAGCGGGCCGAGCGGTGGACGCTCCCCCACCTCGAGCGCCGCGACCGGGGCGAGAAGCACCCGGTCGAGGACTTCCTGTTCGACTACTACGACCTCGCCCCGTCCAAGCTGGCGCGCTGGCACCCGGGGCTGGACGTCGTCCTGGAGGGCCCCGCCACCGCCGAGTACGCCGCGCTGGGCGCCTACCTCGACCTCGGTGACGGACGCGTCACGGCCGACCCGTCGCGGCTGGCCAAGCGCGTCCGCGGGCTCACGTGGACCCGCGAGCTGCTGTCCCGGACGTCCGCCCGGCCGGCCCGCTTCGGCTGCTTCGGGATGCACGAGTGGGCGATGGTCTACCGCACGGACGCTCCGCGGCACCCGCACCCGCTGCGGCTCGGCGCCGACGGCACCGCCGACGTCGTGGAGTCGCACCAGCTCGCGTGCACGCACACCGACGCGTTCCGCTTCTTCACGTCCGCCGCGGCGCCGCGCAACCCGCTGCAGCTCACCCGTGAGAACCAGCTCGAGCACGAGCAGCCGGGCTGCCTGCACGCCAACATGGACCTGTACAAGGTCGCCCACCGGCTGCTGCCGTTCGTCGAGGCGACGGTCGTGCTCGACTGCTTCGAGCTGGCCCGCGAGATCCGCACGACCGACATGGAGGCCTCGCCCTACGACCTCACCGCGTTCGGCTACGGCCCGCTGCGGGTCGAGACGCCCGAGGGCAAGGCCGAGTACGTCCGCCGCCAGCGCGGCTTCAGCGAGCGCGCGAACGTCCTGCGCGACCGGCTGCTCGCCGACGTCGACGCCCTCCTCGCCCGGGCCCAGGCCTAGCCGACCCCGCCGCCGACACCGACCAGGCGCCAGCGCCCGTCGGCGTACCGCTCCAGGCTGAAGGTCCACGACCCGCCGTGGACCGGGCCGCCGTCGCCGCCCTCGAGGTCCGCCTCCAGAGAGACGGTGGCCGTCTCGCCGTCGTCGGTGGTCTCACCCCACGTCACGTCCCGGAAGATGGCCGGGCGGCTGAACCGGCCGTAGTCCTCGTCGCCGGTCGCGTCGATCGCGCGGGCGGTGTCGAAGTCGCGGGCGGCCACGGCCTCCACGAACGCCTCGGCCACCTCCCGCGGCCCGGCGTCCGGACCGGGCAGCGGCACCTGGTGACGCGGTGCGGCCCACACGAGCACGGCGACGACCACGCCGCCCAGCACGAGTCCGGCCAGGACCAGGGTGCCCACCACCATCCGCGTGCCGCTGCGGACGGTCGACGTCGAGACGCTCACGGCGACATCATGGCCGCGCGGCGCCCGTCCTGTCCCCGGTTTCGCGCACACGCACGAGGGCCCCGCGACCGGGTGGTCGCGGGGCCCTCGTGACGGCGATCAGAAGTTGATCATGTGCCCCGCGAGGCCGTGGAAGGCCTCCTGCAGGGCCTCGCTCAGCGTCGGGTGGGTGTGGACGTTGCGAGCCAGCTCGAGCGCGCCGAGGTCCCACTTCTGGGCCAGCGTCATCTCGGGCAGCAGCTCCGAGACGTCCGGGCCGATCATGTGGGCGCCGAGCAGCTCCAGGTGCTTGGCGTCGGCGATGACCTTGACGAAGCCCACCGCGTCGCCGAGGCCGTGCGCCTTGCCGTTGGCGGTGAACGGGAACTTGGTGACCTTGACGTCGTAGCCCTCGTCCTTGGCCTGCTGCTCGGTGAGGCCGAACGAGGCGACCTGCGGCGAGCAGAAGGTGGCGCGCGGCATCATGCGGTAGTCGCCGAGCGTCATGGTCTCGGCGCCGGCCAGCGTCTCGGCCGCGACGACGCCCTGCGCCTCGGCCACGTGGGCCAGCTGCAGCTTGGACGTGACGTCGCCGATCGCGTAGATGTGCTCGACGTTCGTGCGCATGTGGTCGTCGATCGCGATGGCGCCGCGGTCGGTGAGCTCGACGCCGGTCTTCTCCAGGCCGAAGCCCTCGACGTTCGGCGCGAAGCCCACCGAGACCATGACGCGGTCGACGGTCAGCGACTGCTCGTCGCCGCCGTTGTTCGCCGCGTAGGTCACCGTGACGTCCGAGCCGTTGTCGGTGACCGTCTTGACGCCGGTGCCGGTGAGCACCTTGATGCCGAGCTTCTTGTACGCCTTCGCGATCTCCTTGGAGACCTCGGCGTCCTCGTTGGGCAGCGCGCGGTCGAGGAACTCGATGATCGTCACGTCGACGCCGTAGGCGTTGAGGACGTAGCCGAACTCCATGCCGATCGCGCCGGCGCCGACGATGACCATCGAGCCGGGCAGGTTCGCGTCGAGGATCTGCTCCTCGTAGGTGACGACGTTCTGGCTCTTCTCGACGCCGGGCAGCATGCGCACGCGCGAGCCGGTGGCGATGATGACGTTCTCGAACTCGATCGTCTCGGTGCCGCCCTTGCTCAGGGTGACCTCGATGGCGTTCGGGCCGGTGAACGTGCCACGACCCTCGAACTCGGTGATCTTGTTCTTCTTGGTCAGGTAGTGGATGCCCTGGACTCGGCCGTTGGCGACGTCGCGCGAGCGGCTGTGGGCCACGCCGAAGTCGAAGGAGACCTCGCCGCTGATGCCGAACTTCTTCGCGTCGTGCGAGTAGATGTTCGCGAGCTCGGCGTTGCGCAGCAGCGCCTTGGAGGGGATGCAGCCGACGTTGAGGCAGACGCCGCCCCAGTACTTCTCCTCGATGATCGCGACGCTCTTGCCCAGCTGCGCGGCGCGGATGGCGGCGACGTACCCGCCGGGTCCGGCGCCCAGCACGACGACGTCAAAGCGGTTGGACATCAAGCACTCCTCCTCTGCGCGCCGGTCGCGCGCGGCTGCCGTGTGCGCGCTCGTGGCGCGCGCCCCCACGCTACCCATGCTCCCACGCGGCCCCACCACGGCACCTGCCGGATAGCGTCTGCCCATGACCATCGAGATCGTCCGCGGCGACCGGCTGACCGCGGCCCAGGTGTACGAGGTGTGGCGCATCCGCGACGCGGTGTTCGCGTTCGAGCAGCACGTGGACGACGTGGACGTCGACGGCCTCGACCTGCTGCCCACCACGACCCACCTGTGGCTGGCCGACGACGCCGGCCTCACGAGCTACGTCCGGGTGCTCGAGCACGTCGACCCGGTGGCCGTCGGACGCGTCTGCACCCGCAAGGACGCCCGCGGGCAGGGCCTGTCGGGCACGCTGCTGCGCGAGGCGATCGCCCGGTGGGGCGACCGGCCGCTGCACCTGGGCGCCCAGCAGTACCTCGAGCGGTGGTACGGCGGCTTCGGCTTCGCGGTCAGCGGCGACGTCTACGACGACGGCGGCATCCCGCACGTCCCCATGGACCGTCCCGCGACCTAGGACGTCTGGTCGTCGGCCGGCTGGCCGACGTGCTTGCGCAGGCCGTACGTGACCGCGTCGACGAGCGCCTGCCAGGACGCCTCGACCATGTTCGCGCCGACGCCGACCGTCACCCACGAGTCCTGCCCGTCGGTGGTCTCGATGAGCACGCGGGTGATGGCGTCCGTGCCGTGGCTGGAGTCCAGGATGCGCACCCGGTAGTCGATCAGGTGGAAGCGCCCCACCTGCGGGTACACCTGCTCGATGATCTGGCGCATGGCGTGGTCGAGCGCGTTGACCGGGCCGTTGCCCTCCCCCACCACGACGACCCGCTGGCCGCCGGCGACGAGCTTCACCGTGGCCTCGGCGCCGGTGTGGTCGGTGAGGACGCGCCACGACTCGACCTCGAAGTACGCCGGGCGGGCGCCCTCCATCTCCTCGGCGAGCAGCAGCTCGAACGACGCGTCGGCGGCCTCGAACGTGTAGCCGGCCTGCTCGAGCGCCTTCACCCGGTCGGTGACCCGCGTGAGCCGCTCGGTGTCGCCGGCCAGGTCGTAGCCCAGCTCCTTGCCCTTGAGCTCGATGGTGGCGCGGCCGGCCATCTCCGAGACGAGCAGCCGCATGTCGTTGCCGACCAGGGCCGGGTCGATGTGCTGGTACAGGTCGGGGTCGACGCGGATCGCGCTGGCGTGCAGCCCCGCCTTGTGGGCGAACGCCGAGACGCCGGTGTAGGGCTGGCGCGCGGCCGGCGGGTAGTTGGTGACCTCGCTGATCGCGTGGGCGATGCGCGTGGCCTCGGCCAGCGAGCCGGCCGGGACGACGTCCATGCCCAGCTTGAGCTCCAGGTTCGCGACGGACGCCACGAGGTCGGCGTTGCCGGTGCGCTCGCCGTAGCCGTTCACGCAGCCCTGCAGGTGGGTCGCGCCGGCCTGCACGGCGGCGACGCTGTTGGCCACCGCGCAGCCCGTGTCGTTGTGGGCGTGGATGCCCAGGCGGACGCCGGTGACGTCCAGGACGTCCGTCACGACCTCGCCGACCCAGTGCGGGAGCATGCCGCCGTTGGTGTCGCACAGGACGGCCACGTCGGCGCCGGACGCACCGATCGTCCGGACGACCTCCAGCGCGTAGTCGCGATTGGCCCGGTAGCCGTCGAAGAAGTGCTCGCAGTCGACGAAGACCCGCTGGCCCTCGGCGCGCAGGTGGCCCACGGTGTCGCGGATCATCGCCAGGTTCTCGTCCAGCGTCGTGCGCAGCGCGTCGGTGACGTGGCGGTCGTGGCTCTTGGCCACCAGGGTCACGACGGGCGCCCCGGAGTCGCGTAGCGCGCCGACGAGCGGGTCGTCCGCCGCGACCGCGCCGGCCCGGCGGGTGGCGCCGAAGGCCGCGAGCGTCGCGTGCTGCAGCTCCAGCTCCTTGGCGGCCCGGGCGAAGAACTCGGTGTCCTTCGGGTTCGAGCCGGGCCAGCCGCCCTCGATGAAGCCGACACCGAGCTCGTCCAGGTGGCGGGCGATGTGCAGCTTGTCCTGCACCGAGAGGTTGAGCCCCTCCTGCTGGGCGCCGTCGCGCATCGTCGTGTCGTAGACGTGGAAGTCGTCGCTGGTCACTTGCGGGTCCTCGTTCGTGGGTATGCCCGCGTCCGTGACGCGGGTCGGTGCAACAAAAAAGCCCCCCGGAGGTGCGGGAGGCTGCGCGCGGGAGTCGAGGTCAGACTCCGGCGCGCCCGTCGATAATGAGCGTGATCTGCTGCATGGGTCCGAGTCTAGACTCGGCGGCACCATGGATGCCACCACCCTGCCCCAGACCTTCGACCGCATCGTGCTGGCCCGTCGGCCGCACGGTGAGCCGGTCGCCGACGACTTCGAGACGCAGACGCTCCCGCTGCCCGAGCCGGCCGACGGCGAGGTGCTGCTGCGCACCGTCTACCTCTCGCTCGACCCGTACGTGCGCGGACGCATGAGCGACGCCAAGTCGTACGCCACCCCCATGCAGGTCGGCGACGTCGTCGTCGGCGGCACGGTGTGCGAGGTCGTCGCCTCCCGCGACGACTCCCGCCAGGTCGGCGACGTCGTGCTCGCCTACACGGGCTGGAGCGAGTACGCGACCGTCCCGGCCCGGCACACGCGCCGCCTCGACCCCTCCACCGCCCCGGTCTCGACCGCTCTCGGCGTGCTCGGCATGCCCGGCTTCACCGCCTACGCCGGCCTGCTCGAGATCGGCCGCCCGCAGCCGGGCGAGACGGTGGTCGTCGCCGCGGCCGCCGGCCCGGTCGGCTCGGCCGTGGGCCAGGTCGCCAAGGTGAAGGGCGCCCGCGCGGTCGGCATCGCCGGCGGTCAGCGCAAGGTCGAGCACCTGCTCGAGCTCGGCTTCGACGCCGCGATCGACCACCGGGCCGACGACTTCCGCGACCAGCTCGCGGCGGCCACCCCCGACGGCATCGACGTGTACTTCGAGAACGTCGGCGGCGCCGTGTGGGACGCGGTGCTGCGCCGGCTCAACACCTACGCGCGCGTGCCGGTGTGCGGCCTGGTGTCGCAGTACAACCTCACCGAGCGTCCCGAGGGCCCGGACCGCGCGCCCGGCCTCATGAACGCCGTCCTCACCCGCAGCCTGACGCTGCGCGGCTTCATCCAGGACGAGTTCGTCAAGACCCACACCGAGGCGTTCCGCCGCGACATGACGCAGTGGATCGCCGACGGCAGCGTCCGCTACCGCGAGGACGTCGCCGAGGGCCTGGCCAGCGCCCCCGAGGCGTTCGCCGGCATGCTGCGCGGACGCAACCTGGGCAAGCAGCTCGTGCGCGTGGGCCAGGACCCGACCGCGTGACGGTCCCCGTCCCCGACCGGGTGCGGGCGGCGTACGTCGTCCTGACCGAGCGGCCGCTCGACCGCGTCGACGACCTGCCGCTGCCCGACGAGGGCCTGCTGCGGCTGCGCGGCACGTCCGAGGCGGTGCTCGAGCAGGTCCGCGCCCGTCCGGCCCGGCTCCTGGTGAGCGGCACCTACGCCCCCGCCGACGCCCGCCGCGAGACCGGACGGCTGCGGGCCGAGGCGCTCGCCCTGGCCGACGCGCACGACGGCCTCGTGCTCGACCTGCAGGTGCCGCGCGTCGTCCAGCCGCAGGCTCGTCCCGGGGCGGTCACGCAGTGGTTCGCGTTCGACGTCGACCCGACCCGTCCGGACGACGTCGCCACGCACGGGCTCGAGGCGTTCGGGCTGCCGGAGGTGCGCCTGGTCGGCGTGGACGACGCGCGCCGGCCGATGTTCGACGCCGTCGCGGTGGGGCTGGTCAGCCGGCTGCTGGCCGAGTGGCCGGCGCACGACCCGGTCGGGCCGGCCGCCGTCACGCTGCGCGACATCGCCGAGGGCTACGCCGAGCCGGACGCGGCCAGCACGACGTCCGAGCGGCGCGTCGCCCTGCTGATCGACTACGCCGAGGACGCCCACGAGCTCGTGGTCGAGCTCGCGGACGACCCCGCGACGGCGCTGTTCGCCTGAGCGACGCGTCCGGCGTCAGCCGTGCTGGGCGCTCTCGCGCGGCGCCAGGTTGGCCAGCACCTCCGGACGCAGCACCTCGGCGAGCCGGTCGGCGTCCATGAGGCCCTTCTCCAGCACGAGCTCGGCGACGCCGCGTCCGGTGAGCAGCGCCTCCTTGGCGACCTCGGTCGCCGCGGCGTAGCCGATGTACGGGTTGAGCGCGGTGACCAGGCCGATCGAGTCGGCCACCTCGCGGGCCAACAGCTCGGCGTTGGCGGTGATGCCGTCGACGCAGCGCTCGGCCAGGACGAGCATCGCCTCGCGCAGGCGGGCCAGGCCGGCGGCCATCGAGTAGCCGATGACCGGCTCGAACGCGTTGAGCTGCAGCTGGCCGGCCTCGGCCGCCATCGACACGGTGACGTCGTTGCCGATGATCTGGAACGCGACCTGGTTGACGACCTCCGGGATGACCGGGTTCACCTTGCCCGGCATGATGCTCGACCCCGCCTGCACGGCGGGCAGGTTGATCTCGTTGAGGCCGGCGCGGGGCCCCGACGACAGCAGCCGCAGGTCGTTGCAGATCTTGCTGACCTTGACGGCGACCCGCTTGAGCACGCCGCTGACGTGCACGAAGGCGCCGCAGTCCTGCGTGGCCTCGATGAGGTCGACGGCGCTCACCAGCGGCAGGCCGGTGATGCGCGACAGGTGCGCGCACGCCGTCGGGACGTAGCCGGTCGGGGCGTTGAGCTGGGTGCCGATGGCGGTGGCGCCGAGGTTGATCTCGTGCAGCATCATCACCGCCTCCTGCAGACGGCTGCGGTCCTCGGCGATCATCACCGCGTAGGCGCCGAACTCCTGACCCAGCGTCATGGGCACGGCGTCCTGCAGCTGCGTGCGGCCCATCTTGAGGACGTCGTGGAACTCCTCGGCCTTGCGCGCGAAGCTGGCCTGGAGCACCTCCATGGCCTCCAGCAGCGAACGCGTGGCGAAGATGAGCGCGATCTTGACCGCCGTCGGGTAGACGTCGTTCGTCGACTGGCTCAGGTTGACGTGCTCGTTGGGGTGGACGACCGCGTACGAGCCCTTGGGGTGCCCGAGGATCTCCAGCGCGCGGTTGGCGATGACCTCGTTCGCGTTCATGTTCGTCGAGGTGCCGGCACCGCCCTGGATGACGTCGACGACGAACTGGTCGCGCAGCGCCCCGCCGCGGATGTCCTCGCAGGCCTGGACGATCGCGGCGTGCCGCTCGTCGTCCAGCAGCCCCAGGTCGTGGTTGGTCTCGGCCGCGGCCTGCTTGACCGACGCGAGCGCCTCGACCAGGAACGGCGCCGTCCCGATCGGGATGCCGGTGATCGGGAAGTTCTCCAGCGCCCGGAGGGTGTGCACCCCCCAGTAGGCGTCGGCGGGGACCTCCCGGTCACCGATCAGGTCGTGCTCGAGGCGGACGGCCGAGTCCATCGCAGGATCTCCCTTCAGCCGGAGGGGTCACCTCCGGGGTCGACGGCGTTGTCGCGACGACGCCTCCCCCGAGGATCAGCCCGGAGGCTAGACGTCGATCCTCTGCATCCAACCATGGTCGTCGGTCGCCCGGCCGTACTGGAGGTCGACCAGCGCGGCGCGCAGGTCGGCGGTGACCTTGCCCGTCGTGCCGTCGCCGGTCACGACCTCGCCGCCGTCCCACTTGAGCCGGCCGATGGGCGTGATGACCGCCGCGGTGCCGCAGGCGAAGACCTCGGTGATCGAGCCGTCGGCGACGCCCTCGCGCCACTCGTCGATGCTCACCGGACGCTCGACGACCTCGTGGCCGCGGTCGCGGGCCAGCTGCATGAGCGACTCGCGCGTGATGCCCTCGAGGATCGTGCCGCTCGTCTCGGGGGTGACGATCGACCCGTCGGCCTGGACGAAGTACACGTTCATGCCGCCGAGCTCCTCGACGTACTTGCGCTCGACCGGGTCGAGGAAGACGACCTGCTCGCAGCCGTGGGCGGCGCCCTCCATCTGCGGCTTGAGGCTGGCGGCGTAGTTGCCGCCGCACTTGGCCGCTCCTGTGCCGCCGACCGCGGCGCGCGTGTAGTTCTCCGACAGCCAGATCGACACCGGGTGCACGCCACCGCTGAAGTAGGCGCCGGCCGGCGAGGCGATGACCGCGTAGGTCACCTTCAGCGAGGGCCGGACGCCCAGGAACGCCTCGGAGGCGAACATGAACGGCCGCAGGTACAGGCTGGTCTCGCCGCCGGTGGGCACCCAGGCCCGGTCGGCCTCGACGAGCGCCTTGATCGAGCCGACGAACCAGTCGACCGGCAGCTCGGGCAGCGCGAGGCGCTCGGCCGAGCGCTGGAAGCGCTTGGCGTTCTCCTCGGGCCGGAACGTCCACACCGAGCCGTCCTCGTGCGCGTACGCCTTGAGGCCCTCGAAGATCTCCTGGGCGTAGTGCAGGACGGCCGCGGCGGGGTCGAGCAGCAGCGGCCCGTAGGGCACGACGCGGGCGTCGTGCCAGCCCTCCTCGGGCGTCCAGTCGGCCAGGAACATGTGGTCGGTGAAGTGCTTGCCGAAGCCGGGCTCGGCGAGGATCGTGCTGCGTTCGTGCTCAGTCCGGGCGAGCGGGTTGGGCTCGAAACGGACCGGAAGACCGGTGGTGGACATGGCGTTCACGGTAGTGCGTCCTTGGGTTCGGGGGATGGAGGGGCGGCGTCAGGACGCCGGTACGCCCTCGGCCACGCGCGCCGCGATGGCCTCCCCCACCTCCTCGGTGCTGCGCGGTCCGGCAGCGTCCGTGCGGGCGGCGACGTCGGCCTCGACGGCCCGCTCGATCTCGGCGGCCGCCTCGGGGTGGCCGAGGTGGTCCAGCAGCAGGGCACCGGACAGGATCGCCGCGGTCGGGTCGGCCTTCGACTGGCCGGCGATGTCGGGCGCCGACCCGTGCACGGGCTCGAACATGCTCGGCGCCGTGCGGTCGGGGTTGACGTTGCCGCTCGCGGCCAGGCCGATGCCACCGGTGATGGCGGCGGCCAGGTCGGTGAGGATGTCGCCGAACAGGTTGTCGGTGACGATCACGTCGAAGCGGGCCGGGTCGGTGGCCAGGAAGATCGTCGCGGCGTCCACGTGCAGGTAGTCGACGGTGACGTCGGGGAACTCCTCGCCGACGGTCGCCACCGTGCGGCTCCACAGGTGGCCGGCGTGCACGAGCACGTTGTTCTTGTGCACGAGCGTCAGCTTCCGGCGCGGACGCGCCTGGGCGCGGGCGAAGGCGTCACGCACGACCCGCTCCACGCCGAAGGCGGTGTTGAGGCTGACCTCGGTGGCGACCTCGGCCGGCGTGCCGACGCGGATCGCGCCGCCGTTGCCGACGTACGGCCCCTCGGTGCCCTCGCGCACGACCACGAAGTCGATCTCGCCGGGGTCGGCCAGCGGCGTGGCGACGCCCGGGTAGAGCCTGCTCGGGCGCAGGTTGACGTAGTGGTCGAGCTCGAAGCGGAGCTTGAGCAGCAGACCGCGCTCCAGGACGCCCGACGGCACGCTCGGGTCGCCGACGGCGCCGAGCAGGATCGCGTCGTGGCCGCGGACCTCGCCGAGCACGGCGTCCGGCAGCACCTCGCCGGTGGCGTGGTAGCGGCGGGCGCCGAGGTCGTACTCGGTGCGGTCGAAGGCGAGGCCGTGGTCCGGGGCGATCACGTCGAGGACGCGCAGCGCCTGCGCGGTGACCTCGGGGCCGATGCCGTCGCCGGGCACGACGGCCAGGGAGTAGGTGCGGGTCATGGCGTCATCCTAGGACGTCCAATCTCAGGATGTGAAACCGGCGTCTCACGGATTGGATCAGTTGTCGTCGGGGCGCTCGGCCAGCAGGTCGTCGCGCTCGTCGCGCAGGTGGGCCGGGCCCCATTCCAGGTCAGGACGGTTCATGGCAGTTCTCCTCGGTACGTGGCAGATCAGGACGGCGGTCTCGTCGTGATGACGACCGCTCAGGGCCGGGGTGCCGGGGTTCTGGTGAAACCGAGGAGGTGTTCGGCCGGACCGGGTTGCGGTGCGGCGAGCCTGCGGCGGAGCGGTCGAGCCATCGACGAGCACCGCGGCAGGGTGTGGCCCTTTAGGAGGCCCTGCCGCGGCAGGCGACTACTCGCTGCTTCCGCATGCGGCCACCATAGCCCGGCGGACGGGCCGATGCGCACCGTCTCGTGACGTGTCTCACGTCCGGCTCCGGCCGACCCCGTGCCGCGCGGACGTGTGAGACTGGCCCGGTGAGTGCCCCGACCGAGCTGCCCGACCTGGTGTCCGCGACCCTCGACCTGTCCCGCCAGCGCGGGTTCATCACCTCGACGCGGCACGAGACCGGACGCCTGCTGGCCACCCTCGCGGCGGCCAAGTCCGGCACCCTCGCCGAGCTCGGCACCGGCTGCGGCGTCGGCTCGGCCTGGCTGTCCAGCGGCGCGGCCTCCGGCGCCCGCGTGGTCACCGCCGAGCTCGACCCCACGCTCGCCGAGGACGTCCAGGACATCTTCGCGGCCACCGACAACGTCGAGGTCGTCTCCGGCGACTGGTCGGTGCTCGAGAAGTACGCGCCGTTCGCGCTGCTGTTCGTCGACATCCGCGAGGTGATGAACGACCTCGACCTCGTCGCCGACCTCATGGAGCCCGGCGGCATCGTCGTGCTCGACGACTTCGTGCCGTCAGCGTTCTGGCCGCCGATCATCGAGGGACGCGTCGACACCGTCCGCGAGCGGTGGCTGACCGACGAGCGCTTCGCCGCCGTCGAGATGCTCATCGACCCCGACGCCTCGCTGCTCATCGCCACCCGGCGCTGAGCGCGTCGTCAGGCCCAGGAACAGCTGCACCAGCGGCCCGATGGCCAGCGCGTAGACGACCGTCCCGACGCCGACCGTCCCGCCGAGCGCGAAGCCGATCACCAGCACGGTCACCTCCAGGCCGGTGCGCACCAGCCGGACGCTGAGCCCGGTGCGGCGCGAGATGCCGACCCAGAGACCATCCCGCGGGCCGGTGCCCAGGTTCGCGCCGACGTACAGCGCCCCGGCGAGCGCGTTGCCCACGACGCCGCCGAGCAGCATCAGCACCTGGACCGCCAGGACGTCCGGCGTCGGCAGCCAGGCCAGCGTCACGTCCGCGGCGATGCCGATGAGCGCGATGTTGAGGATCGTGCCGATCCCCGGGCGCTGACGCAGCGGGATCCAGGCGAGCATGACGACGACGCCGACGGCGATGACGACCTGGCCGAAGGTCAGCGGCAGGCGGTGCGCGAGGCCCTCGTGCAGGACGTCCCAGGGGTCGAGCCCGAGGCCGGCCTCGACGAGCAGGGCCATCGTGGCCCCGTACAGCCACAGGCCGACGACGAGGCGGAGCAGACGGAGGGTCACCGGACGATCCTCTCGTCCTGGAGCCGCGCCGGCGCGGCGCGGTGCCCGTAGCCGTCGCCGGCCAGGGCACGGACCGTCGCGACCAGCACGGCCACGACCACGGGGACGAGGAGCAGGAACAGCATCATGCAGGCCACCGTGTCGCGGATTGGCCCTCGACTCGATGGCCAATTCCGACACACTGGACCCATGACGTCCTTCGTGCCCGCCGCCCGGCTCGCGACGCTCCTCGGCGCGGGGCCCCTGCGCTCCCCCGCCTACGCCGACCTGGCCGAGCGGATCCGGCTGCTCGTCGTCGACGGCCGCGTGGCCGACGGGGCCCGGCTGCCCAGCGAGCGGGACCTCGCCGTGGCGCTCGGCGTCAGCCGGACGACGACCGCCCGGGTGTACGCCGAGCTGCGCGACCGCGGCGTGCTGCGCTCGCGACGCGGGTCCGGCAGCGTCGTGCAGCTGCCGCCGAGCGAGTCGCACGTCAGCTCGCTCATCACCGCGCCGTCCTCGCCCGGCACCATCGCGCTGACCTACTCCGCGCCGGCCGGCCCGCCGGGGCTGGCCCGCGCGTTCGCCGCCGCCCAGGAGCAGCTGCCCGCGCTGCTGGCGACCACCGGCTACCTGCCCGACGGGCTGCCGGTGCTGCGCGAGGCGCTGGCCGAGCGGTACCGCCGCCAGGGCCTGCCCACCGACCCCGAGCAGGTCGTGGTCACCAACGGCGCCATGGGCGCGCTGTCGCTCACCTTCCGGACGTTCCTGTCGCCGGGCGACCGCGTCGTCGTCGAGGGGCTGTCGTACCCGCACGCGTACGACGCGATCGTCGCCAGCGGCGGGCGGCTCGCGCCGCTCCCGGTCACCGAGCACCCCTGGGACGTCCAGGCGCTCACGGCGCTGCTGGGCCGCACGCGGCACGCGATGGCCTACCTGATCCCGGACTTCCACAACCCCACGGCGGCGGTGATGGACGAGCCGACCCGCGTGGCGTGGGCCCGGCTGCTGCGCCGGCACGGCGTGCTGCCCGTGGTGGACGAGTCGCTGCGCGAGGTGAACCTGGACCGGGTCGAGCTCCCGCCGTCCTTCGCGACGTACGACTCGCGCGCCGTGCTGGTCGGGTCGGCGTCCAAGGAGTTCTGGGGCGGGCTGCGCATCGGGTGGGCCCGGTTGCCGCGGCACCTGGTCACGCCGGTGCTGCAGCGCCGCATGACGCTCGACCTCGGCTCGTCGGCGTTCGAGCAGCTCGTGCTGGCCCAGCTGCTGCAGGGCGACGGGGCGGACGCCGACCACCGGCGCGAGACCGCGCGGGCGGCTCGCGACCACCTGGTCGCCGAGCTGGCCGCGCAGCTGCCGATGCTGGTCGCCGACCCTCCCGCGGGCGGGCTGAACGTGTGGGCCGAGCTGCCCCAGCGCGTCTCGACCCCGCTCGTCGCCGCGGCGGAGCGGCACGGCCTGCTGCTGACGCCGGGCCCTCGCTTCCACGCCCACGCCGGCGGCGAGACCCGGCTGCGGCTGCCCTACACGCAGGGCGAGGCGGTCGTCACCGAGGCGGTGCGCCGGCTGCGCGACGCCTGGGACGAGGTGACGGCCCGCGGGGCGCGTCCGGCCGCCGCGGGCCGGGCGCCGATCGACCTGATCGCCTGAGCCTCAGGATCGCTTCGTACACTAATGATGTGTCCACGAACGATCCGTTGTCGCTCGACGAGCAGGTGTGCTTCGCGATCACCGTCGCGGCCCGCGAGGTCGTGGCGGCCTACCGTCCGGTGCTCGCCCCGCTCGGCCTGACCCACCCGCAGTACCTGGTGATGCTCGCGCTGTGGGAGGGCGACGGCGTCAGCGTCGGTCAGCTCGCCACGCGGCTCAGCCTCGAGCCCGCCACGCTCACCCCGCTGGTCAAGCGGCTCGAGCGCGACGGCCACGTCGAGCGCCGCCGGGCCAGCCACGACGAGCGGCTGGTGCTCGTGCACCTCACCGACGCCGGACGCGCGCTGCGCGAGCGGGCGCTGGAGGTGCCGCCGCGCATGCTGGAGACGTTCGGCATGGACGTCGGCGACCTCGCCGACGTCAACCGCATCCTGCGCGACCTCGCCGGTCGCACCCGATCCACGGAGGTCCAGGCATGAGCGAGCGTCATCCAGCAGGGGCCGGCACGACCGAGCCCAGCGGCACGCGCGACGTCGCCCGCGAGATGAAGGCCCTCGACAAGGTCCGTCGCCGGGTCGCCGCGATCGGCTTCTTCGTCATCACGATCCACGGCGTCATCGGGCTCATCGTGGTCGGGCACATCGTGGACGGGCAGAGCCGGCACGGCGACGCGATCGGGCTGGTCGTCATGTCCGGCGTCGTCGCGCTCATCCAGTACGCGGGCTGCCGGTTCATCCTGGGCGCCCGGCTGTGGTCGCCGGTCTGGATCCTGCTCTCGCTCGTGCCGACCGCGTTCGGCCTGTTCCTCGTCGTCTGATCAGGCCGGGACCGGCCAGCGCTCGCCGCGCCAGGCCGCGTCCCAGAACATCCACTCGAACCGCGTCGCCCGGCCGTAGGCCTCGAGCAGCGGTCCGGCCGGGTCGCCGGCGACGCGGTCGAGCAGGCGCTCGACGTCCGTGACCGCGGCGTCGAAGGCCGGGTCGGCGTACGTGTCGATCCACGCCGCGTACGGGTGCGGACCCGTCGCCCGGCCCGCGTGCACGACGCGGCCGACCTCGGCGTAGACCCGGAAGCAGGGCACGACGGCGGCCAGCGCCACGTCGAACGGCGCCTGCGCGGCGGCCTCGGCGAGGAACCCGGTGTACGCCCGGCAGGTCGGCGACGGCTCGACGGCGGTGACGTCCACGCCCCGCTCCCCCAGCTCTCCCGTGTGCAGCGAGCGCTCGGCCTCGACCGCGCCGACCGCCGACCGGGCGAGCAGCGCCACGTCGACGCTCTCGGGCCCCTCCAGGTGCCCGCCCTTGACCAGGGCCGCACGGGCTCCGAGCGTCCGCAGCCGCTCACCGGCCGCACCGAGGTCGTCGACGCTGCGCACGGCCACGCCGGCGAGCACCTCGGCCTCCGGGACGTTCGGCGTGACCACGGTCGTGATCGGCAGGAGCCGGTCCCGCACCACCTCGACCGTCGCCTCCGGGACCAGCCGGTGCCCGGACGTCGCGACCATGACCGGGTCGAGGACGACGTGCGGCACCGCGTGCGCCGCCAGCGCGTCGGCGACGCGCTCGGCGACGGCCGGGTCGCCGAGCATGCCGATCTTCACCGCCACGACGTCGAGGTCGCCGAGCACGCTGCGCAGCTGCTGCTCGACGAAGTCGGCGGGCACGGGGTGGACGCCCTGCACGCCGTGGGTGTTCTGCGCCGTCAGCGCGGTGAGGACCGCCGCACCGTAGACGCCGTGCGCGGCCATCGTCTTGAGGTCGGCCTGGACGCCGGCCCCGCCGGACGGGTCGGACCCGGCGACCGAGAGCACCACCGGCACGCTCATCGCTCCGCCCTCCCGCGGACGACGGCCTCGGCGAGGGCGCGCGCCGCCGTCGCCGGGAAGTCCGCCCGGGTGATGGCGCTGACCACCGCCACCCCGTCGGCCCCGGCCGCGACCGCGTCGAGCGCCTCGGTGGGGCCGATGCCGCCGATGACGACCACCGGCAGACGTCCGGCCACGCGTGCCACCACCTGGCGCAGGCCGTCCAGGCCCCATGGCGTCTCGTGGTCGGGCTTGGTCGGGGTGGGCCACAACGGGCTCACCGCGACGTAGCTGCACGCGGCCAGCTGCTCCTCGTCGTCGAGCTGGGCGAGGTCGTTGAGCGACCAGCCGACGATGGCGTCGGGCCCGAGGACGGCGCGCGCCTGCGCCGGCGTCGTGTCCGACGTGCCCACGTGGACGCCGTCGGCCTGTCGGGCGGCGTCCACGTCGTCGTTGACCACGACCGGGACCCGTCCGCTCAGCCGCTCGCGCAGCCGTCGCACGTCCGCGGCGAGCTGGTCGCCGGACGCGTGCTTGTCGCGCACCTGCACGAGCGTCACGCCGCCGTCGACCGCGGCGGTCACCACGGCGTCGAGGTCGTCGCGCGGCTCCGTCACCAGGTACAGCGAGACGTCCGGGGTCACCGCACGTCCGCCTCGGCGAGCCGCTCGGCGTCCAGCGCGGCCAGCTCGTCGAGCAGGTGCGCGCGCAGGGTGCCGGGTCCGGCCGAGAGCGCACCGGCCCGCTCCCCCGCGACCGCCAGCGCGGCCATGGCCGCGACGGACCCGTCGACGGCGTCGTCGGCCACCGCGCAGCACGCCGCGACGAGGGCGGTGGCCGAGCAGCCGAGCGCCGAGATCAGCGGCATCCGCGGGTCGCCGCCGCGGACGAGCACGACGCGCTCGCCGTCGGTGACGACGTCGGTCGCGCCGCTCACGACGACCACCGTGCCGGCCGACGCGGCCAGCGCCCGGGCGTCCTCGACGACCGCCGTCGACTCGTGCGTCGCGTCGACCCCGCGTCCGGCTCCCGTCGCCGTCGCCAGCGCGACGACCTCGCTCGCGTTCGCGCGCACGACCGTCGGGCGCAGCTCCATGAGGGCGGCGGCGGTCTCGCGGCGGTAGGCCGTCGCACCGACCGCGACCGGGTCGAGCACCCACGGGATGCCGCGCTCGGCCGCGACCGACGCCGCGGCGTGCATGCCGGCCACCCAGGGCGGGCTCAACGTGCCGATGTTGACCACGACGGCCGACGCGAGCCCGGCCATCTCGGCCGCCTCCCGCTCGTCGTGGACCATCGCCGGCGACGCGCCCGCCGCGTTCAGCAGGTTCGCCGCCAGGTCCATCGAGACGTAGTTGGTCAGGCACTGCACGAGCGGCGACCGCTCGCGCACGCGCGTGAGGACGTCGGTGGACAAGGACGTGACAGTCATCGGGCTCCCTCCGTCGGTACGAACCGAATCAGGTGTGCGGGTGTGATCTCAGCCCCGTCGGTGGGGCACCCCGGCCGTTCGGACGTCACCGTAGCAGCGTCCGGACGCACGAGGGCCCGCCACCGTCACCGGTGGCGGGCCCTGTCACGTCCGCGGGATCAGCGCTCGGCCGAGCCCTCCGTGTAGTCCGCGTCGGTCTGCTGCCACGCGAAGTGGGCGCGCAGCTCCTTGCCGGTCGCCTCGATCGGGTGGCCGGCCTCCTTCTCGCGCAGCTCCTTGAACTCCGGCGCGCCGGCGTCCTGGTCGGCGATGAAGCGCTCGGCGAAGGCACCGTTCTGGATGTCGCCGAGGACCTCCTTCATGCGCTCCTTCACCGAGGCGTCGATGACGCGCGGGCCGGAGACGTAGTCGCCGTACTCGGCGGTGTCGGAGATGCTCCAGCGCTGCTTGGCGATGCCGCCCTCCCACATGAGGTCGACGATGAGCTTGAGCTCGTGCAGCACCTCGAAGTAGGCGATCTCGGGCTGGTAGCCGGCCTCGGTCAGCGTCTCGAAGCCCGCCTGCACGAGGTGCGACATGCCGCCGCAGAGCACGGCCTGCTCGCCGAACAGGTCGGTCTCCGTCTCCTCGGTGAACGTCGTCTTGATGACGCCGGCGCGGGTGCCGCCGATCGCCTTCGCGTACGACAGCGCGAGGTCCCAGGCCTTGCCGGAGGCGTCCTTCTCCACGGCGATGATGTCCGGGATGCCACGCCCGGCGACGAACTCGCGGCGCACCGTGTGGCCCGGGGCCTTCGGCGCGACGAGCACGACGTCGACGCCCTCGGGCGCCTCGATGTAGCCGTAGCGGATGTTGAAGCCGTGGCCGAACACGAGCGTGTCGCCCTCGGTCAGTGCCGGCGCGATCTCCTCGGCGTACAGCGTCCGCTGGACCTGGTCCGGAGCCAGGATCACGACGACGTCGGCCTCCTCCGCGGCCTCGCGGGGGGTGAGGACCGACAGGCCCTCGGCCTCGGCCTTGGCGCGGCTCTTGGAGCCCTCCTTCAGGCCGATGCGGACGTCGACGCCCGAGTCGCGCAGGTTGAGCGCGTGGGCGTGGCCCTGGCTGCCGTAGCCAATGACCGCGACGTTCTTGCCCTGGATGATGCTGAGGTCGGCGTCGTCGTCGTAGTAGAGCTCGGCCACGGGATGTGTCTCCTTGTGTGTAGGGGTGGTCTCAGCCGGCCTGCGTGCCGGGGACGGCGCGCAGGGTCCGGTCGGTGATGGAACGCGAGCCGCGACCGATCGCGACGCGACCGGACTGGACGATCTCGCGGATGCCGAAGGGCTCGAGGACGCGCAGCATGGCGGCGATCTTGCCGCTGTCGCCGGTGGCCTCGATGGTGATCGAGTCGGTGGCGACGTCGACGGCCTTGGCGCGGAAGAGCTGGACGGTCTCCAGCACCTGCCCGCGGGTCTGCGCGTCGGCCTTCACCTTGATCAGGACGAGCTCGCGCTCGACCGCGGACGTCGGCTCGAGCTCGACGATCTTGAGCACGTGGACCAGCTTGTTGAGCTGCTTGGTCACCTGCTCCAGGGCGATCTCGTCGACGCTGACCACGATCGTCATGCGCGAGATCTCCGGGATCTCGGTCGGGCCGACCGCCAGCGACTCGATGTTGAAGCCGCGGCGCATGAACAGGCTGGACACGCGGGCGAGCGCGCCGGGCGTGTTCTCCACCAGGACGCTGAGGGTGTGCTGCTGTCCGGTCACAGGTCGTCGTCCTCCCACTCGGGCGCGAGGTCCCGCGCGATCTTGATCTCGTCGTTGCTGGTGCCGGCGGCGACCATCGGCCAGACCATGGCGTCGCGCTCGACGACGAAGTCGATGACCACCGGGCGGTCGTTGATCGCCATGGCCTTCTCGATCGTGGCGTCCAGGTCGGCCTCGGAGTCGCAGCGCAGGCCGACGCAGCCGTAGGCGTCCGCGAGCTTCACGAAGTCCGGGATGCGGCGGGCGCCGATCGACTCCGGCCCGGTGTTGAGGTCGGTGTTGGAGTAGCGGCCCTCGTAGAACAGGGTCTGCCACTGGCGCACCATGCCCAGCGAGGAGTTGTTGATGACGGCGACCTTGATCGGGATGCCCTCGATCGCGCAGGTGGCCAGCTCCTGGTTGGTCATCTGGAAGCAGCCGTCGCCGTCGATCGCCCACACGACGCCGTCGGGCAGCGCCGCCTTGGCGCCCATGGCGGCCGGCACGGCGTAGCCCATGGTTCCGGCGCCGCCGGAGTTGAGCCACTGGCGCGGACGCTCGTAGGACACGTAGTGCGCCGCCCACATCTGGTGCTGGCCGACGCCGGCGACGTAGGTGGCCTCCGGGCCGGCGATCGCGCTGAGCCGCTCGATGACGGTCTGCGGCGCGAGGCCGTGGTCGGGCTTGTCGTACGAGACCGGGTAGCGCGCCTTGATCACGGCCAGGAACTCGCGCCACGCGGTGTAGTCGCCGCGCTCGTCGTCCTCCTCGGACGCCTTCTGCAGCGCGACCACCAGGTCGGCGATGACCTCGCGGGCGTCGCCGACGATCGGCACGTCCGCGATGCGGTTCTTGGAGATCTCGGCCGGGTCGATGTCGGCGTGGACGACCTTCGCGTCGGGCGCGAACGAGTCCAGGTTCCCGGTGACGCGGTCGTCGAACCGGGCGCCGAGCGACACGATCAGGTCGGCCCGCTGCAGCGCGCCGACCGCCGCCACCGTGCCGTGCATGCCGGGCATGCCCATGTGCAGCGGGTGGGAGTCGGGGAACGCGCCGCGCGCGGTCAGCGTGGTCACGACGGGGATCTGCGCCATCTCGGCGAGCACCTTGAGCTCGGCCGAGGCGTCGGCCTTGATGACGCCGCCGCCGACGTACAGCACGGGGCGCTCGGCCTCGAGCAGGAGCCGGGTGGCCTCGCGCACCTGCTTGCCGTGCGGCTTGGTCGTGGGCCGGTAGCCGGGCAGCGCCAGCTCGGTGGGCCACTCGAAGGTCGTCAGGGCCTGCAGCGCGTCCTTGGAGACGTCGACCAGCACGGGACCCGGACGGCCGGTGCCGGCGATGTGGAACGCCTCGGCCACGACGCGCGGGATCTCGGCCGCGTCGGTGACCAGGTAGCTGTGCTTGGTGATCGGCATCGTGATGCCGCGGATGTCCGCCTCCTGGAAGGCGTCGGTGCCGATGAACCCGCTGGCGACCTGGCCGGTGATCGCGACGATCGGGACCGAGTCCATGTACGCGTCCGCGATGGCGGTGACGAGGTTCGTCGCGCCGGGGCCGGACGTGGCCATGCAGACGCCGACGCGTCCGGTGACCATCGCGTAGCCCTGCGCCGCGTGGCCCGCGCCCTGCTCGTGGCGGACCAGGACGTGGCGAATGCTGGAGTCGAACAGCGGGTCGTACGCCGGGAGGATCGCGCCGCCGGGGATGCCGAAGATCGTGTCCACCCCGGCACGCTCGAGCGCGCGCACCAGGCTCTGGGCCCCGGTGATCTGCTCGTCGAGCTGCTTGGTCATGATGCGTGCCTATCGGTTGGTGTGGTGTCCGGACCCTCGCATAAAAAAAGCCCCCGGCCCGGACGTGGGCGCTGAGGGAAGACGCGACGGTCGAACCGACCGGCGCGTCTAGCGAAGTACTACGAGGACGTGGGCGTGCACGTCTCCGATCTTCGCCCCTCCGGCGTCACTTGGTCAAGTAATGAGACGGAAAGTCCGCCATGTGGACATCACCAGGGGTGCGGTGCGTAGTCCTTGAGGAAGACGCCGTGCACGTCCTCCCCCGCCTCGCCGCGCACGATCGGGTCGTACACGCGCGCGGCGCCGTCGACGAGGTCGAGCGGGGCCTTGAAGCCCTCCTCGGCGAGCCGCACCTTGGTGGTGTGCGGACGCTCGTCGGTGATCCAGCCGGTGTCGACGGCGGTCATGAGGATGCCGTCGGTCTCGAGCATCTCGCCGGCGCTGGTGCGGGTGAGCATGTTCAGCGCGGCCTTGCTCATGTTCGTGTGCGGGTGGCCGGGCCCCTTGTAGCGGCGGGCGAACTGGCCCTCCATCGCCGAGACGTTGACGACGTACGTGCGGCGGTGCGGCGACGCGGCCATGGCCGCACGCAGGCGGGTGATGAGGATGAACGGCGCGGTCTGGTTGCACAGCTGCACCTCGAGCAGCTCCAGCTCGGAGACCTCGCCGAGGTTCTGCACCCAGCTGTTGGTGTCGACGACGTCCGGCACCAGTCCCCCGGCGTCGATGCGGCTGAGGTCGGCCGACCCGGCGGTCATCGCCTCCTCGGTGAGCCGCTCGGCGGTGATCGCGTCGCCGGCCAGCACCGGGTGCGCGTCGACCGAGCCCATGAGCGCGGCCGGGTGCAGGTCGGACGTGTGGCCGAACGTCACCAGCGCGGGCTTGGGGCCGGCGGGCAGCGGGGTGCTCTCGGCCTCGGCGAGCGGGGCGTAGGCGCCGGGCGTTCGCCGGACGGTCTGGGCCGCGTTGTTGACGAGGATGTCGAGCGGGCCCTCGGACGCGACCTCGTCGGCCAGGGCGATGACCTGGCCGGGGTCGCGCAGGTCGATGCCGACGACCTTGAGCCGGTGCAGCCACTCGGCGCTGTCGGGCAGGCTCGAGAACCGGCGGACGGCGTCGCGCGGGAACCGCGTCGTGATGGTCAGGTGCGCGCCGTCGCGCAGCAGCCGCAGGGCGATGTACATGCCGATCTTGGCCCGGCCGCCGGTGAGCAGCGCCCGGCGTCCGGTGAGGTCGGTGCGGGCGTCGCGCTTGGCGTGGCTCAGCGCGGCGCACTCGGGGCACAGCTGGTGGTAGAAGGCGTCGACCGTCGTGTACTTGGCCTTGCACATGTAGCAGCCGCGCGGCACGAGCAGCTCGCCGGCGACGGCGCCCTTCGCGCTGGAGGTCAGCGGGATGCCGGCCGTCTCGTCGTCGATGCGCTGGGCGGAGCCCGTCGCGGTGCTCTCGACGACGGCCCGGTCGGCGGCCTGGACCTGCTCGCGCTTGGACTTGCGCCGCTCGCGCTTGGCGTCCTTGAAGAACCCGCCGGTGGCGCGGCGCAGCGCGACGTAGGCGGGGTCGTCGGGGTCGAGGGCTCCGGCCGTGGCGAGCACGCGCAGCGCGGTCTCGAGGTCGGCGGGGTCGATCTGCGCCTGCGGGTCGGCGGCGTCGTTCGTCAGAGTCATGGGTCCAGCACGGTGAGGAGAACGGGGGTCGCCCCATTGTCCCACGCCGCGCACGGTGCTCCGGCCGGCGACGGTGCTCTCAGCGCCACCAGCGCCGGCGGGGGGCGCTCACGCAGCAGCGCGTGCTCGTCGCCCAGCTGCCCGCGCAGCGCCGTCGGCACGTCGTCGAGCCGGACGACGTCCACCGTCGGGACGCCCAGCGCCCGCGGGTCGGTCGTGGCCGACAGCGCGGCCTCGAGCGCGGCGCCGACCGCGTCGGCGTCCTCGGCGGACGCGTCGTGGGCCAGGCAGCCGAGCACCGGACTGTCGCCCACGGTGTAGCCGAACGCCCGCAGCTCGCGCACGCGACCGGCGGCCGCAGCGACGAGGGCGTCGCGGACCGCGCCGGTGGGCCCGGTCCAGGCGTGGAGGGCCGCTGCACCCGGCGGGAACGGCGTCACGAGCCCGCGCAGCGCCGCGACGTCGTCGGCCGGAAGCGTGAGGCCCGACGGGAGCCGGGGGTCGACCTGCAGGCCGATGCCCGCCGGCAGCATGGCGACGAGGTCACGGACCGTGATCTGCCGGACGTCCCACGACTCGACGTGCAGCGCCTCGGTGATGGCGGCCTCGCTCGTCCAGACGCACACGGCCTGACGGCCGGGCTCGGGCTCGCTGCCCGAGAAGACGCCCGAAGCCCGGTCGACGCCGATGAGCACCCACGCCAGCAGCAGGTCCCAGCGGGTCGCGAAGACCGGCGCGTCGGGCGACTCCCCCACCGCGTGCGTCAGCTCAGGACGGCGCCGTCGGAGGCGGAGCCGACGAGCTTGCGGTACTTGGCCAGGACGCCCTTGGTGTAGCGCGGGGGCAGCGGCTCCCAGCCCTCCTTGCGCGCCTCGAGCTCGTCGGGGTCGACCTCGACCTCGAGCAGCTTGTTGGCCACGTCCAGGACGATCGGGTCGCCGTCGCGGACGAAGGCGATGGGACCGCCGTCGACCGCCTCGGGCGCCACGTGGCCGACGCACAGGCCGGTCGTGCCGCCGGAGAAGCGTCCGTCGGTGAGCAGCAGGACGTCCTTGCCCAGGCCCGCGCCCTTGATGGCGCCGGTGATCTTGAGCATCTCGCGCATGCCCGGACCGCCCTTGGGGCCCTCGTAGCGGATGACCACGACGTCGCCGGCGACGATCGTGCCGTCCTCGAGCGCGTCCATGGCGGCGCGCTCGCCGTCGAAGACGCGGGCGGTGCCGCGGAAGACGTCGGTGTCGAAGCCGGCGCTCTTGACGACCGCGCCGCCGGGGGCGAGCGAGCCGTTCAGCACGGTGATGCCGCCGTTGCGGTGGATCGGGCGGTCGAGCGGACGGATGACGTCGCCGTCGAGCTTCACGTCGAGGTCGGCGAGGTTCTCCTCCATGGTCTTGCCGGTGACCGTGAGGGTGTCGCCGTGCATGAGGCCGGCGTCCAGGAGGGCCTTCATGATGACCGGGATGCCGCCGACGCGGTCGACGTCGTACATGACGTACTTGCCGAACGGCTTGAGGTCGCCCAGGTGCGGGACCTTGTCACCGATCCGGGTGAAGTCCTCGAGCGTCAGGTCGACCTCGGCCTCGCGCGCGATGGCGAGCAGGTGGAGCACGGCGT
Organism: Aeromicrobium sp. IC_218; assembly: GCF_004336805.1. Lineage (GTDB taxonomy): Bacteria > Actinomycetota > Actinomycetes > Propionibacteriales > Nocardioidaceae > Aeromicrobium. The sequence goes on from NZ_SJXM01000002.1 coordinate 403,599, forward strand.
TGGTCGAGCCGCCGAGCGCCATGACGATGGCGATGGCGTTCTCGAACGCCTTCTTGGTCATGATGTCGCGGGCGGTGATGCCCTGGCGGAGCAGGTTGACGACCGCCTGGCCGGACGCCTCGGCGAAGCCGTCACGGCGGCGGTCGGGCGCCGGCGGAGCGGCCGAGCCGGGCAGGCTCATGCCGATCGCCTCGGCCACGGACGCCATCGTGTTGGCCGTGTACATGCCGCCGCACGCGCCCTCGCCGGGACAGATCGCGCGCTCGATCTTGTCCAGCTGCTCGCGGCTGATCAGGCCCTTCATGCAGGCGCCGACGCCCTCGAAGCCGTCGATGAGGGTGACATCCTCGCCGTCGACCTTGCCCGGCATGATCGAGCCGGCGTAGAGGAAGACGCTGGCCAGGTCGAGCCGGGCGGCGGCCATGAGCATGCCCGGCAGGCTCTTGTCGCAACCGGCCAGCAGCACCGAGCCGTCGAGGCGCTCGGCCATCATGACCGTCTCGACCGAGTCGGCGATGACCTCACGGCTCACGAGCGAGAAGTGCATGCCCTCGTGGCCCATCGAGATGCCGTCGGAGACCGAGATCGTGCCGAACTCCAGCGGGTAGCCGCCGGCCGCGTGCACGCCGACCTTGGACGCCTTGGCGAGCCGGTCGAGCGAGAGGTTGCACGGGGTGATCTCGTTCCAGCTGGACGCGACGCCGATCTGGGGCTTCTCCCAGTCGTCGTCGCCCATGCCGACGGCTCGCAGCATGCCGCGCGAGGCCGTGGCCTCGATGCCGTCGGTGACGGTGCGGCTGCGCGGCTTGATGTCGATCTGGGGCTTGTCGGGGGTCTGCGCCATGCGTCACAGCGTACGCCGGGGCGACACGCCCGGGCGCGGGGTGTCGCCATGGTGGGACGCCGTCAGGTCATGGGCCGCGGCTCGGTCAGGCGGACGCTGTTGCCGGACGGGTCGCGGAAGCCGCAGTCGACGCCGTACGGACGCTCCTCGGGCTTCTCGGTGAACTCCACGCCGCGGACCACGAGCTCCTCGTACGCGGCGCGGCAGTCGGCGACGGTCAGGAACGCGGTGCCCGCCAGGCCCTTGGCCACGAGGTCGAGCACCTCCTGGCGTCCGGCGTCGGTGAGCATCGGCTCGCCCGGCACGGCCATGAGGACGATGGCGACGTCCTCCTGCCCGGGCGGGGCGACGGTCAGCCAGCGGAAGTTCCCCATCTCCGGGACGGTCACGTCCTCGCGGACCTGCATGCCGACCTTGGTCGTCCAGAAGTCCAGGGCCACGTCCTGGTCGTGGACCCACAGCTGGGTCGCGGCGATGTGCATGTCGTCTCCTTCGTCGAGGTGGTACGACCACGCTAGGAGTCACGCGGGGGCGGCGTCTTCCTCCCGTGTGCTGTCCTGCACGCGGCTGACCGGCCCCGGCCGCCGGGCGGCGAGCACGCACGCCGGCACCCGTGCCCAGGTGCCCGCGGGCGGGTGGGCCGCACGGTACGCCGTGGGCGTGACGCCGAACGCGCGGCCGAACGCCGTCGTGAAGGTGCCGACGCTGCTGAAGCCGACCTCGGCGCACACCCGGGCGACCGGGTGGTCGGTGCGGCGCAGCAGGGACGCGGCCCGCTCCAGCCGGCGGCTCTGCAGGTACGCGCCGGGCGTCAGGCCGAAGGTCGCGGTGAACGCCCGGGTGAAGTGCGAGCGCGACAGCCCGGCGGCCGCGGCCATGTCGGCCACGGTGATCGGCTCGTGGTGGTGCGCCGTGGCGAAGTCCTGGGCCCGCAGCAGGTGCCGGGCCGGTGGCAGCGGGGCCATGCGGCCCAGCATGGCATCAGAACAGCGGCACGAGCACGAGCGCGGACGCCCAGCTCACGAAGCTGCCGACCAGGACGTACTCGGCGGCGTGCCCGGGGGCGTCGCGCGAGATCTCGGGGAACCGCAGGATGCCCTTGGCCGCGACGACCGCCGCGAGCGCTCCGTACTCGCCGGCCAGGGCCATCGCGAACAGCAGGATGCGCTCGATCGGGCCCAGCACGCGCCCGCCCTGGAGGCTGCGCTCCTGGGCGATGACCTCGGCGCCGGTGGCGGTGAGCACCATGCGCACCAGCACGTTGGACGTGCCGACCAGGTGCACGAGCACGGCCGCGCCGAGCAGGGCGTGCGCGGCGTCGACGCCGGCGAGTGCCGGCAGGTCGAGCCCGTCGTACCAGCGCAGCAGCCAGCCGTCGCCCGTCGCCGGCGACGGCACGGCCAGGGCGAGCGCGGCGCAGGCCAGCAGGCCGACTAACGGCCACGGGTAGGCGCTGCCCCCGGCGGCGACCGGGGTCGTGAGCACCCAGGCGGCCGTCAGGGCCATGGCCAGCGGCACGAGCCACAGCACGTGCACGCCGAGCCCGAGCCCGGTGGTGAGCACCAGCGTCACGGCACCGGCCACGAGCACCGCACGGACGGCGGCAGCCGGCGGCACGACCCGGTCGCGCGGGCGGACGAGGTCGGCGGCGCCGAGGGCGGCGAGCAGGAGGGCGAGGAGCGTCATCGGGCCCCCAGCAGCTCAGCGGCACCGAGCACGGCCACCGCGCCCGAGCGCTGCAACGACTGGGACACGGCCGACTGCGACACCTGCTCGTCCTGGGCGATCTGCACCTGGGTCCGTCCTTCCAGCACGCCGGCGAGGATGCGGCGTGCGCGCTCGTTCATTCCGCCGACGAGCTGGTCGCGGCACAGCAGGTAGGCGTTGACGACGTCGGCCGGCGGGGCCTGCGGCGCGTCCTCGCCCACCGCGTACCAGGAGCGCAGCGAGCGGAACCGTCCCGACTCGCGGCGCTTGGCCTCGACGATGGCGTCGCGGGCGGCCCACCATGCCGGACCGTCCTGGAGCCGACCGTACGGCCCGGCACCGACGTCCTCGACCGTGCCCGCGCCCAGGCCGACCCGGCAGTCCAGCTCGCCGGGCAGGGCCAGACGCAGCAGCAGCGACGCGCGCAGCGCCGCGGCGACGTCGGGGAAGACCCCTTGGCACTCGTCGCCGACCGTCGGGGCGAGCGGCTCGAGCCCGGGAGCGACCCGGTTGACGTGCGCGAGCGCCTCGTCGAGCGCGCGCTGGACGGCGCGACGGTCCCCCTGGCGGCGCGAGCCGACGAGGTCGACGATGCAGGCCACGACTGAAGACGACATGAATGAAGCATAACGCTTAACTCAGCCCGATATAAGCCCTGACTGCCGCAGCAAGGTGTGCGCGTCCTAGAGTGCAGACGTGACCATCGCGCTCGCCACCGCCCTGCCGTTCCGGGACATCGACCCGGACCTGCCGCTGCTGCACGCCGCCGCCGAGCGCCGCGGCCTGGCGCTGGAGACCGTGCTCTGGGACGACCCCGCGGTGGACTGGGCCGGCTTCGACCTGGTCGTCGTGCGGTCGTGCTGGGACTACACCGACCGGCGCGAGGAGTTCCTGGACTGGGCCGCGACCGTGCCGCGCCTGGCCAACCCGGTCGAGGTGCTGCGCTGGAACACCGACAAGACCTACCTGCGCGAGGTGGCCGCCGCCGGCGTGCCCGTCATCGCGACCCAGTGGGACGTCCGTGACGGCGACCCGCTGGCCGGCGATGGCGAGCCCGACGCCGAGTGGGTCGTCAAGCCGTCGATCTCGGCCGGCTCGCGCGACACCGCTCGCTGGAGCGACCCGGCGGACGTGTACCGGCACAGCGAGGAGCTCGTCGCCCGCGGCCGCACGTCCATGACCCAGCGCTACGTCCCGTCGGTCGACAGCGACGGCGAGACCGCCATGCTGTTCCTCGGCGGGCACTTCTCGCACGCCATCCGCAAGGCGCCGCTGCTCGAGCGCGGCGAGGGCGTCAACGACCACCGCGACAGCCGCGGCGACATCACGCCGCGCGCGCCGACCGCCGCGCAGCTGGAGGTCGCCGCGTCGACGCACGACGCGCTCCGCGCCCTGTTCGGTCCCGACCTCGACCTGCTCTACGCGCGCATCGACCTGGTCACCGCGCCGGACGGGAGCCCGGTCGTGCTCGAGGTCGAGCTGACCGAGCCCAGCCTGTTCCTGCCGCAGAGCGGTGGCGGCGAGGACGTGCTGCTCGACGCGATCGAGCAGCGGGTGCGCGGCTAGCTCAGGACGCGGGCGCGTAGGTCAGGCAGTCGGCCGCGTCGGCGCCGGGGCCCACGCGGATGGAGTCCGCGCCGCACTCCAGCTCGTGGTTGTGCGTGCAGTCGGCGCGATGGCACGCACCGACCTTGGCGAGCGCCTTCGACAGGCCGCCGTGCACGTCCAGCGCGATGAACGTCCCGCAGGCGGCGTCGGAGCCGGCCTCCACGGTGATCGCACCGGCGTGGCAGGCGGTGTCGTGGTTGTAGGAGCACCCAGCGACCTCGCACTGGTGGACCTCGGGCAGCGTCGCGGTCATGGCGACCTCCTCGGACGGGGTTGCGTCCAGGCTAGGACCCGGCCCCCTGGGGAAGGGAAGCCTCAGCCGCGCCCGGATCCGTGCCGTCCTCAGCCACGACCCGGTCGCGACCCTCGCGCTTGGCCCGGTACAGCAGCGCGTCGGCGGCGCCGACCGGGTCGGGGCCGCCGGCCGAGACGACGCCCGCGCTGAACGTCTCCCCCGCACGGGCCGTCCGCCAGCGGCTCGCGAGCTCCTCCACGAGGGCGCTCGCGTCCGGCAGGCTGGCACCGACCAGGACCAGCAGGAACTCCTCGCCGCCGAACCGGAAGACGACGTCGGTGCGCCGGGTGCCCGTGACCAGGCACGCGGCGAAGTCGCGCAGCAGGGCGTCGCCGGCCGGGTGCCCGTGGGTGTCGTTGAACCGCTTGAAGTGGTCCAGGTCGAGCAGCGCCACGGCGTCGCCGGGGCCCAGCGCCGCCAGCGTCGCGTCGAGCCGCGAGCGGTTGGCCAGCCCGGTAAGCGGGTCGGTGCGCGCCAGCTGCGACAGCGCCTCGGACTGGGCGCGCACCATGTCCAGCAGCCGGGCCGGGACCTCGGCGACGAGGACCCAGATGGCCAGGATCACCGGGATGCGCACCAGCGAGACGTCCACCGAGATCTGCAGGATCCACAGGTACGGCGGCAGGGCCGGCAGCAGGCACCACCAGACGGTGCCCGGCCGCTGGGTCAGCCCGACGAACAGGAACGCCAGCGTGAACAGGCCGGGCAGCTCGTGGGCGGTCAGGGGGCTCACGACGTTGAGCACCGTCATGAGCGCCACCACGGCGACCGGCCAGAGCATCACCGAGCGCTCCGAGCCGTCGCGACCGAGCCCGCGCAGCAGCGCCCACACCGCAAAGGTGGCGGCCGCGACCGCGAGCACCGCCAGGACGACGCGCGGCGCCGTGTCCAGACGACCGTCGCTGACCGCGCCGGCCACCAGCACCACCAGCGTGACGCCCAGGAACGCACGAGCGCCCAGGACGTGCCAGCGGGCGACCGGGACCACGGGCGCGACCGCCGAGGACGACCTCGAGGTCGGCACCGCTAGCCGAGCTTCTCGAGCACGAGCTCCCTCACCCGTGCCGCGTCCGCCTGCCCCCGCATCTGCTTCATGACGGCACCGATGAGCGCCCCGGCCGCCGCGACCTTGCCGTCGCGGATCTTCTGCGCCACGTCCGGGTTGTCGGCGATCGCCTGGTCGACGGCCGCGCCGAGCGCACCCTCGTCCGAGACGACCTCGAGCCCGCGACCGGCCACGACCTCGTCGGGCGTGCCCTCGCCGGCCAGGACGCCGTCGAAGACCTGGCGCGCGAGCTTGTCGTTCACGCGTCCGGCGTCGATGAGGCCCTGGATCTGGGCCACGACCTGCGGCGTGATCGGCAGCGCGTCGAGGTCGACGCCGGTCTCGTTGGCGCGCCGGGCCAGCTCGCCCAGCCACCACTTCTTGGCCGCCTGCGGGGTCGTGCCCGCCTCGATGGTGGCGACGACGAGCTCGAGCGCGCCGGCACCGACGGTGTCGCGCATGTCGAGGTCGCTGAAGCCCCACTCGCCCTGCAGACGCGCGCGGCGCACGGCCGGCGGCTCGGGCAGCGTGGTGCGCAGCTCCTCGACCCACTCGCGCGACGGCGCCACCGGCGCGAGGTCGGGCTCGGGGAAGTAGCGGTAGTCGTCGGCGTCGGACTTCTCGCGGCCCGAGGACGTCGTGCCGGTGTCCTCGTGGAAGTGGCGCGTCTCCTGCAGCACCGAGCCGCCGGCGTCGAGGATGCCCGCGTGGCGGGTGATCTCGAACTTCACCGCCCGCTCGACCGAGCGGAAGGAGTTGACGTTCTTGGTCTCCGAGCGCGTGCCCAGGACGTCCGAGCCCTTCGGCTTGAGCGACAGGTTCACGTCGGCGCGCAGCGAGCCCTGGTCCATGCGGACGTCGGAGACGCCGAGGCCGCCGACCAGGTCGCGCAGCGTCGACACGTACGCGCGCGCCACGGCCGCCGCCTTCTCGCCGGGCACCTCGATGGTGCGCGTGACGATCTCGATGAGCGGGATGCCGGCACGGTTGTAGTCGATCAGCGAGTGGTCGGCGCCATGGATGCGTCCGGTGGAGCCGCCCACGTGGGTGGCCTTGCCGGTGTCCTCCTCCATGTGCGCGCGCTCGATCTCGATGCGGTACGTCTCGCCGTCGACCTCGATGTCCAGGTAGCCGTCGAAGGCGATCGGCTCGTCGTACTGCGACGTCTGGAAGTTCTTCGGCATGTCCGGGTAGAAGTAGTTCTTCCGGGCGAAGCGCGACAGCTCGGCGATCTCGCAGTTCAGCGCCAGGCCGATGCGGATGGCCGACTCGACCGCCTTCTCGTTGACGACCGGCAGGGCGCCGGGCAGCGCGAGGCAGACCGGGCAGACCTGCGTGTTCGGCGGCGCGCCGAAGGTCGTCGAGCAGCCGCAGAACATCTTGGTCGCGGTGTTGAGCTCGACGTGGACCTCCAGGCCCATCACCGGGTCGTAGCGGTCGAGCGCCTCGTCGAGGGGCACGAGCGTCTCGGTCATCGGGTCGCCTCCAGCTCGGGAGCCTTCGCAAGGATGGGGCCGCCCCAATGCTGCTCGAGCAGGCGCTCGAGCGTCGCGGCGGCGTTGTACAGGCGGTCGTCGGCGTGGGCCGGCGCCAGCAGCTGGAAGCCGGACGGGAGCCCGTCCTCGTCAGCCAGGCCGTTGGGGATGGAGATGCCGGGGATGCCGACCAGGTTGGCCGGGATCGTGGCGACGTCGCCCAGGTACATGGCCAGCGGGTCGTCGAGCTTCTCGCCCAGCTTGTAGGCCGTGGTCGGCGAGGTGGGCGACGCGAGCACGTCGACCTGCTCGAACGCGGCGGCGAAGTCGCGCGCCAGCAGCGTGCGGACCTTCTGCGCCGAGCCGTAGTAGGCGTCGTAGTAGCCGCTGGACAGCGCGTACGTGCCCAGGATGATGCGGCGCTTGACCTCGTCGCCGAAGCCCGCGTCGCGGGTGGCGGCCATGACCGCCTCGGCGCTGGGGGTCGCGCCGTCGGGCGTGACGCGCAGGCCGTAGCGCATGGCGTCGAAGCGGGCCAGGTTGCTGGACGCCTCGCTCGGCATGACCAGGTAGTACGCGGCCAGGGCCTGCTTCACGCTGGGCAGCGAGACCTCGACGACGTCGGCGCCGGCCTTCGTCAGCAGCTCCACGGACTCCTCGAACCGGGCGCGGACGCCGGGCTGGAAGCCCTCGCCGCCGAGCTCGGTGACGACGCCGATGCGCAGGCCGTCGACGTCCGCGCGGCGGGCGGCGGCCACGACGTCGGGGTACTCGCCGCTGATGCTGGTGGAGTCGCGGGGGTCGTGCCCGGCCATGACGCCGTGCAGCAGCGCGGCGTCCAGGACGGTACGGGTGACCGGTCCGGCCTGGTCGAGGCTGGAGGCCATGGCGATGAGCCCGTAGCGGCTGATCGCGCCGTAGGTGGGCTTGACGCCGACCGTGCCGGTGACGGCGCCGGGCTGGCGGATCGAGCCGCCGGTGTCGGTGCCGACGGCCAGTGGCGCCTCGAACGCGGCCACGGCCGCGGCCGAGCCGCCGCCGGAGCCGCCGGGGATGCGGTCCAGGTCCCACGGGTTGTGGGTGGGGCCGTAGGCCGAGTGCTCGGTGGAGGAGCCCATCGCGAACTCGTCCATGTTGGTCTTGCCCAGGATGGGCAGTCCGGCGGCCTTGAGCCGCTCGGTGACCGTGGCGTCGTACGGCGGGATCCAGCCCTCGAGGATCTTCGAGCCGGCCGTCGTGGGGACGCCACGGGTGGTGATGACGTCCTTGACCGCGATCGGGACGCCGGCGAGCTCGCCGAGCGTCTCGCCGGCGGCACGGCGGGCGTCCACGTCGGCGGCCTGGGCCAGCGCACCCTCGGCGTCGACGTGCAGGAAGGCGTTCACGGCGCCGTCGACCGCGGCGATGCGGTCGAGGTGGGCCTGCGTGGCCTCGACGGACGTGACGTCGCCCGAGGCGAGCCGCGCGGCGAGGTCGGCGGCGCTGAGCCGCGTGAGGTCGGTCATCAGTCCTCCCCGAGGATCTGGGGCACGAGGAACTTGTCGTCCTCGGAGGCGGGCGCACCGGCGAGGGCGTCGGCCGGCGCGAGGCTCGGCGTCGGCACGTCGGGGCGGAAGACGTTGCGCACCGGGATCGGGTGGCTCATCGCCTCCACGTCGTCACCGGCGACGGCCTGCACCTCGGCGACGTAGCCCAGGATCGAGGGGAGCTCGGCGCCCAGGCGGTCGAGCTCGGCCTCGCTCAGGTCGATGCGGGCCAGGCCGGCCAGGTGCGCGACGTCGTCGCGGGAGATCCGGGGTTCGGACATGCGGTTCCTTCGCGGGTGCGGGTGGGGTGCGCGTCCATCCTAGTGGTCGCTCCCCCGGCTCCCGGACGGCCTCGCCCCGCTCAGCCGCGCTCGAAGTCCTCGTCGACCAGGCTCGCGTTGACGTCCATGCCGGCGAGCGCCCCGTGGCTCGCGGCGGTGACCACCTGCGCGGTGGGGTCGGTGACGTTGCCGACCGCCCAGACGCCGTCGACGTTGGTGCGTCCGTGGTCGCCGGTCTCGATCGCCGGGCCCATCGGGGTGTCGTCGACCGCGACGCCAAGCTTCTCCAGCAGCGAGTGCGCCGGACGCATGGCCGGGACGGTGAACAGGGCGTCGACCTCGACGACCTCTCCCCCGGCCAGGTGCAGGCGCAACGGTCCGTCGTCGTCCCGCTCGACGCGCTCGAGCGCACCCTCGGCGAGCCGGACGTCGCGGCTGCTGAGCGCCTCGCGGCCGTCGTCGTCGAGCTCGGCGACGTCGTTGACCAGGAGCACGAGGTCGTCGGTCCACTGCCGCACGAGGCGGGCCTGGTGGGCGGCGTTCGGGTGCGTGGCCAGCACCGCGACCCGGCTGCCCTTCACCTCCTGCCCGTGGCAGTAGGGGCAGTGCAGGACGTCCAGCCCCCAGCCGTCGGCCAGGCCCGGGACGTCGGGCAGCGAGTCGTCGGTGCCGATCGCGGCGATCACCCGGCGGGCCCGGACGCAGGCCTGCCCGTCGACCTGGACGCGCAGCGTGTCGCCGTCGCGCTCCAGCCCGTCGACCGTGCCGGTGCGCAGCTCGACCCCGTAGCCGCGCACCTCGTCGCGGGCGAGGTCGAGCAGCTCGTCGGGCGGGACGCCGTCGCGGGTGAGGAAGCCGTGGACGTGCGAGGCGTAGCGGTTGCGCGGCTCGCCCGCGTCGACCACGAGGACGCGGCGTCGCGCGCGTCCGAGCACCAGGGCCGCGGAGAGCCCCGCGGGGCCGCCGCCCACCACCACCACGTCGTAGCTCTGCTCCGTCACGCCGCCCTGGTACCCCGATCGGGACCGTCCGACACGTCTGAGACCCAGGCGTGAGCTGGGGCGGGCGGTGAGCTGTCCCCCACCGACGAGGCTCCTCTGGTGGACAGCTCACCGCCCGCCGCCGCGGATGGTGGGTGACGCACCGCCCTAGGCCAGCTGGGTCGGGGCCGATCCGCTGGCCGAGCCAGCCCCGCTGGCTGAGCCTGTCGAAGCCCCCTTCGACAGGCTCAGGGGGC
>NZ_SJXM01000025.1 GCF_004336805.1 Aeromicrobium sp. IC_218
TACTCTCCCACCCCCTCCCGGGGGCAGTACCATCGGCGCTGAGAGGCTTAACTTCCGGGTTCGGAATGTTACCGGGTGTTTCCCTCTCGCCATGGTCGCCGAAACTCTATGGAGATATCAAAACCATCCACCACACGCATGGTGTGGTGACCGGTTCCCGTTCGTATCTCGGGAACCTCACAGTGGACGCGCAGATCGTTGTAGGTAACAAGCCCTCGGCCTATTAGTACCGGTCGGCTACACACATTGCTGTGCTTCCACCTCCGGCCTATCAACCCA
>NZ_SJXM01000003.1 GCF_004336805.1 Aeromicrobium sp. IC_218
CCGCAGGTCGGCGTCGAGCCGGACGGGGGAGGGCGGGTCGATCCCGTCGACCACCGCACGTGCCACGTCCGCGAGGTCGCACCTCTCAGTCGGTCCGGACGCCTCCTGCTCGGTCCGGGCGAGGCGCAGCAGTGCGTCCACGATGGCGGTGGAGCGCGCGTTCATCTCCAGGGTCCGGTCGATCAGCCGGTCGACGTCACGACCTTCGGGGTCCGCCTTGGCCACGTCGAGCATCGCCTTGACCACGGCGTTCGGCGTCCGCAGCTCGTGGGACGCGTTCGCGGTGAACCGGCGCTGCTCGGCGAACGCCGCCTCGAGCCGGTCGAGCATCGTGTCGAAGACGTCGGCCAGCCGGCGCAGCTCGTCGTCCGGGCCGGGCAGGTCGATGCGGTGGGTCAGCGAGCCCTCGGCCGCCGTCGACGCCGCGGCGGAGATGGCGTGCAGCGGCCGCAGCACGCGGCCGGCGAGCAGCCAGCCACCGACCAGGCCCACCACCGCCAGGACGAGCGTCCCCGCCACGACCGGACGCACGGCGGCCTCGGCGAGGTCCGACCGGTTGGGTGCGGGCACCCCGCCGCGGGCGTCGACCAGGTTGGCGTCCGGCAGGTAGCGGAGCACGAAGGCGAGCACGAGCATGAATCCGGCCCAGGCCAGCATGAGGAAGCCGGCGTAGCTCAGCGTGAGCTTGAGCCGGACGCTCAGCCCCGGCCGCCGGGTGCGCGTCACGCGGGCTCGCCGAACCGGTAGCCGACGCCGGCGACCGTGTGGATGACGCCCGGTGGGCCCAGGCGCTTGCGCAGCGTCGAGATGGTGATGCGGACGGCGTTGGTGAACGGGTCGGCGGCCTCGTCCCAGGCCTGCTCGAGGAGGTCCTCGGCGCTCACGACGCCACCGTCGGCGGCCATCAGCACGCGCAGGACGGAGAACTGCTTGCGGGTGAGGGCGACGTAGTGGCCGTCGCGGTGCACCTCGCGGCGAAACGGGTCGAGCCGCACGCCGACCGCCTCCAGCACCGGGGGAGCGGCGCGTCCGGACCGCCGCGCCAGGGCCCGCAGCCGCAGCACCAGCTCGCGCATCTCGAACGGCTTGGTGAGGTAGTCGTCGGTGCCCAGTCCGAAGCCGGAGACCTTGTCGTCCAGGCTCGCCGCGGCGGTCACCATGATCACGCGCGTGCGGGGGTGGTCGGCCGCCAGCCGGCGGGCGACCTCGTCGCCGTGGACGACCGGCAGGTCGCGGTCGAGCACCACCGCGTCGTAGTCGTTGAGGCCGGCCAGATCGAGCGCGGCCTGCCCGTCGTGCGCCACGTCCGCGGCGATCGCCTCGAGCCGGAGGCCGTCGCGGATCGCCTCCGCGAGGTAGGTCTCGTCCTCCACCACCAGTACGCGCACGCCCCGATGCTACGAGCCGGGACCTTTCGTGGACGTATCGGAAATCGCGTACGTCCTGGCAACACGCCGGACGGTGCAGTGGATGCCATGACCCACCGACTCCGCACCACCGTCCTGGCCCTCGTCACCACCGTCGGCGTCGCCGCGCTCCTCGTGGCCGGGCTTCGCTCGTCCGGCGAGGCGTCCGCCGTGCCCGGCCTGTCGTTCCTGCCCGGCCCGTCGTCGACGCCCGTCGACAGCGCCGCCAGCCGTGAGGGCGACCTCGAGGACCGGACGGTGTCCGTGGACGCCGACGAGCCCGCCGTGACCCGGCTCGACCCCGCCCTGCGGGACGCGGTGCGGGACGCGGTCGCCGCGGCAGCCGACCAGGACGTCGAGGTGCGCATCAACAGCGGGTGGCGCAGCACCGGCTACCAGGAGCGCCTGTTCGCCCAGGCGCTCGTCAAGTACGGCTCGCAGGAGGAGGCGCTGCACTGGGTGGCGACGCCGGACACGTCCTCGCACGTCACCGGCGACGCCGTCGACGTCGCCCCGACGAAGGCGGCGTACTGGATGAGCCAGCACGGCGACCGGTTCGGGCTGTGCCAGGCCTACGCCAACGAGATCTGGCACTACGAGCTGCTCACCGAGCCCGGCGGCACGTGCCCCGACCCCGAGGTGCGCTGACGGGCCGGGACGGGTCGGCCGACCCGGTGCGGACGGTCACGGACGACTGCCCGCCGGGGCGGGAGCGCGGGTCGCTAGGGTTCTGCTGCGACCGCCTCCGGAGCGGTCGCCCGTCGAGAGGGGTTGAGTGCGGGTGTCCACGCGTCGCCCCGCCGCACCCGACGAGCCGCGGCTGCCCCGCACGGACGAGCCGACCATCCTGCTCGTCGAGGACGACGCGGGTGACGCCCTGCTCGTGGACGAGCTGGTCGCCGACGCCGGGTCGCCCATGCACCTCACCTGGGCCCGCTCGATGCGCGACGCCGAGGCGCTGCTCGCGGAGGGCCTCGAGCCCGACTGCATCCTGCTCGACCTCCACCTGCCCGACGCCCACGGGCTCGAGGGAGTCGCTCGCATCCAGGGCCAGGCGGGCACGGCGGCCGTCGTCGTCCTGACCGGCCTGGCCGAGCAGGGCTCGGGGCTGGCCGCGGTCGCGGCCGGTGCGCAGGACTACCTGGTCAAGGGACGCGTCGAGCCGGAGCTGTTCGAGCGCGCCGTGCAGTACGCGATCCAGCGCAAGCAGGCCGAGCAGGCCGCCGCCGCGCTGCAGGCGAGCCAGATCCGCGCCCAGGAGAACGCCCGGCTCGAGCGCGGCCTGCTGCCCACCCCGATGCTGGCCGCGTCCGGCCAGCTCGACGTCGCCGCCCGGTACCGCCCCGGACGCGCGCAGAGCGTCCTCGGCGGCGACTTCTACGACGTCGTGCAGACGGCCGACGGCACCGTCCACGTCCTCATCGGCGACGTCTCGGGCCACGGCCCCGACGAGGCGGCGCTCGGCGTGGGCCTCCGGATCGCCTGGCGCACGCTCGTCATCAGCGGCGCGACCGGCCCCGAGCAGCTGCGGCTGCTGGAGCGCGTGCTCGTCGCCGAACGCACGAGCGCCGAGGTGTTCGCGACGCTGACGAGCATCGAGCTCGACCCCGACCGGCGCCGGATGCGCGTGATGCGCGCCGGCCACCCGGGCGTGATCCTGCACCACCGCGACGGCGCCGAGCTGCTGGAGGTCGAGGGCGGCCTCGCGCTCGGTCTCGTCCCCGGCGAGGCGACGTGGCCCGTGGTCGAGCACCGCCTCGACGCGGGCACCGGCGTCGTCCTGTTCACCGACGGGCTCTTCGAGGTCCGCACCGGGGAGCGGGAGCGCCTGGGTGAGCAGGGCCTGCTCGACCTCGCGCGCGGTGCGGCCGGGCTGGACGCCGAGGAGTTCGTGGACCTGCTCGTCTCGCGGGCCGGTGAGCTGGCCGAGGCGCACGGCGGGCTCGGGGACGACGTGGCCGTCATCCACGTCCGTTGGACCGACGAGAACGACGAGGACGCATGAGCCAGGCAGCAACCCCCGGACGTCGCGGCTGGACGGTGTCGGCGATCTTCAACGCCGTCCTCGCGGTGATGCTCGTGCTGGTGCTCGCCGGCGCGACGATCGTCGCGATCCTCATGTCGCGCACGGCCTCGGTCACCGACGAGCTCGTCGGCGAGGTGCAGCCGGCCCAGGCCGAGGCGCTGCGCCTGCAGGCCGCCCTGGTCGACCAGGAGACGGGTGCGCGCGGCTACACGATCACCGCCGACCGCCAGTTCCTGACCCCGTACACGGAGGGCCTGGCGGCCGAGGAGGCGTCCGCGACGCACCTGATGGAGCTGGTCGAGGGGCGGCACCGGCTCGTCGAGGACCTGGAGCGCATCCGCCAGGCGGCCGAGCGGTGGCGGGCCGAGTACGCCGACCCGCTGATCGGCGGCGTCACGGCGGGCTCGCCGCGCCAGGCCGACGAGCGGGCCGCCCTGCGTGGCAAGGAGGCGTTCGACGAGATCCGAGCCCTGTTCGTGCGGCAGAACGCCGACCTTGCCGACGCGGTGGACGAGGGGCGCGACGACCTGGAGCAGATCCGCACGATCCGGTCGTGGGTGCTGTCCGGCGTCATCATCGCGTTCCTGGCCACCGCGGCGCTGCTCGTCGTGCTCGTGCGGCGCCTGGTGACCCGTCCCCTCGAGGCGTTGCAGGACGCGTCCCGGACGGTCGCGGGCGGCGAGTTCTCCCACCGCATCACGCCCCACGGCCCGACCGACGTCCAGGCGGTCGCGGTCGCCGTCGAGGCGATGCGGACGCGCGTCGTCGAGGAGCTCGAGACCTCGCTCGCCCAGCAGGACCGTCTCGAGCAGCAGAAGGCCGAGCTGGACGCCCAGGCGCTGGAGCTGCGCCGCTCGAACAACGAGCTCGAGCAGTTCGCCTACGTCGCGTCGCACGACCTGCAGGAGCCGCTGCGCAAGGTCGCGTCCTTCTGCCAGCTGCTCGACAAGCGGTACGGCGACGAGCTGGACGAACGGGGCAAGCAGTACATCGACTTCGCCGTCGACGGCGCCAAGCGGATGCAGGTGCTCATCAACGACCTGCTCACCTTCTCGCGCGTCGGCCGGGTCAACGACAGCCTCGAGCCGGTCTCGCTGGACGCCACGCTGGACAAGGCGCTCGCCAACCTGGAGGCCGCGATCGACGACGCCGGCGCCGAGGTCGTCCGCCCGGCGGCGCTGCCCGACGTGCTGGGCGACCCGACCCTGTTCGGGATGCTCTGGCAGAACCTGGTCGGCAACGCGATCAAGTTCCAGCGACCCGGGCAGGCCCCCCGCGTGGAGGTCGCCGTGTCGCGGCAGGCGACGGACGCCGGAGACGTCTGGCAGGTCAGCGTCACCGACAACGGCATCGGCATCGACGCCGAGTTCGCCGACAAGGTGTTCGTGATCTTCCAGCGGCTGCACAGCCGCGAGGCGTACTCCGGCACCGGCATCGGCCTGGCGCTGTGCAAGAAGATCGTCGAGCACCACGGCGGACGCATCTGGATCGACACCGACCACACCGACGGCACGCGCTTCTGCTTCACCGTGCCCGTCGCCCCCGAGACCAACCCCGTCACGGCGTCCGCGCGTGGCACCGCAGAAGGAGACCGCGCATGAGCCAGAGCACCGAGCCGATCGAGGTCCTGCTCGTCGAGGACGACCCGGGCGACGAGCTCATGACCCGTGAGGCGTTCGAGGACAACAAGATCCGCAACACGCTGCACGTCGTCCGCGACGGCGAGCAGGCGCTCGACTTCCTCTACCGCCGCGGCGAGCACGCCGACGCGCCGCAGCCCGACCTGGTCCTGCTCGACCTGAACCTGCCGAAGTACGACGGACGCCAGGTGCTGGAGAAGATCAAGTCCGACCCCGACCTGGCCCACATCCCGGTCGTCGTGCTCACCACGTCCAGCGCGGAGGAGGACATCCTGCGCAGCTACAAGCTCCACGCCAACGCGTACGTGACCAAGCCCGTCGACGTCGAGCAGTTCATCGCCGCGGTCCGCCAGATCGACGAGTTCTTCGTGACGATCGTCCGGCTCCCGAACCGCCGCTAGCCGCAGCCGCCCGCGCACGACCGAGGCCCGCTCCCGGGGAGGGGAGCGGGCCTCGGTCGTGCTGCGCGGAGGTCAGGCCAGCGTCGCGGTGTCGATGACGAAGCGGTACCGGACGTCCGAGGCCAGGACGCGCTCGTAGGCCTCGTTGACCTGCGCGGCGTCGATCACCTCGACCTCGGCGCCGATGCCGTGCTCGCCACAGAAGTCGAGCATCTCCTGGGTGAGCGCGATGCCGCCGATCATGGAGCCGGCGTAGGAGCGGCGGGCGCTGATCAGCGACATGGCGTTGAGGCTGAGCGGCTCGGCCGGGGCGCCGACGTTGACCAGCGTGCCGTCGACGGCGAGCAGACCCAGGTAGGCGTCGACGTCGATGACCGCGCTGACGGTGTTGACGATCAGGTCGAACGTGCCCGCCAGGTGCTCGAACGTGCTCGGGTCGGACGTCGCGAAGTACGCGTCGGCGCCGAGCCGCAGGCCGTCCTCCTGCTTCTTGAGCGACTGCGACAGCACGGTCACCTCCGCGCCGAGCGCATGGGCGATCTTGACCGCCATGTGCCCGAGGCCGCCCAGACCGACCACGGCCACCTTCCGGCCGGGGCCCGCGCCCCAGCGGCGCAGCGGGGCGTACGTGGTGATGCCGGCGCACAGCAGCGGCGCGGCCTGGGCCGGGTCGATGCCGTCGGGCACCGAGAGGACGTAGTCGGCGTCGACGACGACGTGGGTCGAGTAGCCGCCCTGCGTGGTCGTGCCGTCGCGGTCGGTGGCGGCGTACGTCCCCACCATGCCCTGGGCGCAGTACTGCTCGTCGCCGCGCCGGCAGCTGTCGCACTCGCCGCACGAGCTGACCATGCAGCCGACGCCGACGCGGTCGCCGACCGCGTGCCGGCTGACGTCGGCGCCGACCTCGGTGACGGTGCCGACGATCTCGTGGCCCGGGACGACGGGGAACGGCTGCGGGCCCCAGTCGCCGTTCACGGTGTGGATGTCGGAGTGGCAGATGCCGGCGTACTCGATGGCGATGAGGACGTCGTGCGGTCCGACGGCGCGGCGCTCGACCGTCGTCGGGACCAGCGGCTCGCCCGCGGCGGGGGCGGCGTACGCGTTGACGCGCATGGATCAGCTCTTCCTGTCGGTGGGCGGACGCCCTCGGGCGTCCGGGTTCGCCACCATCGAAGCGCGCCGCGCGAGCCGGTGACAGGGCGGACTTGTGGGGGTACAAGCTCGACCTGGCTAGCGGCCGTCGGCGGCCTACCGTGGAGACGTGGACAACCGCGACGACATCCGTGACTTCCTCGCCACCCGGCGGGCCCGGCTCACGCCCGAGCAGGTGGGCCTGCCCGCAGGCGGCGGGCGCCGGCGCGTCCCCGGGCTGCGCCGCGAGGAGGTCGCCGTCCTGGCCGGGGTGAGCACCGAGTGGTACACCCGCCTGGAGAAGGGTCACATCGCCGGTGTCTCCGAGGACGTCCTCGAGGCCGTGGCCCGCGCGCTGCGCCTGGACGAGGCCGAGCACACCTACCTGTTCGACCTGGCCCGGGCCGCGCGGACGATGAGGCGTCCGCCCCGGCGCCGCAAGGCCGACGACCTGCCCGCGCCGGTGCAGTGGATGCTCGACTCGATGGTCGACTCGGCCGCGTTCGTCGCCAACGGCCGGCTCGACCTGGTGGCGTCCAACGCCCTCGGCCGGGCGCTGTACTCGCCGGTGATCGACTTCGACCCGGTGCGGCCGAACATCGCGCGCTACCAGTTCCTCGACCCCACGGCCGACACGTACTTCACCGACCTCGCGGGCGCTGCCAAGGTCACGGTCGCGCTGCTGCGCACCGAGGCCGGGCGGCATCCCGACGACAAGGAGCTGCGCGGGCTCGTCGGCGAGCTGTCGACGGTGAGCGAGACGTTCCGCACCCGCTGGGCGTCCCACGACGTCCGCCTGCACCACGCCGGGCACAAGCAGTTCAACCACCCGGCCGTCGGCCTCATCGACCTGGCCTACCACTCGATGGACATCGCTCCCGGAAGCCCTCGGCCGCTCACCATGACCGTCTACACCGCCGAGCCCGGCAGCGCCTCGGACGAGCAGATGCGCCTGCTCGCCAGCTGGGCCGCGACCGAGGCCCCCGAGCACGTCCGCGCCGACCAGACCTCCTGAACCCCGAAGGACCCCGCCATGCAGATCACCCGCAGCTCCGTCGCCACCGTCAAGGGCCCGGCCGACTGGTTCACCGGCGACGTGTACATCGACGCCGTCGCCGCCGCGCCCGACCCGTCGCGGGTCAGCGCGAACCTGGTGCACTTCATGCCCGGCGCCCGCACCCACTGGCACCGGCACCCGCTGAGCCAGACCGTCTTCGTCACCGAGGGCGTCGGCCTGTGCCAGCGCCGCGGGGGACCGGTCGAGGTCATCCGTCCCGGGGACCGAGTGCTGTTCGAGGCCTACGAGGAGCACTGGCACGGTGCCGCGCCCGACCGGCTGATGGTCCACCTGGCCATCAACGAGGGCGACGAGCACCACGCGGTGGTCCACTGGGGCGAGCCGGTCACCGACGACGAGTACCGGGCCGAGCCGGCCGGCTGACGGTTTCGGTCGCGCCGCGTCCGGGCACCGTCGAGGCGTGGGAGCGCTGCTGTCGGTCGGGCACGGGACGGCCGGACGTGACGACCTGACCGAGCTGTTCCGCGGCGCCGGCGTCGAGCGGGTCGTGGACGTGCGGCGGTTCCCGGGCAGCCGGCGCAACCCCGAGGTCTCCACCGACGCGATGGCGGTGTGGCTGCCGGCGGCCGGTCTCGGCTACCGGTGGGAGGCCCGGCTCGGTGGCCGTCGCCGGGTGCCCGACGGCGGCCAGGACGTCGACCGGTGGTGGCGGGTGGAGGCGTTCCGCGGCTACGCCGCGCACATGCGCACCGACGAGTTCCGGGCCGGCCTGGACGCGCTCGTGGCCGACGCCGAGGCGGCGTCCGGCGCGGTCGCGTTCCTGTGCAGCGAGAGCCTGTGGTGGCGCTGCCACCGGCGGATGGTGAGCGACGCGCTCGTCCTGCTGCGCGCACGCGAGGTGCAGCACCTCGGCCACGACGGGCGCATGACGCCCCACGTCCCGTCCGAGGGGGCGCGCGTCGACGGCGACGCGATCTACTACGACGCCGGCTAGGCCTCGACCAGGAACGCCCGGACGTGCTCGACGAACCGCTCGGGCTCGCGCTCGTGCACGAGGTGCCCGGCCTCGACCGTCACCTGGCGGGCGTCCGGGAGGGTCGCCACGAGCGCGGCGACGTCCTCCTGGGGGACGGGGCTGGACGCTCCGCCGGCGACGACGAGCGTGCGGGCGGCCACGGACGCCGCCGTCTCCGGCCAGTGCGACGCGGGGCGGTCGATCTCGGGTCGCACCTGCTCGACGACGGCCCAGTCCAGCGGCAGGTCGCCGGGGGGACGGTCGGGCGGTGCGGGCGTGCGGGGCCGGGGGAGCGGCACGTCCTCGAGCACGACCCGGCGGACGAGCCGCGGGCGCCGGGCCGCGACCAGGAGGGCGACGAGCCCGCCGAGCGAGTGGCCGACCAGGTCGACCGGGCCCCGTCCCAGTCCGGTGAGGGCGTGCTCGACGTCGGTGGCCATGAGCTCGATGGCGTACGTGCCCGGCCAGTCGCTGTCGCCGTGCCCGCGCAGCGAGAGCGCCACGACGTCGCGGTCGCCGCTGAGGGCGTGGGCGACGGTGTCCCAGGTGCGGGCGGTGTCGCCGGTTCCGGGCAGCAGCACGGCCGTCGGTCGCGGCTCGTCCGCCGTGCGGCCCTCGTGCAGGAAGCCCCGCAGGCGGACCTTCCCGGCGTCCAGCTCGATCGGCCTCATGCCGGCAGCATGCCCCGGGCGAGGGGGCAGGCGGGGCGGGTCAGACGGGGGCGTCGACCTCGAGCGGACGGTGCTCGGCCCCGTCGCCCTGCAGCGCCTCCATGACGTCCTTCATCGGCAGCACCTTCGTGCCGGCCAGCAGCATGAGTGCCTCGACCTTGGCCGCGCTGCGTCCGACGAACGGCGCGCTGCGGACGGGGTTGTCGCCGATCCGCTCGCCCTCGTCCATCGACGCCAGCGCACGCTGGGCCTGGTCGATCACGTCGCGCAGGTGCCGTCGCAGGTCACCGGCCTCCGTCCGCAGGGTGTTGGCGAGGAAGGCGTTGACGTTGCTCATGAGGTCCTCTCGACGGCGTGACCCATCCGTGGTCATCGGCCCCATCGGCGGCGGGGGCGCCCACCTGAGCCGAACCCGGGACGTGCGGCGGGTCGAACGCCGACTCGTCGACCCCGGCGTGCGGGTCGACCGGGTCGGGTCCGTACCGGTCGAGCACGACGTCGTGCGGCCGGCCCACCCCGTCCTCGGGGCGGCACGCGGCGGCGACGCGCCCGGTCGAGCCGGTGAGTCCCCAGGGCTCCAGCACGCCGTGGTGGGCGGCGACGGCCACCGCCAGGCCCTGCAGGGCCAGCACGAGGGACGCCGTGGGCTCGAGCCCGTCCCCGGCGAGTGGCGGGGTCAGGAGGGCGGCCGCCACGACGAGGACCACCAGCGTCGTGGCCTTCACCGCCCGCGACGCCAGGCGCTTGGTGACGGCCGCGACGACCATGGGCAGGAGGAGCGCGACGACCAGGAAGGCCGCGACCGTGCCGGTGTCCAGACGGGTGGTCATGGCTCAGCCACCCTTCACCCGGTCGAGGGCCTCGGCGGGGAACCACTCCTTGGGGGCGGCGCGGCGGCGGTAGTTGCCGGTCGCGAACTTGGCCGTGAACGTGTACCCGCGCGGACGGTGGTGCAGCTCGCCGTAGTCCTTGCCCGGGCCGGCGAACGTCGTCGTCCCACCGGGGACGTCCACGACGTACTCGATCCGGGGGACCAGCAGGCGTCCGGCGATGGCCCGGGAGCGCCCCTGCCGCCGGGCCCACTGGACGCCGTCGCGCCAGCTCCGCAGAGGCATGGCGACGTCCGGGCCGTCGTCGTCGCCGCCCGTCCCGCCCGTGCCGAGCCCGTTCGCGTGGTGCTCCTGCAGGGCGGTCACCTGGTAGCGGGCGGGGCCGTTGTGCGGGCAGCCGTTGAGGACGCCGTGCTGGTGCTCCGGCTCCCACGCCGATCCCGAGCGCGACCACGCGGCGGCACCCATCTCGCGCGCGACGAGGACGGCCTCGGTGGACCGCTGCACGATGTCGTACGCGCCGCCCTTGGTGTGGGTCGGTCCGGACGCGGCGGCCGTGCCGATCAGCTGGTAGATGTCGATCGACCGGATGATGAGGCCGCGGCGCTTCAGCTCGCGCTCGTACACCGGCAGCCAGGCGGCGAGGCACGAGCAGGC
Source organism: Aeromicrobium sp. IC_218 (assembly GCF_004336805.1). GTDB lineage: Bacteria > Actinomycetota > Actinomycetes > Propionibacteriales > Nocardioidaceae > Aeromicrobium. Next base: position 10,796 of record NZ_SJXM01000003.1, read on the forward strand.
GGGGCGGCCGCGGAACGTGGTGGCCATGGGGATCCTCCCGGACGTCGAAGGCGCCGGCTCCCCGCAGACCGACGGCCCTGATCAGGTCATTGTCGGACGTCCGCCGCCGAAAAGCGCCGGTGCGACGGCGACTTTCTCGCCCGCACGTCCACCGGGCGCGCGCTTCGCTACGCTCGTCGGGCGCGTCCGGCTGCGGCGGGACGCGCGAGGGGCGGTAGCTCAGCCGGTCAGAGCAGAGGACTCATAATCCTTGGGTCGTGGGTTCGAGCCCCACCCGCCCTACGAACGCCGTGCGGCGCACCTGGCGAGACCGGGTACCCTGGACCTGCTGGTCCACCGACCGGCCGGCGGGCTCGTCCCGCCGAAGGACGTGCATCTACCTCGGGCCCACGCGGGCCGTCCAAGGCGGCACCCGCGTACTGGAGACCCGGCATGACCCTTCCCGACGAGCTGCTTCGCACCGCCGGACCCGACGAGGACCTCACCCTGCGGCGCGCCGTCGGCCCCTCGTACTTCCCCGTGGCCTTCGTGGCCCGCTTCCCCTACGCGATGATGATCGTCGGCGTGCTGACGCTCGTCGTCGCCGCGCGCGACTCGGTCGCCCTGGGCGGCCTCAACTCGGCCGCGGTCGGCGCGGGCACCGCGATCTTCGGCCCCCTGCTCGGCATGGCCGCCGACCGCTTCGGCCAGCGCCCGGTGCTGCTGGTCGCGGGTGCCGCGAACAGCCTGGCCCTGCTCGTCATGGCCGCCGTCGCGTTCAGCTCGCTGCCCGACCTCGCCGTGCTGGCGACGGCGTTCGTCATCGGTGCCACCGCCCCGCAGGTCGCCCCGATGTCGCGCAGCCGCCTGTTCGGCGTCATCACCGAGCAGCTGCCGGCCCGCCGCCGGGTCAAGACGCTCAACGGCGTGATGGCGTACGAGTCGGCCGCCGACGAGACCGTCTTCGTGTTCGGCCCGGCCATCGTCGGTCTGCTCGCGACGACGATGAACCCGGTCGCCCCCGTCATCGGTGCGGCCGTCCTCACCGTGCTCTTCGTGACGGCGTTCGCGCTGCACCCGACCGGACGCGTGGAGCCCTCCGGCGCGGACGAGCGGGTCGAGGCGGCACCGGCCCGTGACCTGCTGCGCCCCGGCGTGCTCGTCGCGGTGCTCGGCACCCTGGGCGTCGGCATGTTCTTCGGCGGCATGCTCACCTCGCTCACCGCGGTCATGCGGGACGAGGGGACCGGCGACGCGGCCGGACTCGTCTACGGCGTCATGGGCATCGGCTCGACCATCCTCGCCCTGGCCGTGGCGGTCTTCCCCGAGCGGTTCGCCCTGCGCGCCCGCTGGCTCGTGTTCGGCGCGACCATGCTCGTCGCGGCGCTCGGGTACGCCCTCGCTGGCGGCATGGTCGGACTGGTCGGCGCGATGGTGGTCGCGGGCGTCGGCATCGGCCCGACGCTGGTCACCCAGTACAGCCTGGCCGCCACGCGCAGCCCGGTCGGACGCTCGGCCACGGTCATGACGATGCTCGGCTCGGCGGTCATCGTCGGCCAGTCCGCGGCGTCGGCGGTGACCGGCGCGATCGCCGAGTCGTCCGGCTCGGACGCCGCCCGCTGGGTCCCCGTGGTCGCGGCCGCCGTCGTCGTCCTCGCGGCCGTCCTCAACGTCCGCGTCCGGGACGAGCGTCCCGCGGCGCACCGCGACTGACGCCGTTCCGCCCCGCACGACCCGACCGGCGGGCATGCTGACGGGATGAACCTCCGGTCCGCCGCCGTCGTCCTGGCCGTCGCCACGGTGCTCGGTGCGTGCTCGGCGTCGGAGTCCGCGGAACCGCGAGCGACCCCTGAGCCGCGTCCCACCGCGCCGGTCCGCACCGTCGACGGCGAGCCGCTGCTCACCTGCGGTGGCCACGAGTTCCCCGTGTCCGCGATGGTCGACGGCATCGAGTCCCGGACGCCCGCGGCGGACATCGTGAACGCGCTGGACGGCCTCGTCCGGAGTGCGGGGATGGACGCGCCGCTCGGGCTCAGCAAGGACGGGGTCCGGCCCGGCGAGTGGAAGGTGCTGGCCGAGGACGCGGATTCCCTGCTGGTGGCCACGGGCCGGTGGGACGAGCGCGGCCCTGGGGAGCGTGCGCACCGGGTGGGTCTGGAGAAGCAGGGGGACCGCTTGCGCGTCGCCGGCTGGGGCGACTGCCAGCCACGGCCGGTGCCGGTCGACGCCGTGGCGTGGGCCATGGTGACGGCGTCGGCCGCCGACCTCGACCCCGACGCCGTGAGCGTCCCGGTCCGGGTGACCGAGCAGGAGTGCACCTCGTCCCGTGACCCGGAAGCGCACCTGCACGAGCCCGTCGTCGTCGAGACCGACCGGACGGTGACGGTCTACTGGACGACCGAGGTGGTCACCGGGCCCCAGAAGTGCCCGGGCAACCCCCTCGCCGATCGCATCATCGAGCTGGACGAGCCGCTCGGTGACCGGACCGTGCTCGACGGCTCGACCTGGCCCGCCATCCCGGTCACGCAGCGGTTCTAGACCGCGCCAGCATCGCGCGGCGTCCGCGTCGGTGCAGCAGCCAGCCGGCCACGACGAGCAGGGCACCGAGGGCCAGGAAGCCCAGGTCCCACGACAGCGGCCCGCCCAGGTCGTCGCGGACGTGGTGCACGCCCAGCACCTGGTGGTCGACCACGCCCTCGACGAGGTTGAACACGCCCCACCCGGCCAGCAGCAGGCCCAGGTGGAACGACCAGCTCGGCGCGAGCCGTCCCTGACGCCAGGCGTCGACGAGCAGCAGCGAGCCGACGAGCACGAACAACCAGGTCACGACGTGGAAGAACCCGTCGGCCATCGTGTTCACCTCGAGGCCCGCCAGCGTCGTGGGCTCCTTGCCGTGGATGTCGCTCACCATGTGGTGCCACTGCAGCACCTGGTGCAGCAGGACGCCGTCCACGAAGCCGCCCAGCCCCAGCCCCATCAGCAGGCCGCCGGCGATCGAGGGCGGCTCGGCGGACGGCGGGGGAGCAGGCGCTGCATCGGGTCGGGTCATGGCCGGGACGTACCCCGCTCACGCCCTGGGCGAACACGCAGGCGATGGGCCCCGCACCGGTGCCAGGCTGGAGGCATGGACCAGGACCAGCTCAAGCAGCACCTGCACCGCTACCTGCAGGCCGGACGTGACGCGCTCATGTGGAAGCTCGACGGACTCTCCGAGTACGACGTGCGGCGCCCCATGACGCGCACCGGCACGAACCTGCTCGGCCTGGTCAAGCACGTCGCCAGCATCGAGCTGGGCTACCTGGGGGACGTCTTCGACCGTCCCTCGAACATCCCGCTGCCCTGGCTCAGCCCGGACGCCGAGCCGAACGCCGACCTGTGGGTCCAGCCCTACGAGACCCGGGCCCAGGTCGTCCAGCTCTACCGCGACGCCTGGGCGCACGACGACGCCACGATCCGCGAGCTCGACCTCGACGCCGTGGGGCACGTCGAGTGGTGGGGCGAGGACGGGCGCGTGACGCTGCACCAGATCGTGCTGCACGTCATCGCCGAGACGCACCGGCACGCCGGTCACGCCGACATCGTCCGCGAGGCGATCGACGGCGCGGCGGGCATGCGGTCGCGCGACGACAACCTGTGGGGCCCGCCCGGCGGGTGGGACGCCCACCGCGAGCGGCTCGAGCAGGCGGCCCGCGAGGCGCAGGACGCGCCGGGGTCCTAGGCGGGCACCTGCGCCCAGACGGTCTTGCCCTCGCGACGCTCCATCGTGCCCCAGCGCGACGACAGCGCCTCGATCAGCAGCATGCCGCGGCCGCCGGTGGCCTCGGCGGACGCCAACCGAGGTCGTGGCTCGTGCGGGCTGTCGTCGCTCACCTCGATGCGCACCGCGTCGCTGAGCTGCCACAGCGCGAGGTGGGCGGTGCTGCGGGCGTGCACCAGCGCGTTCGTCACCATCTCGCTGACCAGCAGCAGCACGGCGTCCTCGAGCTTCTCCAGGCCCCAGCGGTGCAGGGCCTCGGCCGCCACCGAGCGGGCGGTGGCCACCTCGTCGCGCCGCTCGACGGTCGTGGTCACCCGCTCGCGTCCGTCGTGGCCCTCGTAGTCGCACACGAGTAGGGCCAGGTCGTCGTCGGCGTGCGTGCGGGCCGCCTGCACGATGGCGTCGGCGGTCGTCTCGGCGTCCTGCCCGTGCATGCCCTGCACGGACGTGACGAGGTCCGCGACCGTCACGTCCAGGCCGGCGTCGCGGCGCTCGACGAGGCCGTCGGTGTAGAGCAGCAGGCGGGAGCCGGGACGCAGCGTCGACCGGGTGACCGGCCACGTGGCGTCCTCGGCGGTGCCGAGCGGCAGGCCGCCCTCGCAGTCGAGCTCGGTGGCGTCGCCGGACGGGTCGACGACGATCGGCAGCGGGTGCCCGGCCCGGACGACCAGCAGCTCGCCGGTGCAGGGCGACAGCGTGGCGAGGCAGCAGGTGGCCAGCAGGTTGGTGCGCAGCGACAGCATGAGCTGGTTGACCTGGGCGACGGCCACGTCCGGGTCGTGGCCCTCGGCGATGTAGGCGTGCAGCGCCATGCGCAGCTGCCCCATGACGGCGGCGGCGCTGATGCTGTGCCCCTGGACGTCGCCGATGACGAACGTGATCGTGCCGGTCGGGGAGGCGATGACGTCGTACCAGTCGCCGCCCACCGCGGCACCGGCCGCGCCGGGCCGGTAGCGGACGGCGAGGGAGACGGTGTCGAGCTCGGGAAGCTCCTGGGGGAGCAGCGAGCGCTGCAGGGTGAGTGACGAGTCGGTCACCGCCGCGACGTGGGCGCGCAGCTGGGTCTGCGAGCGGACCTGGGCCTCGTCCAGCCGGGCCCGCTCCATGGCCGAGGCGAGCTGTCCGGCGACCGCCCCGAACATCGAGACCTCTGCCGTCTCGAGCGCGCGCGGACGGTCCCAGGCGACGGCGAGCACGCCGAGCGACGCCCCGCGCACGAGCAACGGCACGCACAGCACCGCACCGGCCTGAGGCAGCTGGGCGGCGATCGCCGGGTAGCGGGCCTCGAGGGACGTGCGGTCGGTGATCCGGACGGGCTGCTGGCTGCGGAAGGCCTCGGCGACCGGGCTGGCCACGTCGCGCGGCAGCGTCCGGGGCCCGGCCGGCTCGGGCAGGGGAGTGGCGCCGCGGACGGCGACGAAGTCCTCGCCGTCCGGCTCGAACAGCGCGATGCGCACCGCCTGCGTGCGACGGCCGAGCGAGTCGCGCAGCGCGTCCATCGCGTCGGCGGTCGTGCGGGCGTCGGCCAACCAGGACGTGACCTCCTGCAGCAGCGCGAGCCGGTTCGCACCCTGCTCGGCGCGCCGACGGGCCTGCTTCTCGGCGGCGAACAGCCGCGCGTTGTCGAGGGCGACGGACGCATGGGCCATGATCGCCGCGACGTCGGCCTCGGCGGCCTCGTCGAAGACGTCCGGGTCGGGATGGCCCAGCAGCAGGGCCCCGGCGACCTCCCCGTCGCGGCCGCGGACGGGACCGGCCAGGTAGCTGCGCAGCGGAGCGTCGTCGCCGAACGACTCGAAGCGTCCGTCGTGCTTCACGTCGGCCGAGCGGACGAGCGTGCCGGCACCCAGCGCGGGGGCCAGGAGCGTCGCGACGGCGTCAGGGTCGTCGGTCAGCGCGGGCGGCGTGCGACCGGCGGTGACGTCGAGGATGCGGACGTGACCGTCCTCGTCGCTGTCGGCGTGGCGCAGGACCGCGAAGCCGGCACCGGCCAGCTGGACGCCGGCCTCGGCCACCCGCTGGAGGACGCCCGTCAGCTCGAGGTCGGCGTAGATGACCTCGGCGAGGTGCGCCGTCGGCTGCCCGCCCGGCGACCGTCCCGCCCGGCGGTGTCGTGGGTTCTGGTCCACGGACCCTCCTGTCGTGCAGCGGGCCCTCGCCCGACGGGCACCACGGTAGCCCGTGCGGCGGGCCGCGCGTCCGGCAGCCTCGGGCCGGTCCGGCGGTCTTGGCACGCCCTGGTGGCGTCGGGCACAATGGCTGCATCAGTGCCGCCCGCCGGGTCGTTGGGGAAGACGTATCCAGGGAGGCACCGATGAAGTCGAGCCGTACGGACGTCCCCACGCGGGGCGTGCTGTTCGTGCACTCAGCGCCGTCCGCGCTCTGTCCCCACGTGGAGTGGGCAGCGGCCGGCGTCCTTGGCGCGCCCGCGGACTGGCACTGGGTCGACCAGCCCGCCGAGTCCGGCAGCTATCGCGCCGAGCTCTCGTGGCAGGCGAAGGCCGGCACGGCCGCGGAGCTCGCCTCCGCGCTGCGCGGCTGGGAGCGGATCCGCTTCGAGGTCAGCGAGGAGCCGACCGCCTCCACCGAGGGAGCCCGCTACTCCTACACGCCCGCGCTCGGGCTATTCCACGCCCTCACCGGCCTGCACGGCGACGTGCTCATCCCCGAGGACCGCATCCGCGCGTTCATGGTCAAGGCCGCCCGCGGCGACGTGACGATGGACCAGGCGCTCGAGGGACTGCTCGGGGCCCGCTGGGACGCCGAGCTGGAGCCGTTCCGCCACGCGGGCGACGGCGCCCCGGTGCGCTGGCTGCACCAAGTGATCTGAGCTCGGTCAGCCGACGGTGACCGTGGCGACCGGCGTCGCGGTGCGCGAGTCGCGGTCGAGCAGGCGGATCTGCCGCTCTCCGGTGCGCGTCGTGTAGATCTGCGTCGTGAAGCTGCCCTCGTCGTCGCTGACCTGCACGGTCACCGGGAAGTCGGTCCAGCCGCCATCGCCGTCCTTGGTCTGCACCTGCAGCACGGCGTTGTCGTCGGCGGTGGGCAGGCGACCGGACAGCGTCATCCGCTCGCCGGCCGAGACCTGGCGCGGGGTGATGCTCAGCTCGGGCTCCGGCGCGTCCTGCGTCGGCGCCGTGACGCTCGGGGTCGGCGTCGGCGTGGGGGAGGGCGTGACCGGCGCGGCCGTGGTGGGGGTCGCCTTCGGCACGTCCTGCGAGCCCAGGCCCATCACCTTGCCGACCGCCGCGAGGCCGAAGCCGCCGACGACGCCGATGACCAGGCCCACGCCGACGAACCCGGCGGCGTAGGAGACGGCCTTGCGCTTGCGCTGCTTGACCTCCTCCGGCGGGAGGCTGGGGTCGAGCAGCGGCGGGACGACGAACGGGGAGCCGGACGTCGTGGGGGCCGGGGCGTCGCCCGAGACCGCGTCGACGAGGTCCTGCACGGTGACGACGGCGTCCAGCTGAGCGTCGGGCACCGGACGTCCGAGCTGCTGCGACGCGCCCTCCGCGATCTCCACGAGGGCCAGGGAGTCGACGCCGAGGTCGCGCAGGCGCGCGTGCGGGACGACCGCCGACGGCTCGCAGTCGACGACCCGCACGATGATGTCCGTCAGCGCGCGGCTGACCTGGCTGTCCGAAGGCACGGGGTCAGCCTACCGATCCCGCGCCGGGCGCGACGTCCGCCACGGATCAGGCGGCCGGGGTCGGCTGCGGGTCCGGAGCGGGGTCCTTGCGCCGCCGGAAGAACGGCCGTCGTTGGCGGAAGTTGCCGGTGACCAGCGCGCCGATCGTGACCGACGCCCAGGCGATGAACGCGCCGGCGAAGTCGTCCAGGATGTAGTGCCAGCCGAAGTACAGCGTCGCGACGACGGTGAGCACGAAGTACGCCCACGCGATGTAGCGCAGGGCCGGCTTGAGGCCGATGTGGTGGAAGAACAGCGCGGCCGTGAGCGTGACCGAGACGTGCAGCGAGGCGAAGCCTGCGATGCCGTAGATCGTCTCGCCCGTCGGGTCGCTCTTGAAGATGACGCCGTTCTTGAACAGGCTCTGCTGCAGCGCCGTCACGCCGGTGTCGGGCAGGTCCAGGAACATCGACGGCTGGGCGAAGGCCGGGCCGAGCGTCGGGAAGATGTAGTAACTGACCGTGCCGAGCACCCAGTTCAGGCACAGCGCGGTGGCGTACCAGGCGCCGATCGAGACGTCGCGGTTCAGCACCAGGAACGCGGCCAGCGTGACCGGGATGAGCGGCAGGTACGAGACGTAGATGAACGCCAGGACCTGCGCCATGACCGTCGTGCCCAGCGCCGCGTGCAGCAGCTCGGCCGGGTTGTTGCCGAAGGCGAGCCAGTGGTCGATGCGCAGGAAGTCGGTGTCGTAGATGACGTCCTCGCGGATGAGCGGCAGCAGGCTCTTGAGGTTGCGGTAGCCGACGTAGCTCACGTAGAAGCACAGCAGGCCGGTCGCGATGTAGCCCGCGCGGCGCCACGTCCACTCCTCGCGGACGATCGTGCGCATGCCGCCCCAGAAGCCCTTGAAGCCGAAGCGCTTGAGCGCCTGCGGGACGATGCCGAGCGCGAAGAAGCCCAGGCCCATGACGGGCAGGCGGACGTAGGCTGGACCGAGGAAGCCCTCGGGGTCCTTGAGCGTGACGTCCAGCGCCAGCGTGGCCACGATCGCCGTCGCCCCGGTGATGAGGGACAGCACGACGGCAAAGGTGTAGGGCCAACGACGCATGGGCGCCATCCTAGCGATCGCTCGCTGAGGAGTTCCTGAGGACGGCGACGGCCCCCGCTCCGGTGGGAGCGGGGGCCGTCGGGGCGGGCCGGGTCAGGCGTCGCCGCCCTCCTGCGGGATGCCGGCGACCGCGGTCGGGTCGTCGATGCGGAAGCGGTTGAACGCCTCGCTGACCCGCTCGCGCGGCACCTCGTCGCGCTGGGCGAGGCTCTGCAGCACGCCGACCACGATCGACTCGGCGTCGATCTGGAAGTAGCGACGCGCCGCCGCGCGGGTGTCGGCGAAGCCGAAGCCGTCCGCACCGAGCGACTGCCAGGCGCCGGGCACCCAGCGGGCGATCTGGTCGGGCACCGCACGCATGTAGTCGCTGACGCCGACCGTGACCGCGTCGGAGTCGAGCAGCTTCTGCGTGATGTAGGGGACCCGCTGGTACTCGCCCGGGTGGTTGAGGTTCCAGCGCTCGACCTCCTCGGCGTCGCGGGCCAGCTCGTTCCACGACGTCACCGACCACACGTCCGCGCGGACGCCGTAGTCGTCGGCCAGGACCTGCTGGGCCTTGAGCGCCCACGGCACCGACACGCCGGACGCCATGATGCGCGCCCGCGGACCCTCGCCGCCCTCGGCCGGCTTGTACAGGTACGCGCCGCGGAGGATGCCCTCCACGTCGACGTCCTGCGGCTCGGCCGGCTGGACGATCGGCTCGTTGTAGACCGTCATGTAGTAGATGACGTCCTCGCCCTGCGGGTGGGCGTCGCTCGTGCCGTACATGCGCTGCATGCCGTTCTGCACGATGTGGCTGATCTCGAAGCCGAACGCGGGGTCGTAGTGCACGACGGCCGGGTTCGTCCGCGCGATGAGCGGGGAGTGGCCGTCGGCGTGCTGCAGGCCCTCGCCGGTCAGCGTCGTGCGGCCGGCGGTGGCGCCGATGAGGAAGCCGCGCGAGAGCTGGTCGGCCATCGCCCAGATCGAGTCGGCGGTCCGCTGGAAGCCGAACATCGAGTAGAACAGGTAGACCGGGATCATCGGCTCGCCGTGCGTGGAGTACGCCGAGCCCGCCGCGATCGCCGACGCCATGGCGCCGGCCTCGCTGATGCCCTCGTGGAGCAGCTGGCCCTGCTGGGACTCCTTGTAGGCGAGCAGCAGCTTGCGGTCGACCGACTCGTACTGCTGGCCCGACGGGTTGTAGATCTTCGCCGACGGGAACATCGAGTCCATGCCGAACGTGCGGTACTCGTCCGGCGCGATCGGGACGACGCGCTTGCCGATCTCGGGGTCCTTCATGAGGTCGCGCAGCAGGCGGACGAACGCCATGGTGGTGGCGATCTCCTGCTTGCCCGAGCCCTTCTTCAGCTCGCCGTACAGCTCGTCGGCCGGCAGCTTGACGCCGTTGGCCAGGATGCGCCGCTCGGGCACCGAGCCGCCCAGCGCCTGGCGGCGGGCCATCATGTACTGGATCTCGTCGCTGTCGGCGCCGGGGTGGTAGAACGGCGCGATGTCGGAGGCGTCGATCGCCTCGTCCGTCACGGGGATCTTCAGCTTGTCGCGGAAGCCCTTGAGGTCGTTCTTGGTGAGCTTCTTCATCTGGTGCGTGGCGTTGCGGCCCATGAAGGAGTCCAGCAGCCAGCCCTTGACCGTGTGGGCCAGGATCACCGTCGGCTGCCCGCTGTGCTTGGTCGCCGCGTCGAACGCCGCGTAGACCTTGCGGTAGTCGTGGCCGCCTCGGGGGAGACGCTCGATGTCCTCGTCCGACAGGTGCTCGACGAGCTTGCGCAGGCGCGGGTCGGGGCCGAAGAAGTTCTCGCGGTTGTACGCGCCGGTCTCGACCGAGAGCGTCTGGAACTCGCCGTCGGGGGTGCGGTTCATCTGGTTGACCAGGACGCCGTCGACGTCGCGGGCGAGCAGCTCGTCCCACTGGCGGCCCCACACGACCTTGATGACGTTCCAGCCCGCGCCGCGGAAGAACGACTCCAGCTCCTGGATGACCTTGCCGTTGCCGCGCACCGGGCCGTCGAGCTGCTGCAGGTTGCAGTTGATGACGAACGTGAGGTTGTCCAGCTCCTCCCGGGCCGCGAGCGCGATGGCGCCCAGCGACTCCGGCTCGCCCATCTCGCCGTCGCCCAGGAAGGTCCAGACGTGCTGCTGGCTGGTGTCCTTGATGCCGCGGTGGTGCAGGTAGCGGTTGAAACGCGCCTGGTAGATCGAGTTGATCGCCGCCAGGCCCATGGAGACCGTGGGGAACTCCCAGTAGTTGCTCATGAGGCGCGGGTGCGGGTACGACGACAGGCCCTGGCCGGCGCCGTGCGAGTGCTCCTGGCGGAAGCGGTCGAGCTGGGTCTCGGTCAGGCGTCCCTCGAGGTACGAGCGGGCGTACACGCCCGGGGCCGCGTGGCCCTGGAAGTAGATCTGGTCGCCGCCACCGGGGTGGTCCTTGCCCTTGAAGAAGTGGTTGAAGCCGACCTCGTACAGGCTCGCCGCCGACTGGTACGTGGCGATGTGGCCGCCGACGCCCAGACCGGGACGGTTCGCGCGCGACACCATGACCGCCGCGTTCCACCGGATGTACGAGCGGATGCGCCGCTCGATGTCCTCGTTGCCGGGGAACCACGGCTCGCGCTCGGGCGGGATGGTGTTGATGTAGTCGGTGCTGCGCAGCGCCGGCACCCCGACGTTCTGCTCACGCGCACGCTCCAGCAGGCGGAGCATGACGTACCGGGCGCGGTCGCGTCCGTTGGTGTCGATCATGTCGTCCAGCGAGGCAACCCACTCGTTGGTCTCGTCGGGATCGATGTCAGGCAGCTGCGTGGGCAGGCCCTCGTGGATGACCGGGGTGCGGTCCGAGCCGGATTGCGGCATTAGATCTCCTGAAAGTCTCGTGGACACGTCCATCATTCCACGCGACATTCGCTAGGGTGAGACCGGCGAGGGGGTCCGAAACCGTACTCGCGAGTAGGAAATCCGGTACGAAAGGACGCCTGAGGAGGCACCGTTGGACGCGGCTCGACTGGGCTTCACGCCCGGAACCGTCATCCAGGAGCTCGGCTGGGACGAGGACGTCGACGACGACCTGCGCTCGGCCATCGAGAAGCACGTCGGTGCGGAGCTCGTCGATGGGGAGTACGGCGACGTCGTCGACGGGGTGATCCTGTGGTGGCGCGACGGCGACGACGACCTCGTCGACTCGCTCGTCGACACGCTGCAGGACCTGGTCGAGGGCGGCACCATCTGGCTCTTCACCCCCAAGGTCGGGCAGCCCGGCTACGTCCCGGGGGCCGACATCGCCGAGGCCGCTCCGGTCGCCGGTCTGTCGACCACCACGACGTCGTCGACCGGTACCGACTGGGCCGTCACCCGGCTCACCTCGCAGAAGCGCTGACCCAGCGGGTGCCGAGGTCGTCGTGAGGGGGTAGAAACGCCTCATGACGATCGAGATCGGCGACCTCGCGCCCGACTTCACGCTCAAGAACCAGCACGGCGAGCCCACCACGCTCTCCGAGCTGGTCTCCGAGGGACCCGTCGTCGTGGTGTTCTTCCCCTTCGCCTTCACCGGCGTGTGCACGGGGGAGATGCGCGAGATCCGCGACAACCTCGGCGACCTCGAGGACGTGGGCGCCCAGGTGGTGGCGATCTCGTGCGACTCGACCGCCACGCTGCGGACCTTCGCCGACACCGAGAACCTCACCTTCCCGCTGCTGAGCGACTTCTGGCCGCACGGCGCGACGGCCCAGGCGTACGGCGTGTTCAACGACGTCACGGGCTCGGCGATCCGCGGCACGTTCGTGGTCGACCCCGAGCGCGTCGTGCGCTGGAAGATCGAGAACGGCATGCCCGACGCCCGCAGCTTCGAGGACTACCGCGTGGCCCTGTCCGGCACCGCCTGAGGAAACTTCCGCAAAACCGGTGCACACGTGTACGCGATGCGCTTACATGGACGTGCTGCGGCCGCTGGGGACCCGAGACCCCGGCGGTCGCAGTCTTTTCGTGCGGCCCGCCTCGCCGTCGCGCTGCGGTAGTCTGTGCCGCTGACCGGGCGAATAGCTCAGCTGGTCAGAGCATCCGGCTTACACCCGGAAGGTCGGGGGTTCGAGACCCTCTTCGCCCACCCCGCACCGTGTGGACGCCGCCCCGGCTCCGTCGGACCCGGCTGTCACGATGGCTCGGTGACCACGACCGCCGATGCCGCCCTCACCACCCTCCGCCGGCTGACCGGGCGCGACGACGCCGTCTTCCACCCCGGCCAGCTCGAGGCGATCACCGCGCTGGTCGGCGAGCAGCGCCGCTCGCTGGTCGTGCAGCGCACCGGCTGGGGCAAGTCCGCGGTCTACTTCATCGCCACGAGCCTGCTGCGCGAGCGTGGGTCCGGCCCGACGCTGCTGGTCTCGCCGCTGCTCGCCCTCATGCGCGACCAGGTGGCCGCGGCCGAGCGGGCCGGGGTGCGCGCGGTCTCGATCAGCTCGGCCAACGCGCACGAGTGGGACGAGGTGCGCGGCCGGCTCGCCGCCGACGATGTCGACGTCCTGCTGGTGTCGCCCGAGCGGCTCAACAATCCGCAGTTCCGCGAGGAGCAGCTGCCCGAGCTGGTGGCGCGCATGGGCCTGCTCGTGGTCGACGAGGCGCACTGCATCTCCGACTGGGGCCACGACTTCCGGCCCGACTACCGCCGCCTGCGCGACCTCATCGGCACGCTGGGCGAGAAGGTTCCGGTGCTTGCGACCACCGCCACGGCCAACGCGCGCGTGGTCGCCGACGTCGCCGAGCAGCTCGGCGGCGACGTCCTCACGCTGCGCGGCTCGCTGGCCCGTGACTCGCTGCGGCTGGGCTGCCTCGTGCTGCCCACCGCGCGCGACCGGCTCGGCTGGCTGGTCACGCACCTCAAGGACCTGCCGGGCAGCGGCATCGTCTACGCGCTCACCGTGTCGGCCGCCGAGGACACCGCCCGGCTGCTGGCCGAGGCCGGCTACGCCGCGAAGGCCTACACCGGCCGCACGGACCCCGAGGAGCGTGAGGCGCTAGAGCGGGCGCTCAAGAACGACGAGGTGAAGGCGCTCGTCGCCACGTCCGCCCTCGGCATGGGCTTCGACGCGCCGCGGCTGGGCTTCATCGTCAACCTCGGCGCCCCGTCGTCCCCGGTCGCCTACTACCAGCAGGTCGGCCGCGCCGGCCGCGGCACCGACCACGCCGACGTGCTGCTGCTGCCCGGGCCCGAGGACGCCGACATCTGGCAGTACTTCGCCACCGCGTCCATGCCCGACCCGGTCAAGGCGCAGGCGGTCATCGCGGCGCTGGGCGACGAGCCGCTGTCGACCCCCGCGCTCGAGACCCGCGTCGACGTCAAGCGCACGTCCCTGGAGCTCCTGCTCAAGGTGCTCGACGTCGACGGGGCGGTGCGCCGGGTGCGCGGCGGGTGGGTCTCGACCGGCGTGCCGTGGACGTACGACGCCGAGCGCTACGAGCGCATTGCCGCGGCCCGGCAGGCCGAGCAGCAGGCGATGCTGGCCTACGAGCGGGCCACGACCTGCCGCATGGAGATCCTGCAGAGCGAGCTCGACGACCCCACCGCCGCGCCGTGCGGACGCTGCGACGTGTGCGCCGGCGCCTGGTACCCCACCGACGTCGCGGCCGACGCGGTGGCGTCCGCGTCCGGCACGCTCGACAAGGTCGGCGTGCCGGTCGAGCCCCGCGGCCAGTGGCCCACCGGGGCGTCCCGGCTCGGCGTCGAGGCGAAGGGGCGGCTCTCGCCCGACGAGAAGGCCGAGACCGGACGCGTCGTCGCCCGTCTGACCGACCTGGGCTGGGGCGGGACCCTGCGCACGCTGCTGGCCGCCGGCGCGCCCGACCAGCCGGTCACCGAGGAGCTGCTCGGCGGCGTCGTGCGGGTCCTGCGCGACTGGGACTGGCAGCAGCGTCCGGCCGGGGTCGTGGCCATGCCGTCGCTGCACCGGCCCCAGCTCGTCGCCTCCACGGCGGCGGGCATCGCCCGGCTCGGTCGCCTGCCGCTGCTCGGCACGCTCGACGCCGATCCCTCGATGCCGGTGCCGGGCCCGGGCGGCAACAGCGCCTACCGGCTCGCCTCGGTGTGGGGACGCTTCTCGGTGGGCCCCGAGCTGCAGCAGGCGCTCGCGTCCGTCCATGGTCCGGTGCTGCTCGTCGACGACCTGGTCGACAGCCGGTGGACGCTCACCGTGGCGGTGCGCGAGCTGCGCCGGGCCGGGGTCAGCGCCGTGCTGCCGTTCGCGCTCGCCTCCGTCGCCTGACCCACCTCGGCGAGGACCTCGCCCCGCGCTGGGAGTGACGTCGTGCCCGCCCGCACCGGCATGTCGCGGGCACGACGTCACGCTCAGCCCGGACGGGCGCAGGCACGCGGGTGAGGGTGGTGGCTCACTAGAGTGACGCTCATGCCCACCCTGCGTGACGTCGTCGCCGTGCTGGACGAGCTGTACGACCCCGCGTGGGCCGACGACTGGGACGCCGTCGGCACCGTCGCCGGCGACCCCGACGCCGAGGTGCGACGCGTCCTGCTCGCGGTCGACCCCGTGCAGGCCGTGGCCGACGAGGCGGTGGCCGGTGGGTACGACCTGCTCCTCACGCACCACCCGCTCTACCTCAAGGGCGTCACCAGCGTGGCCGCGACGACACCGAAGGGCCGTGTCGTCCACACGCTCGTCCGCGGCGGGGTCGCGCTCCACACCTGCCACACCAACGCCGACGCGCCCCGCTTCGGCGTCTCGGAGTCCATGGCGCTCGCGCTCGGGCTCACCGACGTCCGCGCCCTCGACCCGGACCCGGCCGAGGACGTCGACAGCTGGACCGTCTTCGTGCCGGCGCCGGACGCCGAGCGCGTCCTGGCCGCCCTGCACGCGGCCGGCGCGGGAGCACTCGGCGACTACGACAGCGCCGCGTTCGTCAGCGAGGGCACGGGCCAGTTCCGGCCGCTCGACGGCGCCGACCCGCACACCGGCCAGGTCGGCCGCCTCGAGAAGGTGGCCGAGAAGCGGCTCGACCTCGTCGCGCCCGCCCGGCTGCGGGAGCGGGTGCGCGCCGCGCTGCTCGCCGCGCACCCCTACGAGGAGGTCGCCTACGACGTCATGGCCACCGCGCCGCGGCCCGAGTCGCAGCGGGGGAGCGGGCGCATCGGCACGCTCCCGGTGCCGATGACCCTGCGCGACTTCGCCGACCACGTCGGCCGCAGCCTGCCCGCGCACCGCAGCGCCCACCGCGTGGCCGGCGACCCCGACCGCGAGGTCCGCACCGTCGCCCTGTGCGGCGGCTCCGGCGACTTCCTGCTCGGCCGGGCGGACGCGGCCGGTGCCGACGTCTACGTCACCTCCGACCTGCGCCACCACCCGGTCAGCGAGCACCTCGAGCGTCCCGGCGCCTGCGCCGTCATCGACGTGCCGCACTGGGCCGCGGAGTGGACCTGGCTGCCGGTCGCCGCGACGCAGCTCGTCGCACGCCTGGGCGATACGGTGGAGGCGCACGTCTCGACGACCGTGACCGACCCCTGGACGTTCGTCCCCGCCCCGAGGAGCACACCCTGAAAGCCGACCCGTCCGCCCAGCTCGTCCTTCTCGACCTGCAGGCCCAGGACTCCCAGCTCGCCCACCTGGCCCACCGCAAGGCGTCGCTGCCCGAGCACGCCCGCATCGAGGAGCTGACCGCGCGCGCGGCCGAGCTCGACGGCCGCCGGGTCGAGGCCGAGACGGCCGTCTCGGACCTGACGCGCGACCAGAAGAAGGCCGAGTCCGAGGTCGAGCAGGTGCGCGTCCGGCGTCAGCGCGACGAGCAGCGGCTCAACAGCGGCGCGATCTCCAACCCCAAGGACCTGGAGTCGCTGCAGCGCGAGCTCACCGCCCTCGACCGCCGCATCGCGACGCTCGAGGACGACGAGCTCGTCGTGATGGAGGACCTCGAGCAGGCCCAGGCCGTGCTCGCCGACGTCATGCACGACGTCGACGAGGTCGAGGCCTCGCTCCAGCAGGCCCGGCAGACCCGCGACGCCGCGATCGCCGAGATCGACCAGGACGTCTCGGTCGCGACCCTCGACCGTGGCGCGCTCGTCGAGCGCGTGCCCGGCGACCTGCTCGGCCTCTACGACAAGCTCCGTGCCCAGTACGGCGCGGGTGCCGGTGCGCTGCGGGCCCGACGCTGCGAGGCGTGCCGGCTCGAGCTCAACGGGGCGGACCTGCGCGAGATCGCGGCGGCGCCCGACGACGAGGTCGTCCGCTGCCCCGAGTGCAGCCGCATCCTCGTCCGGACGTCCGAGTCCGGTCTGTGACCGAGGGGCCGGCATGACCGTGCGGAACGTGGTCGTCGAGGCCGACGGAGGCTCGCGCGGCAACCCGGGCCCGGCCGCGTACGGGGCCCTGGTGCGCGACGCGGTCACCGGCGAGGTGCTGGCCGACCGCGGCGAGACCATCGGCGTCGCCACCAACAACGTCGCGGAGTACCGCGGGCTCATCGCCGGCCTCGAGCTCGTCGCCGAGCACGCGCCGGACGCCGAGGTCGAGGTCCGCATGGACTCCAAGCTGGTCATCGAGCAGATGGCCGGCCGCTGGAAGATCAAGCACCCCGACATGAAGCCGCTGGCCATGCAGGCCCGCCAGCTGGCCCCGGCCGGCGTGCGCTGGACCTGGGTCCCGCGCGAGCGCAACAAGGCGGCCGACGCGCTGGCCAACGAGGCGATGGACCTCGAGGCCCGCACCGGACGTCCGGCCGTGGTCGGCACCGCCGCGCGCGAGGAGGTCGTGCCGCTGCCCGAGGGCCAGGACGTGCTCGCCGCGCCCGCCGCGGCCCCGGCCAAGTCCGAGAAGAACCCGCTGCTCGGCTGGCGCGGCAAGGCGCACGGCGACCCCACGACGATCGTGCTGCTGCGCCACGGCGTCACGGCGAGCACCGTCCGCAAGCTGTTCTGCGGCACCGGCGGCACCGACCCCGGTCTGACGTCCGAGGGCGAGGCCCAGGCGATCCGGGCGGCGGCCTGGATCGAGCGGCACGTCGACGTCGACGCCATCGTCGCCTCGCCGCTGCGCCGCACGCGCGAGACGGCCGGCTTCGTCGCCCGCGAGCTCGGCCTGGACGTCGCCACCGAGCCCGGCATCGCCGAGGCCGCCTTCGGCGACTGGGACGGCCTCACCTTCGCCGAGGTGATGGAGCGCTGGCCTGACCACATGAACGAGTGGCTGGGCTCGACGTCCGTCGCCCCGCCCGGCGGCGAGACCTTCGACGCGGTCTACGAACGCGTCCGTGACGCGCGCGACCGCCTGCTCCAGACCTACGCCGGCCGGACGATCGTCGCGGTCAGCCACGTGACGCCGATCAAGATGATGGTGCGCCTGGCCCTGGACGCGCCCATGCCGATCATCCACAAGATGGAGCTGGCCCCGGCGAGCGTCACGACCATCTCGTGGTGGCCCGACGGCACGCCCTCGCTGAAGAACTTCTCGGTCGTCCCGGACTGAGTGACGAGTCCCACACCGGGGAAGGGTGGGCCCGGGCCCGCCGTTGGCACCGGTATGGATCTCTTCACTCCCGTGACCCTGGGCGACCTCGAGCTGGCCAACCGCGTCGTGATGGCGCCGCTGACGCGCATGCGCGCCGGTGCCTCCGGGGTGCCGAACGACCTGCTGGTCGAGCACTACGAGCAGCGCGCCAGCCTCGGCCTCATCGTCACCGAGGGCACCTACCCGCGTCGTGAGTCGCAGGCGTTCGTCGGCCAGCCCGGCATCGTCGACGACGAGCAGCAGGCCGGCTGGGCCCGCGTCGCCGACGCCGTCCACGCCCGCGGCGGCGGCATCGTCATGCAGCTCATGCACGGCGGACGCGTCACCCACGCGGACGTCAACGGTGGTCGCCGCGTCGAGGCGCCGAGCGCCATCGCCATCCAGGGCGAGGGCCACACCGAGCAGGGCAAGCAGGCCTACCCGGTGCCGCACGCGCTGACGGTCGAGGAGGCCCAGGAGGTCCGTGACGACTTCGTCCGCGCCGCCCGCCGCGCCGTCGACGCCGGCCTGGACGGCGTCGAGGTCCACGGGGCCAACGGCTACCTGCTGCACGAGTTCCTGTCGCCGGCCTCGAACGTCCGCGACGACCAGTACGGCGGCTCGCCCGAGAACCGCGCCCGGTTCGTCGTCGAGGTCGTGCGCGCGGTGGCCGACGAGATCGGAGCCGGCCGGGTCGGGCTGCGCATCTCGCCCGAGCACAACATCCAGGACGCGCTGGAGACCGACCACGAGGACGTCCGCGCGACCTACGGCCACCTGCTCGACGAGCTGCGGCCGCTGGGCCTGGCCTACCTGTCGGTGCTGCACCGCGAGCCCGCCGGCGAGCTGGTGCAGGAGCTGCGAGCGCGCTTCGGCGGCCCGCTCGTGGCCAACAGCGGCTTCGGCTCGGTGACGACCCGCGACGAGGCGGTCGCGCTCATCGAGGCCGCGCACGCCGAGGCGGTCGCCGTCGGCCGCGCGGCCATCGCCAACCCGGACCTGCTCGAGCGCTGGCACGGCGAGCACCCGGAGAACGAGCCCGACCCGCGCACGTTCTACGCGCCGGGCGCCGAGGGCTACACCGACTACCCGTTCCTGGTCCGGGCCTGAGGCTCAGATCTCGGTCACGACGACGTCGAGCCGGTTCCCGGACCGCTCGACCGTCCAGCCGAGGTCGCCCAGCGCCTCGGCGAGCTCGTCGACCGACGTCGGACGAGCGTCCTCGACGAGCAGCGCCCGCACGAGGCGGCCCTTGGTCGCCTTGTTGAAGTGGCTGACGACCTTGCGCTGGCCGTCGGGGCGCTCGTGCAGCACCCGCATGGTCGCGGTGCGCGGCGCGAGCGCCCTGGACGACTTGCCCAGGTTCACGTATGTGCCTGAGCGCAGGTCGACGAGCAGGCCGTCGCCGGCCGCCTCGTCGAGCGCCGGGGGCAGGACGTCGCGCCAGACGCCGCTGACCGTGCCGAGCCGGGGCAGCGTCACCGAGCCCGACAGCCGGTAGGCGGGGATCGGGTCGGACGGCCGCAGCAGCCCGAACAGCCCGGACGCCACCGCCAGCGTCGCGTCGGCGCGCTCGCGGACGTCCGCCGGGAGCCCGGCCAGGTCGAGGTGGCTGAACAGCACGCCGGTGTAGACCTCGTCGGCGCGGCCGACCGGCTCCTCGAGCAGGGCGGCGTTGGTCGAGAGCGCGTCGGCCTGCGTCGGTCCGAGACCGAGCACGTCCATCGCCCGGGCCGGACGTCCGGAGCTGAGCGTCACGAGCGCCTTGAGCAGGCGCTGGCGGGTGCGGTTCAGCGTGGGGAACGAGAGGTCGTCGACGTCGAGGACCCGGTCGCCGGACGGACGGGTCTTGCCCTCCGAGGGCGGCAGCAGCACGAGCACCCGGTGACCCTACCGACTCACCACACGAGGCTCGTCCACGCCCACAGCACGGTGGTGCACGCGACCACGAGCGCGGGCGTCGTCGCCACCGCGAGCCGGTGGAAGGTGCCCAGCGTGGCGACCTCCCGGGCCGCCGAGCGCCACCAGAGCAGGTTGGCCAGCGACCCGACGATCGTCAGGTTCGCGCCCACGCCGACGCCGACCAGCACGGCCAGCACGGTGGCCGGCCCGGCGAGCGCCGCGGCCGGCAGCAGCACGAGCGTCGCTGGCAGGTTGTTGACGACGCCGGCCAGCAGCATGGCCAGCAGCGCGGCGCCCACGAGCGCCGCCCACGAGTCGCCGCGGGGGAGCAGGTCGCCGACGAACGATCCCGCCGGCGTCCGCGAGAACCAGGTCACGAGCATGCCCCAGGCGAGCACGAGCAGGGCCATGGGCAGGTTGGCCGCGTGCAGCAGGTCCCGCCACGTCGTCACGCGGCGCACCAGGGCCGGGACGCCCACGAGCACGGCTGCCACGGTCGCGACGACCCACGGGGTGGTGCCCGCACCGAGGCCCAGCAGCAGCACGACCAGGACGGCCAGCGGGTAGCGGGGCACGTCCGGCGGATCGCCGTGGGCCGGCGGCGGGTGGCCGATCTCGTCGCGGAACCACCAGCGCAGCACCAGGTACTCGCCGGCGACGGCGACCAGCCACACCGGCGCCATGGCGCCGGCGAACGCGGCGAAGCCGAGCCCGGTCGCCGAGAACATGAGCAGGTTGGTCAGGTTCGAGACCGGCAGGAGCAGCGACGCGGAGTTCGCCAGGCGGACGGTCGCGTACGCCGGCCAGCGCCGTCGACCCGCGGCCGCGAGCAGCACCGGGGTCAGCAGCACCGCGGTGGCGTCCAGGCTGAGCACCGCGGTGACGAGCGCGGCCAGCACCACGGAGAGGGCGAGCAGCGCGGACGCCGACCCGCGGGCCAGCCGCCGGGTGCGGGCGCCCAGCGCGTCGAACAGCCCGGCGTCCGCGCAGGCCCGCGCCACCACGGCGATGGCGACGAGGAAGCCCAGGGCCTCGGCGAGGGCGCGCAGGTCGTGGAGCACGGGGGAGACCCTACGGCTGCGCGCCCGGGGTCAGCCGAGCCAGCCCGCGCCCTCGGCGATCAGCAGCAGGCCGAACACCGCGAACGCCGCGGCGGCGCCGTACTTGATGACCTTCTCGGGCAGGTGCTTGCCCAGCGCGATGCCCACGACGATCGCGAGCGCGTCGGCCGCCACCATGCCGATGGTGCTGCCGACCCACGTGCCGAACCACTGGTGCTGCGTGGCCAGGGTGATCGTGGCGAGCATCGTCTTGTCGCCCAGCTCGGCCAGGAAGAACGCCACGCCCACGGCGAGCAGCGCCGAGCCCGACGCCTTCTTGGCCTTCTCCGCCTCGTCCTCGGTGAGCTCGTCGCCGCGCAGCGTCCAGGCCGCGAACCCGAGGAAGGCGATGCCCGCCGCGATCGCGATGGGGCCCTGGTAGTCGGCGAACCCACGGCCGATCCAGTAGCCGATGGCGACGCTGGCCAGGTGGACGATCGCGGTGGCGGCGGTGATGCCGAGCAGGACGTCCCGCGCACGGAACCGGGTGGCGAACGTCATCGCCATCAGCTGGCTCTTGTCGCCGAGCTCGGCGACGAAGATGACAGCGGTGCTCAGCCACAAGGCCTCGATCATGAAAAAAGCTCCTCGTCCGTCCCGGACGAAGAGCCGCACACGACGAGTCCTCGACCGGGCTCGTCGTATGACAATCCGGTCGAAAGTCTCGTCCGCCAGCTGGGCTGGCCTGCTGTGCCGGACCCGAGGGTCAGTATGTCGACACAGCCGTTGGGGACTACTCCCTTTCGCTCCGCAAGGATAGCGCACGGATCGCGGCGACCGCGTCGTGGCGTGCCTCCCACGGGACGACGACGTGGTCGTGGTGGGCTCCGGCCAGGACGTTGCAGGGGATCTGCGCGTCGGCCAGGGCGCGCGAGAACGTGGCCGTGAGGCCGACCGAGTCGAGCGCGCTGTGCACGGTGAGGGTGAGCCAGGCGCCCACGAACTCGTAGGCCAGCCCGATCTCGTCGGCGTCGTCGCGGCCCATCACGACCGTGATGCCCTCGTCCTCGACGACGACCGCGCGGATGCCGACCTCGTCGATGACCCGGGGCACGAGCGCGTAGACGACCGGCTCCTCGTCCATCCGGACGTCGAGGGAGGCCAGCATCACGTCCAGGTCGCTCTCGCCGCTCATGGCCGAACTCTAGGGGAGGGAGACGACGGCTACGATGGGGACGCGAATGAGCCGGCCGGGCGGCCGCGCCGGACGCCCTCGGGCGTGCGGTGAGGAAAGTCCGGACTCCACAGAGCGCGGTGGTGGCCAACAGCCACCCACGGTGACGTGCGGGACAGTGCCACAGAGAACAGACCGCCAACGGCCTGCGCCCTCGGGTGCAGGTGCGGGCAAGGGTGAAACGGTGAGGTAAGAGCTCACCAGCGGCCTCGGTGACGGGGCCGGCTCGGTAAACCCCACCGGGAGCTAGACCAAGAGGGCGCCTCGGCGCCTGCGCTGACGGGCTGCTCGTCCACGGGTCAGCGGGTAGGTCGCACCGAGCGGCGCAGCGATGCGCCGCCCAGATGGATGGTCGCCCAGCGCCTTCGGGCGTGGACAGAATCCGGCTTACAGGCCGGCTCATTCGCCTTCGCGCCGCTGGGCGTGGTGCAGTACCGTGGCTCGAGCGGTTCCACGGACGGTTCCGCTTCGGGGCCTCTCACATGGAGTCGTGCGTTTCGTGGCCACAGCATCGTTCCTCGCGGCGGTCGTCGCGCTGGGCGTCGCCGTGCTCGCGCTGCGCCGCCGCGACGTGTTCGGCACGGGCCTGCTGGCGGTCGCCGGCGTGGCCGTCGCCGCCTGGGACGTGATCGTCCCGCTCGCGGACGAGGACATCGACCCGACCGGAGTGAGCGACACCCTCTGGCTCCCGGTCATCGCCGTCGCCGCCCAGTGCTTCTACGTCATCGCCCGCCGCGGCGTCGTCGCTCGCTGGCCCATCCCGAACCCGGTCCTCGGCTTGTTCGTGGCCTACCCGGCCGTGCTCGTCTCGTTCCTGTGGCCGCGCCGGGACGTCGCGCAGTTCACCGACGACGGCGCGTTCGTCGCGGTGTGGATCGTCCAGGCCGCGTACTGCGCCACGCTCATCGGCCTGGCGATCGTCGCCATGGCCGAGCGCCGCCAGCACCACGACGCGACCCGGCGGCCGCTGCTCCTGCTGATGCTGCTCATGGTCGGCCTGCTGGGCGTCCAGATGGTGCAGGTGCCCGGCGTCCACCTCGTCGCCACGGCCGCGCTCGTGCTGATCTACCGGCTCGTCGTCGTGGTCCGCTACAACGACCGCGTCCCCGCGCCGGTGGTGAGCCCGCTCGGTGCCCTCGAGGTCCACGCGTTCGCCTTCGACCATCACGGACGCCTCGTCGAGGCGACCCGCTCGGCGCTGCGCCTGGTCGGTGCGGCCACCGGACGCGAGCCGCGTCCCGGTGACTCGGTCGCCGAGGCGCTCGGGCCCGACGTCGACCTGGGCACGCCCGGCAGCGACGGCGTCCTCGTGCTCGGCACCGGCACCCGGGCCGTCGTCGCGCAGGCCCGCACCGCGTCCTACCGGCCGCCCCGGGCCGCCGGGCTGGACGGGACGATCCTCACGCTCTGGTACGCCGAGGGCGTCACCGGCGCCGGCGGAGCGTCGCGTGACACGGTCACCGGCGCGCTCACCCGGGCGACGCTGGAGGCCGTGCTGCGCTCGTTCGCCCGGCACGCCACCCGCAGCGGCGAGGCGCTCTCGGTCGCCGTCGTCGACCTCGACCGCTTCAAGCAGGTCAACGACCAGCACGGCCACCTCGCCGGCGACGCGATGCTCGCCGCGGTGGCGGGGCGCCTGCTGGACGTCGTCGGCGACGCCGGCTGCGTCGGACGCTACGGCGGCGACGAGATGGTCGTGGTGCTGCCCGGCGCGAGCCTGGGGACCGCGCACGCCCTGGCGTCCCGCCTCGTGCAGGCCGCGGGTCAGCCGGTGCACGCGGAGGGTCAGCGGCTCGAGCCCTCGGTGAGCGTCGGTGTCGCGCAGCACGTCCCCGGCCAGTCGGCGACCGACCTCGTCCGGGCGGCCGACGCGGCGATGTACACGGTGAAGCGCGGCGGCGGCGGAGCGGCGGGCACCGCGCAGCGTGACCTGCGCAACAGCGCCGGTGCGTAACCTCTGCACAAGTTCGTCGTTCTAGAGGTCACCATGGACGATCTCACCCAGCCTGCAGACCGCGGATTCGTGCACCCTGCGCAGCGTCACCCGTCGATCGGGGGGCCGCGAGAGACGCTGCTGTACGCCGTGCCGGACGCGCAGGCGCAGGCCAGGGTCGTCCGGGCGCTGGAGCGCAGCGACGACGACGGGCTCGTCGCCCTGTCGCTGCGCTCCGGCCACGATCACCTCGTCGCCGTCCACTGCGCGCGCACGTGGCCGGCCATGCGCCGGGTCCGCGCCATGGTGACCGCCGCCGACCCCGAGGCCGTCCAGGTGCTCGGCTCGCGCGGCACGATCGACCTCACGGCCCCCGAGGGCCCCTGGGCCATCAGCGCCTGACATGGGCCGCGAGCTGGAGCCGGAGCCGCCCGCGCCCTACCGGTACGCCATCGGCGCCGGGCTCGGACTGATCGTCGGCGCCATCGTCGGGGCCATGGTCCACCGCCCGGTCGCCGCCATCGTCATCGGCGTGGCCGTCGGCCTGGTCGCCGCCTACATCCTCTCGGTGCTCCGCGAGGGGGCTGGCCGCTCCTAGGGGAGCGTCAGGATCTCCGCGCCGTCCTCGGTCACCAGGAGCGTGTGCTCGAACTGCGCGGTGCGCGAGCGGTCGCGCGTGACGGCCGTCCAGCCGTCGTCCCACAGGTCCCAGTCGATACCGCCGAGCGTGAGCATCGGCTCGATGGTGAACGTCATGCCGGCCTGGATGATCGTGTCGGCGCTCGGCTCGTCGTAGTGGTGGATCACCAGCCCGTCGTGGAACGCCGGGCCGACCCCGTGCCCGGTGAAGTCGCGCACCACGCCGTAGCCGAACCGCTTGGCGTACGACTCGATGACGCGGCCGATCACGTTGACCTGCCGGCCGGGCCGCACCGCCTTGATGGCGCGCATCGTGGCCTCGTGGGTGCGCTCCACCAGCAGGCGCGACTCCTCGTCGACGTCGCCGACCAGGTACGTCTTGTTGGTGTCGCCGTGGACGCCGCCGACGTACGCGGTGATGTCGATGTTGACGATGTCGCCGTCCTCGAGCGGACGGTCGTCGGGGATGCCGTGACAGATGACCTCGTTGACGCTGCTGCACAGGCTCTTGGGGTACTCGCGGTAGCCCAGGGTCGACGGGTAGGCGCCGTGGTCGCAGAGGAAGGCGTGGCCCACGCGGTCGAGCTCGTCCGTGGTCACGCCCGGCGCGATGGCCGCCTCGACGGCGTCCAGGGCTTGGGCGGCCAGCCGTCCGGCCACGCGCATCCGCTCGATCGTGCCGGCGTCACGCACCAGCGGGCCGCGGTAGGGCAGCGGCGCCGGCTGGCCGACGTACTCGGGACGCTCGATGGACTCGGGCACGGGAAGGGGTCCGGAGACGGTGCCGGGGACGAGGAGGCTCACCGCCCGAGCCTATCGAGGAGCGTCCGCCCTCGGCCTCGGGCAGGATGGCGCCATGAGCGACTCCGGCCCCTTCTACTTCTGCCTCAAGCACCACACGGTCGAGGGCAAGGACGGCTGCAAGGCGGCCGACCGGCTCGGCCCCTACGACACCCGCGAGGCCGCGTCCCACGCCCTGGAGTCCGCCGAGGAGCGGACGAAGGCGTGGGACGAGGACCCCAAGTGGAAGGACGACTGAGCGCTCAGGACTCGAACGAGTGCTCCGCCGCCGGGAACGTCCCGGCGGCGACGTCGGCCGCGTACTCCTGGGCGGCGGCGAGCATGACGCCGTGCAGGTCGGCGTACTTCTTGACGAAGCGCGGCGCGCGGCCGGTGCGCAGGCCCATCATGTCCTGCCACACGAGCACCTGGCCGTCGCAGCCGGCGCCCGCGCCGATCCCGATCGTGGGGATGTCGAGCGCCTCGGTGACCTGCGCGGCGACCGGCGCCGGCACCATCTCCATGACGATGCTGAACGCGCCCGCGTCCTGGAACGCCTTCGCCTCCTCGATCAGCCGCTGGGCGGCGTCGCCGCGCCCCTGGACCCGGTAGCCGCCCAGGTTGTGCTCGGCCTGCGGGGTGAAGCCGATGTGCGCCATGACCGGCACGCCGGCGTCGGTGAGCAGCTGGACCTGCGGCACCATCGGCAGGCCGCCCTCGAGCTTGATTGCGTGGGCGTTGGCCTCCTTCATGAAGCGCGCGGCGGTCTCGAACGCCTGCTGAGGCGAGCCCTGGTAGGAGCCGAACGGCAGGTCGGCGACCACGAGGGCGCGGCGGGCCGAGCGGGTCACGGCGCGGACGAGCGGGATGAGCTCGTCGACGGTGACCGGCAGCGAGGTCTCGTTGCCGAAGACGTTGTTGGAGGCGGAGTCGCCGACGAGCATGACCGGGATGCCGGCCTCGTCGAAGACCTGCGCCGTGTACTGGTCGTACGCGGTCAGCATCGCGAAGCGCTGACCCTGCTGCTTCCACTGGCGCAGGTGGTGGGTGCGCACCTTGCGGACGCTGGGGTCGCTGGTCGCGGGGCCGCCGTAGGGCGCGGGCTCCTCGGCGTGGATGTCGTTCATGATGTGCTCCTTGCGTCTCTCGCGGCCCGGACGGGTCCACGGATCGGCCCCAGCCTGGCACACCCCGCACGGGGTGCGACCCGAGGCGTCGCTCACACCGTCGGGCTGGTTCAGGCGTGCTCGCGCCAGCGGTTGGTGATCGGGACGCGGCGGTCGCGGCCGAAGTTGCGGCGCGAGATCTTGGGTCCCGGCGGGTACTGGCGGCGCTTGTACTCGGCCCGGTCGACCAGCGTCACGACGCGCTTGACCACCTCGGGGTCGAAGCCCTCGGCGAGCACGTCGTCGTAGCCGAGGTCACGCTCGACGTAGGCGTCCAGGATCGCGTCGAGCACCTCGTACGGCGGCAGCGAGTCCGAGTCGAGCTGGCCGGGACGCAGCTCGGCCGACGGGGGCTTGGCGATCGCGTGCTCGGGGATCGGCGGCTCCTGGCCCTGCGCCTCGGCGTGGGCGTTGCGCCACCGCGACAGCTCCCACACGATCGTCTTGGGGACGTCCTTGAGCGGCGCGTACCCGCCCACGGCGTCGCCGTAGATCGTCGAGTAACCGGTGGCCAGCTCGGACTTGTTGCCGCAGGCGAGCACCAGGTGGCCGTCGCGGTTGGACAGGGCCATCCAGATGTTGGCGCGGATGCGGGCCTGCAGGTTCTCCTCGGCCAGCCCTTCCAGCTCGAGCAGCTCCTCGTAGGAGTCCAGGATCGAGGCGATCGGGACGGTGTCGAGCCGCAGGCCGGTGCGGCGGGCGAGCTCGGCGGCGTCGGACTTGGAGTGCTCGGTCGACCAGGCACTGGGGTTGGAGACGCCGAAGACTCGGTCGGCCCCGAGGGCGTCCACCGCGATGGCGCCGCACAGCGTGGAGTCGATGCCGCCCGACAGGCCCATCAGCACCGAGCGGAAGCCGTTCTTCTCCACGTAGCCGCGCAGGCCCGTGACCAGCGCGAAGTAGCGCTCGCCCAGGTCGTCCAGGCGCTCGCGGACCTCGGCGGGACGCGGCTCGTAGGCGGGCTGCGGGTCGGACGAGACGATGGTGCGCTGGATGCGCAGGCCGCCGAACGACTCCTCGGGGTCGGGCATGCGCGGCGTGGCCGCGGGCAGGTCGAGGTCGACGACCAGCAGCTCCTCGGCGAACTGCGCGCCGCGGGCCAGCACGTCGCCCTCGGGGCCGACGACGATCGAGTCGCCCTCGAAGACCAGCTCGTCCTGGCCGCCCACGGTGTTGACGTAGGCGACGGTGCAGTCGCCCTCGCGGGCGCGGCGCGAGACCAGGTCGTAGCGGACATCGTCCTTGTTGGCCTCGTACGGCGACCCGTTCGGGACGACCAGCAGCGACGCCTCGGCGGCGCGCGCGGCGGCCGACGGGCCCTCCTGCCAGATGTCCTCGCAGATGGCGAGCGCGACGTCGACGCCGTGCACCTGGACGACGTTGATCGTGTGCCCGGCCACGAAGGTGCGCATCTCGTCGCCGACGCCGTAGTTCCACAGGTGGTGCTTGGCCTGCCGGGCGACGACGCGTCCGCCGTGCAGGACGGCCACGGAGTTGGTCGGCGCGTTCTTGGGCACGCCTGGCCCGTCGGCGACGCCGTCGGCGCGGTCGAGGTACCCGACGTAGACGACGAGGTCGCCCAGGCCTCGCGCCTGCAGGTCGCCGGCCAGCGCCTCGACGAGCTCGCGGGAGGCCTGGATGACCGAGGCGCGCATCGCGAGGTCCTCGATCGGGTAGCCGGTGAGCATCATCTCGGGGAAGACGACGAGGTGGGCGCCCTCGGCGGCGGCCTCGCGGCAGCGGTCCAGGACGATCTTCGCGTTGCCCTCCAGGTCGCCGACGACGGCGTCCACCTGGGCCAGGGCGATTCTCAGCTGCGGCACCCGGCCAGCGTAGTGGCGCACCGCGGACGTCCGCCCGCCGTGCGCGGCCGAGGGCCGACCGGTCAGGTGAAGGTGTCGATCGCGCGGCGCAGGGACAGCACGACGCTGTCGACCAGCAGCTGCTGGTGGGTCTCGTGCACACGCGCCTCGAGCAGGGTGGCGAGCTGGGCGTCGGCCGCCTCCAGCCGCGGGTCCACCTCGCCGCCCTCGCCGTAGGCCTCGAGCGCGTCGGCCACCCGGTGCATCGCGACGGCCAGCGGCTCGCGGACGTCGTCGCTGAGGGTCGTCTGCGCGGCGGGGTCGCCCGGCACGCCGTGCGGTCGCAGCAGCAGGTCGCTGACGTCGGCCATGAGGAACGAGATGCGGTCGAGGCCGTCGGCCTCCGCGGACAGGGTCGTGAGGGCGGTGCGGTGCCGCCGGGCGCGCGCGTTGGCGGTGAGCGACTCGTGCACGCGGGAGACGGCGTCGCTCATCTCGGTGCGCGCACGCCGCAGGTCGGAGTGCTGCTGGTCCCACTCGTCGATCGGGGGGAGCTCGTGGGTCACGAGCAGGTCGGCGATCTCGTGCAGCTGCTCGGCGAGCACCGATCGAGCCCGGCTCACGGCCGCGCGGGCGGGCGCCAGCGGCAGGGGAGGGGCGACCATGTTGACCACGATGCCGACGAGGGCGCCGAACAGGGTGAGGCCGCCGTAGGCACCGATGAACTGCGCATCGCCGTGACCGATGATCAGCGTGAAGACCGCCGCCGTCGGTGCCCAGCCGCCCATGGCGCCCAGCGGACGCCACCCGGCCACGCTCACCGACAGGGCGACGACGACCGCCAGGGTGACGGCCGCCAGGTCGTCGCCCGTCGCGGCGCCCACGAGCCACGCGACGACGCCACCCACGACGATCGCGCCGACCGCCTGCAGCGACTCGCGCACGGAGCCGGCCAGGGTCGAGGTCGTGGCGATGATGGCGCCGAACGGCGCGTAGTACGGGTAGTCCTGGGACCCGGGGACGAAGCGCACGAGGGTCCACGCGATCGCGGACGCCACGGCGGCCCGCAGCGCGAGAGCGATCCGGGGATGCTCGGTCCACCGGTCCAGGAGCCATCTGCGTGCCGTGTGCATCCCGCCACCGTGGCACGGGGCGCCTGACGCGGCACGTCGCTCGCGGTCGTCCACGGCGCCGAGGCACCCCCGAAACATCCCGGTAACACGTCCCGTAGAGACTGGCCCCATGGGTAAGCAAGAGGACTTCGTGCTGCGCGCGATCGAGGAGCGCGACGTGCGCTTCGTCCGCCTGTGGTTCACCGACGTGCTGGGCTCGCTGAAGTCGGTCGCGATCGCCCCGGCCGAGCTCGAGGGCGCCTTCGACGAGGGCATCGGGTTCGACGGCTCGGCGATCGAGGGCTTCGCCCGGGTGCACGAGGCCGACATGGTGCTCAAGCCCGACCCGGCGACGTTCCAGCTGCTGCCGTGGCGCGGCGAGACCCCGGCGACGGCGCGCATGTTCTGCGACATCCACATGCCCGACGGGAGCCCGGCGTACGCCGACCCGCGCTTCGTGCTGAAGCGGACGCTGCAGAAGGCCGCCGACGCCGGCTTCACCTTCTACACGCACCCCGAGGTCGAGTTCTACCTGTTCAAGGACAAGCCGGCCACGGGCCAGGTGCCGGTGCCGGTGGACGACAGCGGCTACTTCGACCACACCGCCCAGGGCGCCAGCCAGGACTTCCGCCGCGAGGTCATCGGGATGCTCGAGCACATGGGCATCTCGGTGGAGTTCAGCCACCACGAGGGCGGCCCGGGCCAGCAGGAGATCGACCTGCGCTACGCCGACGCGCTCTCGATGGCCGACAACATCATGACCTTCCGCACCGTCGTGCGGGAGGTGGCGCTGAGCCAGAGCAAGTGGGCCACGTTCATGCCCAAGCCGTTCACCGAGCACCCCGGCTCGGGCATGCACACGCACGTGTCGCTGTTCGAGGGCGACGAGAACGCCTTCTACGAGGCCGGCGCGGAGTACCAGCTGTCGCAGACCGGACGCTCGTTCATCGCCGGCGTCCTGCGTCACACGCCCGAGATCACCGCGGTCACCAACCAGTGGATCAACTCCTACAAGCGCCTGGCCGGCGGCGGTGAGGCCCCGAACTACGTGTCGTGGGGCCACAACAACCGCTCGGCGCTCGTCCGCGTGCCGATGTACAAGCCGCACAAGAGCGGCTCGGCCCGCATCGAGCACCGCGGCATCGACTCGGCCTGCAACCCCTACCTCGCCTTCGCGCTCATCCTGGCCGCGGGCCTCAAGGGCGTCGAGGAGAAGTACGAGCTGCCGCCCGAGGCCGAGGACGACGTCTGGGGCCTGAACGACTACGAGCGCAAGGCGATGGGCATCGACCCGCTCCCGGGCAACCTGGACGAGGCCATCCGGCTCATGGAGTCCAGCGAGCTGGTGGCCGAGACGCTCGGCGAGCACGTCTTCGACTTCTTCCTGCGCAACAAGCGGGTCGAGTGGGAG
The DNA here is from genome assembly GCF_004336805.1 of Aeromicrobium sp. IC_218. Classification (GTDB taxonomy): domain Bacteria; phylum Actinomycetota; class Actinomycetes; order Propionibacteriales; family Nocardioidaceae; genus Aeromicrobium. Next base: position 41,766 of record NZ_SJXM01000003.1, read on the forward strand.
GCCTACCGCGCGCAGGTCACCCAGTTCGAGCTCGACCGCATGATGCCGTTGATGTGAACGGATCCTGCCCGCCGGACGTCGCCCGGCCCGCCTCCGTCCGCTCGGTAGGGTGCGGTCCGTGGTGACCCAGGCCCGCGTCGAGTCCCTCGCCCGCAAGGGCTTCCGCTCCCCGGACGAGGCGGTGGCCCGGCTGGCCGAGCTCGCCCCGGTCCCCGAGACGCTCGTGGACGCCGTGGCGGCCGTCGCCGACCCCGACGGCGCCCTCGCCTCGCTCGCGCGCATCGGCGAGGCGTGGGGCCGCGACCGGCTGCTGGAGGCGCTCGAGTCCGACGAGGTGCTGCGCCAGCGCCTGCTGGTCGTGCTGGGCACCAGCGCCGCGCTCGGCGACTTCCTGGCCCGGCACCCCGAGCTCGTCACCGACCTGGGCGACGGCCAGCTGCTGACCGAGCCGATGAGCGAGGACGAGCACCGTCGCCAGATGGCCGGGGCCACCACGGCCGACGAGCTGCGCGTCGCCTACCACCGCAAGCTGCTCCACGTCGTCGCCCGCGACCTCAACGGGCTCACCACGTTCGCCCAGTCGTCGGCCGAGCTGTCCGACCTCGCCGTGGCGACGCTCGGCGCCGCGCTGGAGATCGCCCGCACCGAGGTGACGGGGGCCGACTCCTGCCGGCTCGCGATCGTCGCGCTGGGCAAGACCGGCGGGCACGAGCTCAACTACGTCAGCGACGTGGACGTCATCTTCGTCGCCGAGCCGGCCGAGGGCGCCGACCAGTCCGCGGCCCTCACCGCGGGCACGAAGCTGGCCTCCACCGTCATGCGGCTGTGCGGCGACCTGACCGCCGAGGGCACCATCTGGGAGGTCGACGCCGAGCTGCGCCCCGAGGGCAACCAGGGCCCGCTCGTGCGCACCGTCGCCAGCCACGCCGCCTACTACGACCGCTGGGCCACGACCTGGGAGTTCCAGGCCCTCATGAAGGCGCGGTACGCCGCCGGCGACGCGGAGCTCACGCAGGAGTACCTCGACGTCGTCCGCCCGCTCGTGTGGCGGGCCAGCACGCGTCCGAACTTCGTGGCCGACACCCGGGCCATGCGCCGTCGCGTCGTCGAGCACATCCCCGCCGCGCACCGCGACCGCCAGCTCAAGCTCGGTGCCGGCGGCCTGCGCGACGTCGAGTTCGCCGTGCAGCTGCTGCAGCTCGTGCACGGTCGCCTCGACGAGTCGCTGCGCAGCCCCACCACGCTCACCGCGCTGCAGGCGCTCATCGACGGCGGGTACGTCGGACGCCGCGACGGCGCGGCGATGGAGGAGGCGTACGAGTTCCTGCGCACGCTCGAGCACCGCATCCAGCTGCACAAGCTGCAGCGCACCCACGTCGTGCCCGAGGACGAGGACGACCTGCGCCGGCTCGGTCGCAGCATGGGGTTCCGCCAGGACCCGGTCGCGAACCTCACGCGCGAGTGGCAGGCCCAGCGCCGCCAGGTGCGCCGGCTGCACGAGAAGCTGTTCTACCGGCCGCTGCTGGAGGCCGTCGCGGCGCTGCCGACCGACAGCCTGCGCCTGACCACCGAGGCCGCCCGCGAGCGGCTCGAGGCGCTCGGCTTCGTCGACCCGGCCGGCGCCCTGGGCCACATCCAGGCGCTCACGTCCGGCGTCTCGCGGCGCTCGGCCATCCAGCGCTCGCTGCTGCCCGCCATGCTCGAGTGGTTCGCCGAGTCGCCCGACCCCGACCGCGGGCTGCTGACCTTCCGCCGGGTGTCCGAGCAGCTCGGCGAGAGCCACTGGTACCTGCGCAAGCTGCGCGACGAGGGCACCGGCGCCGAGCAGCTGGCCCGGCTCGTGTCGTCCAGCTCGTACGTCGGCGACCTCATCGTGCGCGGCCCGGACACCGTCGCGCTCCTGGGCGACGACCACGAGCTCGTGCCGCGCAGCCGGGAGCGGCTCACGCACGAGATGGTGCTGGCCGCGGCCCGCCACCGAGGCGGGGACGCGGCGTTCAAGGCCGTGCGCCGCGTGCGCCGCCGCGAGCTGACCCGCATCGGCATGGCCGACGTGCTCGGCCGGCTCGACATCACCGAGGTGGGGGAGGCGCTGAGCGACCTCACCACCGCCACGCTCGAGGCGGCGCTGCAGGCCGCCATCGCGTCCGTCGAGGACGAGCGCGGTGAGCTCGGCACCCGCATGGCCGTGGTGCTGATGGGACGCCTCGGCGGCCACGAGTCGGCCTACGGCTCCGACGCCGACGTCATGTTCGTCCACGAGCCGCTCGAGGGCGCGGACGCGCAGCAGGCCCAGTCGGCCGCCACCGCCGTCGCCCAGCGGCTGCGCAACGCGCTCGGTGCGGCCGGGGTCGACCCGGCGCTCGAGGTCGACGCCGACCTGCGGCCCGAGGGGCGCAACGGCCCGCTCGTGCGCAGCCTGTCGGCCTTCGCCGCCTACTACGACAAGTGGTCGGCGGTGTGGGAGGCCCAGGCCCTGCTGCGGGCCGACCCGGTCGTCGGCGACGAGGGCCTGTGCGGGCGCTTCCGCGCGCTCATCGACCCGCTGCGCTGGCCCGAGGGCGGCACGAGCGAGGCCGAGGTGCGCGAGATCCGGCGCATCAAGGCGCGGGTGGACGCCGAGCGGCTCCCGCGCGGCGCCAGCCCGACCACGCACCTCAAGCTCGGCCGCGGCGGCCTCGCCGACGTCGAGTGGACCGTCCAGCTGCTGCAGATGCAGCACGCGCACGAGATCGGGGGGCTCCGCACCACCCGGACCATCCCGGCCCTGCACGCGGCCGCCGGGGCGGGCCTGCTCGACGAGGCGGACGCCGAGTCGCTGGAGGCCGCCTGGCGCATGGTCAGCCGCGTCCGCAACGCCGTGGTGCTGCTGCGCTCGCGCCCGGCCGAGTCGATGGTCGAGCAGTCGGCCGAGCGGGCCGGCGTCGCCCACCTGCTCGGGTACGGGCTCGACGGCGGCGAGGTGATGGTCGACGACTACCTGCGCACGACGCGCCAGGCGCGTCAGGTCGTCGAGCGCGTCTTCTGGGGGGACTGACAAGCCGGCCCTCCGGGGCGACACTGGATCATGCGATCCTTCCTCGTCGCCCTGCTGGTCGTCGGTGCGCTCGCGGCGCCGCAGACACCCGCGCTCGCCGAGGAGGCCGAGCCCACCCCGGCCGTCCGCAACCTGGCCGCTCCCACGGTGGCCGGCACGGCCGCCTACGGGCGCACGCTCGCCGTGCGACCGGGACGCTGGACCGAGGGCGCGCGGCTCTCGTACCGGTGGCTGCGCGACGGGCGGCCCATCGGCGGTGCCCAGGCGACCCGCTACCGGGTGAAGCCCCAGGACGTCGGCCGCCGGCTCGCGGTGCGCGTGACGGGCTCGCGGGCCGGCCACCGCTCGACGTCCGTGACGACCGCCCCCACGCGCACCGTGCAGCACATGGTGCCCGCCCGCCGGGTGGTCACCTACAGCGTCCGCACCAAGGGACGCATCAAGGCCGACCTGCGCGAGTTCAAGCGGCTGGCCCAGCAGACGTTCGACGACGCCCGCGGCTGGCGGACGTCCGGCACGGTGTTCCGCCGGGTCAAGCGGGGCGGCGACTTCACCCTCTACCTGGCCGCGTCGCGGACGCTGCCGTCGTTCTCGTCCGTCTGCAGCCGGCAGTGGAGCTGCCGCGCCGGACGCCACGTGGTCATCAACCAGACCCGGTGGCTGTACGCCAGCCCGGCCTGGCGGCGCAGCGGCGGCTCGCTGCGCGACTACCGGCACATGGTGGTGAACCACGAGACCGGGCACTGGCTGGGCCACGGCCACCGGTCCTGCCCCCGCAGAGGCGGGCCGGCGCCGGTGATGATGCAGCAGTCCAAGGGTCTCGGCGGGTGCGAGTTCAACCCGTGGCCGCGACCGGGCGAGCGGCGGGTGCCGCGCTTCGGCTAGGCCGGACGCTCCATGCGCAGCTGCACGACGTCCAGGTAGCCGACGGCGAACCCGGCCTCGCAGTAGGCGAGGTACAGCTCCCACATGCGGCGGAACGTCTCGTCGAAGCCGGCCGCGCGCACCTCGTCCGCGTGGCCGATGAAGCGCTCGCGCCACAGCCGCAGGGTGCGGGCGTAGTCGGTGCCCAGCGGACGCCGCCGGGTGACCCGCAGGGCGGTGTGCGCCCGCAGCACGTCGTCGACGGCCCGTTCGGACGGGATGAGGCCGCCGGGGAAGACGTACTTCTGGATCCACCCGTACGAGTGCCGCGTCGCGAGGTAGCGGTCGTGCGCCATGGTGATGGCCTGGATCGCCACGGTGCCGCCGGGCGCGAGGACGCGGTCGATCGTGGCGAAGTAGGTGGGCCAGAACTCCTCGCCGACCGCCTCGATCATCTCGACGCTGACGACGGCGTCGTACTCGCCGTCGACCTCGCGGTAGTCCTGCAGGCGGATCTCCACGCGGTCGTCGACCTCGGCGAGGGCGACGCGCTCGCGGGCCAGCTCGGCCTGCTCGGTGGAGATGGTGATGCTCGTGACCTGGGCGCCGCGGCGAGCCGCGCGGATGGCCAGCGCGCCCCAGCCGGTGCCGATCTCCAGGACGCGCGAGCCCTCGCCGACCCGTGCGGCGTCCAGGATGGCGTCGATCTTGCGCACCTGGGCGGGCTCGAGGTCGTCGAACACCCGCGGCTCGGTCCCGTCGAAGTCGGCCGACGAGTAGGACATCGTCGGGTCCAGGAAGAGCATGAACAGCTCGTTGGACAGGTCGTAGTGGCGCTCGATGTTCGACCGTGAGCCCTCGACGCTGTTGCGCTCGGCGTGCGGGAGCCGGACGTCCACGAGCTTGCGCAGCCGCAGCAGGGGAGCGGGCACGAGGGCGGTGAGCCGCTCGGCGAACGGCGCGAGCAGCTCGGCCAGGTCGGTGCCGGGGGCGGCGCGCCAGTCGCCGGCCATGTACGCCTCGCCCAGGCCGATCTTCGTGTCGCGGCCGAGCCGGGCGAAGAACGACGCCGGGCGCACGACCTGCAGCTCGGGGGAGTCCGGTCCGCCGGCGCCCCAGCTGGTGCCGTCGGGGAAGGTGACGCGCACGGGCACGCGGCTCACGGTCGTCCGCAGGATCGCCCTTGCCGCCCGAGCGCGGAGCGGGGTACGAGGCTCGTGGAAGAGGTCGGGCCAGCGCGTGGTGGTCAGCTGCTCGGTCATCGGATCCCTTCCTGGGGGGTGTGCGGGGTGCGGGGGACGATCGGGAGACGGCGCAGCCAGAGCCGGACGCCGTGGAAGCGGATGAGCGCGCTGGTGCGCTGGGTCATGAGCGGTCGCAGCAGCGCCAGGCGGGCGAGCCGCCACGGCGTCATCCGCTCCGGGACGCCGCGGAACGTCGCGCTGAAGGACGCCTCGGCGCCCTGGCGCAGCACGATCGCGGCGGAGACCACGTCGGGGCGGACGCGGAACTGCAGGTCGTAGCCGCCCTCGACGGTGAAGAACGGCGAGACGTAGAGCTCCTTGTCGACCCGGTCGCGGCCCTGCTCGTCCGGACGCAGGACGTACGCGTGGCGCTCGCCGTAGGTGTTGTGCACCTCGGCGACCAGGCAGGTCAGGCTCCCGTCCGGGGCGAACGCCCAGAACACGCTCAACGGGTCGAAGACGTGGCCCAGCACGCGGGCGTTCGCCAGCATGACGATGCGGTGGCCGGTCAGGTCGATCCCGCGCAACGCGCAGAACCGGCGGACGTTGTCGCCGAGGGAGGCGTCCGGGTCGCCGAGGTGGTCCTCGGACCGGAAGGTCGAGAACGCCCGCAGCGGCCAGGCCAGGCGCGGCAGGTCGTCGACGTCGACGAGCCACTGGTAGACGCGATGCCGGAAGCGGCGCGTCATCGGGGTGCGCCGGGTGTGCGACACCCAGCCGTCCACGAGGGCGGGCAGCGGCGGAAGCTCGGTCGCGGTCACGGGGCGTCCCAGTCGGCGCCGAGCGCGCGGGCCGCCTCGACGCCGGAGCGGCAGCCGTCCTCGTGGAACCCCCACCCGAGGTGGGCGCCGGCGAAGGCGGTGCGGTCGGTGAACAGGTCGCGCACCTGCTGCTGCGCGGCGACGGCCTCGACGGTGTAGACGGGGTGGGTGTACGTCATCCGCGCCTCGACCGTGGCCGGGTCGATGCGGTCGACGTCGTTGAGCGTCACCAGGAACGGGCGGTCGGCGTCGAGCCCCTGGAGCCGGTCCATCGCGTACGTGACGGCGGGCGCGGCACCGCGGTGCCCGCAGGTCTCGGTGCGGTAGTTCCAGGACGCCTGCGCCTGCCGGGCGCGCGGCATGGGCGCGGGATCGCGGTGCAGCACCGTCTCGTTGCGCGAGTACCCGAACGCGCCGAGGGCGGCGGTCTCGGCGTCCGAGGGGTCCGTGAGCATCGCCAGCGCGTCGTCGGCGTGCGTGGCGACGACGACCTGGTCGACGACGTGCAGGCGGTCGTGCGCGTCGACCAGCTCGATGCCGTCGGGCTTGCGCGTGAGGTGACGGACGGCCGAGCCGACGCGGACGTCGCCGATGGCTGCGGTGACCTTGTCCACGTACGTGCGCGACCCGCCCTCGACCGTGTACCACTGCGGCGAGCCGGTGATCGACAGGAAGCCGTGGTGGCTCAGGAACTCGAACAGGTAGCGGGCGGGGTAGTCCAGCGCCGTGCCGAGGCCCGACGACCAGACGCAGGCCACGACCGGGATGGCGTAGTGGTCGACGAAGTAGGTGCCGAAGCCGTGCTCGCGCAGGAAGTCGCCGTACGTCTGCGGCTCCGCGTCGCGCTGCGGGGTCTCCAGGAGCGCGAGGGCGGCCCGCTGGAAGCGCTTCACGTCCAGCAGCATGCGCAGGAAGCGCGGGTCGGCGGCTCGTCGCTTCTGGGCGAAGATGCCCTTGAGGCCGCGTCCGCCGGCGTACTCCAGGCCGCAGCCGTCGCAGCGGATGCTCATGCTCATCTCGGTCGGGCGCACCGGCACGTCCAGCTCGGCGAACAACCGGCGCAGCAGCGGGTACGTGCGGTCGTTGTGCACGATGAAGCCCGAGTCGACGCGATGGCTGCGGTCACCGTCGGCGACGGTGTGGGTGTGCGCGTGGCCGCCGGCCCGGTCGTCGGCCTCGAAGACGGTCACGTCGTGCGTGCGGCGCAGCAGGTACGCGGCGGTGAGGCCGGAGATGCCGGAGCCGACGACCGCGACGCGCGGCCGCGTGGGGGAGTGCGTCATGCTCCTGGTTCGAGGCTACGGACCGTCCGGATTGGTCGTGTCGTCCTCGTGCGCCCTGCGACGTGCCTCACGGATCTCGAACACCTCCGTGCCGAACGCGCCCAGCTCGGACGTGACGCGGCGGGCGGCGTCGAAGCAGATCGCTGCGACCCCGCCCGCCGTGCTCAACGCCGCCTCGACGTACTGCTGCAGGACGTCCTTGGTGATCTCGTGACGGCTCAGGCCCATGCGACTAGTGTGCCGCCGCCTGCTCCTGGGCACGACGCTCGGCCTCCGCCTCGCGCTTGGCCCGGCGCAGCGCCTTCGACTCCGGCGAGTTGCCGATCTTGTACGGGTCGTCGGGCTTCTTGCTCAGCTGGTGCAGCTGGGAGGCGACGCTCCACAGCTGCTTGGACAGCCGGCCGGTGTTGTAGCGCAGGTCGTACTTCTCGACCAGGCGGTGCACGTCCGCGGACACGTCGCCGTAGCGGCGCGCCGGGATGTCGGGGAACAGGTGGTGCTCGATCTGGTAGCTCAGGTTGCCGGTGAGGACGTGGAACGGCTTGCTGCCGGAGATGTTGGCCGAGCCGAGCAGCTGGCGCAGGTACCACTGGCCGCGCGTCTCGTTCTGCGCCTCCTCCTCCTTGAACGTCTCCACCTCGGCCGGGAAGTGGCCGCAGAAGATGATCAGGAAGGTCCAGATGTTGCGGATGACGTTGGCCACGAACGTGCCGGCCAGGACGAGCACCGGGGTCCACCAGGACGTGAACGGCACGAGCGCGAGCGACAGCACCGGGAAGGCCACGTAGTCCTTGACCAGCTGGCGGCGGATCTTGCGCATCGCGCGCTTCTTGCGGCCCTGGAACTCGGCCTTGTCCATGCGTCCGGCGAGGTACTCGTCGAGCTCGACGCCGTGGTACATCACGCCCCACTCGAACAGCAGCATGAGGACGAACGCGAGCGGCAGGTTGAACCGGTGGCTCGGGTACCACGGCTGCTCGGCGTCGATGCGGAACATGTTGTAGCCGATGTCCCGGTCCATGCCGTGGATGTTCGTGTAGGTGTGGTGCATGTAGTTGTGGCCGTGCTTCCACTCCTGCGCGGGGGCCACGTTGTCCCACTCGTACTTCTGGCCGTTGACCAGCGGGTCGTTCATCCAGTCGTACTGGCCGTGCATGACGTTGTGGCCGATCTCCATGTTCTCGAGGATCTTGGCCACGCCGAGCAGCAGGATGCCGGCGACGAACGCCGGCCAGAAGAACGGCATGAACAGGCCGATGCGGCCCAGCACCTCGAAGGCGTTGCGCAGCTTGATGACCCGCCGGATGTAGTCGGCGTCGGCCTGGCCGAGGTCGTCCAGGACGCGCTGGCGCACGGTGTCCAGCTCGCGGCCGAACTCCTCCAGCTGCTCGTAGCTCATCAGGTCGGTGCCGATGGTGGCGCGCCGGTCGGTGTCGGGACCGACGAGCGGCTGCGGCGCCTTGTTGTGGTTGCTGGCGCTCAGCGGCTCGATCGGCGCGTGCTTGGTGCGGTAGTGGGACACGGGTCAGTTCCTCTCAGAGGGCCATGCTGACGTCGCCGACGGGGACCTGGACGCAGATCTTCACGGTCTCGTCGGTGTTGGCGGCCACTTCGCCGGTGATGACGTGGCGGACGGCGCCGTGGTTCTTCTTGACGGCGCAGGTGTTGCAGACGCCCATGCGGCATCCGTAGCGGGGGGACAGGCCGGCGGACTCGGCCTGCTCCAGGATCGTGGCGCCCGAGTTGTCGGCGCTCACGGCGCTGTCCTCGAACGTGAGGGTGCCCGTGGCGTCGGCCGCGTCGAGGTCGACGCTGGGCACCTTGAAGTACTCGACGCGCAGCTGGTCGGCGGCGCCGGCTGCCTCGTACGCGTCGCGGACGGACGCGATGAGGCCCGCCGGGCCGCAGGCGTACGTGAGCGTGGTGGCGGGGTCCACGCCGAGCTGCTGGAGGTGCTCGGCGGTGAAGCGTCCGGTGAGCTCGGCGCCGGGCTCGGGCTCGCGCGTGTAGACGCGGACGACGCGGCCCAGGCCGGCCTCCTCGACGAGCGCGTCGAGCTCGGCGGTGAACATCTCGTCCTCGCGCGAGCGCGCGTAGTGCAGGAAGGTGACCTGCGGACGCGGGGTGCCGGGCTTGGCGTCGCGCAGCGTGCGCAGCATGGCCATCACCGGGGTGATGCCGCTGCCGCCGCTGAGCAGCAGCACGTGGTCGGGCAGGGTGCGGGGCAGGACGAACTCGCCGTCCGCCTGCGAAAGGTGCACGAGGGTGCCGGGCTTGAGCTCGTGGTGCAGGTACTGCGACACGTAGCCGTCCGGGTGGGCCTTGACCGACACGCTGAACGTGCGGCCGGCCCGCTTCTCGGAGCTGGAGACCGAGAAGACGCGCACGCGGCGCTTGCCCTCGACCTCGACGCCGAACTCGACGTGCTGGCCGGCGCGGAAGCCGCGCCACGCGCCGTTGGGGCGCAGCACGACCGTGCTCGCGACACCGGTCTCGCGGACGACCTCCACCACTCGCGCCCGCACCTGCGTGACGGTCCACATGGGGTGGACGTGCTCCAGGTAGTGGTCGATCGAGTGCGGCGACGTCAGCGACGCGACCGGCTTGGACGCCAGCGCGGCTCGGATCAGCCCCATCGTTCTCCTCGCTTCGAGCGTTCAGTGAACGCGTGTGCACTCCAAGGGTCGCACAGCGGGCCGAACGACGCAACGGCCGGACCCTGCACGAGACGGTGATGGGGAACACCTGTTCACTGGGGATGCCGATAGGCTGGCCGCATGGCGAGCCAGGGCGCCGCAGGGACGCGGCAGGAGCAGAAGGAGCGCACGCGTGAGGCCCTCATGGCCGCGGCGCTCGAGCTGAGCAGCTCGTCCGGCTTCGCCCAGATCAGCCTGCGCCAGGTCGCCCGCGCCGCCGGCGTCGTCCCGACGGCCTTCTACCGGCACTTCGAGTCGATGGACGAGCTCGGCCTGGCCCTGGTCGAGGAGTCGTTCAGCACGCTGCGGCGGATGATCCGCGAGGCGCAGCGCGACCCGCAGGTGTTCGAGAACATCATCGACGCGGCCGCCGAGGTGCTGGTCGAGGCGGTCAAGCACAGCAAGGCGCACTTCGGCTTCGTGGCGCGCGAGCGCGTCGGGGGGTCGCCGGTCGTCCGGCAGGCCATCCGGCACGAGCTGGAGCTGTTCGAGAGCGAGCTGGCCGTGGTGCTGGCCAAGCTGCCGCACATCGAGCGCTGGCACAGCGACGACGTGCACATGGTGTCGCGGCTGTTCGTCCGCAACATGGTCTCCAACGCCGAGGAGGTCGTCGAGATGCCTGACGGCCGGCCCGACCTGGAGGCGCGCATCAAGGAGGGCGCCCGGCGCCAGATGCGCCTGATAGTCCTGGGGTTCGAGAAGTGGCGGTCCTAGCCGCCCACCGCTGAGGTCAGCGGGTCGGGACCTGGGCGTCCTGCGCCGTGGTCGCCAGCTGGTCCAGCGCGACGTCGAAGACGTCGTCGCCGAGCTTGTCCTCGAGCTCGTCCTGCTGCTCGGGCGCGGCGTCGACGTCGGCCTCCCACGTGACGTACGCGGTGGAGTGCCCGTTGTCGCGCACCGTGATGGTGGCGGTGTGGTCGACGATGCTGAACGGCGGCTCGGGCATCGTGTAGCGCAGGCTCATCGCCGCGTCGTCACGCTCCACCACGGTGACGACCAGCTCGGCGGACGTCTCGGGGCCGCCCGTGTAGTGCGCGAGCTTGGGGTGCCACAGCGAGAAGTCGCAGGCCAGCTTCCACACGTCCTCGGCGGGGGCGGCGACGAACGTACGACGGGTGATGCGCATGCAGTTCCTCCAGGATCGCGGGACTCGGCCATTGTTCCCGACGTGGAGGTGCGCCGCCCGGCCGGGTCAGTCCTCGATCAGCAGCACCAGGAACGGCGAGCCGTACATGACCTGGGTGGTGGCCGAGATGGCGCGCCCGCCCTCGAGGTCGAACTCGATGTCGATGGGCTCGCTCTGCTTGAAGACGTCGGAGTCGAGGGGGACGATCGTCACGCGCTGGGACATGACCGCAGCCTAGGGCCTGGCGCTCACGCCTCGGCGGCGAAACGCGACACGGCCTCTCGCACCACCGCCTCCAGCGCGGCGCCCGTGCCGTGCCCGGCGTCCGGGACGATCACCAGCTCGGCGTCCGGCCACCGGGCGGCGAGGTCGTGGGCCACGTCCGGCGGACCGCTCACGTCGCCGTGGCCGGTGGCGAGCAGACCGGGGATCCCGCGCAGGCGGGTCATGCCGTCGAGCAGCTCGGTCTCGCCGAGCCAGGCCGCGTGGCTCCAGTAGTGCGTGACCAGCCGGGCGAACCCGAGGGCGAACTCGGGGTCGTCGTAGCGCGGGTCGTGCACCGGCGTGAGCGAGACGTGCCGGTCCTCCCAGGCGCACCAGGCACGGGCGGCGGCGTGGTGCACCGCGGGGTCCGGGTCGACGAGGCGCCGGTGGAAGGCCGCGGCCAGGTCGCCGTCGCGCTCGGGCTCGGGCAGCGCGCCGACGAACGTCTCCCACTCGCGCGGGAACAGCCGGCGCATGTCGCGGGTGACCCACTCGACCTCGCGGCGCGTGGTGGTGACGACCGAGAACAGCACGAGGGCCCGGACGCGCTCGGGGTGTGCCTGCGCGTACGCCAGCCCGAGCGTCGAGCCCCAGGACGCACCGAGGACGAGCCAGCGGTCGACGCCGCGCAGCTCGCGCAGCCGTTCGAGGTCGGCCATCAGGTGCTGGGTGGTGTTGGCGTGCAGGGCGTCGGCCGTGCGTCCGGCGTGCGGGGTGCTGCGGCCGCACCCGCGCTGGTCGAGCAGCAGCACCCGGTAGCGGCTCAGGTCGAACCAGCGCAGCCATCCCTGGCTCGCGCCCGAGCCGGGCCCGCCGTGCAGGACGACGGCCGGGACGCCCTCGGGGTTGCCGTGCTCCTCCCAGTGGAGCTCGTGTCCGTCGCCGACGTCGAGCCGGCCGGCGGCGAGGGGAGGGGTGCGCACCCCTCCATGATGGTTGACCCGGCGTCCGATGGGTACGGGCCGGTCATGGCAGCACCGCGAAGAGTGAAGAAGTACCGCAAGGGATACGCCATGCGCATGGGTGTGCTGGCGACGTTGTTCGTGGTCGGCGTGCTGATCATGGTCCTGAGCCGGTACGACGTGATCCCGGCCCGCCCGTGGGGCTACGTCGGCCTGGCCGCCGCCGCCGTCTCCGCGATCCTCGGCCTGATCTCGACCGTCGTCGAGGCGCGCAACGAGAGCGAGCTGGAGTCGAGCCCCGAGAACGCCCGCAGGATGAACGAGGAGGACGCCCGTGACTGACCAGAACCCCGAGACCCCGCGCGAGCCCAGCGGCGCGATCAACCATCACCAGGAGAACGTCGCTCCGCAGAGCGACCAGGAGCCGGTGCGCGGCGAGAACGCCGACGGCGCCGACCAGGGTGGCACGCCGGCCAACCAGGGCCCCGTGCCGGCCGAGCCCGAGGACATGTCCGACACCGGCTCCGACATCGGCAGCCTGGCGCCCGACCCGGCGTCCGAGGAGGTCGCCGAGTAGGCGACCCGCCCCAGTCAGCGAGGACCCCCGCCCTGCCCGGCGGGGGTCCTTCGCGCGTCCGGCCCGGTTCAGTCGCGGACCACGAGCAGGCCGGCGCCCAGACCGCCGAGCGCCACGCCGGTCGTGCGGTCCCACGCGCGCCGGACGCGCTCGCGGCGCAGCAGCGCGGCGAGTCGCAGGCCGAGCAGGACGACGACCGTCCAGGCCACGAGGCCGAGCAGCACGTCCACCGCGCCCAGCACGGCCACCTGGGTCCACACGGGGACGCCGTCGGCCGTCACGAACTGGGGGAGCACGGCGGCGAAGAACAGCACCGCCTTGGGGTTGAGCACGTTGGTGGTGAACGCCTGCACGAAGCTGCTCCGCACGGACGCCGGGGGCGCTGGCTCGACGCGTCCCGGACCGGCGTCCCGGCGCAGCGTCGGCAGCACGAGACGTCCGCCGAGGTAGAGCAGGTACAGGCCGCCGAGCACGCGGACGGCCGTGAGCAGCTCGGGGTGGCGCGCGAGCACGACGGACAGGCCCGCCACGGCCAGGCCCACGTGGACGCACAGCCCCGCCTGGGCGCCGAGGGCCGCCGCGGCCCCCGGCCGCACGCCGCGCGTGGCCGAGCGGAGGATGACCAGGAAGTCCGGGCCCGGCACGAGGTACGCGACCATCACGACGCCGACGAAGGCCCACCAGCTCACGTCCATCCCTCGATCGTCGCACCGCGGCGCCGGTCCGTCAGCACGAGGGCCGGGCGGCGACCCCGGCGCGGGATACGGTCCCGGCCATGACCGACGCCGGAACCCGCCGCCTGCTCCGCACCCGCCGCTGGAGCCCGCCACCGGCCCCGGCCGCCGCCGGCCGCACCCCGTCCACCCGTGCCTTCGACGTCGTCGCCCGCATCGCCACCGGCGCTGGCCCCGAGGACGTCGTGTTCGACCGCGAGGGACGGCTGCTGGCCGGGACGGCCGACGGCGAGGTGGTGCGGATCGACCTGTCGCGCGGCCACCGCGAGGTGCTGGCCCGCACCGGCGGGCGTCCGCTCGGGCTCGAGCCCGGCCACGACGGCAGCGTCCTGGTCTGCGACCACGACCGCGGGCTGCTGCGGGTGCGTCCCGGCGGCGAGGTCGAGGTGCTCGTCGACACCCTGGCCGGGACGCCGCTGCGCTTCGCCAGCAACGTCGTGGAGGCCCTCGACGGGACGATCTGGTTCACCGTGTCGACGCGCCGCTGGGACCTCGAGCACTACCTGGGCGACGTGCTCGAGCACTCGTGCACCGGCGTGCTGGCCCGCCGCGACCCCGACGGCACGGTCACCGTGCTCGCCGACGACCTGGCGTTCGCGAACGGACTGGTGCTCGCGCCCGACGAGTCGCACCTCGTGGTGGCCGAGACCGCGGGCTACCGCCTGCGCCGCTACCGGCTCACCGGCGCACGGGCGGGCACGTGGGAGCCGTTCGCCGACAACCTGCCCGGCATGCCCGACAACGCGAGCCTCGGCAGCGACGGCCTGGTCTGGGTCGCGTACGCCGCGCCGCGCAACGCGCTGCTGGACCGGCTGCTGCCGCGACCGGGGTTCCTGCGCACCCTGGTGTGGAACCTGCCCGCGTCGGTGCAGCCGAAGCCGGAGCCGATCGCCTGGGTGGCGGCGTTCGACCTGGACGGCCGGCTCGTCCACGACCTGCGCAGCGCCCGGGACGACTACGGCTTCGTCACCGCCGTCGCCGAGCGCGACGGGGTGCTGGTCGCCGGCGGCCTGCACGCCGAGGACGCCGTCGTGGTGGAGCTCTAGCTCGAGCCGGTGCTGAGCCCGCGCGCCGCGGTGCGCACCGACTCCAGGCCGAACATGGCGGCGGCCGGACGTCCGTCGACCAGGTCGGCCAGGACACGTCCGAGCACCGGGCCGAACTTGAAGCCGTGGCCGGAGAACCCGGCCGCGACCGTGAGCGGTCCGCGCCGGTCGAGCACGAAGTGCTCGTCGTCGGTGGTGGCGTAGGTGCAGCTGATCGGCTCGGCGGTCGCCGGGTCGAGGCCGGGGAACCAGCGGCCGACGTACGCGCGCAGCTGGGCCAGGCCCTCGGGCGTGGCGGCGTAGTCGCGCTCGTCGGGGTGCACGACCGGGCCGACGCCGTGGAAGCCGACCTTGTAGCCCTCGCCCGGCGTGGCCAGCGCGTAGGCGTCCGCCGGCGTGCCGTCGCCGGGACGTGCGTGGTGCACGACGGCGGGCCAGGCCTCGGTGGGCACGGCGGCCTGGAAGTGGGCCGGCTGCTCCTGGGTCACGGTGATGCGGGGGAGCGGCACGAGGTGCCCGACGAGGTCGTGCGCCCACCCGCCCGCCGCGACGACGAGCTCGCGGGTGCGCAGCCGCGTGCCGTCCTCGAGCTCGACGAGGGCGTGGTCGCCGTCGACGTCGAGGCGGGCGACGCGAGCGTGGTGGCGCACCTCGCCGCCTTCCAGCGCGGCGGCCTGCTGCAGGGCGGCGACGGCCCGGTCGGCGTGGACGCGTCCGGTGGCGGGCGAGAACAGGACCTCGGTCTCGAACGAGAGTCCCGGCCACCGCTCGGCCGCCGCGGCGGCGGGCAGCAGCTCGTGCGGCTCGTCGAGGGAGCGCAGCGTGGCGACGAGCCCGGCGAGCGCCTGCGCCGAGCCGTGGTCGACGCCGCCGGTCCGGGTCAGCAGGTCGGTGCCGGTCCGCTCCTCGAGCTCACGCCAGGCGGCCTCGGCCTCCTGGGCGAGGCGGACGTACGTCGGGTCGGCGTACGTGCGCCGGAAGATGCGCGACGCGCCGTGGGAGGCGCCGTGCACGTGGCCCGGGCCGAAGCGCTCCAGCAGCAGCACGTCACGGCCGCGCCGGGCGAGCTGCCAGGCGGCGGCCGAGCCGACCAGGCCGCCGCCGACGACGACCGCGCCGACGTCCGTAGTCGTCATCGAGCGTCCTCCTCGTCGTCGTCGCCGCGGAAGGCCAGGAACAGGCCGACCGCGAGCACCAGGAACGGCACGCCCTGCGCGGCCTCGCCGCGGGCCAGGCCCGCGATGCCGAGCACCGCGAAGGGGAGGGCCACCAGCTGCATCGAGCGCATGGCGGCACGGTACCGGCCCGGTGGCGGCGGTCGTGCCGAGCGGCGTCCGCCGGGACGCCCGAGGCCGGGCCGCGCGCGCCGACCTGTGACGCCTGGCACGATGACGCCATGACGTTCACGCTGCGGGCCGGCGACCGGGTGATGGTCAACGGACGCCTGCGCAACGTCACCGCGCTCGACGCCGTGTGGGCGCCGCGGGTCCGCGACCGGCTCGTCGAGCTGGCGCGCGTCCGCTCGACCACCACCTACGGCGCGCTCAAGGAGGACCTCGGCCTGCCGCACCCGGCCAACGGGTTCGGCCGGATCCTCGACCTCGTGGCCGAGGACTGCCGCCGTCGCCAGGAGCCCCGGCTGGACGCGCTCGTGGTCACCGTGGAGCACGACGAGGTCGGGGCCGGGCACGGCGAGGGTGCCGCGGCGCAGCGCGAGAAGGTCTACGCGCACTGGGTCTGAGCGAACCCCTCATTCGTGCGGACGTCCGGCCGATGGGCCGGACGCATGGACATCTCGGACCTCCCTCGTACGACGTCCCGCCCCGACGCGCGAGCCGGGCGGGTGCTCGCCGGACCCGCCGCGCTGGCGCTGCTGACGATCGCTGCCCAGGCGTCCGCCGTCGCCTTCCACCCGGAGCGCGCGTGGCTGGAGCTCGCGACCGCTCTGCTGCTCGTCCTGCAGGCGCGCTGGTTGGCCCGCCGCGTCGCCACGTACCGGGACCGGGGACCGCAGCGGGCCATCGTGATGACCGGTCAGCTCCTCGCCCTCGGACTGGCCGCCGACGCCGTGGTGCACCTCGCCTCCTGGGACGTCCCGCACTCGGCCGGCTTCGTGACGGGCTCGATCCTGGCCTCGGTGCTCGCGTTCCACGCCGTCCTGCAGTGGGACCAGCTCGGGTCCGGCGTTCCGGACGTCGGTGACTGGACCAACGCCCTGGGGATGGTCGCGGTGCTGGTCGGCGCCGGACTGCTGCTCACCGACGGGGCGCTGCTGCCCACGGCGGGCTGGAGCGAGGCGCAGGAGATCGTCCAGCTCGTGCAGGTGGCGAACGGTCTCGTGCTGCTCGCGGCCTGCCTCAGCGTCGGGCTGCTGGCCGGCATGGGCCGGCAGTCGCGCCTGTGGGCGGTGCTGGCGACGTCCGTCGGGTTCGTCGTCGCGCAGGGCCTCGCGCTGTCGCAGGGCTTCCACGTCTCCCAGCTCGTCAGCTCGCTCGGCCAGGTGATCGTCGTCAGCGTCGTCATGGTCGCGCTGCACCACCCCCTGCCGTCGCGACGTGTCGAGGGGGAGCGACCGCCGCTGACGACCAGCTGGTCCCTGGCGCTCACGGCCGGGGCGTGCCTGGTGCTCGTGGCATCCGCCGTCTCGGACGCGGACGACCGCGCGCTGGCCGGGATCGTCGGCGGGCTCGCGGCGCTGCTCGGTGTCGCCCGTACCGCCGGGATCGTGCGGGAGATCGAGGGTGCCAACCAGAGCCGCCGCGAGGCCCGCACCGACGAGCTGACCGGGCTCGGCAACCGACGCGGACTGGCCCGGGCTCTGGGAGAGGCGATGACCAACCTCGCCGCCGGCGAGCCGGTCGCGCTCCTCGCCGTCGACCTGCGCGGGTTCCGGGACGTGAACGACCGGTTCGGTCCCGCGGCCGGTGACGACGTCCTGCGGGTGATGGCCGGGCGGATGCGCGAGCAGCTCTCCGAGCGGATGGTGTCGCGCATCAGCGGCGACCAGTTCATCGTCGTGCTGGTGGAGCCGGACGCGTCGGACCCGGCGACCACGGCCGACGGTCTCGTCCTGGCGCTCGAGCGGCCGGTCCAGGTGGGTGCCACGACCGTCCGGCTGCGGGCCAGCATCGGGGTGGCCCAGGCCGCGCCCGGCTCCGGGCTGGGGGATGCCGACGAGCTGCTGCGCCGCGCGCACGTGGCCATGCACGTGGCGAAGCGGGCCGAGAAGCACGTCGCCTACTACGACCCGAACGAGGAGGCGGCCGCCCACGCCGCACGCGAGCGGGTCGAGGAGCTGGCCGCCCTGCTCGGGCCGGCCCCGGACCCCGCCGCCGGGCACCTGGTCGTGCACTACCAGCCCCAGCTCGACCTGCGCACCGGGCGCGTGGTGGGTGCCGAGGCGCTCGTGCGCTGGGCGCACCCCACGCACGGCCTGCTGTACCCCGACGCGTTCGTCGACCTGGTCGAGCGCCACGGCCTCATGCGTCCGCTCACCGACACCGTGCTGCGGCTCGCCGCGACGCAGGCGGCGGCGTGGGAACGAGCCGGCACGCCGCTACGCGTGTCGGTGAACCTGTCGTCGTCGCTGTTCCTGGACGGGCGGCTCGAGCGGATGGTCCAGGACGCGCTCCTCGCCACCGGGGCGAGCGCCCACCTGATCGCGCTGGAGATCACCGAGAGCGTCCTCATGGAGAACGCCGAGGCGGTGCCGCGGGTGCTCGACGCCCTGGCCGACCGCGCGGTGAGCCTGAGCATCGACGACTTCGGCACCGGCTACTCGTCGCTGGCCTACCTGTCCGACCTCCCGGTGGACGAGCTGAAGATCGATCGCTCGTTCGTCCAGCGGATGCTCCAGGACGTGCGGACCCACGCCGTCGTCGCCGGCACGATCGACCTCGCGCACCGTCTCGGCCTGCGCGTCGTGGCGGAGGGCGTCGAGGACGAGGACACCCTCGAGGCGTTGCGCGCGCTGGACTGCGACGTCACCCAGGGCTACCTGCACTCGCGCCCGGTGGAGGCGTCCGCGCTCACGGGCTGGCTGGACGCGCGCACCTCCGTGCTCGGCTGAGCGGCCGCCCGCCAGGACGCGTGCCGAAGCGTTTCCGCTCAGGTCCGGCCGGGAGTGGTCGATCGGTCCTCCGCTCGCCCTCGCACCTGCTGCGCCGCCGGCCGGTGAGCATCCGTCCCGCGTCCGCGGGCACCCCGCGGCCCCTCGTTCCGTCCCCTCGCCCTGGAGCTCCTGTGTCCATCTCCCGAGGTCCCGCCGCGCTCGCGGCCGGACTCGCGCTCGTCCTGTCCTTCCTGGTCGGCGGTGCCTGGCAGCCCGCTGTCGCGGCGGCCGACCCGGCCCCGACGACCGTCGTCCTGAACCCCGACGGCGGCGTGCGCCCCGACGGCTCGGACGGCCTGCGCTTCGCCGTCAACAAGACCCCCGGCATCGGCATGGCGCCGGTCGGCAGCGACGACCCGTACCTGGCCGGCACGTCGCAGTGGTGCTGCTCCGGTGGCGCCCCGATGCTCTCGGTCGGCGGCACGCTGTTCGGCAGCGCCGGTCCGGCGGCCGGCGGCGGCAACCAGGCCTGGACGTCGGTCGCGGTGACCTCGGTGACCGGCGACGCGACGACCGGTGCCGCGCCCCTGAACGACGGCACCCGCACCGTCGCCGGCGGCGAGAGCGAGGCGACGATCCGCTACACGGCCGAGAAGGGTGGCCTGCAGTACGTCGTCACGCGCACGCTGTCGTACACCTACCCGAACCAGTACGTGGACGACGCGTACTCCTTCGAGATCCCGGCCGGCAGCACCGACGTCGTGAAGTTCTACTACGGCGGCGACTCGGCGCCCGGCTCGTCCGACCAGGGCTACGGCATCATGCTGACCCGGCCCGTGCGCTCGGTCATCTCGCTCAACCCCAGCTCGGGCATCCTGGTCGGCATCCGTGAGATGCCCGGCTCCAAGCCGTTCGACGGCGCCCGCGCCGCGAGCTTCTACGCGCCCTACTCGGTCGTCGCGGCCGGTGGCGACATCGGCTTCGAGGGCGAGACCGCCATCCACGACGCCGGGCTCATGACCCAGTGGACGCTGGGCTCGACGCCCGGCGTGCAGCAGGCCGAGATGCGTCACATCGTCGGCTTCCAGGGCACCAACCTGGACGCCCGCTTCGACCGTGCCAGCGTCCGTCCGGGCGACGTGGCCCACCTCGACGTCTCGATCGAGAACCTCAAGCTGGCGCCGGCCTCGGGCCTGGGCTGGACGCTGGACCTCCCGGCCGGCCTCACCGCCGCCGGTGCGGCCGTGAACAGCTGCGACGGCACCGTCACGTCCTCCGGCCGTCGCGTGGAGCTCTCCGGTGCCGCGGTCGAGACCGCCGACAACTGCGTCGTGCGGCTGCCCGTCCGGGCCTCCGGCACGGCGACGCTGACCGCGGCGAGCTTCGTCGCGACCGCGGGCGGCCTCGAGAACCGCGTGGGCACCTCGCGCCTCTCGATCGGCAAGCCGGCCACGCCGCCGCCGCCGGTCAAGGCGCCGACCGTCGCGCTGTCGGCCTCCAGCGACACCGTCGCCGAGGGCGGCTCGGTCACCCTCACCTGGCGCAGCACCGACGCGACGGCCCTCGCCGCCACCGGCGCGTGGCGTGGCTCGGTGCCGGCGACCGGCACCCGCGTCGTCACGCTGGGCCGCTCGGGCACGCACGTGTTCTCGCTGTCGGCCACGAACGCGACCGGCCGGGCGGCCGACCGCGTGACCGTGCGCGTGCTGCCCCGCAAGAAGCTGCAGGCGCTGGCGCCGACCACGGTCGTCCGTCCGGGCTCGGCCCAGACGGTGACCGCGCGTGGCCTCGCCGCCGGCGAGAAGGTCACGGTGCTGGTGGGCGGCAAGGTCGTGGGCCGCGGCACGGCGGACGCCTCCGGTGTCGTGCACGTGCGGGTCGTCGTGCCCCGCTCGGCCGGATCGCGTCCGGTCGTCCAGGTGCGCGGTGCCGTCGCGGGCCGCGTCGGCTCGGTGCGGCTCAACGTCGCGGTGCCCGAGAAGCTCAAGCCGTTGCGCCTGCCGCGCTCGGCGATCCGCGCCTCGGACCACTTGACGTTCGACGTCCAGCTGCTTCCGCGCGAGGACGTCACGGTGCGCTACAAGGGCAAGGTCGTCCGGACCGGGCGCGCCGACGCCGACGGCCGCTACCGCGTCTCGTTCGACGTGGGGCGCAGCTGGGGCAAGCGCACGGTGAAGGTGACCGGCGCGACCCGTGACCGGAAGGTGACGGTGAAGTTCCGCGTCGTCGAGCGCTGCGTCGTGGAGCGTCCGCGCGTCTGCGACTGACCCCACGGCACGAGGGCCCCGGGACCGTCTGGTCCCGGGGCCCTCGTGCGTTCGCCGCCCTTGACCGGGACGACCGGGAGAGGGTTACTGGAGGTGTCGGTCCAGGAGGCGCCATGAACGACGAGCCCGTCGAGCGGCTGGTCCGCGCGATCGCCGGCCACGACCGTGCCGCGCTGGGTGCGGTGCTGGCGCCGGACGTGGACTTCCGCGGCCTGACGCCGGGGCGCTCCTGGGAGGCGAGCACGGCCGACGAGGTCGTCGGGATCGTGCTCGGGCACTGGTTCGAGGACACCGACCACGTCGAGGCGCTCACCCGGTTCCAGCGCGGACCGTCGGTCGCGGACGTCGAGCAGGTCGCCTACCGGTTCGAGCTCGTCAACGAGGCCGGCCCGCACGTCGTGGAGCAGCAGGCCTACTACCGGCACGACGGGGAGCGGCTGACGTACCTGCGGGTGCTGTGCTCGGGCTTCCGCCCGCGCGGGTCCTGAGGGTCAGCCCGAGACGGTGCGCACGAGGTCGGCCAGCTCGGGCATGCCCTCGGCCTCCGCGAGCGCCTTCTGCAGCGTCTCGTCGTGGGTGGGGTGGGCGTCGTCCAAGGCGGTGCGGCCCGCCGCGGTGAGCTCGGTGTAGATGCCGCGCCGGTCGTCCGCGCACAGGATGCGGGTTAGGAACCCGCGGTCCTCCAGCCGGTTGACTAGCCGCGTGGACGCGCTGGGGGAGAGGCCCGCGGCCCGGGCGAGCTGGGACATGCGCAGGTGGAAGCCGTCCTGGCGCGACAGCGCGTCCATGACGGTGAACTCCACGACGGACAGCCCGTGCTCGGCCTGCAGCGCCTTCTCCAGGCGCGACTCGATGAGCTGGTGCAGGGCGGCGAGCCGGCGCCAGCCCTGGGCGCGCACCTCGACGGCGTCGTCGCTGATCCCCATGGTTCCTCCTCGGGCATGTCCGAGGTCACTCTACCAGCGCTTTGCAATATCCCGCGTGTGCAACTACGTTCGACGCATGACTTCATTGCACACGCGGGATGTTGCACCCGCACAGAGGCGGATGCCGGCCGGCCTGCTCGCGCTGGCCGTGGGCGGCTTCGGCATCGGCCTCACCGAGTTCGTCATCGCGGGCCTGCTTCCGGAGGTGGCGAGCGACTTCGCGGTCAGCGAGGCCACGGCGGGCTGGCTGATCTCGGGCTACGCGCTGAGCGTCGCGGTCGGGGCGATCGCGCTGACCGCCGCCGTGACCCGGCTGCCGCGCAAGAACGTCCTGCTCGGGCTGATGGTGCTGTTCGTCGTCGGCAACCTGCTGTCCGCGATCGCGTCCTCCTACGAGGTGATGCTCGCCGGACGCGTCGTCGCGGCGTTGTGCCACGGCGCGTTCTTCGGCATCGGCTCGGTCGTGGCGGCGAGCATGGTCGCCCCCGCCAAGCGCGCCGGCGCGATCGCGCTCATGTTCGGCGGCCTCACGATCGCCAACGTGCTGGGCGTCCCGATGGGGACGTTCCTGGGCCAGCAGCTCGGCTGGCGCTCGACGTTCTGGGCGATCACCGTCATCGGCGTCGTGGCCCTCGCCGCCATCGCCGTGCTCGTGCCCGCCACCGCGGACGACGACGAGCCGGGCGACCTGCGCCGCGAGGTGCGGGCGTTCCGCAGTGGCCAGGTGTGGCTGTCGCTGCTCATGACCGTGCTGGGGTTCGGCGGCATGTTCGGCGCGTTCACCTACATCGCGTACACCCTGACCGAGGTGAGCGGCTTCGCCTCCGGGGCGGTGCCGTGGCTGCTGGTGCTGTTCGGGGCCGGCCTGTTCGTCGGCAACCTGCTGGGCGGCCGCGCCGCCAACGCCTCCGTGCCGCGGACGCTCGTGGTCGTCCTCACCGCGCTGACCGTGGTGATGGTCGTCTTCGCCCTGACCGCCGAGTCGCGCGTCGCCACCGTCGTCTCGCTGCTGCTCATGGGGGCGTTCGGCTTCGCGACCGTGCCCGGCCTGCAGATGCGGATCATGACGTACGCGGGGGAGGCGCCGACGCTGGCCAGCGGGGCGAACATCGCCGCGTTCAACGTCGGCAACGCGACGGGCGCGTGGCTCGGCGGCCTGACCATCAGCGCCGGGCTCGGCTACACGTCGCCGATCTGGGTCGGCGCCGCGCTCGCCCTCGGCGCCCTGGTCGTGCTGGTGGTCGCCGAGCAGGCGGCCCGCTCGCGTCGTGTGGGCGAGCAGGCCGGCTGAGCCTCAGACCTTGAAGGCGCCGATGAGCTCGGCCAGGCGGGAGACCGTCCGGTCGAGCTCCTCGGTCGCCTGCGAGGACTCCTCGACCGCCTCGCGGGTGCGTGTCATCGTGGCCTCGACCTCGTGCAGGCTGTCGAAGATGCGCTCGCTGCCGGTCGCGGCGGACGAGACGTTCTGGGCCATCTCGTTGGTCGTGGCGGTCTGCTCCTCCACCGCGGCGGCGATGGTCGACTGGTAGTCGTCCACGCGGCCGATGGTCTCGGTGATGGCGGCGATCGCCGCGACGGCGCTCGAGGTGTCCTGGCGGATGGCGGCCACCCGGTCGCCGACCTCGCTCGTGGCCCGGGCGGTCTGTCCGGCGAGCTCCTTGACCTCGCCGGCGACGACCGCGAACCCCTTGCCCGCGGCACCGGCCCGAGCGGCCTCGATCGTCGCGTTCAGCGCGAGCAGGTTGGTCTGCTCGGCGATGGACGCGATGACGTCCACGACCTCGGAGATCTGGCTGGACGACTCGCTGAGCGTGCGCATGACGCCCTCGACCTCGGCGGCCAGGCCGACGCTCTCGCGGGCGACGCCGGCCGCCTCCTGGGCGGACCCGGAGATCTCGGCGATGGAGGCCGTCATCTCCTCGGAGCCGACGCTCAGCGTCGCGACGTTGCGCGAGACCTCGCCGGCCGAGCCGGCCGCCGCGCCGGACAGCTGGGCGGCGGTCTCGGCCGAGCCGGTCAGGTCGTCGCGGACGCTGCCGAGGCGGCGGGTGGCCGAGTCGACGCGGCCGGCCTCCTCGGTGATGTCGGTGAGCAGCTCGTGCAGCTGGCCGACGGCGGTGTTGAGCTCGCGGCTCATCGTGCCGATCTCGTCCTCGCCGTCCTCGGGCACCGTCACGGTCAGGTCGCGGTGCGCCAGCGCGCTCATGGCGGTGGTGAGGCGGCCGATGCGGCGCGACATGCGGGTGGCGACGAGCCAGGCCACGGCACCGCCGGCGAGGGCCAGGAGCACGGCGACGACGGCGAACGACGTCAGCATGCCGCGCCGGCCGTCGGCGAGCGCCTGCTTGGCGGCGTCGAAGTCGGGTCCGTAGGCCTGGACGACGACGGCCCACTGGTACGGCTCGTAGAACGCGGTGAGCACGGTGCTCTGGGCGGCGTCCGCCCCGACGCCCGGCAGGCGGTAGGTGGCGTCGGCCTGCTGGCCGGGCTCCAGGGCGGTGGCGCGCTCGAGGGTCTCCTCCAGCCAGGGCTTCCCGTCGGCGTCCTCGGGCGCCAGTTCCTCGCCGACCTGCGCGGCGTCCGTGGAGGCGATGACGCGACCGCGGTCGGCGGCGCCGGTGCTGACGATCGACACCGAGCCGTGCTCGCCGACCGTCGTGGTCTCGAGCGCGTCGCTGAGCGCGCTGATCGCCTCGGCCTGCGGGACTCCGACGAAGATCGCACCGACCACGCGGCCGCCGGCGTCCTCGAGCGGGTCGTACGCCGTGACGTTCCAGGTGCCGACGACCTGCGCCACGCCGCGGTACGGCTCGCCGGACCGGATCGCGGCGGCCACGGCGTTGTCGGTGCCGTCGGCGTTCTTGGCCGGGATGAAGGTGCCGATGGCGCGGGCGCCCTCGGCGTTGCGCACGGTCGTGGCGACGCGCAGCAGGTCGCCGGCCGCGTTCATGCGCTGGAAGACGGTGATGTCGCCGCCGACGAGCTTCTTGAGCTCGTCCACGACAGGCGTGGTGCGGTCGGCGTCGCGGTTCTGACCGAGCGCGCGGCTACCGATCGACCCGCCCGGCAGCTGGACCCGTGACACCCTCTCGTCGACCTGGTTGATGGCGCGCCAGGTGACCGGCGCGCCGTCGAGCCGCAGCCCGCCGTCCTCGGCGACGCGAGAGGCGACGACGTCCATGCTCGCGCTCTGCGCGTCCTGCACGGACTGGCCGACCGCCGCCACGAGCCGGTCGACGCCGGCCGTGACGTGCTCGAGGTCGGAGGCGGTGAGGGCGTCGACGCGGGTGCCGGCGTCGTCCGTGAACCGGGTGGTCTGCCAGGCGCCGACGGACACGAGGATCGCGGCGGTCAGGACGACGCTGCCGGCGCCGAGCGCGACGAGACGGTGGCGGAGCTGCCATCGGGACGTGGAGGGGAGGGTGCGCATGGGCGCCACCATCGGCGCGACAC
This sequence comes from Aeromicrobium sp. IC_218, assembly GCF_004336805.1. GTDB lineage: Bacteria > Actinomycetota > Actinomycetes > Propionibacteriales > Nocardioidaceae > Aeromicrobium. The sequence goes on from NZ_SJXM01000003.1 coordinate 66,997, forward strand.
GTGTCGGATTGAGCCGGAACGGCGGCGGATCCGCCGGATCGGGGTGAGTCCGGTCACGACCGGTGGTGCCAAAACGGTTCAGAGGTCGAGCCGGACCTCGTAGCCCGGACCGAGCTGGCGCTGCAGCTCGTCGCGCAGACGGTGGGCCTCGTGCTCCCACGAGGTCGGGAGCGGCTGGTCCTCGAACCGTGCGTGCATCTCCCAGGCGGTGTTCCAGGCGTCGAGGTCGCGCACGAGGTCGTCGGTCAGGGGCAGGTCGCCGAGGTCGGCGTCGTCGCCGTCGTCCCAGAGGGCGTTGCCGTACTCGGCCATCAGCCGCAGGTGGACGACGGCGGGGTCGCGAGGGAGCGCCACGACGGCGTCCGGCCGCAGCCAGGCGTCGATCTCCCGCTCGAGCCGCGCGCCCTCGGCGTTCCAGCGCAGCTGGGCATCGAGCGACTCCCACCCCTCGTCCTCGTCGTAGGTGGCGTCGAGGACCTCCAGCCACAGCTGGACGTCCTGGCGGTGCGGACCCAGCGCCCGGCTGACCGGAACGGGCACCTCGACCAGGAACCCGTCGCGCTCGCCGTCGACCGGACGCACGGACAGCCCGCCTTCACGCCAGTCGACCCGGTACTCGGGCACCCACGGGCCCACGGTTCCACCGCGCCGGCCCGGGCTCAGCGGCGGCGTCACAGCCTCGGGTCGACCGGCTCGGACTCCATCGCCAGCACCGCGAACGCGCACTCGTGGACGCGCCAGGTCGGCTCGCCCGTGGCGAGCCGGCGCAGGCCCTCGAGGCCGAGCGCGTACTCGCGCAGGGCCATCGAGCGCTTGTGGCCGAGGTTGCGGTCGCGCAGGCGCGCGAGGTTCTCCGGCGCGGTGTACTCGGGGCCGTAGATGATGCGCAGGTACTCGCGGCCGCGGACCTTGACGCCCGGCTGCACCAGCCCCTTGGGCCCGCGCACCAGGTTGGCCAGCGGCTTGACGACCATGCCCTCGCCGCCCGCGGCGGTGAGCTCCTCCCACCAGCGGACGCCGGCATCGACGGACGCCGCGTCGGCGACGTCGACGACGAGCCGCCGCGTGGCGGTGAACCGCTCGGGCGCCTGCTCCACCAGCCGGTCGGCGAGGCCGAGGTGCCACAGGTGGTCACGGGACTCGTAGGTGGCTCCGGCCGTGGCGAGCAGCTGGAACGGGGCGATCGACACGCCGGCGAGACCGTCGGTCTCCCAGACGTACCGGCGGTAGGCGGCGACGTACGAGTCGGCCTCCGCAGCACGGCGGCGCGTGCGCTCGAGCAGCCCGCCGACGTCCACGCCGCGTGCGGCGGCGCGCTCCAGCACGCCCGCGGCCGCCGGAAGGGCGGCCCGAGCGGCGGCGCCCACGGCCGCGTACTGGTCGCGCACGAGTGCCCCGGCCTTGAGCGACCACGGCAGGACCTCCGCGTCCAGCACGAGCCAGTCGGTGGCCAGCTCGTCCCAGAGCCCGGCAGCGTCGACCGTCGCGGCGACCTCACCCAGCAGCGCGGACTCCAGTGGAGCGGGGAAGAACGCGCGTCCGGTGCGGGTGTGGACGACGCCGCCACCGTCGCGCGTCACGTGCAGCACGGCCCGCGAGCCCATGTGCTTCTCCTCGCACACGACGGTGTCGACCCCGGAGCGTCCGTAGTACGCGAACGCCTCGGCCGGGTGCTCGAGGTGGTCGGGCAGCGCGGAGGTGTCGACGGGCGACATCGTGGGCGGCAGGTACGCGAGGCGGGACGGCGCCACGGCGAAGCGGCTCATGACCTCCAGGGCGCCGGCGGCGTTCTCCTCGCGCAGGGAGATCCGGCCCATGTGGGCGGTCTCGACGATGCGCGGTCCCAGCACGTCGGTGAGGCGCAGGGCCTCGGGGTCGCGCGGCGTCTCGACCGGCCGCACGGGCGCGTAGTGCTCGCGCTCGGCCGGCACCTGCACGACCTCGCGCTCGGGGTAGCGCAGCGCCGACAGGGAGCCGCCGAAGACGCACCCGGTGTCCAGGCACATCGTGTTGTTGACCCACACCGGCTCGGGCACGGGTGTGTGGCCGTACAGGACGGTCGCCCGGCCGCGGTAGTCGTCGGCCCAGGGGTAGCGGACGGGCAGGCCGAACTCGTCGGTCTCGCCGCTGGTGTCGCCGTACAGCGCGAACGCGCGGACCCGGCCGGAGGCGCGTCCGTGATAGGCCTCCTTCAGGCCGGCGTGCGCGACGACGAGCCGGCCGTCGTCCAGCACGTAGTGCGCGATCAGGCCGTCGACGAAGCGGGCGACGCGGGCGCGGAAGTCCTCGGGCTCGGCGGCGAGCTGGTCGAGCGTCTCCTGCAGGCCGTGGCTGACCGTCACCTTGCGGCCGGCGAGCGCGTTCGAGAGCTTCGCCTCGTGGTTGCCCGAGACGCACAGGGCGTGCCCGGACTCGACCATGCCCATGACCAGGCGCAGGACGCCGGAGGAGTCCGGGCCGCGGTCGACCAGGTCGCCGACGAACACCGCCGTCCGCCCCGCGGGGTGGCTCGCGTCCACGGGACGTCCCTGCTCGTCGCGGACGAGGTCGTAGCCGAGGTCGCCCAGCAGCTGCTCGAGCTCGGCCCGGCACCCGTGCACGTCCCCGACGACGTCGAACGGCCCGGTGAGGTCGCGCCGGTCGTTGTGCAGGCGGGTGCGCTCGAACGTCGCCGCCTCGACCTCCTCCGGCGACGACAGCACGTGGACGTGGCGGAAGCCCTCGCGGCGCAGGCCCTTGAGCGAGCGGCGCAGCTGGTCGTGCTGGCGCCGGACGACGGACGCGCCGAAGTCGCGGTCCGGCCGGTGCTCGTTGCGCTCGACCGCGACACCCGGGGCGACGTCGAGGACGACCGCGGTGGGCAGGACGTCGTGCGCCTTGGCCAGGGCCACCAGCTCGCGCCGGGCCGCCGGCTGCACGTTGGTCGCGTCGACGACGGTGAGCCGGCCGCGCTCGAGCCGTTTGCCGACGATGAAGTGCAGCACCTCGAAGGCGTCCTTCGTGGCGCCCTGGTCGTTCTCGTCGTCGGAGACCAGGCCGCGACACCAGTCCGACGACACGACCTCGGTCGGCCGGAAGTGCTTCGCCGCGAACGTCGACTTGCCCGCGCCGCTCGTGCCGACCAGGACGACGAGGGACACCTCGGGGATCTCCAGCGTCGTCATGCCGCCACCTCCTCGCGGAACACGGCCATCTGCGTCGGTGCCCCGTGCTGCGGGTGCTCCTCGCCGACCGGCAGCAGCTCGACGGTGTAGCCGTAGGTGGTGGCGACGCCGTCGGCCCAGGCCGCGAGCTCGGCGCGCGTCCACTCGAACCGGTGGTCGGGGTGACGCATCCCGCCCGGCTCCAGGTTCGGGTAGAGGACGTTGTGCTCGGCGTTCGGCGTCGTGACGACGACGGTGGCCGGGCGCATGGCGGAGAACACGTTCGCCGTCACGGCCGGGAGACGCTCGGGGTCGACGTGCTCGACCACCTCCATCAGCACCGCGAGGTCGAACCCTCGCAGCCGGTCGTCCTGGTACTGCAGGGACGACAGCCACAGGTCCAGGCGCGAGGCCTGACGCTCGGTCATCCGGTCGACGTGCAGCCGCTTGGCCGCCGTCGAGAGCGCGACGTCGCTGACCTCGGCGCCGACGACGTGCTGGACGCCCTGCAGCTCGAGCAGGCGGCGGAGCAGCGCGCCCTGGCCGCAGCCGAGGTCGAGCACGGTCGCCGGCCGCAGCCGCTCGACCTGGGCCATGACCGCGTCGTGGCGCACCGCGACCAGCGGACGCTCGGACGCCTCCTCGGCCGGGACATCCGGGCGGTCGTCCAGCTCCTCCAGGCGGGTGCGAGCGGCGTCGACCATCTCGCGCTGGTGGGCGAGGTACCGGCGGGTGATGAGCTCGCGCTCGGGGTGGGCGGCGAGCCAGCCCTCGCCGGAGCGGACGAGCTTGTCGACCTCGTCCGGCCCGACCCAGTAGTGCTTGCCGCCGTCCAGCACGGGGACGAGCGTGTACAGGTGGTTCAGCGCGTCGCGCAGCCGCAGCCGGCCGGTGAGGCGGACGGTCGCGTAGGCGGAGTCACCCCAGGCGGGCACCTCCGGGTCGAGGGCGACGGCCGTGGCGTCGACCGTCCAGCCGAGCGGCGCGAACATGCGCTCGACGAGGTCGGCTCCGGGCGCGGCGGGCAGCTCGACGGTCAGGTCGAGCGCGGCGTCGACGAGGTGCGGCCGCGCGTCGCAGCGTCCGCCGAGCGCGGTGCGGAAGACCTTGCCCATCGCCACCGACAGCAGCGACGTCGCCGCGTACGGGCGGTCGTTGACGTACTGCGCCAGCGAGAAGCCCTCGTGCTGACGACGCCGGCCCCGCACGAGGGCGATCGGGTCGACCTCCAGCACGAGCGCGACGGTGGTCCGCTCGGCCGAGACCTCGGGGTACAGCACGGTCGCCGTGCCGCCGACGACGTCGAAGGCCTGCACGCGCTCTGGGTGCTTGTGCAGCAGGTAGCCCAGGTCGGAGGCGTCCTCCAGCACGTCGGAGCGGTCGGCGGTGATGGTCAGCAGCACCGGCACAGTCTGTCAGCCGCCCGCCGCCCGCACCTCCGGTTCCCGAGTCGGTCGACGCACGAGGGCCCCGGGACCGTGCGGTCCCGGGGCCCTCGTGGCGCGTCGGTCAGGCGGTGTAGTCGTAGAAGCCCTTGCCGGTGGCGATGCCCATGCGGCCCTGGTCGATGTACTCACGCTTGATCTTCTCGGCGAAGGCACGCTTGCCGGGGTCGTCGCTGTTCACGTTCAGGTTGTAGGGCGTCTCCATGCCCACGACGTCGAAGATCTGGAACGGGCCGGCCGGCGCACCGGTCGCCTTGCGCCAGGTGAGGTCGATCGTCTCGATGTCCGCGACACCGCGCACCCACAGGTCGGCCGCGGCGCTGAGCAGCGGGACGAGCAGCGAGTTGAGCACGTAGCCCGGCTGCTCCTTGAGCACGCGGATCGCCAGCATGCCGATCTCCTCGGCGAACGTGGCGACGGCGTCGAAGGCGTCCTGGTCGGTGCCCGCGTGGCCCATGACCTCGCCGGTGTTGTTCTTCCAGATCTCGTTGGCGAAGTGCAGCGCCAGGAAGCGTCCGGGACGTCCGGTCGAGTCGGCGATGTCGCTGGGCAGCAGGGTGGAGGAGTTGGTGGCGAAGATCGTCTTCTCCGGCGCGACCTCGGCGACCTTGGCCCAGGTCTGTCGCTTGATCTCGAGCACCTCGGGCACGGCCTCGATGACGAGGTCGGCGTCGCGCAGCGCGTCGGCCAGGTCGCTCGTCGCGCGGATGCGTCCGATCGCGGCGTCGACCTTCTCGTCGGTGGCGTCGGGCAGGTCGGCCAGGTAGCGGGCGCGCAGGTACTCCCAGCGCGCGGGCAGCTTGGCCAGGGCGTCGTCGCTGAGGTCGTAGGCCACGACGTCCTTCCCGTGGTACGCGGCCTGGAGGATGATCTGCGACCCGAGCACGCCGGTGCCGAGCACGGTGAGGTTCTGCATGAGGTGTCCTTCCTGAAGCGGACGTCGCCAGGACAGGCGGCTACTAGGTGCAGCGCGCGACCATCGCCGGTTGTTCCGCATGTGAGCCACGAGACGCGTGGCGAGTAGCCGCCGCCGCGTCGGGTATCCCTCGTCCGACCGACGACGAGGAGCAGTCATGACCCAGGAGTTCAAGAAGGGCGACCACGTGACGTGGAAGAGCCACGGCGGCGAGGCCGAGGGCGAGGTCGTCCGCAAGATCACCTCCGACACCGAGGCCGGGGGACGCACCGTCCGGGCCAGCCAGGACGAGCCGCAGTACCTCGTGCGCAGCGAGAAGAGCGGGGGCGAGGCCGTGCACAAGCCCGACGCGCTCACCCGGAAGAAGGGCTGACCCGGTGGCGCAGACGGACGACGCCGTCGCCGACGTCTGGGACGAGTGGCAGGACGCGGTCAACATGACCGCGAAGCAGGTCGAGGACTTCCTCGCCACGGACGAGTCGAAGTCGGTCGGCGACAAGGGTTCGGGCGGCGAGTCGACCGGCCACCGGTCCGGTCGCCGCATCGTGGAGATCCTGCGGACGAACAAGACGGAGCTGACGGCCGACGACGCGACCCACATGCGCAAGGTGGTCGGCTACGTCCACCGGCACCTGGCCCAGCGGCCGACGGGGGACGTCACCGACACCGACTGGCGCTACTCGCTCATGAACTGGGGCCACGACCCCACGACGTAGCCGCCTAGACGTAGGTACGCACGTGGTCGACGAGCAGACGGGGCACGAACCCGTCGGCCCGGTCGACCGCGAAGTCGAAGACCGCGACCATCAGCTGCATCGGGTACGTCGGGGGAGCGGACGTCTCGCGCACGACCTGCCCGTCGACCGCGAAGACCGCGCGGCCCCGCGTCCAGTCGACGGCGTAGTCGTGCGACTCGCGGACGTCGATCGGCACCGGCACCGCGGCGAAGTCCTCGGTGACCGTGGGGTCGCGGAAGGCGTGCACCCCGGCGCCGACGTCGGCGCTGTCCGGCGTCACCGTGCGGCCGAAGACCTCGGCGACGCAGATCTCGGCACTGCGGCGGGGCTGGTCCTCGAGGCCGACGAGCCAGAAGGCGGCCATGCTGTCGGCGTCTAGCTCCATGCGCGCCCGCACCTCCAGGCGGCCACCGGCGACGGCGTGCCCGACGAACGTCCGCTGCTCCTCGCGGACGAGCAGGCCGTCGCGGTACGGCTGCTGGCCGCGCGTGCTGCCGGCCGGCCCGGACAGGTTGCCGCTCTGGACGCCCGAGACCCGCAGCAGCGGCGTGTGGTCGTCGGCGCACCACGGCGCCTGCGCGGGCGGGATGCTCAGCTCGAGGTGCGAGCCGGTCACCGCGAACGTCGCCCGGCTCTGCTCCAGCGACGACCACGCGGGCAGGTAGTGCGGCAGCCACACGGTCTCGTCGAGCGTGTCGCCGTCGAAGCCCTCGTCCAGGACGAGGCGGGACGGGTCGGGTCGGTCCAGCTGCACCACGCGTCCTCCTCCGGACGTGACGGGACGGGCGCCCGCCGCGGGCAAGGTACCGCCGGCCCGCCCGCAGACGCATCCCCCGGGACCGGGGGATGGGGCGATGCCTGACCGCGCGGCGGCTAGTGGTCGGCCGGCCGGATGCGCAGGCGCTCGGCGATGCGTGCCAGGGCGGCGCGGTCCTCGGGCGGGAGCGGGTCCAGCACGTGCTCCCGGACGGCCCGCACGTGGGTGGGGGCCGCGGCCACGACCACCTCGTACCCGGCATCGGTGAGCGCGGCGACGGTGTACCGGCCGTCCGCGGGGTCGGGGTACCGCTCGGCCCAGCCCTTCTGCTCGAACCGCTTGAGGACGTTCGACAGCCGCGACAGCGAGCCGTTGGTCAGGTAGGCCAGCTCGCTCATCCGGAGTCGGCGGTCGGGCGCCTCGGAGATGGCGCTCAACGACATGTAGTCGAACAGGGTCAGTCCGAAGTCGCGCAGGGGCGCCTCCAGGCGCCCGGGCATCAGCAGGGCGATCGAGATGAGTCCCGTCCACGCCGCCTTCTCCTCGGCGTCGAGCCAGGCGACGGGCTCGTCGGCGCGGGAGTCGTCGGTCATGAGCGCATGCTAGCGGCGCGACTTGAGTTCACGCGTGAAGTGAACTAGGTTCAAGCGTGAAGTCAAACGAGAGGAACTCCCCATGAGCATCGACCTGATCGACCCCCCGGGCCTGCCCCGGATCCCGCTGTACCGCCAGGTGTCCGTGGCCACCGGCTCACGCCTCGTCCACGTCGCCGGCCAGGTCGGATGGGATGCCGACGGCGCGACCATGGGCACGGACCTCGCCGCCCAGCTGGAGCAGTGCTACGTCAACGTCGCGACCGCCCTCGAGGGAGCCGGAGGCTCGTGGGACGACGTCGTCGACCTGACGGTCTTCGTCGTGGACTGGCGCCCCGAGCGGATGCCCGAGCTGGTCGACGGGATGGAGCGGGCGTTCGCCCGGCTGGGGAAGCGGTTCGTGCCGCCGGCGGCGATGGTCGGTGTCGCCGCGCTGGACGTCCCCGAGCACCTGGTCGAGCTCAAGGTCGTCGCCGTCCTCGACTGATCGCCCCGGTCGCGACCGTGCCGGCGAGAGCCCGGACGGCGGTACGGTCGCGGCATGAGCGAGGACTGGAGGAGTGGGCTGGTCGACCGCCTGCGTGGCCTGGTGCGGTCGGCCGACCCGGACGTGGTGGAGGACGTGAAGTGGCGCAAGCCGTCGAACCCCGACGGTGTGCCGACGTTCTCGTGCGACGGGCTGCTGTGCACGGTCGAGACGTACAAGGACAAGGTGAAGGTGACGATGGCGCGCGGCGCGTCGCTGCCCGACCCGGCCGGCCTGTTCAACGCGAGCCTGGACGCCGGCACCCGGCGGGCGATCGACCTGCGCCAGGGCGACGAGCTCGACGAGCAGGCCTTCGTGGCGCTCGTGCGCGAGGCGATCGACCTCAACCGCCCCTGACGCCGTCAGTCGAGGCAGAACTCGTTGCCCTCGGGGTCGGCCATGACCAGGTGCCCGGCACTCATCGGCGGCTCGGGGTCGAACCGGGCCAGCCGAGTCGCGCCCAGGCCGGCCAGCCGCTCGGCCTCCGCCTCGAGCGCCGCCATGCGCTCGTCGCCCTGCAGGCCCGGCGCGGCGCGGACGTCGAGGTGGACGCGGTTCTTGCCGGCCTTGGCCTCGGGCACCTGCTGGAAGAACACCCGGGGCCCGGCACCGTCCGGGTCCTCGATCGCGGAGCGTGTGTTGCGCTGCTCGGGCGGCACGCCGAGCGAGGCGAGGAACCCGTCCCACGCGTCGAGCGGGTCGGTGCCGTCGGGCACCGGGACGCCCGGCGGGCCGGGGTGGACGTACCCGAGCACGTCGCGCCAGAAGGTGGACAGGGCGCGCGGGTCGTGCGCGCCGAACGTGACCTGCAGCTGACGACTCATGGTGCCTCCTCGGATGGTGGACGCCTCCATCGTGCGTCCGGCCACCGACAGCGACGGGTCACGACGACGCGTTCTCCCACAGCCCGATCAGGTTGCCCTCGGGATCGGTGAAGTACGCGGCGAAGCCCATGTCACCGACCGGCGTCCGGGCGCCGACCGCCTTCCCGCCCGCCGCCTCGATGCGCTGGAGGGTCGCGTCGATGTCGGGCACGTCCACGACGACGTTCGGGCCGGTCCCGGGAAAGTCGGCGGTGCGCTCGAACATGCCGCCGTTGATGAAGCCCGGCTCCGTCGGCCCGGACGCGCCGTCGGTCGGTCCGGTCTGCAGCAGGGTGTAGCCCATGCCGGGCATGTGCTCGGTGTGCCAGCCGAAGATCTCGGCGTAGAACGCGCGGGCGCGGTCGCCGTCGTCGAACGGGATCTCGAAGTGGACGACTCTTCCGGACATCGTGACCTCCTGGAGCGTGTGTCTCCAGTGAACGACCGGCTGGACGGAGCCGTCAACGACCGTGGCGGACGGTCGGCGGTGTCCGCCGTCCGTCCGACACGTCGTTCAGCGCGCCGCGCGGCTCACGGGTAGAGGCCGCGCAGGCGGTGCGCCTCGGCGACCCGGCGCACGGCCAGGCAGGTGGCCGCGGTCCGCAGCGTCACGCCGCGCTCGGCCGACTCGGCCACGACGTCCGACCACGCCGACGTCATGCGCTGGGCGAGACGGTCCTCGACCTCCTCCTGGCTCCACCAGTAGGCCTGGTTCGCCTGCACCCACTCGAAGTACGACACGACCACGCCGCCGGCGTTGGCCAGGATGTCGGGCACCACGGTCACCCCGCGGGCCGCCAGCACGGCGTCGGCGTCCTGGGTCGTGGGCCCGTTGGCGCCCTCGACCACGACGCGCGCCCGCACCAGGTCGGCGTTGCCCGCGTGCAGGACGCCCTCGACGGCGGCCGGGACGAGCAGGTCGACGTCGGCGGTCAGCACGTCCGCGCCGTCCACGGCGTGCCCGCCGGCGAAGCCGACGACCGAGCCGGTCGCGTCGACGTGCGCCTCGAGCGCCGGGACGTCGAGGCCGTCGTCGTTCGCGACGCCGCCGTACTGGTCGCTGACGGCGAGCACGCGGACGCCGGCCTCGGCCAGGAACCGGGCGGCGCCGCGGCCGACCTTGCCGAAGCCCTGCACCGCGGCGGTGCACGCGGCCGGGTCGAGCCCGACGTGGCGCAGCGCGGCGAGCGAGACGTGGACGACGCCGCGCGAGGTGGCGCTCGGACGTCCGAGCGAGCCGCCCAGGCTGGCCGGCTTGCCGGTCACGACGCCCAGGACGGTGTGCCCGGCGGCCACCGAGAAGGTGTCCATCATCCAGGCCATGACCTCCTCGTCGGTGCCGATGTCCGGCGCGGGGATGTCCTTGGCCGGCCCGATGAGCGGCATGATCTCGGACGTGTAGCGCCGGGTCACCCGCTCCAGCTCGGCGCGCGAGTAGTTGCGCGGGTCGATCGTGACGCCGCCCTTGGCGCCGCCGTAGGGCACGTCCAGCAGGGCGCACTTCCAGGTCATCCACATCGCCAGGGCACGCACCTCGTCCAGGTCGACGTCCGGGCTGAAGCGCAGGCCGCCCTTCGCGGGCCCCCGGGACAGGTTGTGCTGCACGCGGTGGCCGGTGAGCACCTCGATCGTCCCGTCGTCGCGGCGCAGCGGGATGCTCACCGTCACCTCGCGCCGCGGCACGGCGAGCATGTCGATCAGACCCGGCTCGAAGCCGAGGATCTGCGCCGCCTCCGCGAGCTGCGAGCGCGCGTCGTCGAGCGGGTTGTGCTGGGTGGCCTCGCGGGAACCGTCCGCGGTCGTGGTCATGGGGACCTCCTCGTCCTCGCGAGCCAGTCTGGAAGCCGCGGCCCATGCTGTCCAATACCTGTTCCGGCTGGCTCCCATGCCTGTCAGGCATGTCTCGTGGTGCCACAGCCGGACGCCGGGGCTAACGTGGCGGCACGCCGACCAGGAGGTGACCGTGCCGGATGCGAAGGACGTCGAGCGCACCGACGACGGGCGCTACGTGGTCGTCGACGGGCGTCGCTGGCGGGCCAGCGACCCGGGCATCCCGGACGCCCTGCGCCAGGAGCTCGTGGACGAGCTGATGGCCGCCCGCCGCGCCGTCCGGGCCCAGGAGGACGACGCCCGGGACCGCGTCCAGGACGCGAAGGTGGCCCTCGGCGAGCGCGGTCCGCGGTGGTGGGACGAGCCGGGCGACGAGGACGTCGCCGTCCGCGCCGAGGCCACGATCCGCGCGCTCCTGCGCAAGCGCGACGGCCGCACCATCTGTCCCAGCGACGCCGCCCGCGTCGTCGGCGGCGACGGCTGGCGCCGCCGCATGGACCAGGTCCGCGGCGTGGCCGCCGACCTGGCGCGGCGCGGCGAGCTGGTCGTGACGCAGAAGGGGGTCGCGGTGGACCTCGACGCAGGCGTCAAGGGACCGGTCCGGCTCGCCCGCCCGGAGGACGTCGCGGGCTGACCTGCGCTCAGTGGCCGTGCGGGTCGAGACGGTTCAGCGTCGCCACCACCTGGTCGTAGTCGCCTCGCGCCTCGCCGTAGCGCAGGAACTTCACGTTCTCGACCTGGATCTCGGTCGCGTCCGGCTGGGTCTGGATCAGGTCGACGACCTCGCGCACGAAGGCGTCCAGCGGCATCGCGAACGGGCTGTCCTTCTGCCCGGGCATGAGGTCGGTGGCCACCGACGGCGGCTCGAGCTCGACCACCGCGACGCCCGTCCCGTCGAGCTGCAGCCGGATGCTCTCGCTGAGCATGTGGATGGCCGCCTTGGTGGCGTTGTACGTCGGCGTCACCTTCAGCGGGGCGAACGCCAGCCCGGACGAGACGGTCATGATCGTGGCCTCGGGCCGGGTGCGCAGGTGGTCGATGAACGCGTCGACGAGCCGGATGGGCCCGAGCAGGTTGGTCGTGACGACCTCCGCCGCGCCCTCGGCGAAGCCGCTCGTGGTCCAGTCCTCGGCGCGCATGATGCCGGCCATCGTCACCAGGACGTCCAGGTCCGGGTGCTCGGCGACCACCTGCCGCGCGGCGGCGGTGATGCTCGCGGGGTCGGCGGTGTCGATCGCGACGGTGCCGAGGCCGTGCTCGGCGGCGATCTGCTCCAGGAGGTCGGTGCGCCGGCCGCCGACGACGACCGTGGCGCCCTTGGCCTGCAGGGCGAGGGCGAGGGCCAGGCCGATGCCGCTGGTCGCGCGGGGATGAAGATGGTGCTGCCGTGGATTCTCATGGCTCGAGTCTTCGCGCCCGGCGCGGGACGGGCCAGGGTCGGCTCATCGGGGGACCCGCGGTCCCTGCCTCGGCCCGTGCCGGTCGGGCATGATCGGCGCATGGACCGCCCCGCGCTCGCCGACTTCCTCGTCCGGCGCCGCCACGAGCTGCGGCCGCGCGACGTCGGGCTGCCGGACGGTCCGCGGCGACGCACCGCCGGCCTGCGCCGCGAGGAGGTGGCGAGCCTGGCGCTGATGTCGACCGACTACTACACGCGCCTGGAGCAGCAGCGCGGACCGCAGCCCAGCACGCAGATCCTCGGGTCGATCGCGCGGGCGCTGCGCCTGACCCCGGACGAGCGCGACTACCTGTACCGCGTCGCCGGCCACGACGCCCCCGCCCGCGAGGTGGCGACCGAGTACGTCGCGCCGGCGCTGCTGCGCGTCATGGACCGGCTCTCCGACACGCCCGCCCTCGTGCTGAACCCGCTGGGGGAGGTGCTGGTGCAGAACGGCCCTGCGCGGGCGCTGCTCGGCGACGCGTCCGGCTACACCGGGCTCGAGCGCAGCGAGGTCTACCGCTGGTTCGCCCGGCCCGAGACCGAGCGGCGGCGCTACCCCGAGGACGACCGCCCGCGCCAGAGCCGGGCGCAGGTCGCGTCGCTGCGCGCGGCCTACGGGTCGATGGGCGCGGACTCGCGCGTCGGCGAGCTCGTCCGCGAGCTGCAGCGGCTCAGCCCGGAGTTCGCCGACCTGTGGGACCGCCACGAGGTCGCCCGCCGCTTCGCCGACCACAAGGTGCTGATCCACCCGGAGGTCGGGCCGATCGAGCTGGACTGCCAGGTGCTGTTCACCGAGGACCAGACCCAGGCGCTGCTCGTCCTCACCGCCGCGCCCAACACCAAGGACGAGGAGAAGCTGCGCCTCGTCTCCGTGCTGGGCACCCAGCAGTTCACCGACGCCCGCTGACGCGCTCCCGCCCGTCCGACGGTGCGCGGGGCGACCCGTGACAATGGACGCACGGGTCTGCGGGCCGACATCGACGAAGGAGCGGGCGCATGGGTGATCGGCAGCAGGTGGACCTGGTGGTCGTGGGTCTCGGACCCGGTGGCGAGGCGCTGGCGACCGGCGCGGCGAAGGCGGGTCTGACGGTCGTCGCGGTCGACAAGCACCTCGTGGGTGGGGAGTGCCCGTACTACGGCTGCATCCCCACCAAGATGATGCTCCGCGCGGCGGACGCCCTGGCCGAGGCGCGTCGGGCGGACGCGCTCGCCGGCGACGTGTCCGTCGTCCCCTCGTGGTCGCCGGTGGCGCGCCGGGTGTCGCAGGACGCCACGGCCGACTGGGACGACCGGGCCGCGGTGGAGCGCCTGGAGGCGGCCGGGGCCACGGTGCTGCACGGCACCGCCCGGCTCGACGGCGCGCGCCGCGTGGTGGTCGAGCCCGCTGACCGCGGTGACGCCGTGGCGTTCGAGGCGACCCGCGGCGTGGTGCTCAACCCCGGCACGCGCCCGGCCGAGCCCGGCGTCCCCGGACTGTCCGGCACGCCGTACTGGACGAACCGTGACGCGGTCCGCGCGACCGACCTGCCCGGCTCCCTGGTCGTCGTCGGCGGCGGGCCGATCGGGTGCGAGCTGGCCCAGGTCTTCGTTCGCTTCGGCGTCCGGGTGACGGTCGTCCAGCACGGCGAGCGCCTGCTCCCCGGTGACGAGCCCGAGGCGTCGAAGGTGCTGTGCGACGTCCTGGAGGACGAGGGCGTCGAGGTGCTCACCGGTGCCGAGGCGTCGAGCGTCGAGCACGCGGACGGGACGTTCACGATCACGCTCGCCGACGGACGCCGGCTCGAGGCCGACCAGCTGCTGGTCGCCGCCGGTCGCCGGTCGAACCTCGACGGCGTGGGGCTGAAGACGGTCGGGCTGGACGTCGACGGGCTCGAGGTCGACGAGCGGCTCCGGGCCCAGGACGGCCTGTGGGTGATCGGCGACGTGACCGGTCACGGCGCCTACACCCACGTCTCGATGTACCAGTCGGCGATCGCGCTGCGCGACGTGCTCGGCGAGGACGGGGCTCCGGCCGCCTACGAGGCCGTGCCGCACACGACGTTCACCGACCCGGAGGTGGCCGGGGTCGGCCTCACCGAGGCGGCCGCCCGCGACGCGGGGCTGTCCGTCCGGGTCGGCACCGCCGACCTCGGCGCGTCCTCGCGCGGCTTCACGCACGGGCCGGGTGCCGTCGGGCTGGTCAAGCTGGTCGAGGACGCCGACCGAGGGGTGCTGGTCGGCGGCAGCGTGGTCGGCCCGGCAGCCGGCGAGATCCTGTCGATGATCACGCTCGCGGTGCACGCCGCGGTGCCGGTCTCGACGCTGCGCACGATGATCTACGCCTACCCGACGTTCCACCGCACGATCGAGTCGGCGCTCGCCGACCTCGACGCCTAGCCGGCCGGCCTCGTACGACGACGGGGCGTCGCGAGCAGCGGCTCGCGACGCCCCGTCGTCCCTGCTGGGGGAGTGTGGGTCAGTCGAGTCCCTGGGCCTCGAGCCAGTCGGCGGCGATCTTCTCGGCGGGCAGCTTCTCGTCGACGCTGCGCTGGTTGAGGTCGACCAGGGCGTCGACCGTCATGGCGGCACTGACCTTGTCGATGACGGCCGCGGCCTCGTCGTCGACGTCCTCGCTGGCGACCGGGACGACGTGGGAGGCGAGGAACAGGCCCTCGGGATCCTCCAGGCTGACCAGGTCGTTCTTCTTGATCGACGGATCGGCGGTGTAGATGATCGCCAGCTGGATGTCGTCGTCCTTGAGCGCCTTGACCGTGAGCGGACCGCCGCCGTCCTCGATCGGCGCGAACTTCGCGGTGACCCCGTACGCCTGCTGCAGGCCCTTCGGGCCGTTGGGCCGGTTCTCGGCCTCGGAGTTGGCGCCCAGCGTGAGCGGGTCGGTGACCTTCGCCAGGTCGGCGATCGTGGTGAGCCCCCACTTCTCGGCGAACTCGCGGGTCACGACGTAGGAGTCCTGGTCGGTGGCGTCGGCCTGGTCGAGCACACGCAGTCCGTCGGGCGTGGCGTCCTGCAGCGCGGCGTACACCTCGTCGGTGAGGCGCGCCGGGGTCTTCGGCTCCCAGTACTGCAGCAGAGGACCGGTGTACTCGGGGAACAGGTCGATGTCGCCGGACTCGAGCTCGGGGACGTACGCCTCGCGCTGCCCGATGCGCAGCTGGCGGTCGACGTCGTGCCCGTCGGCCTCGAGCGCCTGGGCGTAGATCTCGGCGACGATCTCGTTGGAGTAGTAGTCCTGGGAGCCGACGACGATGGTGTCGCCGTCGCCGCCCCCGTTCGACAGCGGGTCGGAGCCGCCGCAGGCGCTGAGCGCGAGCGTGGCGACGGCGCCGGCGACGAGGCCGGCGGTCAGGCGGGAGCGGGACATGGGGACTTCCTTCGGTCAGGCACCGAGCCGGACGTCGGCGGCGGTGCGTCGGGAGAGGCGGGTCGCGCGAGCCTGCGCGACGGCCAGGAGCCGGTCGAGGACGAGGGCGAGCACGGCGACCAGGACGGCGCCGGCCAGCATCAGCGTGTAGTCGCGGGACTTGAGCCCCGAGAACAGGTACCGGCCCAGGCCGGTGTCGGACGTGTAGGCGGCCAGCGTCGCGGTGGCGACCACCTGCAGGGTGGCGGCCCGCAGGCCGCCCACGATGACGCCGGCCCCCAGCGGCACCTCGACGTGGCGGACGATCTGCAGCTCGGTCATGCCCATGGCGCGGGCGGCGTCGACGGCGGCCGGGTCGGCCGACTCCACGCCCGCGTAGGCGCCGGCGAGCAGGGACGGGACGGCCAGCGCGACGAGGGCGAGCAGCGGAGCCTCGACGCCCACGCCGAGCAGCAGGGCGAGCAGCGTGAGCAGGCCCAGGGTGGGCACGGCGCGGACCGCACCGGCCAGCGCCACCACGACGCCGCGGCCCCGCCGGGTGTGCCCGATGAGGATGCCGAGCGGTACGGCCGGCAGCGCTGCGACGAGCACGGCCGCCACGGTGACCGCCAGGTGCTGGGCGAGCCGGGCCGCGATGCCCTGGGACCCGCCCCAGTGGCCGGGGTCGAGGATCCAGGCGAGCGCGTCGACGAAGGTGCTCACCCGGTCACCTCCGGGGCCAGGCGGCGTCGCGCCCGAGCGCGGCGCGGCTGCCACGGCGTGAGCACCCGCCCCAGCAGGACGAGCAGCCCGTCGAGGACGAGGGCCAGCAGCATGGTCAGGCCGACGCCGATCGCGACCTCGCTGGTGATGCCGCGCTGGAACCCGTCGGTCAGCAGCGTGCCCAGGCTGGAGATGCCGACCAGGGCACCGATCGTGACCAGGCCGACGGTGCTGACGGTGACGACGCGGACGCCCGAGAGCAGCACCGGGACGGAGAGCGGGAGCTCGACGCGCCAGAACATCGCCGACCGGCCGTGGCCCATGGCGGTGGCCGCGTCGCGGACCTGCTCGTCGACCGAGGTGAAGGCGTCGACGGCGGTGCCGACCAGCAGGGCGGTGCCGTAGAGCGTCAGCGCGACCACGAGCGTCACGGGGGAGCGCAGTGGGACGCCCAGGACAAGCGGGACGGCGATGAGCAGGGGCAGCGCCGGGATCGCGTAGACGACGCTCGCGAGCGCCAGGACGGGCTGGCGGAGCCGGGGACGCCGGTGGGCGAGCCGGCCGAGGGCCACGGCCAGCAGGACGCTGGCCGCGACCGACGGCAGCGCGAGCAGCAGGTGCCGCACGGTCAGCTCCACCACCCAGGAGCCGTTGTTCTGCAGCCAGGTCACCGCAGGATCCCGAGCGGACGGCCGTTGGCGTCGACCACGACCCTGCGGCCCTCGACCTCGGCGGTCGTCAGGGTGCGGTCGGGGCGGTCGACCCCGACGAACTCGCGCACGAAGTCGTCCGCCGGTGCGGCGACGATGCTCTTCGGGGTGCCGGTCTGGGCGACGACTCCACCGGTGCGCAGCACGACGACGTCGTCGGCGAGCCGGAAGGCCTCGTCGACGTCGTGGGTGACGATGACGACGGTCTTGCCCAGCTCGGCCTGGAGCCGCAGCATCTCGTCCTGCAGCTCGCGCCGCACGATCGGGTCGACCGCCCCGAAGGGCTCGTCCATCAGCAGGATGTTGGGGTCGGCCGCCAGCGCCCGCGCCACGGCCACGCGCTGCTGCTGGCCGCCGGAGAGCTGCGCCGGGTAGCGGCGGGCCAGCGCGGGATCGAGGCCGACCAGGGCCAGCAGGTCGAGGGCGGCGGTGCGGGCCGCGCGTCGGGGCGTGCCGTCGAGCACCGGGACCGTCGCGACGTTGTCGACGACGGTGCGGTGGGGGAGCAGCCCGCCGGCCTGCGGGACGTAGCCGATGCGACGGCGCAGGGCGACCCGGTCGAGCTCGCGGACGTCCTGGTCGTCGATGAGGACCGTGCCGCTGGTCGGGTCGATCATGCGGTTGACCATGCGCAGCAGCGTCGTCTTGCCCGAGCCGGACGACCCGACGAGCGCGACGGTGGCGTGCGACGGGACGGTGTGGGAGAACCCGGCGACGGCCACGGTGCCGTCCGGATAGGTCTTGCCGACGTTCCTGAACTCGATGCCCACGCAGGTCTCCTCGCCTCGGCGATCGGCGTCGCCCACCCTAGCGACGCGCACCGACAACGGCGCGTCGTCGCAGATGACCCTCGCCCCGGCCGGCCACGGCTCACGACGTGCTCGGCGTCGCGGGCACGGGCGGTGGCGCGGCCGGTTCAGAGGTCGCGGTGCAGGTTCTCGCCCTCGTAGACGTCCTCGGCGTCCGAGCGCCGGGTCAGGTTCACGATGGCGCCGGCCAGCCCTCCCCACAGGACCAGCATGGCCAGGACCATCATCACGATCGCACCGGTGCTCATCGGCCGGCCTCCTTCACGGTGTCGTCGGCGTCGGGCACGGACCGGCGGCGGACCAGGGTGATCACGAGCGCGACCACCACGACCAGCGCGGCCGTGCCCCAGCCGAACACGTTCAGCATCCAGGTCGGGTAGCCGCCGTACGGCTCGTCGAGGGTGTCGAGGAAGTCGCGCAGCAGCACGTAGCCCAGCGCCAGCGGCGCCACGACGGACACGAGCACGAACCACGGCCGGCCGAGCTTCAGCGACCCGAAGCGGTTCAGGTGGGCGGCCAGGCCCGGCAGGGAGCGGACGCCCCAGGCCAGGACCACCATCATCACGACGGCGGCCAGCAGGATGCCGAACCGGTTGATGAAGTAGTCGACGATGTCGAGCACCAGCAGGCCGCTGGTGGTCGAGAACAGCAGCACGCTGACCAGCGTCGCGGGCACGCCCACGGCGAGCACGGCCGGGATGCGGCCGAGCTCGAACCGGTCGCGGACGGCCGAGATGACGACCTCGAGGATGCTGATCAGCGACGTGATGCCCGCGATGAACAGGGACGCGAAGAAGAGCACGCCGATGATCGAGCCGCCGGCGGCCTCGCTGATGATCGCCGGGAAGGCGACGAAGGCCAGGCCGATGCCGTCCGCGACCACCTCGTCGACGCCCACGCCGCTGGCCTGGGCCATGAACCCGAGCGCCGCGAACACGCCGATGCCGGCGAGCAGCTCGAACCCGGAGTTGGCGAAGCCGACGACCAGTCCGGAGCCGGTCATGTCGGTGCGCCGCCCCACGTATGAGGCGTAGGTGATCATGATGCCGAAGCCGATCGACAGCGAGAAGAAGATCTGGCCGAACGCCGCGGCCCACACCGACGCGTCCGTCAGCGAGCCCCAGTCCGGGCTGAACAACGTGTCGAGGCCGTCCGCAGCGCCGGGCAGGAAGAGGGCGCGCACGACGAGGGCGCCGAAGGCCAGGACGAGCAGCGGGATGAAGACGACCGAGGTGGCGCCGATGCCCTTCTGCACGCCGAGGCCCATGATGACCAGCACCAGGACCCACACGAGCACCAGCGGCACGAGCACGGCGGGGACGAAGTCCAGCGTCACGCCCGGGGCGCTGGTCTGCAGGAAGTCGCCGAAGAAGTAGCCCTCCGGGTCGTCGCCCCACGCCTTGTCGATCGAGAAGAAGGTGTAGCGCAGGGAGTAGGCGATGATCACCGCGTAGTAGACGGCGATGACGAAGCAGATGCCCACCTGCCACCAGCCGATCGTCTCGGCCCTGCGTGACTCGCGGGCCAGCGACAGCGGCGCCGAGCCGCGGTGCTTGTGGCCCAGCGCGTAGTCCAGGAACAGGAACGGCAGGCCGGCGGTCAGCAGCGCGACCAGGTAGGGGATGACGAAGGCGCCGCCGCCGTTCTCGTAGGCGACGTACGGGAAGCGCCAGATGTTGCCCAGGCCGACGGCGGAGCCGATGGCGGCGAGGATGAAGACCTTGCGCGACGAGAACGCACCGCGGCGCGCCTCCTCGGCGTCGACCTGTGCTGCGCCCTGCTCCGGGCCTGGCGTCGTCATGGTGTGAGCCCCCTCACGTCGATGTCCGGTCCCGGCATCGTAGGACACCTCCGTCGTGCGGGCCGCAGCGCCACCGCCGGGCCTCCACGGCGCTCGGCGTGCTGCCGGCCGGTGACGCCTCGACGACGACGTCGCCCGATCCGTGGGCGACCAGGATTGCCAAAACCCCTCCGCAGGGCCCGATCCGCCCGTAGCGTTCGAGCTGATCCCGCCGCGTGGCGTCGTCGGTGCGGGCGTTCCATCCGAGAGAAACCCGCATGCGTCTCGCACGACCGACCGGGCACGTCGCTGCCCTGGCCCTCCTGTCCGGACTCCTCGTGGGTGTCACCGGCACCTCACCCGCCGCGGCGGCCGAGCCGACCGCGGGCGGCCGGACGGCCACGCCGGCCGACTCCCTGTTCCCGAACCAGGGCAACAGCGGGTACGACGTGAGCCACTACGACCTGGACCTCCGCGTCGACGTGACGATCGCGTCCGCCCACAACGCGCCGTCGACCACGAACCTGCCCGACGCTACCGCGACCATCGAGGCACGCACCACCGGTGCCCCGCTGTCGTCGTACTCCTTCGACTTCCAGGGCTCGTCGTCCACGCTCGCCGCGTCGACGCTGGACGTCGACTCGGTCACCGTCGACGGGGTGCCGGCGACGTTCTCGCGCATCGAGAGCACGACGGTCCCGGACGCCACCACCGACACGCACAAGCTGGTCGTCACCCCGGCCACGCCCGTCGACGGCGCGTTCACGACCGTCGTCAGGTACTCGGGCCAGCCGGTCTCCCACCGCGACACCGACGGCTCGATCGAGGGGTGGAACAACACCGTCGACGGGGCCACCTTCGTCAACCAGCCGGTCGGGTCGATGACCCTCTTCCCGAACAACAACACCCCGCGGGACACGGCCACCTACACCTGGACGGTCGACGCCCCCACGAAGCTGGGCACGTCGAACCTCGCCGTCGGCGGCGACCGGACCTACCCGGCCGGCGTCGTCAGCAACGGCGAGCTGCTGTCGCGGACCCCGAGCGAGGACGGCTCCCGCACCACGTGGGTCTGGGACCAGAAGAAGCCTCAGGCCAGCGAGCTGTCGTTCCTCTCGATCGGCCGCTACGACATCTACGAGTCCGACATCACGCTGGCCAGCGGCCGCACGATCCCGGAGTGGACCTTCATCGATCCGGCCCTGTCCGCGGCGAACCGGGCCACGACGCTCAGCACCCGTGCCCAGCTGAAGCCCGTCCTCGACTTCCTCGAGAGCAAGTACGGTCCCTACCCCGGCAACAGCACGGGTCTGGTCACCGACAACACCACCGGCATCAACTACGCCCTGGAGACCCAGGACCGCCCGTTCTTCCCCAACAGCGCGAGCCGCAGCACGACCTACCACGAGCTCATGCACCAGTGGTGGGGCAACGCCGTCGCACCGACCGACTGGAACGACATCGTCCTGAACGAGGGGCCGGCCCAGTACTCGGAGTTCCAGTTCCCCTACGAGGGCGCCGGCGCCTCGACGACCACGACCGAGCAGCAGAACTTCGCGCTGTACACCTCCCGGTCCGCCTCGAGCGCCACGTTCGCGACCGCTCCCGCGGCCATGACGGCGGCCGGTCAGCTGTTCGGCGAGCAGGTCTACGAGCGGGGCTCGATCTCCCTCGAGGCGCTCCGCACCTCGATCGGCGCCGCCGACTTCGACACCCTGATGCGCCAGTACCAGGCGACCTACGGCGGCGGCCAGATCTCCGGACGTCGGACGGCCGCCTTCCAGGACCTGGCGGAGGACGTCTCCGGTCGCGACTTGAGCGCCTTCTTCCGCACCTGGTGGTACACCAGCGGCAAGCCGGCCTGGCCGGTCAAGTTCGACCTGAGCCTCGCCGGCCCGACCGAGCAGGTCGATGCCGGCGGCGCGGCGACGTACACCGTGAGCGTCCGCAACACCGGCAAGGTCGCGATGCCGGCCTCCGGCACGGTCGTCACCGTCGACCTCGCCGACGTCCTCGACGACGCCACGGTCGGCACCTTGCCGACGGGGACGACGCTCGACGGCGACACCCTGACCTGGACCGTCCCGGCGACCGCCCTGGCCGCCACCACCAGCGTCGCGATCCCCGTCACCGTGGACGCCGGGACGACGGGCAGCAGGCTCAGGGCCGTCGCGCGCGCCAGCACCCTCGGCGGCACCTGCACCGACTGTGCTCCGAGCACCACCGTCGGCACGGCGCCGATCTCGCCCGCGCCGGTCCCGACCATCATCGGCGGCACGCCGACGGTCGGCACCGCGCTGACCGCCGACACCACCGGCTGGCCCGACGGCACCTCCTTCGCCTACCAGTGGTTCGTCAACGGCTCGGCCGTGCCCGGTGCCACCAGCGCGTCGTACACCCCGACCGTGGAGGCCGTCGGGCTCCCCGTCAGCGTGAGGGCGACCGGCACCCTGGCGGGCTTCAACCCCACCTCGGCGACCAGCGCCGCCACCCCGGTGACCGTGCGGGGCACCATGGTGACCGCGACGCCGACGATCGAGGGCACCCTGCGGGCCGGCGAGCCGCTGACCGTCTCGCCGGGCACCTGGACGCCCGGGACCGTGTTCACGTACGCGTGGCGCAACAACGGCACGGCGATCACCGGTGCCACCGGCCCGGTCTACCACCCCACCGCAGGCCAGGTCGTCACGGTCACCGTGACGGGCACCCGGTCCGGCTTCACGACCGCCAGCGCGACCAGCGCCGCGACCGACGCCGTCCCGGCGGGCCCGGCCCTGGAGAAGACGCCCACCCCGGTGCTGACCGGCACCCCGAAGGTCGGTGCGCCCTTCGAGCCGGTCCTCGGCGAGTGGGACACCGGCACCGTGCTGACGTTCCAGTGGGCCGCCAACGGCACCAACATCACCGGCGGTGCCGGCACCGGGGCCACGATCACGCCGACCGCGGCCCAGCTGGGCCGGACCCTGATGCTCACCGTGACGGGCACGAAGCCCGGCCTTGCGCCGGTCACGCGGACCACCGAGTCCGCGAGCGCCCCGATCGAGACGGGTTCGCAGGTGCTGCAGCCGACCCCGACCATCGGTGGCCCGGCACGGGCGCAGTCGCCCGTGGTCGGCGACCCCGGCACCTGGGACGGCGGGACGACGAGGACCTACCAGTGGTACGTCGACGGCACGGCGGTCGACGGGGCGACCGGGACGTCCTACACCCCGACGCTCGAGCAGATCGGCCGCGCCCTCACCTTCGAGGTCACCAGCACCCGCGTCGGCTACGCCTCGGTGACGAGGACGAGCGCGCCCAGCACGGTGGTCGGCCTCGCCCAGACCAGCACGCCGACCCCGACGATCACCGGCACGCCGACGGTGGGCGAGCAGCTCACCGCGGTCGCGGGCGACTGGGACGAGGGTGTCGTGCTGGCCTACCAGTGGTCCGCCGACGGCACCGCGATCGAGGGCGCCACGGCGCCGACGTACTCGCCCGCGGCTGCGCAGGTCGGGGCCGTGCTGACCGTCACCGTCACCGGCTCCAAGCCGGACTCCGAGACCGTCAGCCGCACGAGCGAGCCGACCGAGGCGGTCGGCAGGCGAGGGCAGTCCAGCACCCCGGTGCCGACCATCACCGGCGTCCCGCAGGTCGCCCGTGCGCTGTCCGCGGTGCCGGGGTCCTGGGACGACGGCACCGAGCTCACCTACCAGTGGTTCGCCGGCTCCACCGAGATCGAGGGTGCCACGTCGTCGACCTACACGCCCGGCCCGAACCGAGTCGGCGACGTCATCGCCGTCGCCGTGACCGGCACGAGGACCGGCTACACCACCGTCACGATGCGGAGCGAGCCCACGGCGCCCGTCGCTCGGGGCTCGCTGGTGCGCACGCCCAGGCCCGTCGTCAGCGGCACCACCCAGGTCGGCCGCGTCGTGACGGCCGTCCCGGGCGCGTGGGACGCCGGTGTGGTGCTGACCTACCGGTGGACGCGCAACGGCGTGCCCGTCGCCCGCGCGACCGGCCGGACGTACGCCGTCCCCGCCCGGGACCGTGGTGCCCGGCTCGCCGTGGTCGTGACGGGCACCCGTCCCGGCTACGTGACGCAGAGCCGGACGTCCGTGGCGGCGGTCGTGGCCGCGGGCCAGCAGGTGTCGAGGCCGAAGCCGCGCATCGTCGGCCGGGCCGCGGTGGGCCGGACGTTGCGACTGGCGAAGGCCCGGTACGACGCCGGCGTGTCGCTCTCCTACACCTGGCTGCACGACGGCAAGCCGATCCGCGGGGCGACCGGCAAGCGCTACAAGGTCAGCCGGAAGTACGTGGGACAGCGGATCTCGGTGCGGGTCACGGCCGCGAAGACGGGCTACGTCTCCCAGACGAAGGTCAGCGCCAAGACGCGGAGGGTCGCGGCCAGGCGCTGAGCGTGCCGCCCGCCGCCGGCTAGCCGGCCTCCGCGGCACGGAGCAGGCGGGCGATCGTCCCGTACCCGCGGCGCTCGGCGTGCTGCCGGGCGGTGACGCCGTCGCGGTCGACGATGTCCGGGTCCGCGCCGGCGTCCAGGAGGGCGCGGACGACCTCCTGGTGGTCGCGCCCGCCGTCGCCGAGGATCACCGCCTCGAGCAGCGCCGTCCAGCCCAGGTCGTTGACGTGGTCGAGGTCGACGCCCGTGCGGACGACGCGGCGGACGTAGTCGGCGTGCCCGCGCTCGCTGGCCGGGATGGGCGACAGGCCGCCGAACCGGTTGCGGATCGTCAGGTCGGGCCGCGCGGGCAGCAGCGTCTCGAGCATCGCGACGCTGCCGGTCACGCCCGTCACCAGCCACGGCGTGTCGTGCCGGTCGTCGAGCGCGTCGGGGTCGGCGCCCATCGCGACGAGCAGACGGGCCACGGCGACCCGGTCGTGGGTCGAGGCCAGCAGCAGCGCCGTGCGGTCGTGGCCGTCCCGGGCCTCGAGGTCGGCACCGGCGCGCAGCGCGACGGCGACGGCGTCCGCGTCGCCCCGCTCGGCCGCGCGCAGCAGCGCGGCGTCCGGGTCGGACGGACGGTCGACGGACGTGATCGCCCGCAGCGTCCGCTCGAGCCGCTCGTGCCCGCGGCTTCGAGCCATCTGCAGCGGGGTGAGGCCGGCCGACGGCGAGCGGCGGTCGAGCTCGGCCCCACCGGCCGCGAGCGCGCGGACGGTGGTGACGTAGGACGTCGTGTCGCGGCCGAGCCAGACCGCCTCGTGGATCGCCTGGTAGCCGATGCGGTTGACGTGGTCGCGGTCGATCCCGGCGCGCAGCAGGGTGCCGACGACGTCCGCGTGACCCCGCTCCGCCGCTCGGATGAGTCCGGTGCCGTTCCAGGAGTCCTTGTCGTCCAGCCGCGCGCCGTTCCGCAGAGCGAGGCGCAGCAGGTCGAGGTGGCCCTCGCTGGTCGCCACCAGGTACGCCGACTGCTGCGTGTCGTCCTTCGCGTTCACGTCGGCGCCCTGCTCGACGAGCCGGCGGGCGCGCGGCACGTCGTCGTCCCACGCGGCGTCGCGCAGCTGCTCGTCCAGCGCCGCCTGCTCCCGGCGGCTCGGCTCGGGCGACGCGATCGGGGCCGGGGACGCGCTGGGAGTGGAGGACGCGCTGGGGGACGGCGGCGGCGACGCGGCGACGTCCTCGGCCGGACGCTCGGGAGCCGCGTCCGGCTCGCCCCCGCACGCCGCCAGCAGCAGCGCGACGGGCAGGACGGCGAGGGTCGTGCGGGTGGCGGGGGAGGTGCGCTTCATGCTCGCTCCTGGACGGGGGACCGGGGACCCCACCACCCTGCTCGTCCGCGACGTCCCGGACGTCGGGCGGACGGCGACGGATCGGTAGCCGATCGGATGATGTCGGGCCGCGCCGTCGCTGCCTAGAGTGGTCCGACCATGACCGCGTCCCTCGACCGTCCCGGCCCGGCCACGGGCGAGCACGGCATCCTCGCCCCGGCCTCCCGGCTCGACCGCTGGCTGCTCGCCGTCCTCGTGGTGCTGCTCGTGGCGTCCGCGGCCCGCTACGTCGACCGCCACGGCCTCGGCGCCACCGGCGTCGCGATCCTGCTCGGAGCCCTCGTGCTCGGGCTCGCCTACGCCACCCGCGGACTGCTCGCCGGCCGCGCGTGGTGGCCCACGGTGTGGGTGATCGGCATGGTGCTGCTCTGGGCGGCTCTCACCGCGGTGGCGCCGTCGTTCGCGTGGTGCGCCGTGCCAGTGGCGTTCGCCGTCCTGCGCGTGCTGCCGTTCGGGTGGGCCGTCGGCGTCGTGGTCGCGATGACGGTGCTGCTGACCGCGGCCTGGCAGCGCATCACGACCGGCTTCGACCCGGTGCAGGTCGCCGGGCCGCTTGCCGTCGCCCTGGTCACCGTGCTGGCGTACCGGGCGCTCGACCGGGAGTCACGGGCCCGGCAGGAGCTGCTCGACCGGCTGCTCCTGGCCCAGGACGAGCTGGCTCGCGAGCAGCACCGCACCGGGGCCCTGGCCGAGCGCACGCGGCTGTCCCGCGAGATCCACGACTCGGTCGGGCAGGGACTCTCGAGCATCCACCTGCTCCTGCAGGCCGCCGACCAGGACTGGGAGGTCCGTCCGGAGCGGGCGCGCCAGCACGTGCTCGGGGCGGCCGCCACCGCTCGCGACGGCCTGGAGGAGGTGCGCCGGGTGGTGCGCGACCTGGCGCCGAGCGACCTGTCCGACGGCGACGCGCTCGCGGACGCCTTGCGCCGGGTCGCCGGCCAGGCGGGGCCCGCCATGGACGTCGAGGTGCGCGTCGACGGGACGCCCGTCCCCGTCCCGCCCGAGCGGGCCGCGGCGCTGGTGCGGTCGGCGCGGGGCGCGCTGGCCAACGTCCGCGAGCACGCCCGGGCCCGGCGGGTCGTCGTGACGCTGACGTACCACCCCGACGAGGTCGTGCTGGACGTGCGCGACGACGGGCGCGGCTTCGAGCCGACGCGCACGCGACCGTCCGGCTCGCGCGGTCGCGGGCTGGCGGGCATCCGCGACCGGGCGACGCTGCTCGGCGGCGCCGCGGACGTCGAGAGCGCGCCGGGCGACGGCACGACGGTGTCGGTCCGGTTCCCGCTGGGCGGGGGAGCGGCGTGATCCGCATCGTCCTGGTCGACGACCACCCGGTGGTGCGGGCCGGGCTCCGGGCGCTCGTCGAGGGCCAGGACGACCTGACCGTCGTGGCGGACGTCGACGGGCTCGAGCCGGCGCTCGAGGTCGTCCGCGCCGAGCACCCGGACGTCGTCCTCATGGACCTCAACCTCGGCGAGGGACGGCCCGGCGGGGCCCAGGTCACCGCCGCGCTGCGGGCGCTGCCCGAGCCGCCCGAGGTGCTGGTGCTCACCACGTACGACACCGAGTCCGACGTCCTGCGCGCCCTCGAGGCCGGCGCCCGCGGCTACCTGCTCAAGGACGCCCCGCCGGCCGAGCTGTTCGCCGGCATCCGCGCCGCCGCCCGCGGCGAGACGGTGCTGGCGCCGTCGGTGGCGGCGACCCTCGTGCGCCGCGCGGCCCCGGGCGCCACGACGATCACCGACCGCGAGGTCGAGGTGCTGGAGCTGCTGGCGCGCGGCCTGGGCAACAAGGAGATGGCGCGCGAGCTGTTCGTCTCCGAGGCGACGGTGAAGTCGCACCTGTCGCACGTCTACACGAAGCTCGGCGTCGACACGCGCGCCGGTGCCGTGGCCGCGGCCATCGACCGCCGCATCATCCGCCGCTGAACGCCGCAGCCCCGCCCGGACGCGCCGGACGGGGCTGTGGAGCGGGGACGATCAGCGCTTGATCTTGCGTCCCTTGCTGTTCTTGGCGACGGTCGTGTAGCCCGGCTTGCTGACCGTGACCCGGACCTTGAGGGTCTTGCCGCGGTCGGCCTTGCGGACCTTGTACGTGGACTTCGTCGCGCCGCGGACGACGCGGTTGTTGCGCAGCCACTGGTAGCGGACCTTGACCGGGCGCGGGCCCCACGAGGTGGCGCGCGCCTTCAGCTTCTTGCCGACCTTCGTCGTGCCGGAGATCTTGACGCTGCCGGTCTTGATGACGCCCCGGGCCGCGGTCGCCCGCGACGTGGTCACGTACCGGTTCCACCAGCCGGGGCGGGTGACGGTGACGCGGACCGCGACGTTGCGGCCGGCGTCGGCGGCCTGCACGCGGTAGCGGCTGGACGTCGCCCGCGGGATGGCGCTGGAGCCGCGCAGCCACTGGTAGGTGACGGCGGCGCTCGGGTCCGCCGTGGCGCGCGGCGCGGACAACGTGGCGCCGACCGTGGCGCGTCCGGCCGGGGCGGGGGCCGCGGCGAGCGTCCGGACCGGACGGGTGCCGGCGACCTGCACCTGCACGCGGCGGTAGGTGTCGCTGCCGTCGACGTAGTTGCCGGTCCCTGCGTCGGTCCGGTACATCTTCAGCCGCGCCTCGACCTTGGCGCCGGCGTGGGCGGCCGTGACCGTGAACCGCGAGCTGGTCGCGTTGGGGGCGGGCGGGTTCGGCTGCGGCACGCCGTCGACGAACCAGGTCAGCTGGCTGTACGTGTTCGCGGGCCGGCCGAAGCTGGCGGTCAGCGTGGAGCCGGCCGTCGCGGTGCCGGTGATCTTGAGCGGCGAGGTGGGCTCGACGTGGACGGTGCCGATCTTCGTGACCGGGGACGTCAGCGTGGCCGGCTTGTAGCCCGCGCGGCTGGCGGTCACCTGCACCCACACCCAGCGCCCGGACTGGGCGTTCGTGGGGGTGAACGTCTTGCCCGTGGCGCCGGCGATCGGCACCGGCGAGGAGCCGTTCGCGTGCGACATCCACTGGTAGGTGAACGTGGCGTTGGTCGGGCGCCAGCCCTCCTGGCCGAGGACGGTCAGGGGCTCGCCGACCTGGTATGAGCCGCTGACGAACGGCTCGACCGGTGCCATGCCGAGGCCCTGGCGGGGCAGCTTCACGGTGAACGTCTTCGACGGCGCCTGGGCGGTGGACGTCCAGGTCGTCGCCGCGCTCATCGACGTCGCGTTCGGCCAGCAGGTGTCGCGGTGCCGGACCTCGGGCTGCCAGAACCCGCTCGCGGTGTCCATCTCGCCGTAGTAGGAGTCCTGGAAGCAGACCCGGTACTGGCCGTCGACGGGCACCTGCCAGGAGAAGCGGCCCTTCGCGTCGGTGAGCTTGGGACCGAACTGCAGGGTGTTCCACTGGTTGCCGTCGCGGATGTAGATCTCCCATCCGACGTTCTTCAGCGGCTTGCCGCTGGCGTCCAGAGCGACGCCGGTGATGGTGCCGTTCGCCGCGTTGGCGGGGGCGGCAGCGAGTCCGACGAGGACGAGGGAGGAGGCGAGGAGGGCACCGAGGGCTGGGCGGAGTCGACGCATGGGGCGGAACCTATCAACGCGGCGGCCCGCTCGCCGAGCGAACGACCCGCGGCCGGACGGCTGTCCTCGCCGACCCCGTGGTGGGACGGTTTGGCACACCCGAGCCATTGGTGGAGCCAATGGCTCCCTCCGGGAACCGGGCCTACCGCCGATGGCCAGGACGTGCTTCCCTCGGGGGACGTGACCGCGGTCACGCCTCACGAACGAAGGAGCCCCATGATCGTCCTGTACGCCTGTCTCGCCATCGGTGCGGTGCTCGGGCTCATCATCTGGCTCAAGGTCGAGCCGGTCATCGCCCTCGTCGCGGGCTCGTTGTTCCTCGGACTGGTCGGCGGGGTCGGCCTCACCGGGACGGTCGAGGCCATCGCCACCGGGTTCGGGGAGATCATGGCCGAGGTCGGCCTGCTGATCGGCTTCGGCGTCCTCGTCGGAGCGCTGCTGTTCGCCATGGGCGCGCTGCAGAAGCTGGTCGGCCTGCTGGTGCGGACCCTCGGCGCGCGCCGGCTGCCCTACGCGATGGCCGCCGCGATGACGACGCTGTTCCCGTCGATCTACGTAGACGTGCAGCTGGTGCTCGGTGCTCCGCTCGCCCGCTCGGCCGCGCCGAAGCTCGGGGAGCGCGGCCTGCCGCTGCTCGCCGGCGCCCTCACCAGCGGCATCCTCGTCGGCTACGTCTTCGTCATCCCGGGCCTGGGGACGCTCTCGATCGCCGGCCTGCTCGACATCCCGCTGGGCACCATGCTGCTGTTCGGCCTCATCGTCGGCCCGGCCACCGCCGTCCTCACGACCCTGGCGTTCGCGCTGCTGCTCAAGGCCGGCATCTGGAAGCCCGAGAAGGACGAGGAGGCCTCGCCGGCGCTGCTGGAGGCCGAGGCGGCCGACGCGGACCGTGAGGGCGAGGACGCGCACCGCACCCCGCCGCTGGCCGTCTCGCTGCTGCCCATCCTGGTGCCGCTGGTGATGATCGCCTTCGGGGCGATCGCCGAGGCGGCCGGGTTCGACAACACGGTCACGGCCTTCGTCGGCAACGCGGTGTTCGCCCTGTTCGTCGGCCTGGTCGGCGCCTACGTCCTGGCCCGCCGCTCGCTGGGACGCGACCGGACGGACGAGGCGGTCGACCGCGGGCTCAGCACCACCGGCCAGATCCTGCTCATCACCGGTGTCGGCGGCTCGCTGGGCGCGGTCATCGGCGAGACGGAGCTGGCCGACGTGCTCGGCGACCTGTTCTCGGCCCAGAGCACCGCCCCCGTCATCATGACGATCCTGCTGTGCTGGCTGGTCGCGGCGCTGCTGCACTTCGCGATCGGCTCCATCTCGGTGGCCGCCATCGCGGCGTCCGGCATCGTGACGCCGATCCTGGGCAGCCTGGACGTCGCGCCGGTGGTGGTGGGCCTGGCGATCGGGGCCGGTGCGCTCTTCGCCCTGCAGGTGAACAGCAACTTCTTCTGGATGTTCCAGAGCCTGCTCGGCATCACGACGTCCGGCGCCCTGAAGGCGCTGACGCTCGTCACCGCGATGGCCTCGGTGATCGCCCTGCCGATCATCATCGTCCTCGGATTCGTGGTGCCGGCTTGACCGACTCCACGAGCTCCCTGGACGTCGCGGCGCTGCGCGACTTCATCCTCGTCGTCGACTCCGGCAGCCTGACGCGCGCGGCCAGCCTGGCCGGGATCGCCCAGCCGACGATGAGCCAGCGCATCGCCCAGCTCGAGGACCAGGTCGGCCACCGCCTGCTGGAGCGCGGCCCCCGCGGGGTCGAGGCCACGACGGCCGGCCTGGAGCTGTACCGCGGGGCCCAGCAGGTCGTCCGCCAGATCGACCGGCTCTCGGAGTCGATCGGCGCCGCCGGCAGCGGCATCCAGGGGACGGTGTCGATCGGCCTGCCGGCGACCGTCGCTCCCACGCTCGTCCCCGAGCTGCTCGCCGCGGTGCGGGAGCGGCACCCCGCCGTCCGCCTGGAGCTCTTCGAGTCCATGAGCGGGTACATCGAGGAGCTGCTTGGCCGGGGCCGGCTCGACCTGGCCGTCCTGTTCCGCGTCCCCGGGCAGCTGCTGCCCGGGGACGTCCGGCTCTACGAGGAGGAGCTGTACCTCGCCGCGCGGCCGGGGTCGGACGCCGCGGAGTCGCCCACGACCGCCGAGGCACTGGCCGGACGTCCGCTGGTCGCGCCGGGACGCTACAGCAACCTGCGCCGCCTGGTGGACCGGTTCTTCGCCGACGCCGGGCTCGTGCCGGACGTGGTGGCCGACGTCGAGTCGCTGGCGGCCATGGTGCGGGTCGCGCAGGCGGGCGTCGCCTCCGCGGTGCTGCCGCGGTCGGTCACGACGTCGCTCACCGGCCCCGAGCTCGGCCTGCGTCCGCTGGACCCGCCCGTGCGGCGCACCGTCGTGGTCAACGTCGCCCCCGAGTTCTACCGCCCGCGGGCCGCGGTGGTCGCGGCCCGTGACGCCGTCGTCGACGCCGTCGCCCGCATCGCCGGACGCGACGAGTGGCCCGGCATCACCCTCTGACCCCTCGCCCCCGAGGAAAGGAACCCTCCATGACCAGCACGTCCCAGGCCCCGCTCGCCGGCCTGCGGGTCCTCGACCTGTCGACCATGATCGCCGCCCCGCTGGCCGCGACGATCCTGGCCGACTACGGCGCCGACGTCGTCAAGGTCGAGATGCCCGGCCCCGGCGACCACGTGCGGCGCTTCGGGGCGCAGAAGGACGGCCAGGGGCTGTACTGGAAGGCGCTCAGCCGCGGCAAGCGGAGCGTCGCGCTGGACCTGCGCCACCCCGAGGGCAAGGAGCTCCTGAGCCGGTGGGTCACCGAGTTCGACGTGCTCGTCGAGAACTTCCGCCCCGGCACGCTCGAGAAGTGGGGGCTGGCGCCGGACGACCTGCGTGCGCTCAACCCGCGGCTGATCGTCCTGCGGGTGACGGCCTACGGGCAGGAGGGCCCGTACGCGGCGCAGCCGGGGTTCGGCACCCTCGCCGAGGCGCTCGCCGGGCTGGCGGCCGTGTCGGGCTTCGAGGACCGGCCGCCGCTGCTGCCCGCCTACCCGCTCGCCGACATCATGGCCGGCAACCTGGGCGCGACCTCGGTGCTGGCCGCGGTGCAGCGACGGCACGCGACCGGCGCGGGGGACGTCATCGACCTGGCCATCTACGAGGCGGCCCTCAAGCTCGTCGAGATCAACATCCTGGAGTACCAGCAGCTCGGCACCGAGCACGGGCGCACGGGCAACCGCTACGGGCCGGCGGCGCCCCGCGGCAGCTACCAGTGCCGCGACGGGCTGTGGGTCGCGCTGTCCGGCAGCACCCAGACGATGGCGGTCAACGTGCTGCGCACGATCGGGGGAGAGGAGCTCGTCGCCGACCCGCGCTTCACGACCAACACCGAGCGGCGCGCGCACGTCGAGGCGCTCGACGCCCTGATCAGCGCCTGGTGTGCCGAGCGCGACCGGCCGACGGCCCTGGCCGAGCTCACCGCGGGCGGGTGCGCGGTCGGGCCGCTGGAGTCGGTGGCGACGATGGTCGACAACCCGCAGGTCGCGCACCGCGGCTCTATCGCGACCGTCGAGGATCCCGACCTCGGACCGCTCGCCATGACCGGCATCTACCCGCGCTTCCAGGACGCGACGACGAGCATCGGGCGTCCGGGACCGGCGGCCGTCGGCCAGGACACCGACGACGTCCTGGCCCGGGACCTCGGCCTGTCCGCCGACGAGCTGGCCCGGCTGCGCGAGGCCGGCGTGACCGACGGTCCGTCCGAGCCGCGCGACGCCATCCCGGGAGCCGTGTGATGACGACGCTGCGACCCGCGGCCGCGCGCCGCACCCAGCTGTTCCTGCCCGCCGACCGGCCGGAGCGGGCGGCCAAGGCGGCCACGTCCGGCGCGGACGCCGTCATCCTCGACCTCGAGGACGCGCTGCCGGCGGAAGCCCGGCCCGGGGCTCGCGACGGCCTCGAGCGCCTGGTGGCGGACGTCCGCGCGGCCGCCTCGGTGCCGGTGCTGGTACGGGTCAACTCCGACGACCTGGCCGACGACGTCGCAGCGGCGGTGGCGGCGCGTGCGGACGGCGTGCTGGTGCCGAAGGTCGAGTCGGCCGGCCGCGTCCGCGAGGTCGACGACCTGCTGGGCGGCGCCGACCTGGAGGTGCAGCTGCTGGTCGAGACGCCCCGCGGCCTGCTCGCCGCCGCCGAGATCGCGGCCGCCGGACGTCGGAGCACCGCGATGGTGCTGGGTGTGGAGGACCTCGCCGCGGACCTCGAGGTCGATCCCACTTCGCCGTACACCGACCTGCGCTGGGCCCACGCCACGGTGCTGCTGGCCGCCCGGGCCGCCGGGCTGACGCCGTACGGCCTGCTGGGCAGCCTGACCAACTTCCGCGACCTCGCCGCCCTGGACGAGGACGCCCGCGCCTCGCGCGGCTTCGGCTACGTCGGGGCGCTGTGCATCCATCCGGCCCAGGTGCCGGTGCTGAACGAAGCGTTCAGCCCGACCGCGGCCGAGCTGGACCGGGCCCGTGCCGTCCTTGACGCAATGGCCGAGGCCGAGCGGTCCGGGCTCGCGGCGGCCCAGCTCGACGGCCGGATGATCGACGCCCCCGTCGTCGCCCGCGCCCGCCGGCTCCTCGAGCGCGGAGAGTCGTAGCCCCGCACGCGACCGCGGCGTGGTGGTGTCGCTAGCGCGGCGATCAGGAGTCCGGCCGAGGGGGTACGTGGCAGCCCTCGCGCTCCGCGCGCACCGCGGCGAGCGTGCGGGACGGCACCTCCAGCTTGCGCAGGATGTGCTCGAGGTGGGTGGCCACGGTGCGAAGGGCCAGTCCGAGTCGGTGGGCGATCTGCTGGTTCGAACGGCCCTCGACCACGAGCCCCAGCACCTCCAGCTCGCGGCGCGTGAGGCCCCGACAGCTCGCCTGCGGTGTCACCAGGAGCATGCCGGTCAGGAAGCGCGGGACGCCGTTGGCGGCCAGCACCGTCACCCGCGCGTGGCCGGCGGTTCCAGCCTCGTCGTCGCCGGGCCACATGAACGTCCGGTACTCCTGCCCGGCCGAGATCATCCGCCGGGCGATGTCCACGACCTCGGAGTGACGATGCAGGAGCGGGTGGTCCTGCAGGCCGGGAACTGGGTACGTGGTCCCGTCGCTGACCAGGACGGCACCGGACGTGGCCCCGTGCATGAGGGCGGTGGTCGCTCCCACCGAGCGGATCGGCGACACGCCTCGCGCGATCAGCGGTGCGAGCTGTCCGAGGTGGTGGCGCACGGCCGATGACGGTGGCTCGTCGCTGGCGGCCAGGAGGCTGAGCATCCCCACCGAGAGACCTCCGGGTTCGCAGAGGGGCACCCCGAGGCCCCCGCGGAAGCCGGTGGGGATGAGGCAGTCGGCCCAGGTGGGCAGCTCGTCGACCGGAACCGGCAGCTCGGTCACGCTGACCGGCGGGCGGTCGTGGTTGAGCGCGGCCAGCTGGACCTCCTGCGCCACGGACGGGCTCGCCAGGTAGTCCAGGACCGGACGCTCCAGGCCCGTGCTCCCCACCGTGGCGTACGCGTTCGACGCGGGATCGCACAGCGTGAGCCACACCGCGTCGACCGACAACCATCGGCCCAGGCTCTCGACGAGCGACTGGGCTCGATCGAGCACCGGGAGGGTGGAGGCGACGATGTCGACCATCTCCGCGACAGGCGGGTCCTCCAGCATGTCGGCTCCCTCTGGCAGTCCGCGGTCGTGATCGGATCGTGCGCGTCCACCGTCGGCGGACGCGGGGCGGCGTACTCGTCCGGTACCCGTCCGAGCCGCCGGGTAACCGACGCGGGCTCGGGGTGGTCGCCGCGCGGGACATCGGTACTTCTGCCGATGGTGAGGCGGGGGTTGGCGGTCCTGTAATGGAGCGAGCGCCGCTGCTCGGCGGCACGAGACGTCAGCGACGAGGAGGCCGCCATGAAGGCAGTGGTGTACGAGGGACCCCGGCAGGTCAGCGTGAAGGACGTGCCGGACGCCAAGATCGAGCGACCCACGGACGTCCTGGTCCGGATCACGTCGGCGAACATCTGTGGCTCGGACCTGCACATGTACGAGGGCCGCACCGACTTCGAGACGGGGCGCTGGTTCGGTCACGAGAACCTCGGCCAGGTGGTCGAGGTCGGCGACGGCGTCGACAAGGTCCAGGTCGGTGACTGGGTGGTGCTGCCCTTCAACATCGCCTGCGGGCACTGCAAGAACTGCGAGCGGCAGCTGACGAACTACTGCCTGACCGCCCAGCCGGAGCCGCCGATGGCCGGCGCCGCGTACGGCTTCGCCGACATGGGCCCGTACGCCGGCGGGCAGGCGGAGCTCCTGCGGGTGCCGTGGGGCGACTTCAACTGCCTGCGCCTCGGTGAGGACGCCGAGGAGCGCCAGACCGACTACGTGATGCTCGCCGACATCTTCCCGACCGGTTATCACGCCACCGAGATGGCCGGCGTGAAGCCCGGCGACCAGACCGTCATCTACGGCGCGGGCCCGGTCGGGCTCATGGCCGCGCTCTCGGCCACCATCCGCGGTGCCGGCAAGGTGATGGTTGTCGACCGGCAGCCCGACCGGCTGCGGCTGGCCGAGTCGATCGGCGCGATCGCCATCGACGACTCGAAGGTCGACCCGGTGCAGGCCGTCCTCGAGCAGACGATGGGGCTCGGTGCCGACAACGGCTGCGAGTGCGTGGGCTACCAGGCGCATGAGCCCGACGGCCAGGAGCAGGCGAACCTGACCATGAACCGGCTGGTCGCCTCGGTCCGCTTCACCGGGACCATCGGCGCCGTCGGCGTCTTCGTGCCCGAGGACCCGGGCGCGAACGACGAGCTCGCGAAGCAGGGCAAGCTCGCGTTCGACTTCGGCATGTTCTGGTTCAAGGGCCAGCACCTCGGCAGTGGCCAGGCTCCGGTGAAGAAGTACAACCGGCAGCTGCGCGACCTGATCGCCGGTGGCAAGGCCGAGCCGTCGTTCATCGTCAGCCACGAGCTTCCGCTGGAGAAGGCGCCGGAGGCCTACGAGCACTTCGACCAGCGTGACGACGGCTGGACGAAGGTCGTCCTGCACCCGGTGGGAGCGTGACATGAGCTCGGCGCTGGACGGACGCCGAGTGGCGATCCTTGCCGCGGACGGCGTGGAGCGCGTCGAGCTCGAGGAACCGCGGCGCGCCCTCGACGGGGCGGGAGCCCGCACGGAGGTCGTGTCCCTCTCGGGAGGCGAGATCCAGGCGCGCGACCACGACCTCGAGGACGCCGGGACGTTCTCGGTCGACCGGACGGTGGCCGACGTGTCGCCCGACGAGTACGACGCGTTGCTCCTGCCGGGCGGGACGGTGAACCCCGACAAGCTGCGGATGGAGGCCGCGGCCGTGCAGTTCGTCCGGGCCTTCGTCGAGTCCGGCAGGCCGGTCGCCTCGATCTGCCACGGCCCCTGGAGCCTCATCGAGGCGGACGTCGTGCGAGGTCGCCGGCTGACCTCGTGGCCCAGCATCCGGACCGACCTGCGAAACGCGGGGGCCGAGGTGGTCGACGAGGAGGTCGTCACCGACGGCAACATCACGACGAGCCGGTCGCCGGACGACCTGCCCGCCTTCTGCGAGCGGATCGTGGAGGAGTTCGCCGCGGCAGGGTCGGACACCGGGGCGAGAGGCGTCCGATGAGCACCGTCCTCACCCGGGTCCTGAGCCGCGCCACCCATGTCGTCGGCTCCCTCGTCAGCCGGGTCCGGTCCCGGCTTGGCGGGTCGTCGCCGGCCGGGGCGGGGCGCTCCGCGTCCGGCTGGCTGTCCGTGACCGTGCTGACCGAGCCCGCCGCGCTCGAGGGGGCCGCACTGCCCGCGCCGCTGGCCGAGCTGGGGGACCGGATCGACGTCCGGCTGCGCCCGGCCCCGGGTGACAGGGGCACCGAGCTGTCCGCCCGGCTCAGGTCGGGCGCGCCCCGGGGGAGCGCCGGCAGCCGGCTCAGCGGCTCGGACCCCGAGGCGGACCTGCGCTCGGCCCTGCGCCGGGCCAAGCAGCTGCTCGAGGTCGGCGAGGTGCTGGCGGTCGATCCGGCACCGCACGGCAGGCGGAGCGCCACGCCTGGCGGGACCCTGCTCGAGTCCTGGACGAAGGCTGCTCCGAAGGCAGGTGTGCGATGAGGGCCGTGACCTGGCGTGGGGTCAACGAGATCGGCGTGGAGGACGTGCCGGACCCCAGCATCCTGAACGGCCACGACATCATCGTCGAGGTCGGCCTGAGCGCCACGTGCGGCTCCGACCTGCACCTGGTCGGCGGGTACATCCCCGCCATGCGGGCGGGCGACGTGCTGGGGCACGAGTTCATGGGCACCGTCGTCGAGACCGGCCCGGACGTGACCCGGCACCAGGTCGGCGACCGCGTCGTCGTCGTCTCGTTCACCAGCTGCGGACAGTGCTGGTACTGCCGCCAGGGCCTGTTCTCGCTGTGCGACAACGGCAACCCGAACCCCGGCATCACCGAGGCGCTCTGGGGCCAGGCGATCGGCGGCTGCTACGGCTACTCCCACGCCATGGGCGGCTGGGCGGGCAGCCATGCTCGCTACATCCGGGTGCCCTACGCCGACCAGGGAGCCTTCGCCATCCCCGACGGCGTGAGCGACCAGCGCGCCCTGTTCGCCTCGGACGCGGCACCCACCGGATGGACCGGCGCGCACCAGGCCGGGGTGCAGGCGGGCGACGTGGTCGCGGTGTGGGGTGCCGGCGGCGTCGGCCAGATGGCCGCGCGCGCCGCGATGCTCATGGGCGCCGAGCGGGTGGTCGTCATCGACCGGATCGCCAACCGGTTGGAGCAGGTGCGCACGCACGTCGGGGCCGAGGTGCTCGACTACGAGCAGACCGACGTGCCCGCCGAGCTGCGCGAGCTCACCGGCGGGCGGGGCCCGGACGTGTGCATCGAGGCGGTGGGCATGGAGGCCCACAGCCCGGGCCCGCAGCACCTGTACGACCAGGTCAAGCAGCAGCTGCGTCTGCAGACGGACCGTCCGACCGCCGTCCGTGAGGCGATCTACGCGTGCCGCAAGGGCGGCACGGTGTTCACCCTCGGCGTGTTCGGCGGCGTGGTGGACAAGTTCCCGCTGGGCGCCGTCATGAACAAGGCGCTGACGCTGCGGGGCGCCCAGCAGCACGGGCACCGCTACATCCCCGAGATCCTCGACCGCATGAGCCGGGACGAGGTGCGGACCGAGCACCTCGCCACCCACGTCATGTCGCTGGAGGACGGGCCGAGGGGATACCGGATGTTCAAGGAGAAGGAGGACGGCTGCGTCCGGGCCGTGTTCGTCCCGGGCACGTGAGCGGCGGCCAGAGGTCATGGAGTCGATGTGTGTGCGAGCGACGACCCGTCGCGGACCGCACCGGGTCCGCGTCGAGGGTCCGGGCGTGATGATCACTCGCTCGGCGCGCCTGCCGCGGGGGAGCGAGTGACGCCCCCGGCCGGGCGCCGGCGGGAGGACGACCGCCCGCGCCCGGGCCGCCTGCTGTCGGCCCGGCGCGCGCTGATGAGCCTCGTCGTCGGCCTGCTCGCCGGCGTGGCGGTCGGTCTCGCCGCGACCTTCCAGCTCATGCCGCTGGTCAGCTGGACCGTGACCGTGTCGGTGCTGCTCACCTGGGTGTGGTGGAAGAGCTGGCCGCAGGACGGCGAGGGGACCGAGCGCCTGGCCGAGCAGGAGCAGTCCACCCGGTCGACCGACGTGTGGCTCATCGCGGCCGCGGCCGCCAGCCTGGCCGTCGTCGTGGTCGCCCTCGTGCAGTCGAGCGGCCAACGCGGCCCCACGGCGGTGGCGTCCGTGCTCCTGAGCGTGCTCAGCGTGGCCCTGTCGTGGGCGTTGGTGAACACCGTGTACGCGTTCAAGTACGCACGGATGTACTACGTCGACGAGCCCGACCTGGGCGGGATCGACTTCAGGCACGACCACCCGCCGACCTACAGCGACTTCGCGTACATGGCGTTCACGATCGGGATGTCGTTCGCCGTCTCCGAGACGGAGCCGACGGCGACCCGCGTCCGGCGCGTCGCGCTGGGTCACGCGTTGCTGTCCTACGCGTTCGGCACCGGAGTCCTCGCGGTGGCCATCAACCTGGTGACCAACCTGGGTCAGTGACCCTTGGAGCTGTCGTCGTCCTCCGCCAGGCGCTCGCGGCGCTCCTCCTCCCGCTTGGAGTACGCCGCCGCGCGGATCGCCTCGTCCGACTCCAGGCCGCTGCCCAGCGCACCTCCGACGGTGGCGGCCGACGCGACGAACCAGCTCAGCAGGAACAGGTCGCCGTAGCCGAACGACATCCGCACGTACCCGCCCATCACGGACGGGTCGAGCACGAACAGCGCCCACGCCAGGTTCAGGACGTACAGCGCGACGTAGCAGATGACCACCCCGACGGTCAGCGTCAGGAGCGTCGAGGTGTTGTACAGCCGTGACCTATCTCGCGCCTCCGCGGAGTCGTCGTCGGGGCGGTCCCAGAGCCGGCCGTCGATCACCAGCCACCCGACGACGAGCGAGATCGAGATGACCGTCGCGATCACCAGGCGCCACCACGACAACGACCCGGCCAGCAGCCACACGGTGGAGTTGATGGTGGCGATGGCGCCCGTCGTCAGGGCGGCGACGAGGGCGGACTTCAGCCCGGGCACGAGCAGCCACGGACGGTTGGCGAGCACCATGCCGAGGAGGAGTCGCCACCGGCCGCTGCGCCGGGGGAGCGGCACGCGGTGGTCGGAGTCCGAGTCCGGCTCCGCCAGGCCGCTGACGACGTCGCGGAGCGCCCGTCCACTTCGGCTGTGCATGCTCACGCCGCCCAGCGCCGGCAGGGACAGCACGGCGGCCCGCTGCTGCGGGTCGGTCTCGACCTGCAGGTAGCGCCCGTCGTCGTCGCGGAGCGGAAGCTCCGTGAGTCCGACGACGACGTCCCAGTGGTGCTCGCGGGCCAGGTCGGTCAGTCGGGCGAACGCGGTGTCCACGTCCTCGCTCGCGACGGTGAACGGCTCGCTGAGGACGTGGACGTCCCAGTCGCGGCGGCCGTCGGACGGGTCGAGGTCGCGGTGGCCGTGGGCGATCTGCGTGGGCTTGGCGGGGTCGGCGACGAGGCCGACGCGAAGCGTCTCCATGTCAGGCGGGTAACCCCCGTCCGCGGCGGGGTAACGCGTGAGCGGCCGGGGCGCGGTCTGCACGCAGCAGCCCCCGCCCGGGCGTACCGGGCGGGGGCTGCTGTCGGGGGAGTGCCGGCGGTGCCGGGCTCCCGATCAGATGTCGTAGTACAGCTCGAACTCGTGCGGGTGCGGGCGCAGCTGCACGGGGAGGATCTCCTCGTTGCGCTTGTAGTCGATCCACGTCTCGATCAGGTCGGGCGTGAAGACGCCGCCCTGGAGGAGGAACTCGTGGTCGGCCTCGAGCGCGTCGAGCACCGCGTTGAGGGAGGTCGGCGTCATGTCGATCGCCTCGTACTCCTCCGGCGGCAGCTCGTAGATGTTCTTGTCGATCGGGGCGGCCGGCTCGATCTTGTTCTTGATGCCGTCCAGGCCGGCCATGAGCAGCGCGGCGAAGGCCAGGTACGGGTTGGCCGACGGGTCGGGGCAGCGGAACTCGATGCGCTTGGCCTTCGGGTTCGAGCCGGTGATCGGGATGCGGACGCACGCCGAGCGGTTGCGCGCGGAGTAGACGAGCGCGATCGGGGCCTCGAAGCCCGGCACCAGGCGGTGGTAGGAGTTCACCGTCGGGTTGGTGAACGCCAGCAGCGCGGGGGCGTGCTTGAGGATGCCGCCGACGTACCAGCGGGCGACGTCGGAGAGTCCGCCGTAGCCGGCCTCGTCGTAGAACAGCGGCTCGCCGTCCTGCCAGATCGACTGGTGGACGTGCATCCCCGAGCCGTTGTCGCCGAAGATCGGCTTCGGCATGAACGTGACGGTCTTGTCCGCGGCCCACGCCGTGTTGCGGATGACGTACTTGAACTTCATGACGTCGTCGGCCGACTTCAGCAGCGTGTCGAAGTTGTAGTTGATCTCGGCCTGGCCGGCGGTGCCCACCTCGTGGTGCCCGCGCTCGACGGTGAGGCCCACGTTCTCGAGGTTGCTCATCATGTCGTCGCGCAGGTCGGCGAAGTGGTCGGTCGGCGTGACGGGGAAGTAGCCGCCCTTGTAGCGGACCTTGTAGCCGCGGTTGTCGGCGATCTCGTCACCGGTGGCCCAGGCGCCGGCGGACGACTGGATCTCGTAGAACGAGCGGTTCGCGCTGGTCTCGAACTTCACCCGGTCGAAGATGTAGAACTCGGCCTCGGGCGCGAAGTACGCGGTGTCGCCGATGCCGGTGGTGGCCAGGTACGCCTCGGCCTTGCGGGCGACGTTGCGCGGGTCGCGCGAGTACGCCTCGCCGGTGATCGGGTCGTGGACGAAGAAGTCCATGGCGATCGTCTTGTGCGCGCGGAACGGGTCGACGTACGCCGTCTTCGGGTCCGGGAACAGCGCCATGTCGGACTGGTCGATGCTCTGGAAGCCACGGACCGAGGAGCCGTCGAAGGCCAGGCCGTTCTCGAACACGCCCTGGTCGAAGGACGACACCGGCACCGTGAAGTGCTGCTGGATGCCCGGCAGGTCGGTGAACCGGACGTCGATGAACTCGACACCCTCGTCCTTGATGAACTTGAACAGCTCGTCGGCGTTGCCGAACATGTGGCCTCCTCAGCCTGGCCGCCCGCTGCGCGGCCTGTCGTGCTTTGTTGGGCTTCTGCGGTGCGACGCGCGCACCCTCGCCGTCGAACCTAACGGGGCGCAGTTTCTCGTCAGTCACCGCATTGTTTCGGGCATGTTACGGCGGTCGGAGGGATGCTGCGACCCGGTTTCGCGGGCCCCTGGCTAGGCTCGCGGCGTGGAGAATGCTGGCTGGCCGCGTCGTGTGGGTGCTCTGTTCGTCGACTGGATGATCGCGTGGGCGACCACCCTGCTGATCACCGGGACGAGCTACGTGGACGCCTCCGACGAGCTGCCGTTCTGGCTCCCGATCCTCGTCTTCTGGGTCGAGGTGACGCTCGTGACGTCCCTGCTGGGCATGTCGATCGGCAAGCGGCTGTTCGGCATCCGCGTGGCCGGCTACGACGGCCAGCCCATCGGCCCGCCCGGTGCCGCGATCCGCACCGCGCTGCTGTGCCTGGTGATCCCCGCCCTGCTCGTGACCGACCGCCAGCGCGGCCTGCACGACGTCGCGGCCAAGTCCATCGTCGTCAAGGTCGCCTAGGCCGGACGCACGAAGGCCCGCCTCCCAGCAGGGAGGCGGGCCTTCGTGCGTGTCGGGCCGCTCAGCCGCGCATGGCCTTGCGGTGGCCGCGCATGCTCGTGGGGACCGGGCCGCGGGGCATGGGCGCCGGCGGACGCATCGCGTCGAGCGCCTTGGTGCGCGAGACGACCTCGGTGACCTGCGCCGGCTTGATCGCCTTCTTCATCTTGCGCACGTGCTTGACCAGCTTGGTGACCGGCACCTGGCCCTCGCCGCGGCCGACGACGACCTCGTGGATCGGGACGTCGGCGCCGACGATGCGCGCGTGCTTCTTGCGCTCGGACGACAGGAGCTGGCGGACGCCGCCGGGGGAGCCCTCACCGACGAGGATGACGCCCGGACGGCCCACGACGCGGTGGACGACGTCCTGCTGGCGGTTGAACGCGACGGCCGGCTTGGTGACCCAGCCGCGGCGCAGCATCGTCAGGACGCTCGCGCCGGCGCCGATCTGGCCCTCGACCTGGGCGTACGCGGCCTTCTCGGCGCGCTTGCCGAAGATGATGAGCGCGCCCAGCGTGCCGCCGAACAGCGCCAGGACGACGCTCATGATGATGCCCAGCACGCCGGTGCCGAAGATCCACAGGCTGAGGCCGACGAACAGGCCGCCGACCACCAGGAAGGCGAGCAGCATGTACAACGGCAGCGCACGGTCGGTGCGTCGCGTCATGGTGAACGCCTGACGCATCTGGGCGATGCGGCCGGCGGGGACTTCGGGCTGGGCAGCAGACATGCGACCCAGTCTAGTCGTCAGTGCTGAAGCGAGGCGCGCGCGTCGACGGCCTGCTGGTACAGGCGGCCGGCGCGGTACGACGAGCGCACGAGCGGGCCGGACATGACGCCCAGGAAGCCGATCTCGTCCGCCTCGTCCTTGAGCTCCACGAACTCCTGCGGCTTCACCCAGCGCTCGACCGGGTGGTGG
Organism: Aeromicrobium sp. IC_218; assembly: GCF_004336805.1. GTDB lineage: Bacteria > Actinomycetota > Actinomycetes > Propionibacteriales > Nocardioidaceae > Aeromicrobium. The sequence continues at coordinate 110,118 of NZ_SJXM01000003.1, forward strand.
CGCGGGGAGGGGCGCAGGTACTGCGTGATCGTGATGAGGTCGCAACCGGCCTCGTGCAGGTCGCGCAGCGCCTCGGAGACCTCCTCGCGGGTCTCGCCCATGCCCAGGATGAGGTTGGACTTGGTGACCAGGCCGTACGCGCGCGCCTGCGTCAGCACGTCGAGCGAGCGCTCGTAGCGGAACGCCGGGCGGATGCGCTTGAACAGGCGCGGGACGGTCTCGAGGTTGTGCGCGAGCACCTCGGGGCGGGAGTCGAAGACCTGCTCGAGCAGGTCCGGCTTGCCGTTGAAGTCGGGGATGAGGTTCTCGACGCCGGTGCCGGGGTTGAGCGCGTGGATCTGGCGCACCGTCTCGGCGTACAGCCAGGCGCCGCCGTCGGGCAGGTCGTCACGGGCGACACCGGTGATCGTGGAGTACTTCAGCTGCATCTTCTGGACGCTCTCGGCCACGCGGCGCGGCTCGTCGCGGTCCAGGTCGGCGGGCTTGCCGGTGTCGATCTGGCAGAAGTCGCAGCGACGGGTGCACTGCTCGCCGCCGATGAGGAAGGTGGCCTCGCGGTCCTCCCAGCACTCGAAGATGTTGGGGCACCCGGCCTCCTGGCACACCGTGTGCAGGCCCTCGCCCTTCACCAGCCCCATGAGCTCGGTGTACTCAGGACCCATCTTCGCGCGGGTCTTGATCCACTCGGGCTTCTTCTCGATGGGGGTCTCGGCGTTGCGGACCTCGAGTCGGAGCAGCTTGCGGCCGTCGGGTGCGATCGTCACGCGGTCACTCTACGCCCGGCTGTGAAGTCGACCACCCCTGCGTCGGAGGCATAGGGTCGGCGCCGTGAGGCCCCGCATCGACCGCTCCTGGGACCGTCCGCCCCCCACGTCCGCGCAGGTGCGCACCGACGTCCTGACCGGCGTCGCGCTCGCCGTGCTGAGCGTCGCGTCCGTGGAGGTGTTCCACAGCGCGAACGGCGCCTCGCTGGGCTGGCGTGGCGTCGAGGGCTACCTCTGGTTCGCCCTCGCAGGGCTGGCGCTGGCCGGACGCCGGGCGCTGCCGCTGACGACGCTCGTGGTCGAGTCGGTCGTCTTCGTCGTGGTCGGCGAGCGCATGGTGCAGCTCGGCGTCATCTTCACGATCCAGATGATCATGTTCGCCGCCTTGTACAGCGCCTGGGCGTGGTCGCGCCGGCCGCGGGCGCTCGTCGCCGCGACCGTGGCGGTGCTGGTGGTCATGTTCGGCTGGCTGGCCATCGTGTTCGCACGACCGTCGGCGATGCCGGACCGCCCGCAGACCGGCCTGCTCGACCCGGACGCGGCGATCATCGTCTACAGCCTGGCGATCAACGTCGTGTACTTCCTCGGGGCCATCGTGTGGGGCCAGGCCGCGTGGCAGAGCGCCCGCCGTCGTGCCCTGGTCGAGGCGCAGGTCGAGAACGAGCGCCGCCGCCAGGACGCCGAGCGGCGCGAGGCGGTGCAGGCCGAGCGGCTGCGCATCGCGCGCGACCTGCACGACGTCGTGGCCCACCACGTCAGCGGCATCGGCGTCCAGGCTGCCGGCGCCTCACGGATGATCGACGTCCGGCCCGACACCGCGCGCCAGGCGCTCGGGACGATCGAGGTGTCCTCGCGCCGGGCGGTGACCCAGATGCAGCAGCTGGTCGGGCTGCTGCGCGGCCCGAGCGACGGCCCGGCCGAGCGCGGCCCGCAGCCCGGCCTGGCCGACCTGCCCGCGCTCGTCGCCGAGACCCGCGAGCCGAGCGCGACCCTGACCGTCGTGGGGGAGCCGCGACCGGTCGACCCCGGCGTGGGCCTGTCGCTGTACCGCGTCGTGCAGGAGGCGCTCACCAACGTCCGCCGGCACTCCACCGCGCGCGAGGCCCGCGTGACCGTGCGTCACCTCGACGACCCGCGCGCCGTCGAGGTCGAGGTGCTGGACGACGGCACCCCGCGCGCCCCGCACGAGGCGTCCGGCGGGCACGGCCTCGTCGGCGTGCACGAGCGCGCCGCGGCGCACGGTGGCGTCGCCGAGACCGGCCCGCGTCCGCAGGGCGGCTTCCGGGTGCGGGTCCGCGTCCCGGTCGAGGACGCTGCGTGAGCGCCCCGGTGCGCATCCTGCTGGCCGATGACCACGACCTCGTCCGGGCCGGCTTCACGATGATCCTGGCCGTCGAGGACGGGCTCGAGGTCGTGGGCGAGGCCCGCGACGGGGCCGAGGCGGTGCGCCAGGTGGCCGCGCTCGCGCCCGACGTCGTGCTCATGGACGTCCAGATGCCCGGCACGGACGGCATCGCGGCCACCGAGCGCATCACCGCCGAGCACCCCGGCACCCGGGTCGTCATCCTCACCACCTTCGACGACGACGAGTACCTGTTCGCCGGCCTGCGCGCAGGGGCCAGCGGCTTCCTGCTCAAGAACTGCCCGCCCGAGGAGCTCGTCTCCGCCGTCCGTCACGTGGCCGACGGGCATGCGCTGCTCGCCCCGGAGGTGACTCGGAGGGTCATCGCCCGCTCGGCCTCGCGCGGCTCGCAGGACCTCGACGACCGCGTCGCCGGCCTCACCGACCGCGAGCGCGACGTGCTCGCGCTGGTCGCCCGCGGGCTCAGCAACGCCGAGATCGCCCGCGAGCTGCACATCAGCGGGGCGACGGTGAAGTCGCACGTCTCGCGGGTGCTGGCCAAGACCGGCGCCCGCGACCGGGTGCAGGCCGTGGTCGTCGCGTACGAGTCCGGATTGGCCGGCCGGGACTGACCGTCTCGTCCGCGCGGACGAGGCAGGTGTAGCCGCGCGGCCGATGCGGAGCCACGCTCGCCGTCCGTAGCGTCGGGGCCATGCTCACCGTCGAATCCCTGACCCGTGCCTTCGGCGACACCGTCGTCGTGGACGACGTGTCGTTCCAGGTCCGTCCCGGACGGATGACCGGCTTCGTCGGCGCCAACGGCGCCGGCAAGACCACCACCATGCGGATGATGATGGGCGTCCTCGCGCCCACCTCCGGCCGCGTGCTGTGGGACGGCCACGACGTCACCGCCGCCGAGCGCCGCCGCTTCGGCTACATGCCCGAGGAGCGCGGCCTGTACCCGCGGATGGCCGTGGCCGACCAGCTCGTCTACTTCGCCCGGCTGCACGGCATGGACGCGCCCAGCGCCCGCGCCCGGACGGCCGACCTGCTCGAGCACTTCGGCCTCAGCGAGCGGGCCGGCGACCTGCTCGACACGCTGTCGCTGGGCAACCAGCAGCGCGTGCAGATCGCCGCCGCCCTCGTCCACGAGCCCACCGCGCTGGTGCTCGACGAGCCGTTCAGCGGCCTGGACCCGCTGGCCGTCGACTCGATGGTCGACCTGCTGCGGGACGAGGCCGGCACCCTGCCGGTGCTGTTCTCCAGCCACCAGCTCGACCTCGTGGAGCGGCTCTGCGACGACCTCGTCGTGCTGTCGCGCGGACGCGTCGTCGCGTCCGGCAGCGCCGACGCCCTGCGCGGCAGCGCCCGTGAGCGGCACCGCGTCAGGCTCGGCGGCGACGCCGCCTGGCTGCGCGACGTGCGCGGCCTGACGGTGCTCGACGCCGACGGCCCCACCGCCCTGCTCGAGCTCGAGGACCTCGCCGTCGCCGAGCTCGTCCGCCTGCTGACCGAGCGCGCCGACGTGCTCGAGGTCGCCACCGTCCGCCAGCCGCTGTCCGAGATCTTCCGGGAGGTCACCCGATGAGCACCGACCCCAGCACGCGTGGCATGTGGCGCGTCGTCGCCCAGCGCGAGGCGTCCGTCCAGGTCCGGCAGAAGTCGTTCCGCTGGTCCACCGTCATCTCCGTGCTCGGCGTCGTGCTGTTCGTCGTCGGCCTGCACTGGTTCCAGGGCCGCGACCAGGACCGCACCGTCGCCGTGGTCGACGCCGAGGCTGCGGCCATCGTGTCGTCGGCGGCGGACGTCGCACGAGCCGCTGATGACCGCGTGAGCGTCGAGTCCGAGCAGCACGACGACGTCGCGGCGGCCGAGGACGCCGTCCGCGACGGCGACGCGGACGCCGCGCTCGTCCTCACCACCGAGGGCTGGGAGGTCGTGGGCGACCGCGACGTCGACTCCACGCTGTCCACCTCGCTGTCGGTGGCGGCCCGCTCGGCGGCGCTCGAGGCGAACGCGTCCGCCCAGGACGTCGACCTGGCGGCGCTCGAGAGCGGCGCGGCCGTGGGGGAGCGCCTGCTCGACCCGACCGCCGACGAGTCCGGCACCCGCCAGGCGGTGTCGTTCGTCTTCGTGCTGCTGTTCTTCCTCACCGCGATCGGCTTCGGCATGGCGATCGCCGGCAGCGTCACGCAGGAGAAGGAGAGCCGGGTGGTCGAGATCCTGGCCGCGGCCGTCCCGATCCGCCAGCTCCTGTGGGGCAAGATCGCCGCCAACACGGTGCTGGCCGTCGGGCAGGTGGTGCTCTACGCCGTCGCCGGCGTCGCGGCCCTCCTGGCCACCGGCCAGCGGGGCGTCCTGGACGTCGTCGGCACCCCGTTGCTCTGGTACGTGCTGTTCTTCCTGGTCGGCTTCGTCGCGCTGGCCAGCCTGTGGTCGGTGGCCGGGTCGTTGGCCTCGCGCCAGCAGGACCTGCAGTCGACGACGCTCCCGGCGCAGCTGCTGGTGATGGGCCCGTACTTCCTGGCCGTGCTCGGCGGGGAGCAGCTCAAGACGATCTTCTCGATGGTGCCGGTCGTCTCGTCGATGATGATGCCCGCCCGCATGGCCGAGACGGACGTGCCGTGGTGGCAGGTCGCGGTGGCGCTCGGCGGCACCGTGCTGGCCGCGATCGTGCTCGTGCGGATCGGCGCGCGGGTCTACGAGCGGACGCTGCTGCGCACCGGCGACAAGATCTCCTACCGCGAGGCGCTGCGCCTGGCCGAGTGAGGCCTAGAGCAGGGCGATGGACGGGTGCTCGTCCGCGACCCGCTCGATGTCGGGGGAGGGCTCGAACGGGGCCCAGCCGAGCAGGTCGCGCAGGTGCGGCTCGACGGCGGCGGCCGCCTCGTGGACGTCCACGGGGCGGCCGAGCTCGAGCGCCAGGCTGGTGACGCCGGCGTCGGAGATGCCGCACGGGACGAACCGGTCGTAGGCGCTCATGTCCATGTCGCAGTTGAGGCTGAAGCCGTGCATCGTCACGCCGCGCGAGACGCGGATGCCGATCGCCGACAGCTTGCGCTCGGGGCGTCCGTCGCCGGCGGCGACCCAGACGCCCGAGCGGCCCGGCACGCGTCCGGTCGTCACACCGAGGTCGGCGGCGGCGCGGATGACCGCCTCCTCGACCCGGCGCACGTAGTCGACGACGAGCACGTGCTTGGGCAGCTTGACGATCGGGTAGCCGACCAGCTGGCCGGGCCCGTGGTAGGTGATCTTGCCGCCCCGGTCGACGTCGACGACCTTCGAGCCGTCCTGGGGGCGCTCCCACGGCTCGGTGCGCTTGCCGGCGGTGTAGACGGCCGGGTGCTCCAGCAGCAGCAGGGTGTCGGGGCCGGTGTCGGCCACCCGGGCGGCGTGCACCTCGCGCTGCAGCTCCCAGGCCTGCTCGTAGTCGAGCGCGGCCGGACCGAGCCAGTCGGCGACGACGACGAGAGCGTCCGGGACGTGCGCGGGGGCCATGGCCACACCGTACTCCGGCTGTGGACGACGCCCGCCCGGACCGGCGCCGCGGGCACAGGCTTAGGCGATGATCGACTGGCTGCTGGTCCTGGTCGCCGCGCTGGGCGGGTCGCCCGACCCCGGGTGCCTGGTGCTGGGAGCGCTCGACGAGCGCCGTGCCCACGCCCTCGAGCACGACGACCCCGCTGCCCTGGCGCAGGTGTACCGGCCGGGCTCGACCCTGCTCGCCGCCGACCGGGCGGTGCTGGACGCCTACCGCGAGCGGGGCCTGCAGTTGCGCGGAGGACGGGTCGAGCGGCTCTCGTGCACCACCGCGCAGGAGGCGGCCGGACGCTACGAGGTGGACGTCGTCGACCGCGTGGCCGAGGCGGCCGTCGAGGCGCCGGACGGACGTCTCGTGCTGCCTCGCGACCGTCCGAGCCGCCACGTCGTCACGCTCGTGCGGACGCCGGAGGGGTGGCGGGTCGAGCGGGTGCGCTGACTAGCCGCGAGCGAGCTCGACGGCGACGTCGAGGTGGCCCAGGTGGCGCGCGTACTCGTCGCTGACGTGCAGCAGGATCGCCTGCAGGGTGGCCGGCTCGTCCTCGGGCGACGACCCGCGCCGCCGGCCGCGCGCGTCGAGCCCATGGGCGGCGACGATCTCGCGGGTGCGGCGGCCTCCGGCGTCCAGACGCTCCAGCAGCTCGTCCAGCGGCACGTCGTCGAGCCACGGGGCGCCGACGACGTCGTTGCCGTCACCCCAGACGTCCGGCAGGTCGAGGCCCAGGAAGCGCCACTCCAGCCACCGGCGCTCCATGTGCACGAGGTGGTTGAGCAGCCCGAGCGGGGACCAGCCGGACGGGACGCGCGAGACGGTCAGGTCGGACGGGGCGAGCTCGCCCAGGCGCGCCCGCACGTCGGCGCGGTGCGCGTCGAGGTAGGCGAGCAGGGCCTCGGCGACGTCGTCGGGAAGCCGGCCGTGGTGCTCGATCACGCCAGCGCGGCCTTCAGGGTCGACGCGAGCGACGGGTGCGCGAACGCGAACCCGGCCGCCTCCAGCGCCGCCGGACGCACGTCGAGCGAGCCGAGCAGGTCGTCGGCGATGCCGCCCAGCGCGAGCCGGATGGCGGGGGAGGGCACGGCCAGCACCGTGGGGCGGTGCAGCTGGCGCCCGAGCTCGGCGGTGAACTCGGCGTTGGTGACCGTCTGCGGGATCGAGACGTTGAACGGTCCGGCGAGCGACTCGTGCTCGACCAGGAACGTCACCGCCGCGACCCAGTCGTCGCGCGAGACGATCGACATGCGCTGGCGGCCCGAGCCCAGCCGTCCGCCGACGCCCAGGCGGAACGGCACGGCCATGAGCTTGAGCGCGCTGCCCGAGGCGTCCATGACGAGCGAGGTGCGGACCAGGCAGACGCGGGCACCGGCGTCGGCGGCCGGGGCCGTGGCGGCCTCCCACTGCTGCGAGACGTCGGCCAGGAAGCCGCTGCCGGGACCGGCGGACTCGTCGAGCGAGTCGTCACCGCGGTCGACGCCGTACCAGGACATGCCCGAGCCGGACACGAACGCCGGCGGGCGGTCGGCCGCGGCGATGGCGCGAGCCAGCGTGCCGGTGGCGCCGAGCCGCGACTGCAGGATCTCGCGCGCGTACGAGGCCGTGCGGGGCCAGCGCGAGATGTTCGCGCCGGACAGGTTCACCACGGCGTCGGCCGCGCCGACCGGGGCCTGGTCGACGCGGCCGTCCGCGGGGTCCCAGCGGGACGCGTCCGGTGCCGAGTCGTCGCCACGCACGAGGCGCGTGACCTCGTGGCCGCGCTGGCGCAGCGCGGCCACGAGCGGGGTCCCGAGGAACCCCGACGCGCCTGCGACGACGACGTGCACCGGACGACCGTCCGTCAGAGGCCGAGCTCGGCCTCGAAGGAGCCGTTCTGCAGGCGCTCCTTCACGGTGGTGAGGAAGCGGCCCGCGTCCGCGCCGTCGATGATGCGGTGGTCGTACGTGAGCGACAGGTACGCCATGTGGCGGACCGCGATGCTCTCGCCGCCGTGCGCGTCGGTGATGACGACCGGGCGCTTGACGACCGCGCCGACGCCGAGGATGGCGACCTGCGGCTGGTTGATGATCGGCGTGTCGAACAGGGCGCCGTTGCTGCCCAGGTTCGTGATCGAGAACGTGCCGCCCGAGAGCTCGTCCGGGGTGATCTTGTTCGTCCGCGTGCGGTCGGCCGCGTCGGCGATCTTGCGGGCCAGGCCGGCGATCGACAGGTCGCCCGCGTCCTTGATCGTGGGGACGAGCAGGCCGCGCTCGGTGTCGACCGCGATGCCCAGGTGCTCACCGGCCGGGTACGTGATCGTGCCCGCCTCCAGGTCGAGCGAGGAGTTCAGGCGCGGGTACACCTTGAGCGCCTCGACGGCGGCCTTCGCGAAGAACGGCAGGAACGTGAGCTTGACGCCCTCGCGCTGCAGGAACGCGTCCTTGTGCTTGGTGCGCAGGCGCGCGATCTCGGTGACGTCGACCTCGTGGACCTGCGTCAGCTGGGCCGAGACCTCCAGCGACTCGACCAGGCGCGAGGCGATGACCTTGCGCAGGCGCGAGAGCTTCTCGGTCTTGCCGCGCAGCGGGGACGGCTCCGACGCGGCGGCCGGGGCCTGGCTCGCGGCGGGCGCCGCGGGGGCGGCGGCCGGCTCGGGCTGCTGCTGGGCGGCCTTGGCCGCGTCCAGGACGTCCTGCTTGCGGATGCGTCCGCCGACGCCGCTGCCGGTGACCGACGCCAGGTCGACGCCGTGCTCCTTGGCGAGCTTGCGGACGATCGGGGTCACGTAGGACTCGGCCTCCGACGACTCCGACGACGCCTGGGCCGGGGCGGACTGCTGCGCGGCCTGCGGCGTCGGGTCGGGCGTGGCCTGCGGCTCGGGCTCGGGGAAGCCGGTGGGCTGCGGGGTGGGCGCGGCCTCCTGCTTCGGCTCCTCCTGCTGCTGGGGGGCCGGCTCCTGCTTCGGCTCCTCGGCCGGGGCCTGCTCCTGCGGGGCCTGCTGCGGCTGCTCGGGCTCGCTCTGCTGCGGGGCGGACGCGCCCTGCTCGCCGATGACGGCCAGCTCGGCGCCGACCTCGACGGTCTCGTCCTCGTCGACCTTGATCTCCAGCAGGGTGCCGGCGACCGGCGAGGGGATCTCGGTGTCGACCTTGTCGGTGCTGATCTCCAGCAGCGGCTCGTCGACGGCCACGTCGTCGCCGACCTGCTTGAGCCAGCGGGTGACGGTGCCCTCGGTGACCGACTCGCCCAGCGCGGGCAGGGTCACGGACGTGCCCTCGCCGCCGGAGGCCGGCTTGGCCTCGGGCTGCGGGGCGGGCGCCTCCTCGGCGGCCTCGTGCTGCTCCTCGGCGCTGGCCTCGGAGGACGTCTGCTCGGGCTCGGGGGAGGCCAGCTCCTCGTTGTCCTGGCTCGGGGCGCTCTCGCCACCGGAGGACTCGCCACCGCCGGCGGACTCGCCCTCGTCACCGATGACGGCCAGCTCGGCGCCGACCTCGACGGTGTCGTCCTCGTCGGCCTTGATCTCCAGCAGGACGCCGGCCACGGGCGAGGGGATCTCGGTGTCGACCTTGTCGGTGGAGATCTCCAGCAGCGGCTCGTCCACCGCGACGGTGTCGCCGACCTGCTTCAGCCAGCGGGTGACGGTGCCCTCGGTGACGCTTTCGCCGAGAGCGGGGAGGGTGACTGACGTGGCCATGGTGTCCTCTGCTTGGTTGTCAGGCGTGAGCCGGGATCGGTACGCGGGGACCGGACGCCGGTGCGGCGTCGGTGAGCTGGGTGGCGGTGCGGAGTCGTCCGGCCGGACGGCTCGACGCGTGCGCGCGGGCACGGCGACGGAGGTCGGCGATCGAGGTGTCGACCACGGTGCCCTCCCTTTCGCTCGGAACTGTCTGCATCTTTCCACTGCGCCGCGCACGGCCGCCACCGGGGGGCTGTGACCCGGATCTCCTTCCCTTGCGTCCGGCACACTTGTCCGCATGCCGCTGTTCGGACGTCGCCGCACCGCCCCCTGGCCCGTGGGGGCGGCCCGTCGTGCCCGCGAGTCGCTCCAGGAGGAGCTGGAGGCGTTCGTGTCCTCGCGTGCCGGCGTCGAGGCGTTCCTCGAGCCGGCCTCGGCGACGTCCGGGCTCTCCCTGCTGCTGGTCGCCGGCGACGGGGAGTCCACCCGGCGTCCGGTCGAGTCGCCGAAGGCCGCGAACCGGCTGGCCGCCGCCCTGGGCGTCCCGCTGTACGAGGTCAACCGGGTCGGCTACCCCCAGCGCATGCGCGACTACGCCCTGCGCCAGCAGGGCCGTCGTCCGCGCTCGCCGTTCTCGACCGCCGGCCCGACGGCCGCCGAGCCCGAGCCCGCCGCCCCGACCGGGTACTCGTCACCGCGCGAGCGCGAGGCGATCACCGTCCTCGAGCGGGCCGCCGGCGACGAGAGCGGGTCGAGCCCCGCGGACGAGGAGGCGCTGGGTCGCCTGTTCCGTCGGGCCCGGGCCGCGAGCCACCCCGACCGCTTCGACGGCGACCGGGTCCGCTGGGACGAGGTCGAGCAGGCCGGACGCGTCCTCGGCCTCTAGCGCCGGACACGCCCCGCGCCCCGCCTAGGATCGCCGCAGCCGAGCGACCGAGGGGGCCGACCGTGGAACGTCACGTCGAGAGCGTGGAGGACGTCCTCGCGCTCCTGGACACCCTCTTCGACGACGGTGCCGACCGCTGGAGCAGCGGCGGGGGAGCCGACTGGTGGGACGCCTTCTACGCCGACCGCGAGCGCGGCGTGCCGTTCTTCCGCGAGGCGCCGGACGAGTCGCTCGTCGCGTGGCACGAGGCGGGCCGCCTCCCGCGGGGCGGCCGCGTGCTCGACCTGGGCTCCGGACCCGGCCGCAACGCCGTGTGGCTGGCGCAGCAGGGCTACGCGGTGGACGCCGTCGACCTGTCGGCCGAGGCCGTGCGGTGGGGCGGCGAGCGAGCGTCCGCGGCCGGCGTCGACGTGCGGTTCGTCCACGGCGACGCCTTCGCGCTGGAGGTCGACGAGCCGTACGACCTGGTCTACGACTCCGGGTGCTTCCACCACCTGCCGCCGCACCGCCGGCTCAGCCACCGCTGGCTGCTGGAGCGGGCCCTGCGGCCCGGCGGGGCGTTCGGCCTGGTGTGCTTCGCCTGGGGCGCGATGGGCACGCAGGCGCCGGACGTCGACCTGTACCGCGCCGGGGGACTGGCGGGCGGGGTCGCCTACCGCGACGACGACCTCCGCCGCCTGTTCGGCTGGCTGCGCCCGGTCGAGCTGCGCCGCATGGAGCCGCGGCCGGACGACTCACCGGTCTTCGGCGAGGACTTCCTGTGGGCCGGCCTGTTCGAGCGCCCGGCCTGAGCGGTCAGTGCCAGCCGAGGTCGTCGTGGCCGCCGGGCACGCCGGTGCCGAGGTCGTACGGCGTCCGGGTGAGGACGAACGAGGCGACCTCGAGCGCCACCACGGCCCCGGCGTCGTCGCGGCGCAGCGTCATCGGCTCGCCGGCGAAGTAGCCGGCCTCGCCGACCCACGTGCCGTCGCCCGTCGCGCGGAAGCGGGCGCCGCGGCCCTGGCCGGGCTCGCCGAGCCGCAGCGCGCCGTCCGGCTCCAGCACGAGACGGAAGGGGTACGTGCCCCAGAACCAGTCGCCGACCAGGTCGAGCCGCTCGGCCTGGGCCGGGTCCGCCGTCCACGCCGGGGCGCCGGCCGCCGGCTCGCGCTCGGCCAGCAGGTCCAGCAGCTCCGCGCCCACCGGGCCGAGCCCGGACGTGGCGTTGGCCAGCACGACGACGCCGTCGCCGGACGCGAGGTCGACCCGCAGGTTGGCCAGGAACCCCGGCATCGACCCGCCGTGCCCCGCGTAGCGGCGTCCGTCGACGTTCCAGACCTGCCAGCCGAGGGCGTGGGCGCCGGTCCAGGGGAGCCCGACGAGGTCATTCACCGCGACCGGCACCAGGGACTCCTGCAGCGTCCGCGCCTCGAGGACGCCCTCGGTGCGTCCGCCCAGGAACGCCGCCCAGCGGGCCAGGTCGCGGGCGGACGACCACAGCTGCCCGGCCGGGGCCATCGCGAGGGCGTCGTGCTCGGGCTCGGCGTGGACGAGGTCCGCGAAGGGGTGCACGGCCAGACCCGGGGCGGCGGGAGCCTCGGGACGCAGGGTCGTGCGGGTCATGCCGAGCGGCGTCAGCAGCTCGTCGCGCACGACCTCGTGCCACGGCCGTCCGGCGAGCCGGGTCACGAGCTCGCCCAGCACGGCGTACCCGACGTTGGAGTAGTGGAAGCGGGTGCCCGGCGTCGAGCGCAGGGCCGTCGACGACGCCGCGAGCTCCGCCCACGGGACGCCCGCGGTGCGCTCCCACCAGTCGCCGTCGTTCTCGGCCTGCAGCCCGGACGTGTGGGTGAGCAGCTGGGCCACGGTCACGTGCCCGCAGGGCAGCTCGGGCAGGTGCGTGCCGACGCGGTCGCCGAGGTCGAGCCGTCCGGCGTCGCGCAGCCGGAGCACGGCCACGGCGACGAGGGTCTTGGTGATCGAGCCGATCCGGTACTGCACGTCGGCCGACGCCGCGGTGCCGCCGGCCCGCCCGTCGAGCGTGCCGGCAGCGCCGGTCCACACGACCTCGCCACCGCGCACGAGCGCCGCGGTGACCGACGGCAGCCGCTGGGCGGACTGCTCGCGGGCGAGCCGCGCGTCCAGCGCCCGCGCGGTGGCGGGGTCGAGCGGGGTCACGCGGTCAGGTGCTCGGCGAGCCGGACGAGCGTCCGCACGCCCGCGCCGGTGCCCCCGACCGGGGTGTAGTCGAACGCGCCGCCCTCGTTGAACGCCGGGCCGGCGATGTCGAGGTGGGCCCACGGCGTCTCGCCGACGAACTCGCGCAGGAACGCGGCGGCGAACAGCGTGCCGCCGGCCGGCTTCGGGTTGTGCTGGCGCAGGTCGGCGATCGACGAGGTGTGGACGCGGTGGGCGACCTCCTCGGGGATCGGCAGCGGCCACATCGGCTCGCCGGCCAGCTTGGCCGCGTCGAGCACCTGCTCGCCGAGCGCGTCGTCGTTGGTCAGCACGCCGGCGGTGCGCTCGCCCAGGGCGACGATCGCCGCGCCGGTGAGGGTCGCGACGTCGACGACCAGGTCGGGCTCGAGCTCGGTGGCCAGGGCCAGACCGTCGGCCAGGACGAGGCGTCCCTCGGCGTCGGTGTTGTGCACCTCGACGGTCTTGCCGCTGCGCATGGTCAGCACGTCGCCGGGACGCGTGGCCGAGCCGCCGGGCATGTTCTCGGCGAGGCAGGCGAACGCGGTGACCTTGATCGGCAGGCCGAGGCGGGCGATCGCCACGGTGGCCGCGACGATGGCGGCGGCGCCGGCCATGTCGCACTTCATCGTCTGCATCGACGCGCCGGGCTTGATCGAGAGTCCGCCCGAGTCGAACGTGATGCCCTTGCCGACCAGCGTGAGGTGCTTGGTCGCGCCCTCGGGCGCGAGCTCCAGGCGCACGAGGCGCGGGGGAGCGTCGGAGCCCTGGCCCACGCCGAGGATGCCGCCGCAGCGCTCGTCGGAGAGCGTCGCCTCGTCCCACACCGTGACGGCGAGGCCGGGCACGTCGAGCGCGGCGATCTCGTCGGCGAACTGCGGCGGGCGCAGGTCGCCGGGCGGGCAGTTGACCCAGTCGCGGGCCAGCGCGACGGCCTCGACGACCGTGCGGGCGGTCGTGACGGCCTGCTCGGCCTCGCCGGCGTCCAGGTCGGTGACGACGACGGCGGTCTCGAGCGACGGCGGCACCTCGTCCTCGGCCGGGGCGGCCTTGAAGCGCTCGTAGCGGTAGGCGGCGAGCAGTGCGCCCTCGGCGACGGCGGCGACCTCCGCGGCCGTGCCGGCCGACAGGTCCAGCGCGACGGTGGCGGCGCGCGGGACGGCGCGGACGGCGTTCGCGGCCGCCCGGCGCAGGTCCTCGGGGCTCGGCTCGGCCGCGAGGCCCACCGCGACGACGAGCGGGGCGGACGCGGCGCCGTTCGACGGGACGACCGTGACGCTGCCCGGCTTGCCGGTGAAGCCGAGCAGCTTCAACGGCTCGCTCAGGCCGAGCGGGTCGTCGTCGGGGCGGACGCCCAGGACGAGGGCGTCGGCCTCGGTCGTCGTGGGCTGGGAGGAGGTCACGGTGACGGCAGGCATGCCTCCCACCCTAGGACCCCGCGCTGCTCGCGCGTCCCGCGTGCCGAGGCAGCCCTGACGACGCTAGGTTGGCCGCCATGGAGCCGCTGCACTCGCCCCTGCACGACCGCCACCTCGCGCTGGGCGCCAAGCTCGCCGAGTTCGGCGGCTGGAGCATGCCGTTGGAGTACGCCGGCGGCGGGGTGCTCGCCGAGCACAAGGCCGTCCGCGAGGCGGTGGGCCTGTTCGACGTCAGCCACCTGGGCAAGGCGCTGGTGCGCGGCACCGGTGCGCTCGGCTTCCTCAACGCCTGCCTGACCAACGACCTGCAGCGCATCGGCCCCGGTCGGGCGCAGTACACGCTGTGCTGCGACGACGACGGCGGCACCGTCGACGACCTCATCGCGTACGTGCGCAGCGACTTCGAGGTCTTCCTCATCCCGAACGCGGCCAACACCGCGGCGGTCGTCGCGAAGCTGCAGGCCGCCGCGCCCGACGGCGTCGAGGTGACCAACCTGCACCGCCAGTACGCGGTGCTCGCCGTCCAGGGACCGCTGAGCGACGAGGTGCTGCAGGCGCTCGGGCTCCCGACCGACCACGACTACATGTCGTTCGTCGACGCGACCATCGGCGGCCAGGAGGTCACCGTCTGCCGCACCGGCTACACCGGCGAGCGCGGCTACGAGCTCGTCGTCACGTCCGAGGGCGCCGAGGCGGTGTGGGACGCGGTCATGGCGGCCGGCGAGCCGCACGGCATCCGGGCCTGCGGCCTGGGCGCCCGCGACACCCTGCGCACCGAGATGGGCTACCCGCTCCACGGCCACGAGCTGTCGGCCACGATCAGTCCGGTCATGGCCCGGGCCGGCTGGGCGGTCGGGTGGGACAAGGCCAGCTTCTGGGGCAAGGACGCCCTCACGCGCCAGCGGGCCGAGAAGACCGTCCGCACGCTGCGCGGGCTCAAGGCCGAGGGCCGCGGCATCCCGCGTCCGGGCATGGTCGTGCGCGACGGCGACGCCGAGGTCGGCGAGGTCACCTCGGGCACGTTCTCGCCGACGCTGCGCACCGGCATCGCCCTCGCGCTGCTCGACCCCGGCACCCCCGACGGCGCGACGCTGACGGTCGACGTCCGGGGTCGCCAGGAGTCGTTCACGGTGGTCAAGCCGCCGTTCGTGGACCCCTCGACCAAGGAGGCATGACATGGGCTGGAGCTGGACGTACGAGAAGGCCGACGGCACCCCGACCGGCCGCTCGGAGGAGTTCGAGAGCCGCAGCGACGCCGAGACCTGGATCGGCGAGGCGTTCGGTGACCTGCTGGACGCCGGCGTCGACCAGGTGCGGCTGCTGGACGGCGAGACCGAGGTCTACGGCCCGATGGGCCTGGCCGCCGAGTAGCCACGCACGACGACGCCCCACGTCCGCGAGGGACGTGGGGCGTCGTCGTGCCCGGAGGGCGAGGGTCAGTACCGCTCCTTGAGCGGCGCGCCGCGCGGCACCATCGCCTTCGGCAGGCGGAAGCGGCGCAGCTGGGTCGACCGGAGCAGCGCGTAGGACGTCGTGCCGCGGACGTGCTCGGCGCCGAAGCGCGTGCGGATCTGGCGGCGCACCCCGACCACGAGCCGGACCGAGTCCAGGCCGACCAGCAGGATCGTGGCCATCCAGAGGTAGACCACCACCACGGAGCCCCACTCGCCGCCGACCGTGCTGAGCACGAGCATGAGGACGAGCAGCGGCAGCAGGAACTCCGCCACCGAGAACCGGCGGTCGACGTAGTCGCGCACGAACGCCTTGACCGGCCCGCGGTCGCGGGACGGGAGGTCCGCCGCGCTGCCCTCGCCGGCCAGCGCACGACGCTGCTTCTCGCGCGCCGAGTCACGCATCGCGCGCTGGGCCTTCATCTGGTCCTTGCGCGTGTTCGCCTTCTTCATCTGGGCCTTGCGCGCGGCCTCGGCCTCGCGGCGCGACGGCGTCGGGCGGCCCTTGCCGCCGGGCTGGTCGTTGTGCTCGCTCACGGGCGGACCTCCGAGAAGAACGCACGGTACGGACGCCCGCCCGTGACAGGGTTGATGGTTCGCTCGCTCTGCTCGCTCACGGGCTACAGAGTAGGGGGTGCGTCCTGGCCGCCGGACGCCCGTCGCAGGTGGTGGCCGCTGGCTATCCTGGCGCCATGGCGCACGAGGACGCATCGCGATGAGGGCCGTCAGCTTCCGCAAGGACCCGGGCCTGTCCGCCCGCATGGGCGGCGTCAGCCTGGGGCTCGGGGCGCTCTACGTGCTGTTCGGCGTCGTGCTCATGCAGTGGATGGGCAGCGCCGTGCTCGGCTTCGCCGTCGTGCTCGTCATGGCCTGGGGCCAGTGGTTCTTCTCCGACACCCTCGCGCTGCGCTCGATGCGCGCCAAGGTCGTCACGGCACAGCAGGCGCCCGAGCTGCACGCGATGATCGACCGACTGTGCCTGCAGGCCGGTCTGCCGAAGCCGAAGGTCGCGATCGCCCAGACCGACGTCCCCAACGCCTTCGCCACCGGCCGCTCGCCGAGCCGGTCGGCGGTCTGCGTCACCACGGGCATCCTGCAGCGGCTCACCGCCGACGAGCTCGAGGGCGTCCTGGCCCACGAGCTGGCGCACGTGGCCAACCGTGACGTCTCGGTCATGACCGTCGCGTCGTCGCTCGGCCTGCTGGCCGGCTTCGTCACCCAGTGGGGGTTCCTGCTCGGCGGCGGACGCAACCGCAACAACGGCGGCCCGGCGTTCATCGTCGTGTGGCTGGTCAGCATGGTCGTGTACTTCCTCAGCTTCATCCTCACGCGCAGCCTGTCGCGGTACCGCGAGCTGAGCGCCGACCGGCGGGGCGCCTACCTCACCGGCGACCCCCGCCAGCTCGCCACCGCGCTGCAGAAGATCTCCGGCGACATGACGCGCCTGACCCCGGCCCAGGTCGAGCAGACGCAGGGCGCGAGCGCGTTCTTCTTCGCGCCGGCGCTCAGCCGCCAGTCGTTCTCGGCGCTGTTCTCGACCCACCCGCCGCTGGAGCAGCGGCTCGCGCAGCTCGCGCAGATCGAGGTTGAGATGCGCAACCCCGGCGCGTCCTGACCGGGGTCCGGCCCGCCGCGCGCGATACCGTTTCCCGGTGAGCCTCCAGACGCTTCCCCGCGACCAGATCCAGCACCTCCACGACGAGCACCTGGCGGCCTACCGCCGGCTCCAGGACGAGCAGCTGACCCTGGACATCACGCGCGGCAAGCCCTCGCCGGCCCAGCTGGACCTGTCCGAGGTGCTGCTGTCGCTGCCCGGCGCGATCCGCCAGGACGCCTCGGGCACCGACGTGCGCAACTACGGCGGCCTCGACGGCAACCTGCAGCTGCGCCAGACGTTCGCCGAGATCCTCGGCATCCCGGTCGAGCAGCTCCTGGCCGGCGAGAACGCCAGCCTGTCGGCCATGCACGACGCCATCGTCTACGCGCTGCTGCACGGCGTGCCCGGCTCGGAGCGTCCGTGGAGCCGCGAGGACTCCATCGCCTTCATCTGCCCGGTGCCCGGGTACGACCGCCACTTCGCGATCACCGAGCGCTTCGGCATCGAGATGCTGACCGTGCCGATGCTCGAGGACGGCCCGGACATGGACGCCGTGCGCGAGCTCGTCGCCGACCCGTCGGTCAAGGGCATGTGGCTCGTGCCGACCTACTCCAACCCGACCGGCTACACGGTGAGCGAGGACGTCGCCCGCCAGCTGGCCGAGATGACCACCGCGGCACCGGACTTCCGCATCTTCTGGGACAACGCGTACGCGGTGCACCACCTGACCGACGAGCGCACGCCGTCGGCCGACCTGCTGGGCCTGTGCGCCGCGGCCGGCAACCCCGACCGCGCGTTCGTGTTCGCGTCGACGTCCAAGGTCACGTTCGCCGGCTCCGGCGTGGGCTTCTTCGGCTCCTCGCCGGCCAACGTCGAGTGGTGGCGCGAGAACATCTCCTTCCGCACGATCGGCCCGGACAAGGTCAACCACCTGCGGCACGCGATGTACCTGCGCGACGCCGAGGCCGTCCACCAGCTCATGGCCGGGCACCGCGAGATCCTCGCGCCGAAGTTCGACACGGTGCTGCGCATCCTGTCCGACCGGCTCGGCCCGCACGAGGTCGCGACCTGGACCCGGCCCAAGGGCGGCTACTTCGTGAGCCTGGAGGTCGTGGAGGGCACGGCCAAGCGCGTCGTCCAGCTCGCCCGCGAGGCCGGCATCGCGCTCACCCCGGCCGGCTCGGCCTTCCCGCACGGCATCGACCCGCGCGACAGCAACATCCGCATCGCCCCGTCGATGCCGACGGTCGACCAGCTCGAGGTCGCGATCGACGGACTGGCCACGTGCGTGCTCCTGGCCGCGACGGAGCAGGCGCTCGCGTCCTGACATGACCCGCGTCCTGGTCGCGCCCGACAAGTTCGCCGGCACGCTCTCGGCCCCCGAGGCCGCCCGGGCGATCGCCGAGGGCTGGGCGCGCCGCGCCCCGGACGACGTCCTGACCCTCGCGCCGATGGCCGACGGGGGGCCGGGCTTCGTCGACGTGCTGCACGCGTCGCTCGGCGGTGACCTGGTGCCCGTGCCGGTGCGCGGACCGCTCGGGGAGCGGCTGGTCGTGACCCTGCTGGTCACCGACGACGCGGTCCACCTCGAGTCGGCGCAGGCGTGCGGCCTGGCCGTCACCACCGAGCGCCGTCCGCTCGAGGCCTCGACCTGGGGCGTCGGCGAGGCGCTGGCCGCGGCCGTGGGCGTGGCCCGCGAGCGCGGTCTCGGACGCGTCGTGGTCGGCCTGGGCGGCAGTGCGACGAACGACGGGGGAGCGGGTCTGCTCGGCGCCCTCGGCGCGACCGCCGACGGACCGCTCGAGGCCGGCCCGGACGCGCTGGAGGGCGTGAGCCACGTCGACCTCGGCCCGGCGCGCGACGCCGTCGCCGGGCTCGAGCTCGTCGCCGCCACCGACGTCACCAACGTGCTGCTCGGGATGTTCGGCGCCACCCGGACGTTCGGCCCGCAGAAGGGGCTGGACGAGGACCAGGTGCTCCGCGTCGACCGGCTGCTCGACGGCTGGGTGCAGGCGGTCTGCGGCACGACCCCCGCCGAGCGCCGGGTCGCCGACGCCCCCGGGTCCGGCGCGGCCGGCGGCCTGGGCCTCGGGCTGCTGCTCCTCGGCGCGCAGGTGCGCTCGGGCATCGAGCTGGTCGCCGAGGCCGTCGGGCTGCCGGCGCTCGCCGCCGCCCACGACCTGGTGCTCTCGGGCGAGGGCGCGTTCGACCACTCCTCGCGCAGCGGCAAGGTCGTCCACGGCGTCGCCACCGTCGCGGCGGCGGCCGCGCGTCCGTGCGTCGTCCTGGCCGGACGCGTCACGGTCGGCAGCCGTGAGATGCGCGCCATCGGCGTCGAGTCCGCGTACGCGCTCACCGACCTGGTGGGGGAGACCACGGCCATGGCCCACCCGTACGAGTCGCTCGTCCACCTGGCCGAGCGGGTCGCCAGGAGCTGGACGCGCTGAACCTCCTGGCCGGCCCCGGTTAGGATGGAATGAAAGCGTCGTCGGCGCGGTTGTCGATGACGTGACCTCGATCCTGAGGCCCCACGCAAGCCAACGCAGGGAGACGACATGACGACGGACAGCACCGCCACCCCGGTGGAGATCCAGTCCCAGAAGCCCATCGACGGCGTGCAGCTCAGCGACGGCGCCGCGGACAAGGTCCGGAGCCTGCTCGCGCAGGAGGGCCGCGACGACCTGGCCCTGCGCATCGCCGTCCAGCCCGGCGGCTGCTCGGGCCTGCGCTACCAGCTCTTCTTCGACGAGCGCACGCTCGACGGCGACGAGATCCGCGACTTCGACGGCGTCAACGTCGTCGTCGACCGCATGAGCCTGCCCTACCTCCACGGCGCGACGATCGACTTCGTCGACACCATCGAGAAGCAGGGCTTCACGATCGACAACCCGAACGCCACGGGTTCCTGCGCGTGCGGCGACAGCTTCCACTGAGCCGCACCGCGCGGCGCGCGTAGCACGCCACGACCCGACGATCCCCTCGGCCGCCCTCACGGGCAGGCCGGGGGGATCGTCTAGTCTGGGCCGGTGCGCATCGCGGTAGCTGGATCGGTCGCGACCGATCACCTGATGACCTTCACCGGCAAGTTCGCCGACTCCCTCGTCCCGGACCAGCTCGACAAGGTCGCCTTGTCGTTCCTCGTCCAGGACCTCGACATCCGCCGCGGCGGGTGCGGGGCGAACATCGCCTTCGGCCTGGCCCAGCTCGGCCACGCGCCGCGGCTGGTCGCGTCCGTGGGCCCGGACTTCGAGGAGTCCGGCTACCTGGCGTGGCTGCGCGAGGCGGGCGTCGACACCTCGACGCTGCACGTCTCGGAGCAGCACACCGCCCGTTGCACCATCACCACGGACGAGTCGCAGGCCCAGATCGTCACGTTCTACGCCGGCGCCATGTCCGACGCGCGGCACATCGACGTCGAGGCGCTCCACGCCGCCGACCCGATCGAGCTGCTGCTCATCGGCCCCGACGACCCCGACGGCATGGTCCGCCACACCGAGGCCGCCCGCCGGCTCGGCATCCCGTTCGCGGCCGACCCGTCCCAGCAGCTGGCCTGGGCCGACGGCGACCTGATCCGCGAGCTGGTCGACGGCGCCGCGTACCTGTTCAGCAACGACTACGAGGACGCGCTCATCCAGCAGAAGACCGGCTGGAGCGCGGCCGACGTCCAGGCGCACGTCGGCACCCGGGTCGTCACCCGGGGCAAGGACGGCGTCACCGTCTTCACCGCCGAGGGGGAGCAGGTCGACGTGCCCGCCGTCCCCGGCATCACCGCGGTCGACCCGACCGGCGTCGGCGACAGCTTCCGCGCCGGGTTCCTGGCCGGCATCGCCGCCGACCTGTCGCTCGAGCGCAGCGCGCAGGTCGGCTGCACGATCGCCGCCGGTGTCGTCGAGACCATCGGGACGCAGGAGTACCGCGTCACCCGCGAGGGCTTCCTCGGCCGGGTGAAGCAGGCCTACGGCCCCGAGGCGGCCGACGAGATCGGCGCCGCGCTGCACCTCCTCTGATCCTCCGGGGACCGCTCGCGGGGTCGGCCGACACAGCCCGACCCGCACCGCGGCGGTCCCGGCACCCTGGAGTAGGGTGCTGTTGTCGTCAGCTGTGTCTTGACAGTCAGAAAGGCGCCACGTGGTTCGCATGAAATGGGCGGTCATCGCCCTCGGGATGGCGGTGCTCGCGGGATGCTCCCCGCGCGACGAGTCCGACTTGAAGCGCCTTGCGCTGCCGATCGCCGGAAGCGACCGTTCCGACGCGATGTGGAACGTCTGGCTCGGTGCCTGGATCGCCGCCGGCGTCATCGCCGCGATCGTCCTGTTCCTGATCCTGTACCCGGCCGTCGCGCACCGTCGTCGTCACCCCGACGAGGTGCCGCCGCAGGTCCGGTACAACCTGCCCATCGAGGCGCTGTACACGATCGCGCCGGTCATCATCGTGGCGGTGTTCTTCTACCACACGGTCACCGCGCAGAACGAGATGATCAAGGACGTCGAGAACCCCGACCACACGGTCACGGTCGTCGGCTCCAAGTGGCAGTGGTCGTTCAACTACCAGGACGAGCAGGCCGTCTCCGACGACGTGTTCGACCTCGGCACGCCGGAGGACCCGGCCGAGCTGTGGCTCCCGGTCGACGAGTCGGTCCGGTTCGAGCTGCTCTCGCCGGACGTCATCCACTCGTTCTGGGTGCCCGAGTTCTACTTCAAGATGGACGTCGTCCCCGGACGTGAGAACTCCTTCGACCTGACCCCCACGCGTGAGGGCACGTTCACCGGCCGCTGCGCCGAGCTGTGCGGCGTCTACCACACGCGCATGATCTTCAAGGTCCACGTCGTCTCCCGGGCGGAGTACGACGCGCACCTGCAGGAGCTCGAGCAGGCCGGCGCCGTCGGCGCCCCCGAGGGCCAGGAGTACGCCAAGGAGCTCGCGGGACCGAGCGACGACGATGCACAGGATGGAGCTGGCAACTGATGGCAACCACCGCAGCGTTCGACGCGGGTGATGCGCGCACCGCCGCGCGGTCGGAGTCCTTCGGCCGTCGGGCCGTGCGGATCATGACGACGACCGATCACAAGGTGATCGGCAACATGTACATGATCACGTCGTTCGTGTTCTTCATCATCGGCGGCATCCTGGCGCTGCTGATCCGCGCGAACCTGGCTCAGCCGGGCTCGAAGCTGCTCAGCGACGAGACGTACAACCAGATGTTCACGATGCACGGCACGATCATGCTGCTGATGTTCGCGACGCCGCTGTTCTTCGGCTTCTCGAACGCGATCATGCCGCTGCAGATCGGTGCCCCGGACGTCGCGTTCCCGCGGCTCAACATGTTCAGCTACTGGCTGTACCTGTTCGGCTCCACGATCGTGGTCTCGGGCTTCTTCGTGCCCGGCGGCGCGGCCAGCTTCGGCTGGTTCGCCTACGCCCCGCTGAGCGACGGGGTCAACAGCCCCGGCGTCGGCGGCGACCTGTGGGTCATGGGCCTGTACATGTCGGGCCTGGGCACCATCCTCGGCGCGGTCAACTTCGTGACGACCATCTTCACGATGCGCGTGCCCGGCATGACGATGTTCCGCATGCCGATCTTCACCTGGAACACCCTGGTGACGAGCCTGCTCGTGCTGATCGCCTTCCCGATCTTCGCCGCCGCGCTGCTGGCCCTGGGCGCCGACCGGATGTTGGGGGCGAACGTCTTCGACGCCGCGACCGGCGGACCGATCCTGTGGCAGCACCTGTTCTGGTTCTTCGGCCATCCCGAGGTCTACATCATCGCGCTGCCGTTCTTCGGCATCGCGAGCGAGATCCTGCCGGTCTTCAGCCGCAAGCCGATCTTCGGCTACGTCGGCCTGGTCGGCGCGACGCTGGCCATCGCCGCGCTCTCGGTCGCGGTGTGGGCCCACCACATGTTCGTCACCGGCGCGGTCGACCTGGCGTTCTTCTCCTTCATGACGTTCCTCATCGCGGTCCCGACCGGCGTGAAGTTCTTCAACTGGATCGGCACGATGTGGGGCGGCTCGGTGTCCATGGACTCGCCGCTGCTGTTCACGCTCGGCTTCATGGTCACCTTCCTCCTGGGCGGTCTGACCGGCGTCATCCTGGCGTCCCCGACGCTGGACTTCGCGCTGTCCGACACGTACTTCGTCGTCGCCCACTTCCACTACGTGGTCTTCGGCACCGTCGTGTTCGCGATGTTCGCCGGCTTCTACTACTGGTGGCCGAAGTGGACCGGCCGGATGCTCGACGAGAAGCTGGCCAAGATCCACTTCTGGCTGCTGTTCATCGGCTTCCACCTGACGTTCCTGGTGCAGCACTGGCTGGGCGTCGAGGGCATGCCGCGTCGCTACGCCGACTACTCGCCGCTGGACGGCTTCACGACCCTCAACGAGATCTCGTCGGTCGGTGCCTTCCTGCTCGGCGCGTCCACGCTGCCCTTCCTGTACAACGTCTGGAAGACGCGCAACGCGCCGCTGGTCGGCCTGGACGACCCGTGGGGCTGGGGCCGCTCCCTGGAGTGGGCCACCAGCTCGCCGCCGCCGCGCCACAACTTCGTGTCGCTGCCGCGCATCCGCTCGGAGAGCCCCGCGTTCGACCTGCACCACCCGGACGTCGCGGCCCTCGAGCTCGCCCACAACCCCGGCGAGAACTCGTCGCTGGCTGACGCCCCGGACGTCGAGGGACGTTCCGAGGCCATCGACCACGGAAAGGACGGTCGCTGAGCATGAAGACCGAGGCTTGGATCTTTGCCAGCTGTGGCATCTTCTTCCTGCTGATCGCCCCGATCTACTGGTTCCTCACCCAGGAGGTCACCGGCACCACGGCGCTGGTCATGACCTTCTTCCTCTGCGCGCTGGTGGTGTTCTACCTCGGCGTCGTCGCCAAGCAGATCCCCGCGCGTCCGGAGGACCGCCAGGACGGCGAGATCGCGGAGGGCGCCGGCGAGCTCGGCTTCTTCCCGCCGTTCAGCTGGTGGCCGCTGTACGCCGCGGGCGCCTTCGCGGTGTGCGTGCTGGGCGTCGTGTTCGGCTGGTGGCTGTTCATCATCGGTGTCGGCTTCGGCGCCGTCGCGGTGTGCGGCTGGGTGTTCGAGTACTACCGGGGCCTGCACGCCCACTGAGGCGCGCACGAGCCGTCCGAAGGTCCCTCTCCCGTCCGCGGGGGAGGGACCTTCTGCATCCCGCTCGTAGACTGTCGTGGTGAGTGCAGCTTCCCGCCTGGCCGCCGTCGTGGCCGTCCTGGTCCTGACGTCCGCCTGCCAGCCGTTCGGCGGTGACGACGACCCCGAGCAGCCCGACGCCCGCGGCGGCTCGGCGACGGCCGACCGCTCCCCGGAGGGCCCGGCCGTGAGCGCCTCGGTCGACGACGGCGCCGAGCAGGTGCCGGTCGACACGGTCGTGACCGCCACGTCCGACGAGGGGACGATCGAGAGCGTCCGGCTGGCCGCCACGGTGGAGGGACAGCGCGTCGAGGTGCCGGGAACGGTCACCGACGGGCGCTGGCAGGCCGACGAGCTGCTCGAGCCGGGTGTCCGCTACCGGATGAAGGTCGAGGCCGTGGGCGACGACGGCGGACGCACGTCCGAGAGCCGCTCCTTCACCACCCAGGCGCTCACGCTGGCCCAGCAGACGTACCCGAGCGTCGCCCCGCTCGACGGCGAGACCGTCGGGGTCGGCATGCCGGTCGTCGTCACCTTCGACCTGCCGGTGAAGGACCGGGCCGCGTTCGAGCAGCACATGACGGTCGACGTGGAGGGCAAGGACGTCCCGGGTGCCTGGCACTGGTTCAGCGACACCGAGGTGCACTACCGCCCGAAGTCCTACTGGCCGGCCCGCTCGACCGTGAAGGTCGACCTCGACGTCAACGCGGTGCCGACCGGCAACGGGACGTTCGGCCAGGACTCGCGCACCGTCACGTTCAAGACGGGCGCGGCCGCCGTCACGCGGGTCGACGTCGCCCGGCACCGCATGACGCACTACGTCGACGGCCGCAAGGTCCGCACGTTCAAGGTGACCACGGGTGACGACAGGCACCGCACCCGGCAGGGCACCAAGGTGATCATGGAGAAGTTCTCCACGATCGACATGGACGCCGCGACCACGGGCGTCGACTCCGCCGACCCGGACTACTACAACATCAAGGGCGTCCGCTGGGCGATGCGCCTGACCTACTCGGGGGAGTTCATCCACGCCGCCCCGTGGTCCACGGGCTCCCAGGGACGTGCCAACGTCAGCCACGGGTGCACCGGCATGAGCCTGGCCGACAGCCGCTGGCTGTACGAGAACAGCCGCCGCGGCGACGTGGTCGTCTACACCGGCAGCCCGCGCAAGCTCGAGCCGCAGAACGGCTGGACGGACTGGAACCAGGACTGGACGACCTGGCAGGCCGGCTCGGCGCTCTGAGGGGCTCTCAGGGCCCCGGCAGGGACGTCCGACGCGGAAGGGCCCCGGTCACCAGGCGGTGACCGGGGCCCTTCGCGTCCGAGCCGATCAGCTCGCCGCGACGAGGCGGCTCTTCTCCGGCGTGAGGATCTTCTTCGACGACAGCATGTCGCCGTAGATGGTGATGTCGTCGTCGCCCTTCGGCACGAAGCGGTAGGCGGCCGCCGCCATGCGGATCTTGGGCATGTCGTCCAGGCACGACCGCTTGACGGTGGCGGTGATGGACCCGTTCTTGCCGTTGCGCGTCCGGAGCTTGGCCGTGCAGGCACGGTCGAAGTCGCGGTCCAGCACCTGAGCGCGGGACGAGCCGTCGGCGCCGTAGAGCGTGAAGGACGCGCTGCGGCGGCCCGGCTTGTAGAACTCGACGTAGAGCGTGGAGCCTGACTTGAGTCGGGAGAACTTGGCGGTGATGGTCACGGACTTCTTCCCGTGCTTGAACCGCACGCCCTTGGCGTCGATGCCCGACTTCTTGCTCGCAGCCGCGTCCAGGCGCTCGTAGTCGTCGTCATCGGAGGACGAGAAGGAGGTGACCAGCACGTCGGCGCGCTTGTCGGTGATCGAGGTCTGCTCGGCGTGGGCGGCCGTGCCGGTGCCCAGGACGGTGATCGCGGCCAGTGCGGCGGCGGTGAGGGCGGGGATGAGGCGCATGCGGGACGTCTTCCTTCGGTTCGTGGATCGAGGGACCCGATCGGCACGCGGCCCGTCCCCCTGAGCGGATCGTAGGGGCGGCCGTCGTCGTCCCGTGGCGTTTCGCCCGGATCGGCGCGACGGCGGGACGCACGGGGGAGGGGAGGGGCCGTGACCGGCCGCCGAGGACGACGAAGGGCCCCGGCCACCGTGAGGTGACCGAGGCCCTTCGCGTCGTCCTGCCGGACTCAGTGCTGCTTCGGGACGCCCGTCTCCGAGACGCCCGCGAACTCCTGGCCGAGCTCCACGGGGTGACCCTCGTGGCCGGCGAAGTGCTCGAGCGCGTGGTCGACGTCGTGCGTCGTCGGCTTGTCGTGCGCACCGGCGTAGTACCAGCGACGCACCTTGTCGCGACGCTTGGCCTTGCGACGGGCCTTGCCGGTCAGCTCCACGCCGTTCTCGTCCACCAGCGGCGTCTCGGTCAGCTCGGGCAGACGCGCGTGGTTGGTGAGCGCGTACTGGCGGTTGACGTCCAGCGGAGCGTGACGCTCGCTGTAGCTGCCGTCCGGCGTGCGCTCCAGGACACCGGTCTCGTAGCCGTGCAGGACGCGCTCGGCGTCCGCACGCTGCAGGCCGATGCAGATGCGCTTGGTGATGATGTACGCCAGCACCGGGAAGACGAAGAAGCCGATCCGGAACACCCACGTGATGGCGAAGATGTCCAGGTGGAACTGCGTGGCGATGATGTCGTTGCCGCCCGCGGCCCACAGCACGCCGTACGCGGTGACGCCGGCCGCGCCGAGGGCGGTGCGGGTGGGCGCGTTGCGCGGACGGACGAGCAGGTGGTGCTCGCGGTCGTCGCCGGTGATCCAGCGCTCGACGAACGGCCAGGCCGCCAGGATCACGAACAGGGACGTCAGGCCGCCGACGGCGGGGATGAAGACGTTCCAGCTCCACGTGTAGTTGAGGAAGCTCCACTCCCAGTTCGGCATGATGCGCACCGCGCCCTCGGCGAAGCCCATGTACCAGTCCGGCTGCGAGCCGGCGGTGACCTCGGAGGGGTTGTACGGGCCGTACACCCAGATCGGGTTGATCTGGATGATCGCGCTCATGAACGCGGTGAAGCCGAACACGATGAAGAAGAAGCCGCCGGCCTTGGCGGCGTACACCGGCAGCACGGGGTAGCCGACGACGTTCTCGTTGGTGCGGCCGGCGCCGGGCCACTGCGTGTGCTTGTGGTAGACGAGCAGCAGCATGTGGGCGGCGATGAGGCCGAGGATGAGCGCCGGGATCAGCAGGATGTGCGCCATGTACAGGCGCGGGATGATCTCGTTGCCCGGGAACTCGCCGCCGAACAGGAAGAACTCGATGTACGAGCCGACGATCGGGATCGAGCGGATCAGGCCGTCGACGAAGCGCAGGCCGGTGCCCGACAGCAGGTCGTCCGGCAGCGAGTAGCCGGCGAAGCCCTCGACCAGGCCGAGGCCCAGCAGGCCGACGCCGATGAGCCAGTTGACCTCGCGCGGCTTGCGGTACGCACCCGTGAAGAACACGCGGAGCATGTGGGCCATCATCGCGGCGATGAACAGCGCCGCCGCCCAGTGGTGGATCTGGCGGACCAGCAGGCCACCGCGGATGTCGAAGGAGATGTCGAGCGTCGAGGCGTAGGCCTGCGACATCTCGACGCCCTGCAGCGGGGCGTACGAGCCGTGGTAGTGCATCTCGGCCATGCTCGGCTGGAACCACAGCGTCAGGAACGTGCCGCTGAGCAGCAGCACGATGAAGCTGTAGAGCGCGATCTCACCGAGCAGGAACGACCAGTGGTCGGGGAAGACCTTGCGGATGAGGCCCTTGCTCAGCGAGGCGCCACCGACGCGCTCGTCGATCCACTTGACCGGGCCGGCGGCCTTCTTGGCGAAACCGGTGTCCTCGACGCGAGGAGTGTCCTCAGCGCTCATGCCTGATCACCCTTATCGAGCTTCTTCTGGTCGCGGTGCAGCTCGGGGTAGCTCGGGGCGACGATGTCGGGGAAGTCGCTGGTGGCGATCAGGTACCCCTCCTCGTCGACGGCGAGCGGGAGCTGCGGCAGCGGCCGGTGTGCGGGGCCGAAGATGACCTTGCCGTTGTCGGCCAGGTCGAACGTCGACTGGTGGCAGGGGCACAGCAGGTGGTGCGTCTGCTGCTCCCACAGGGAGATCGGGCAACCCACGTGGGTGCAGATCTTGGAGTAGCACAGGATGCCGTCGACGCCCCAGTTCTCCTTGCCCTTGGCGGGCGAGATGTCCTCGGGACGCATGCGGACGACGATCACGGCCGCCTTGCTCTTGGCCTGCAGCAGCTCGGTGCCCTCGACGACGCGCTCGCCCTCCTCGTCGACCTCGTAGAAGATCGCGGGCTCGGCGTTGATGAGCTGGCCGACCTCGATGTCGGACGGCTTGATCGGCATGCCGGAGACGTCGTTGACGACCCGCATGCCCTTCTTCCAGACGGTCTTCCACTGGCTGTGGGGGAGCGGGCCGAGGTCACGCAGGACGACGATGGCCGGCAGGCCGAGGGCGGCCATGGCGCCGAGCATGCTGCGACGGATCAGCGGGCGGCGGCCGAAGCCGGACTCGCGGTTCGCGGCGTTGATCGACTCCATGAACGCGGCGCGGTCCTCGGTGGAGGACGCGACCGGGTGGCGCATCTCGACGGCCTCGTGGTCGTCCATGAGCTTCTTGGCCCACTGCACGGCGCCGACGCCGATGAACAGCAGCGACAGGCCTACGGTCGTGCCGAGGGCGAAGTTCAGCGCCGACCAGCCCAGGAACGTGGCGTCGATGTCGACGGCGAAGTACGCGACGCAGAAGCCCAGCGACAGCAGGATCGCGAGGATGAACAGCGTGCTGACCTGGCGCTCGGCGCGCTTGGCCTGCGCGGGGTCGACGTCCGTCGGCCGGGGCAGGTGCGCCGGCAGGCCGGGGTTGTCGATCGGCTCCTCGGCGGGAACGGGGGTGTGCACGTCGTGGCTCATGCGTTCGCCTTCTTCTTGCTGCGTGCGCCGTGCGCGCCGATCCAGATCGCGAAGACGATGAGTCCTCCGATGCCGATGACCCACACGATGAGGCCGTCGACCACGGGGCCGAGGCCGCCGCCGCCGAGACCGCCGTAGTTCGGCTGGTCCTGGACCGTCTTGACGTACGCGATGATGTTGCGCTTGTCCTCGGGGGTGAGGACGTCGTCGGAGAACACCGGCATCTGCTGCGGACCGGTGACCATGGCCTCGTAGATGTGCGCGGCGGTCACGCCCTCCAGCGAGGGGGCGTAGCGACCGCTGGGGAGGGCTCCGCCGGCGCCGACCGAGTTGTGGCACGCGGTGCAGTTGGTGCGGAAGAACTCGCCGCCCTCGGCGATCTCCTCGGGCGTGGCGTTCTGCCAGTCCAGGACGTCCTCGGAGGGGATCGACGGACCGGCGCCCAGGGTCGCGACGTACGCGGCCAGCTGCGAGATCTCCTCGTCGGTGTAGACGGGGGCCTTGCGGGGGGCCTGCGGCGCCAGCTGCGCCATCGGCATGCGGCCGGTGCCGACCTGGAAGTCGACCGCCGCGGCGCCGACGCCGACCAGCGACGGGCCGTAGTTGTTGCCGTCCTTGGTGGTGATGCCCTCACCGTTCTCGCCGTGGCAGCTCGCGCAGCCGACGAGGAACAGCTCGCGGCCGGCCTCGACCGTCCGGGAGTCGTCCGCGGCTGCGGTGGCCGGCGAGCCGGGCTGGAACGCCGCGTACACGCCGCCCATGACCAAGAGACCCAGGACCAGGACGAGCGCCCCCGCCAGGGGGTGTCGTCGTCGGGTCGACAGTTTCCGCACGAAGATCCTCAATTCCTTCACAGGTGCGATCAGGCTACAGCGCCAGGACCGGACGAAGCTGACTTAGGAGACGCTCAGACGATGAGGTAGACGGCCGCGAACAGCGCGATCCAGACCACGTCGACGAAGTGCCAGTAGTAGGAGACGACGATCGCCGAGATCGCCTGCTCGTGGGTGAAGCGACGGGCCAGGAACGTGCGCCCGATCACGAGGAGGAAGGCGAGCAGGCCGCCGACCACGTGGAGTCCGTGGAAGCCGGTGGCGAGGTAGAACAGGCTGCCCCAGGCCGAGCTCTGGATGGTGATGCCCTCGTGGACCAGCTCGGTGTACTCGTAGGCCTGGCCGGCGATGAAGATCGAGCCCATGATGTAGGTCAGGACGAACCACTCGCGCATGCCCCAGAGCTTGAACTGGTGCAGCTTGCCGGTGCGTCCGGGACGGCCGCGCTCGGCGGCGAAGACGCCGAACTGGCAGGTCACCGAGGACAGCACCAGGATCGTGGTGTTCGCGGCCGCGAAGCCGACGTTGAGCTCGGCATGGCTCTCGCTCCACAGGTCGGGCACGACGTTGCGGGTCGTGAACCAGGCCGCGAAGAGGGCCGCGAAGAACATGAGCTCGCTGGCCAGCCACACGATCGTGCCGACAGCCACCGCCGAGGGGCGGCCTTCGGTGCCGTGGAGCCGGGACGCTGGGATCGCTGAGGTAGTCGCCACCCCCTCATTATGTACGATCGCTCCGTGAGCGAACGCGACCCCCTGCGTGTGTTGGTCTACAGCGACGATCTCACCGTGCGCGCCCAGGTGATTTCCTCCCTCGGCCCGCGTCCGCACCCCGATCTTCCGGCCTTCGACTACGTCGAGGTGGCCACCGAGCCGGTGGTCTTCCAGCACCTCGACGAGGGCGAGATCGACCTCGTGGTGCTCGACGGCGAGGCGGCTCCGGCCGGGGGCATGGGCGTGGCGCGGCAGATGAAGGACGAGGTCTTCGACGCCCCGCCCGTCGTGCTGCTGACCGGACGTCCGCAGGACGCGTGGCTGGCGACCTGGTCACGGGCCGAGGCGGTCGTGCCGCGTCCGCTCGACCCGGTGCGCCTGGCCGAGGCGGTCGTCGAGGTGGCCCGCGGGCGCCTCGCGCGCCGCTGACGGCAGACTGTCCGCCATGAACGCCCCCACCTGGCCCCAGGTCCTGTCCGTGCTCGTGGCCGGGCGCGACCTCGAGACGTCCGAGACGGCCTGGGTGATGGAGGAGATCCTCGGCGGCAACGCGACGCCGGCCCAGATCGCCGGGTTCGCCGTCGCCGTGCGCGCCAAGGGCGAGACCCAGGCCGAGGTGCAGGGGCTGGTCGACGCGATGTACGCCCACGCCGTCCCGCTCTCGGTGCCCGGCCGGGTGGTCGACATCGTCGGCACCGGCGGCGACATGGCCAAGACGGTCAACATCTCCACGACGGCCGCCATCGTCATCGCAGGAGCGGGCGTGCCCGTGGTCAAGCACGGCGGCCGCGCCTCGTCCAGCGCGAGCGGCTCGGCGGACGTGCTCGAGCGGCTCGGGGTGCGGCTCGACGTTCCGGCCGAGCGGGTCGGCGACGTGCTGCAGGAGAGCGGCATCACCTTCTGCTTCGCGCCGGTCTTCCACTCGTCGCTGCGCTACTCGGCGGCACCCCGTCGCGAGCTGGGCATCGCGACCGTCTTCAACTTCCTCGGCCCGCTCACCAACCCGGCCCGGCCCGACGCGTCCGCCATTGGCTGCGCGGACGTGCGCATGGCGCCGATCATGGCCGGCGTGTTCGCCGACCGCGGCGCCGACGCGATCGTCTTCCGCGGCGACGACGGCCTCGACGAGATCACCGTGACCGCCCCGACCCGCGCGTGGGTCGCGTCCGGCGGCTCGGTCGGCGAGGACCGGATCGACCCGCACGACTTCGGCATCGAGTACTGCGAGCCCGAGGCGCTCCGCGGAGCCGAGCCCGAGTACAACGCCCAGGTGCTGCGCCAGGTGCTGGCGGGGGAGCGGTCGCCGGTGCGCGACGCGGTGCTGCTCAACGCCGCGGCCGCGATCGCCGCGCACGAGGGGTCGACGGGCAGCCTCACCGACCGGCTGCGGTCCGGTCTCGCCCGGGCGACCGAGGCGGTCGACTCGGGTGCGGCGGCGCAGGTGCTGGAGCGTTGGGCCCGCACCACCCAGTCGTTCGTGTCCTGAGCGGGGTCAGAGCAGCACGGAGCGCAGCCGGGTGCGGCCGATCAGCAGGCCGAGCGCCCAGGGAAGCAGGAGCGCGGTCCAGAACAGCCACCAGCGGGTGCTGGGGTCGCTGTTGGCGTCGATGAACGCCATGACCAGCGTGTGCGTGAACAGCAGCGGCAGCGCGGCCGTGGCGAGCGGCACGACCGGACGCAGCAGCACGGCCGGCAGCACCTGGGCGGCCCACTCGCACACGAGCAGGACGCCGATGGAGATCGCGATGGCGCACAGCACCGAGAGGTAGGGCGTGCCGAACACGCCGGCCTTGAGGTTGAGCGACATGACGTCGCCGGCGACGACCGGCACGAGCCCGACGAGCACGAGCGCGATGCCGGTCACGAGCGGCAGCGGCACCCGGTCGCGGTGGGTGCGCAGCACCTGGCCGGCGAGCACGAAGACCAGGCAGGCCACACCCGTGGCTGCCGACCAGTAGACGCCCGCCCAGCGCACGCGGTCCTGGACGAAGAGGCCGAGCATGAGGGCCGCGACCAGCCACGGTGCCCAGGGGCCGAGCTTCTCCAGGGCGCGCAGCGCCACCGTCGCGGCGAACAGCGCGGTCACGAACCAGAAGGCCGAGAACGGCCGCGGGGCGTCGACTCCGCCGAGGGCGGTACGGGCCGCGGCGTGCCAGTCGAAGTCGTCGTAGAGCACCTGAGAGGCGTAGGTGAACCAGATGCCGGCCACGATCAGGTACCACAGGACGTAGGGGACGAGCAGCGTCCGCGCGCGCTTGCGGACCTCGGCGCCCAGCGGGCGTCCGGGACGCCACAGGTAGCCGGTCAGCAGGAAGAAGATCGGGACGTGCCAGCTGAACAGCAGCACGCTGACCTCGTGGCCGTCCCAGGCGTGGCCGGCGACGATGGCGACGAGCCCGACCACGCGGGCCAGGTCGATGCCGACCGAGCGGGCGGCGGCGGAGGAGGGCTTCTCGACGGCGTCGGCGGTGGTGGTCACGGAGGTCACAGGCCGATGCTGAAGGCGTCCTCGAGGTCGTGCCGGCTGAACGTGCGGAACGCGATCTGCGTCTGCGTCGACACGATGCCGGGCACCTTGTTGACCTTGCCGGTGACCACGCGGGCGATGTCGTCGTGGGTGCGCACGCGCACCATGGCGACGAGGTCGAGCTCGCCCGTGACGGAGTAGACCTCGCTCACCCCCTCGACGGCGGCGACCTGCTCGGCCACCTCGTCGAGACGGGAGACGTCGGCGTGGATGAAGACGATGGCCGTGATCACCTCGACAGGCTACCGCGCGGCCAGCACGCCGGCCGGCGAGGCCGACGGGTCCGGGGCCCAGGTCGCCAGGTGCCGCTGGGCACCGGCCGCGCTGCACTGCCAGGTGCCGCGGACCATGCGGACGCCGTCGGACTCCAGCCAGCGCAGCAGCACCTCGGTCTCCTCGACCGTCGCGGCCGGCGCGGGGCCGAACCCGGCCTCGACCGTCTCGGCCCCGGCGACGAGCCGGTCGATCCAGGCCAGCTGGTCGGCACCGCGCGGCGGCATGACGCCGGACGCGGCCAGGCGTCCGTGCCGGACGACGTGCATCTCCCAGCCGTGCTCTCCGCGGCGGGCGGCGACGACCTCGGGCTCGGCGGTGAGCTGGCGCAGGCGCTGCGAGCGGGCGGCTCCGCGCAGGAACGTGGCCAGCCGGTCGCGCCACACGGCGGCGTCCTCGTAGCGCTGGGCGGCGGACAGCGCCCGCATGCGATCGCCGGCGTGGTCGATGAGCGTGAGCGGCTCGCCGACCATCGTCTCGCGCAGCCGGGCGACCTCGGCGGCGTAGGTCTCGGCGTCGACCGAGCCGTCGCAGGGGGAGAGGCAGTGCCCCATCTCGGCCAGGACGCACGCCGCACCGCGGGGTTTCGCGGGCAGGCGGCCGGTGCACTGGCGGACGCGGAAGGCGTCGTGCGCGGCCGCCAGCGCGGCCTCGGCGTTGCGCTTGTGCCGGAACGGGCCCACGTAGTCGGCGTCGTCGTCGAGCACGCGGCGGACGATCGACAGGCGCGGCCACGGCTCGCGCGTCAGCTTCACCCAGGTGAGCCGGTCGGGAAACCGGGACCGCCGGTTGTACGGCGGGGTGTGCCGCGCGATGAGCCGCAGCTCGCGCACCTGGGCCTCGAGCGCGGTGGCGCACTCGATGCCCTCGATGCGCTCGGCGAGCCGGACCATCTCGCGCATCCGGGCGCGGGTCTCGCTGCCGGTGAAGTAGGACTTCACCCGGGTGCGGAGGTTGCGCGACGTGCCGACGTAGAGGACGCGCTCGTCGCGGTCGCGGAACAGGTAGACGCCGGGGACGGCGGGCAGGTGGTCGGCCAGGTGGCGCTTGGCCCGCTCGGCCGCGGTGATGCGGGTCGTGAACCCGGCGAGCTCCTCGAGCGTGCCGATGCCCAAACTGCCCAGGCGCTCGAACAGGCCGTGCAGCACGTGCACGGTGGCGCGGGCGTCCTCGAGGGCGCGGTGGTTGGGGGTCGTCGGGCTGCCGAAGTGCGCGGCGAGCGTGCCGAGCTTGTGGTTGCGCACCTCCTCGCGCAGCATCACGCGACGGGCCAGGGTGACGGTGTCGAGCACCTCGAACCCGGGCCAGGGGATGCCGAGCCGCTTGGCCTCGTGCTTGAGGAAGCCGACGTCGAACGGCGCGTTGTGGGCCACCAGGACGCTGCCGTGGGCGAACTCCAGGAAGCTGGGCAGCGCCTCGTCGATGCGCGGCGCGCGGCAGACCATGGCGTCGGTGATGCCGGTCAGCACGGTGATGAAGGCCGGGATCGGGCCCTCGGGGTCGACCAGCGTCTGCAGCTCGCCGACGATCTCGCCGCCGCGCACCTTCACCGCGCCGATCTCGGTGATGCGGGCACCCTTCGCCGCGGAGCCGCCGGTCGTCTCGAGGTCGACGACGCAGAAGGTCACGTCGGCCAGCGACCGGCCCAGCTCGTCGAAGGTTCCTTGCACGGCGTCCACGTCGCACACCGTACGAAGCGGGTCCGACAGGACGGGGAGCCGCGCCGGTGCGTCCGGCGTGACGCGCGTCCTTGTCAGACCCCCGCCCTAGCGTCACCGCCATGAACGAGAACCTGTCGCGGGACGCCGTCGCTCCCGCCCCCGAGCACGACCCCTCCGACGCGGTCGTCGTCGACTGCGGCACGTGCCTGGTGCGCAGCGCCGCCGCCTGCGGCGACTGCGTGGTGACCGTGCTGCTCGGCGCTCCGCCCGAGGGCGTCGTCATCGACGCCGACGAGCGGGCGGCCTTCGACGCGCTCGCCGCCTCCGGCCTGGTCCCGCCGCTGCGCCTCGTGGTCCCGCTCGACGACGCGTCCGGGTCCGGCCAGGTCGGTTGATCGGGCCCTGGTGACCACCTAGAGTGGGTGGCTGTGCCCATGCCGTCCTCCGGGACGGTCCGGGCCCGCCACCCGGAGTCCCCCGACCCCGTTCCGCGCCCTCGGGCCGGTGGGTGGCGACGCCACAGAACTCTTGAGGGAGAGATCTTCTTGCGCCGTGCCGTGCGTCTCGCGTCCCTGACCGCCGGAGCCGCCCTGGGAGCCTCGCTGGTGCTCTCCCCGGTCGCCAGCGCCGACCCCAAGCCGACGCGCGAGTCGGTCGAGAAGGCGTACGACGAGGTCGAGGCCGTCACCGAGGAGGTCAACGGCCTCACCGAGCGCATCGACCAGACGCAGGACGAGATCGACGCGCTCAGCCGCGACCTCGCCACGCAGGACGCCGCCTTCCGCGCCCAGCGCGACGCGCTCGGCGCCGCGGTCGTGCAGCAGCAGATCCAGAACCCGCTCGGCCCGACCGTCGGCCTGCTCGGCAGCGACGACCCGGCCGCGTTCCTCGACGGGCTCGGCGCCGTCCAGGCGCTCAACGCCTCGCGCGCCGACCAGCTCGAGCAGTTCAGCCGCACCGCGGCCGAGATGCGCAACCGCCAGGCCCAGCTCGCCGAGCGCAAGCAGGCCCTGGCCGCCGACAAGCGCCAGGTGCTCGAGCGCCGCAAGGCCATCAAGGCGGCCTACGAGAAGGCCAAGGCCGCCCACGACCGCCTCGAGGCGCGCGAGCGCGCGCGCATGGCCGCCGCCGACGACCAGGTCGACCCTTCCGGCATCAAGGTCGAGGCCACCGGCCGCGCCGCCGACGCGGTGAAGTTCGCGCTCGCCCAGCTCGGCGACCCCTACTCCTACGGCGGCAACGGCCCGAACGCTTGGGACTGCTCGGGCCTCACCGGTGGCGCGTGGGCCGCGGCCGGCGTCTCCATCCCGCGCACCGCGCGCGACCAGGTCGGCGCGGGCCAGAAGATCTCGATGAGCGAGCTGCGTCCCGGCGACCTGGTCGCCTACTCCAGCCTCACCCACATCGGCATGTACATCGGCGACGGCAAGGTCGTCCACGCCCCGCGCACGGGCCTGAACGTCTCGATCACGTCGCTCTCCAGCTTCCAGATCGCGGTCCGGGTCGGCTAGCGGCGTGCGCGCGCGGACGCCGGTCGTCGGCGCGCTGCTGCTCGTCCTCGTCGCCGGCGGCGCCCTGCTGTGGCGGCCGTGGGCCGACGACGCTCCCGCCGACGAGTCGGAGGCCTCCGGCCCGCCGGTCTCGCTCGGGCTCGAGGTCAGCGCCCGCGTGGAGTCGATCCAGCGCGCCCGGTCCGTCGACGAGCTCGTCGAGGCCGCCGGTGACACGGCGGAGGCCGCCGCGTGGGCCCGCCGCACCTGGTCGGCCATGCAGGCCCTCGACGTCCGTGAGGTCGCGCTGCGCTACGTGCGCGGTGCCGACGGTGAGCTCGGCGAGGACGGCACCCTCGCCGCCGCCGTCGACGTCGCCTGGACGCCCGGCCCGCGCAGTGGTCTCCCCAGTCGCGAGACCTGGTCGACCCAGGTGGCCCTGACGATCCGCCCGGTCGGTGACGACGTCGCCGTCGAGGGCGCGACGCAGGACCGCGGCCCGCTCCCGCTGTGGCTCGCCGGCGACCTGCAGGTCGACCGCAGCGGCGGCGTGACGACGATCGCCGTCGACGGGGGAGCGCCCGGCCTGGACGTGCGCCGGTGGGCACGGACCGCCGCCCGGGAGGTGCGCGGCCTGGCCGGCGCCCGTCAGCAGCTGGTCGTGGTCGTCCCGCCCGACGCGGCGACGGCCGCGGCCCTCGTCGGCCAGGAGGCCGACGCGATCGCCCAGGTCGCCGGCGTGACCACGACGCTGGACGCCTCGGAGGAGGCGGGCGGCCCCACCGCCGTGGTCGTGAACCCCGACGCGTTCGCGCCGATGGACGACCGGGCCGCCCAGGTCGTCATGACCCACGAGGCGGTCCACGTCGTCACCGGTGCCGCGACGTCCGTCGCCGAGCCGTGGGTCGTGGAGGGGTTCGCCGACTGGGTCGCGCTGCGCGACGACACGGCGCCGCTGGCGGTCAGCGCCGGGCAGGCCCTGACGGCCGTCCGCGCCGACGGGGCGCCGAGCGCGCTGCCCTCGACCGAGGACTTCTCGTCGGCCTCGCACGGGCTCGGCGCGACCTACGAGCTGGCCTGGCTGGTCTTCCGGGTGCTGGACGAGCGTCACGACGACGCCGCGATCGAGCGCTTCTACCGCGCGTGCCTGGGTGGTGCGGGGGTCGACGCGGCGCTGCGGTCGGAGCTGGGCACGACGACCGAACGGCTCACCCGCGACTGGCGGGCCTTCCTCACGAAGGCCGCCGGAACGCGCTGAGCGTGAC
This sequence comes from Aeromicrobium sp. IC_218, assembly GCF_004336805.1. Lineage (GTDB taxonomy): Bacteria > Actinomycetota > Actinomycetes > Propionibacteriales > Nocardioidaceae > Aeromicrobium. Next base: position 147,769 of record NZ_SJXM01000003.1, read on the forward strand.
GTCCTTGCGCCGACACGCCGGTGTCGGCCGCAAGAGCGTCACGCTCAGCGACGGGGTGGGGATCAGCGGGTGTAGAGCGACTCCACCTCGGCGGCCATGTCGGCGAGCACGCGGTTGCGCTTCACCTTGAAGGACGGGGTGAGGTAGCCGTTCTCCTCGGTCCAGTCCTCGTCGAGGATCAGGAACTTGCGGATCGACTCGGCCTTGGACACCTGGGTGTTGGCGTCGTCGACCGCCTTCTGCACCTCCGCGAGCAGCGCCGGGTCGTCCAGCGGACCGGTCCAGGCCTCCGCGTCGATGGTGACGAGGGCGGCGATGAAGGGCTTGCCGTCGCCGACGGCCAGGCACTGGCTGACGTACGGGTTGGCGCGGACGCGGTCCTCGAGCACGGCCGGGGCGACGTTCTTGCCGCCGGCGGTCACGATGATCTCCTTCTTGCGGCCGGTGATGCGGATGAAGCCGTCGGCGTCGATCTCGCCCAGGTCGCCGGTGCCGAACCAGCCGTCGGCGTCCAGCGCCGCCGCCGTCGCCTTCTCGTTGCGCCAGTAGCCCTGGAAGACCTGCGGGCCGCGGCACTGCAGCTCGCCGTCGGCGGCGATGCGCACCTCGGCGCCGGAGATCGGCAGGCCGACCGAGCCGACGCGCTCGCGGTGCGGCGGGTTCACGGCCAGCGCGGCGGTGGTCTCGGTGAGGCCGTAGCCCTCGAGGATCGTCACGCCCACGCCACGGAAGAAGTGGCCCAGGCGCTCGCCGAGCGCGGCGCCGCCGGAGATGGCGTACTGCGCCTGGCCGCCGAGCGCGGCGCGCAGCTTGCCGTAGACCAGCTTGTCGAACAGGCCGTGCTTGAGCCGTAGGCCCAGGCCCGGCTTGCCGGCGTCCAGCGCGCGGCTGTACTCGATCGCGGTCGCGACCGCCTGGTCGAAGATCTTGCCCTTGCCCTCGGCGTGCGCCTTCTGGCTGGCCGAGTTGAAGACCTTCTCGAACACGCGCGGGACGGCCAGCACGAAGGTCGGCTGGAACTCGCCCAGGCGGGGCACGAGGTCCTTGATGTCGGGGGAGTGGCCGAGGCGGGCGCCGGCACGGATGGTGCCGACCTGGATGATCCGCGCGAACACGTGGGCCAGGGGCAGGAAGAGCAGCGTCGAGGCGCCGTCCGCGTCGAACAGGTCGGGCAGCGTCTCCAGCGCGCCACCGAGCTCGGCGCGGAAGTTGCCGTGCGTGAGCATGCAGCCGCGGGGGCGTCCGGTCGTGCCGGACGTGTAGACGATGGTGGCCAGCGTCGAGGCGTCCATCGTGGCGTAGCGCTCCTCGAGCACCGCGTCGTCGACGGACTCGCCGGCGGTGGCCAGCACGGCCAGCTCGTCGGCGTCGATCGTCCAGGTCTGGCGCATCGCCGGGGCGGTGCCACCGGCCTGCGCGACGCGGGCCGCGTGCTCGGGCGTCTCGACGACGGTGGCGACGGCACCGGAGTCCTCGAGGATCCAGGCGATCTGGTCGACCGAGGACGTCTCGTAGATCGGCACCGTGACCGCGCCGGCGTACCAGACGGCGTAGTCGACGAGCGTCCACTCGTAGCGGGTGCGCGAGAGCAGGGCGACACGGTCGCCGGCCTGCACGCCCGAGGCGACCAGGCCCTTGGCCAGCGCGCGCACCTGGGCGTCGAACTCGCCGATGGTGACGTCCTGCCAGTCGGCGGACCCGGTGTGCCGGCTGAACGCCACGGCGTCCGGGTCGATGGCCAGCCGGTCACGCACGTCGTCGACGAGGTTGCCGTCGTATCGCAGCAGGGAGTCAGTCACATCCGGCAGGTTACGACACGGTAACCGCCGGTGACGCGGTGACCCGGCTCACGCGGTCGTGCCCGGCCCGGTCGCGCGCGCCCGTGCGGATAGACTCGGGGCTCCGTCCGAGAGGGAGGTGTGATGGCCCGCACGACCAGCGACATCGTCATCGACGCGCCAGCGCACCAGGTGATGGCGGTCATCGCCGACTTCGAGGCCTATCCCGAGTGGGCGACCGGCATGAAGGAGGTCCGTCCGCTCACCGAGGGGGGCGACGGACGCGCCGAGACCGTCTCGTTCGTGCTCGACGCCGCGCCCATCCGGGACTCCTACGTGCTGCGCTACGACTGGCACGGCGACCACGAGGTGTCGTGGTCGCTCGCCGAGCCCGCCACGATCCTGCGCTCGATGGACGGCTCGTACGTCCTGGAGGACGCCGGCGGAGCCACCCGGGTCACCTACCAGCTGGCCGTGGACGTCTCGATCCCGCTGCTGGGGATGCTGAAGCGCAAGGCCGAGAAGGTCATCATCGACACCGCGCTGCGGGGGCTCAAGACGCGGGTCGAGACCGCGTGACCCGCTGCGTCACGAGGCTCACGGCGGCGCAGCCGTGAGCGAGCAGAGCGAGCCGGTCGGCTCGCTCGCCGAGGAGGCGGCCCGGCTGCTGCACGCGCTGGGCGGGGGCGAGACCGGTGCGGAGCCGGCGCGCTGCCCGCACGCGTGGTGCCCGGTGTGCCGGCTCGTCGAGCACGTCCAGGACAATCCCGAGATTCTCGAGCAGGCGACCCAGGCGGCCGCGGACGCGGTCCGTGCGGTGCGCACCCTGCTCGACCAGCTCGCCCCGAAGGAGGAGCGATGACGTACGCGGTGGGGATCGACATCGGCGGCACCAAGATCGCCGGCGGTCTCGTCGACGACGAGGGCCGGGTCGTGCGCGAGGCGCGCGAGGCCACGCCGGGCGACTCGGCCCAGATCCCCGAGGTCGTGGCCCAGGTGGCCCAGCAGGTGCGCGGTGACGCGGAGGTCGCCGGCATCGGCATCGGCGCGGCCGGCTTCATCGGCGCGGACCGGTCCACCGTGCTGTTCGCGCCCAACATCCGGTGGCGCGACGAGCCGCTCGCGCAGCGGGTGCGTGAGCTGACCGACGTCCCCGTGGTGGTCGAGAACGACGCCAGCGCGGCGGCGTGGGGCGAGTTCCGGTTCGGTGCGGGTGCCGACAGCGACGACCTGCTGCTCGTGACCGTCGGCACCGGCGTCGGCGGCGGCATCGTGCACCGCGGCCAGCTGTTCCGCGGCGGCTTCGGCATCGGTGGCGAGATCGGCCACCTGCGCGTCGTGCCGGACGGCCTGCTGTGCGGCTGCGGTCGTCGCGGCTGCCTGGAGCAGTACGGCAGCGGCAGCGCCCTGGTACGTGAGGCGCGGCTGCGCCTGGACGAGCCGGCGGCCGGCCCGCTGCGTGAGGCCGTGGGCGACGAGCCCGACCGGCTGACCGGCCCGCTCGTGACGCGCCTGGCGCAGGAGGGCGACCCGCTCTGCGACGCGCTCCTGGCCGACCTCGGCCGCTGGCTCGGCGAGGGCATCGCCTCGCTGGCCGCGGTGCTCGACCCCACCGTCGTGGCCATCGGCGGCGGCGTCGCCGAGGCCGGCGACCACCTGCTCGTCCCGATCCGCGAGGCCTTCGAGGCCGCGCTGCCCGCGCACGGCCACCGCCCGGTCGCCGACCTGCGCCTGGCGACCCTCGGCAACGGCGCCGGCCTCGTCGGCGCGGCCGACCTGGTCCGCAGCGAGCCGGTGTAGTCGTGGCCGAGAAGCTCAGCATCGGCATCGACATCGGTGGCACGAAGGTCGCCGCCGGCGTCGTCGACGAGGACGGCCGGGTGCTGGAGCGGCTGCGTCGCGACAGCCCCACCACGAGCTCGCTGGACGTGCTGGACGCCATCTCCGACATCACCGAGGAGCTGCGCCGCAACCATCACATCCGCTCGATCGGCATCGGCGCCGCCGGCTTCGTGGACGCCACGCAGTCGACCGTCGTGTTCTCGCCGCACCTGGCGTGGCGGCACGAGCCGCTGCGCGACGCCGTGTCGCGCCGCACCGGCCTGCCGGTGCTGGTCGACAACGACGCGAACGCTGCCGGCTGGGCCGAGTGGCGCTTCGGCGCGGCGCAGAACGAGTCCGACCTCGTGCTCATCACCCTGGGCACGGGCATCGGCGGCGCCGTCGTCATCGACGGCCAGGTCTACCGCGGGCGGTACGGCATCGCCGGCGAGTTCGGCCACATGCAGGTGGTCCCCGACGGACGTCCGTGCGAGTGCGGCAACACCGGCTGCTGGGAGCAGTACGCCAGCGGGCGGGTGCTCGCGCGCCGCGCCAAGGCCGCGGCCGAGGACGGCACCGTGCTGGGCAAGGCCCTGCTGCGCGACGCCGGGTCCCTGGACGCCATCGGCGGCCAGCACGTCACCCGCCTGGCCCAGGCCGGCGACGAGGAGGCCGTGGCCTGGATCGGCGAGGTCGGGGAGTGGCTGGGCAGCGGCATCGCCAGCCTGGCCGCGGCGCTGGACCCGGGCATCTTCGTCATCGGCGGCGGCGTCAGCGACGCCGCGGACCTGCTCATCGAGCCGGCGCGCCGGACGTTCGCGGCGTCCCTCACCGGACGCGGATACCGCGCCGAGGCCCGCATCGTCCGCGCCCACCTGGGCCCGGAGGCCGGCATGATCGGCGCGGCCGACATGTCACGGATCAGAGCACGGCGCCGTCGTCCGGAAAGTCCCGGTGCGAGGGTCCGTATCCGGGGAGCGTCGAGACCAGCACGACAGCCGCGGCGACAAAGATGAGCACGGCACCCAGCACCACGGCCTGAGGCAGGTCGACGCCGAGCAGCGTGGCGATCACCAGCAGCGCGGGGCCGCCGAGCACGCCGGCCCAGCCGAGCTGGCGGCGCGGGTCGGACGGACGCGCGGGCGGCGGCTCGGGGTGCCGGTAGAAAGGGTCGTCGTCGGCCTCGTCGTCCAGCGCGTCCCAGGGCTCGTCGACCGGCTCGTCGGGCTCGGGGGACGGCTCGGGGGCGCGCTCGCGGGCCCGACGGGCGTCGGCCTCGTCCATGGCCGAGAAGTCCAGGTCGAGGCCCTCGACGAGCCGGCGGAACTCGTCGTCGGAGGGGTCGTGATCGCTCACGCCCCCAGTCTCGCAGGCCGACCGCGGCCACGAAAGCACCACACGTCCACGCACGCGGGCCGCGGACGTCCGGCGGGGTACAGTTGCGCCGTCCTGAGGGAGGTCGAGTGTTCTACTGGTTTCTGAAGTTCCTGGCGTTGGGTCCGCTGCTCAAGCTGATCTTCCGCCCATGGGCGGAGGGCACCGAGAACGTCCCGCGTGAGGGCGCCGTCATCCTGGCCTCGAACCACCTGTCCTACTCGGACTGGCTGTTCATGCCGCTGGTGATCCCGCGCCGCGTGACCTTCGTGGCCAAGGCCGAGTACTTCGAGACGCCCGGCATCAAGGGCTGGTTCCAGAAGAAGTTCTTCTCCGGCGCCGGCCAGGTGCCGATCGACCGCACGAGCGGCTCGGCCGCCGCGGGCGCGATCCGCACCCAGCTGCGCCTGCTGTCCGAGGGCGAGGTCTGCGGCATCTACCCCGAGGGCACCCGCTCGCACGACGGCAAGCTCTACCGCGGCCGCACCGGCGTCGCCCGCCTCGCGCTCGAGGCCCAGGTGCCGGTCATCCCGGTCGCCGTCGTCAACACCGACGTCATCGCCCCGCCCGGCAAGGTGTTCGGCCGGTTCGTCCGCCCCGGCGTCCGCTTCGGCGAGCCGCTCGACTTCAGCCGGTACGAGGGCCTGCAGGAGGACCGCTTCGTCCTGCGCGCCATCACCGACGAGATCATGTACGAGGTCATGCGTCTGTCGGACCAGGAGTACGTCGACATGTACGCCACCGACGCCAAGAAGCGCGACAAGGAGCTGCGCGACGCGGCGAAGGCCGCGGCCAAGGAGGCGGTCGAGCCGTCCGAGGACGACTCCCCGGCCGCCTAGGCGTCTCACCGGCGCACACGCGTGCCGGGCCCGCGGCACCACGCCGTATCCTGGCGCGGTGAGCACCATCCCCACCCTCGAAGAGCTGGACGCGCTCGGTCGCGTGCAGCAGCCCACCTTCCGCGACCCGGCCGCGCGCGACGCCGCCGTCTCGCGGCTGCGCACGATGCCGCCGCTCGTCTTCGCCGGCGAGTGCGACGCGCTGACCGAGAAGATGGCCGCCGTCGCCCGTGGCGAGGCCTTCCTGCTCCAGGGCGGCGACTGCGCCGAGACCTTCGAGGGCGTCACGGCCGAGAACGTCCGCAACAAGCTGCGGGTGCTGCTCTCCATGGCCGTCGTGCTGACCTACGCCGCGAGCGTCCCGGTCGTGAAGGTCGGCCGCCTGGCCGGGCAGTACGCCAAGCCGCGCTCCAGCGACTCCGAGACCCGTGACGGCGTGACCCTGCCGGCCTACCGCGGTGACGCGGTCAACGGCTTCGACTTCACCCCCGAGGCGCGCCAGCACGACCCGAACCGGTTGCTCGAGGTCTACCACGCGTCCGCCGCGACGCTGAACCTCGCGCGCGCCTTCACGACCGGCGGCTACGCCGACCTGCGCCAGATGCACGCCTGGAACAAGGACTTCGTGCGCAGCAGCCCGCTGGGCCAGCGCTACGAGGCCGTCGGTGCGGCGATCGACAAGGCGCTGGCGTTCATGGACGCCATCGGCATCGACCCCGAGTCGCTGCACGCCGTGGACTTCTACTCCTCGCACGAGGCGCTGCTGCTGGAGTACGAGCAGCCCCTCACCCGCATCGACTCGCGCACCGACCAGGCGTACGACGTCTCCAGCCACATGCTGTGGATCGGTGAGCGCACCCGCCAGCTCGACGGCGCGCACGTGGAGCTCCTGAGCCGCGTCGCGAACCCGATCGGCGTGAAGCTCGGGCCCACGACCACGCCGGACGACGCGCTGGCGCTGGCCGCCAAGCTGAACCCGGACAACACGCCGGGCCGCCTGACCTTCATCACCCGCTTCGGCGCGGGCAAGATCCGTGACGGCCTGCCGCCGCTGGTCGAGAAGGTGCGGGCCGCCGGCCTGCAGGTCGCGTGGGTCTGCGACCCCATGCACGGCAACACGTTCGCCACCGAGAACGGCTACAAGACGCGTGAGTTCGACGACGTCATCGACGAGGTCCGCGGCTTCTTCGAGGTGCACCGCTCGCTGGGCACCTGGCCCGGCGGCGTCCACGTGGAGCTGACCGGCGACGACGTCACCGAGTGCCTCGGCGGCGGCGCGCGCCTCTCCCAGGAGGACCTGGTCACGCGCTACGAGACGCTGTGCGACCCGCGGCTCAACCGCGCGCAGAGCCTCGAGCTGGCCTTCCTCGTCGCGGAGATGCTCGCCGAGCGCAGCTGACGCTCGCCCGCCCACACCGCCGGTCGTCCCTCACGGGACGGCCGGCGGTGTCGTCGTTCGGAGAAGTTAGCCGGCCGGCCCGTCGGGCCGGACCGGTCTCTCGTCGCTCAGCAGTAGATGGTGACGGTGGAGCCGCGCTTGAGCTTGCCGCCCGACGGGCTCTGCACGATGACGCTGTCGTTGCCGGGCAGGACGTCGCGCACCTGCGGCTTGAAGCCCGCGGCGGTGAGCGCCTGCTCGGCCTCGGCCCGCGAGCGTCCGCGGACGTCCGGGACGGGCAGCATCTCCGGGCCCTTGGAGACGACGAGCTTGACCTCGTCGCCGCGGAAGAGCGTGCCCTCGCGCGGGTTCTGGTCGATCACGACGCCCTCGGGGACGGTGTCGGAGAACGCCTCCGTGACGGTCGGCTTCAGCCCCGACTTCTCCAGCGCCGAGACGGCCGCGTCGCGCTTGCGGCCCACCTGGCTGTTGACCTCCACCGGCTGCTTGCCCTTGCTGACCGTGAGGTCGACGGGGGTGTCGCGCTTGAGCAGGGTGCCCGGCTTGATCGAGGTGAGCCGGACGACGCGACCGTTGGCGACGTCGTCGTCGTAGACCTGGCGCACGTCGCCGAGCGCGAGGTTGCCGCCCTCGAGCGCGGCCTTGGCCTCGTCGAGCGTCCGTCCGGCCAGGTTCGGCGCCTGGTAGCGCTCCTTGCCGAGCGACACGACGGCCTGCAGCGTGTCGCCGGGGAGCACCTTGTCGCCCGGCTCGGGGTCGGTGCTGATGACCGTGCCCTTGGGCACCGTCTCGGAGTACTCGGGCTGGCCGGTCTCGAGGGTGAAGCCCTCCTGCTCCGCTGTCTGCCGGGCCTGCTCGAACGAGACGCCGACGAGGTCGGGCGCCTCGGTGTAGCGGCCGACGCCGTAGTACCAGCCGCCGGCCGCCGCCAGGACGGCGAGCAGCAGCACGCAGAGCAGCAGGAGTCCGCCGCGGCGACGCCGGCGACGGGCCGGGGGCAGGTCCGGGGCGGGCGGAGCCGGCTCGGCCGGGGCGGACTGCCAGGACATCGTGTGCTCGGCGTCCGGTGCGACGACCACGGTGCTGGAGCCGACGTCCTCGGGGGCGAGGCCGAGCACCGACGCGGGGCGGACGTCCGCGACGCGCTGGGTCACCTCGGACTCCCAGGCCTCCGAGGAGCCGGGATCGAGGTCGGCGGTGAGGTCGGGGTCGTCGGCCAGGCCGGCGTCGAGCGCGCGCAGGACCGTGCGGACCTGCTGCAGCAGCACGTGCGCGTCGGGGGAGCGGCGGTCGCGGTCGCGCGCGGTGGCGCGCGCGACGAGTGCGTCGAGGTACGGCGGGATGCCGGGGACGACGCTGGACGGCGCGGGGACGTCCTCGTGGACGTGCCGGTACGCGACCTGGATCGGGGACTCGCCGGTGTGCGGCTTGACGCCGGTGAGCATCTCGAACAGCATCGCGCCGCACGCGTAGACGTCGGAGCGGGCGTCGGTGCCGGCGTTCACGACGATCTCCGGCGCCAGGTACGACACGGTGCCGATGAGCGTGCCGCCCGTGGCGGTGGTGGCCGCGCTGACGGCGCGGGCCAGGCCGAAGTCCGCGACCTTCAGCACGCCGTCGGGTGCGATGAGGACGTTCTCGGGCTTGATGTCGCGATGCACCAGGTGCGCCGCGTGCGCGGCGGACAGGGCCAGCAGCACCTGCTCCAGCAGGCGCAGCGCGCGGGCCGGGCGCATGGGCGCCTCGTCGCGCACGACGTCGCGCAGGGTGTGGCCGGGGACGTACTCCATGACGAGGTAGGTGAGCTCCTCGTCGGTGCCCTGGTCGAAGACGGCCACGACGTTGGGGTGGTTGAGCTTGGCGGCCGAGCGGGCCTCGCGCACGAAGCGCTCGGTGAACTGCTCGTCGTCGCCCAGGCCCTGGTGCATGACCTTCACCGCGACCTGGCGGTCGAGCCGCCGGTCGTGGCCCAGGAAGACGCTGGCCATGCCGCCGCGGGCGATGCGCTCGCCGATCACGTAGCGACCCTCGAGGACGCGACCGCGCAGGGCCTCGTCGCCTCGTGCCGCCATCGATCGCTCCTGTTCCCCGGGAGTCGTTCGGACGGACCCCTGCCCGCCGATTCTAGAGAGTCGGCCGCGGCGAGCCCCCACCGCCGCGCCGGGCCGGACGGTTCAGCGCGTGCGCCGGGTGGCGCGCTCGAGCAGCACGGCCAGGAAGCCGCGCGCGGGCTCGTCGACCCGGGCCAGGGCCTCGCGGGCGGCGTCGACCCGCTCGTCGATGTCGGCCTCGACGGCGTCCAGCGCGCCGCTGTCGCGCAGCATCGCGCTCAGCTCGGCGACGTGCTCGGCGTGCCCCAGGCCCTCGTGCAGGCGCTGGCGGTCGGCGGGGGAGAGCCGCTCGGCCGCGCGGGCGACCAGCACGGTGCGCTTGCCCTCGCGCAGGTCGTCGCCGGCCGGCTTGCCGGTCTCGGCCGGGTCGCCGAAGACGCCCAGGACGTCGTCGCGCAGCTGGAAGGCCTCGCCCAGCGGGAGGCCGACGGCGCTCAGCGCCGCCACGAGCGACGCGTCGCCACCGGCGAGGACCGCACCGATGTGCAGCGGACGCTCGACGGTGTACTTGGCCGACTTGTAGCGGACGACGCGCATGGCCTCGTCGACGTCCAGCGACGCCACCGTCTGGCCGGCCACGTCGAGCAGCTGGCCGGCGACGACCTCGGTCTTGCACTCGTCGAGCACGGCGCCCGCCGCGGCGACGTCGAGCCCGCAGTCGCGGAACATCTCGTCGCACCACGAGAGCATGAGGTCGCCGAGCAGGATCGCGACGGCGCGGCCGTAGACGTCCGGGTCGCCGACGCGCCCCTCGGCGACGTGCCGGGCGGCGAACTCGCGGTGCAGGCTCGGCCGGCCGCGGCGGGTGTCGGAGTCGTCCATGACGTCGTCGTGCGCGAGCGCGCTGCCCTGCAGCCACTCGAGCGCGGCGGCGGCGCGGACGAGCCGCGCGTCGGCCGGGTCGCCGCCCGCGGCGGTCCAGCCGGCCAGGCAGAAGAGGGGACGCAGACGCTTGCCCCCCTCGACGAAGCGCACGGCCGCGTCGACGTACTCGCCGGCCTGCGGCCCGAGCGGCGCGAGACGCAGCCGCTGGTGGACCACGAAGGCGTCCAGCTCCTCGTCGACGAGCGCACGGAAGCGGTCCGGGTCGAGGCCGGGGACGGTGGTGTCCGTCCCGTGGTCGTCGGCGGGGGTGATCACGCCGGCGACGATACCGTTGGGCCATGTCCGAGCCGGTCCCGTCCCTGGTGCGCCTGCTGCGCGCGCCCGAGCCGACCTTCTCCTTCGAGTTCTTCCCGCCGAAGGACGACGAGGGCGAGGCGCTGCTGTGGCGCACGATCGCCGAGCTCGAGCCGCTGGGCCCGTCCTTCGTGTCCGTCACGTACGGCGCGGGCGGGGCGGGCCAGAGCCGCACGATCCGCGTCACCCGGCGCATCGCCGAGGAGACCTCGCTGACCCCGGTGGGACACCTGACCGTGGTCGGGCAGAGCCGTGGCGAGATCGAGGACGTCCTCAAGCAGTACGCCGCGTCGGGCGTCCGGCACGTGCTGGCGCTGCGCGGCGACCCCCAGGGCGGTCCGCGCGCACCGTGGGAGACCCACCCCGACGGCATGACCCACGCGACCGAGCTGGTCGAGCTGGCCCGCGACCTGGGCGGCTTCGAGATCGGCGTCGCCGCGTTCCCCGAGGGCCATCCCGACTGCGAGACGCTGGAGCGCGACGCCGAGGTGCTCGCCGCCAAGCACGCGGCCGGCGCGTCGTTCGCGATCACCCAGCTGTTCTTCCGGGCCGCCGACTACTTCCAGCTCGTCGACCGCCTGCACGCCAACGGCTCCGACCTGCCGGTCGTGCCGGGCATCATGCCGGTGCTCAACCTCAACCAGGTGGCGCGCATGGCCGAGCTGTCCGGCGTCGCGATCCCCGACGAGGTGCTCGCCGAGCTCGAGCCGCACCGCGACGATCCCGCAGCGCTGCGGGCGGCGGGCATCGACCTGGCCGTCCGGCTGTGCCGCGAGCTGCTGGACGGCGGCGCGCCGGGCCTGCACTTCTACACGCTGAACCGCTCCAAGGCGACGCGCGAGATCTTCGAGCAGCTGCGCCCGCTGGCCTAGGCCTTGCCGACGGCCGCCGCGATCGCCGCGGTGGCCTCGCCGACCATCTCCAGCGACCCGCCCGGGTGGGCGTGGGCGCCCGCGTGGAACAGCCCGCCGCGCGGCCCGACGCCCGGACGCGCGAGGGCGGTGCGCCAGCCCTGCCACTGCCAGCCCCAGTGCCCCTCGGTCACGAGCTCGCGGGGGGAGGCCTCCCAGCGGTCGACGACGTGGTCGCGCAGGTCGATCCGGTGGCGGGCCAGCGTGACCAGCGGGTCCTCGCTGCGAGTGTGCTCGATCGTCCAGCAACCGGGGTCGGCCTCCCACATCCGCAGCGGCGGGTCGGCGTGGACGAGCACGTCCTGCACGAGGGCGGGCGCGTCCGGGCCCAGCCGGACGTACGTCTGGCGCGCGGGCGCGGCGGGCAGCAGCCGGCGGGGCTCGGGCAGGGGAGCGGGCCAGGTCGGCGCGCACCAGACGACGACGTCCGCCGGCACGGTCCCGTCGTCGGTCACGACGCCGCGCACCTGCTCGCCCTCGAGCTCGAGGCCGGACGCCCGCGTGCCGAGCCGGACGTCCACGCGCCGCTCCTGCATGCGGGTGGTGAGGCCGTCGGCGAGCACGCCGCGGCCGCCCACCACGTGCCACAGCCCGAAGTTGCGCTCCAGGTAGTGCTGCACGGTGGTGAACGCCGGGACGCGGCGCGGGTCGTCGCCGTGGACCCGGACGGCGTCGCGCAGCAGGGTGGCCAGTCGCGGGTCGCCGAGCCCCTTGGCGGCGCGCTGGACGGTGCGGCGCGGCTGCAGGGCGCGCCACTGCTCGCGGGTGAACGCGTCGCGGCCGGTCAGCACCTGGTCCAGCGCCTGGCGGCGGATCACGTCCCACGGGGTCGGCAACGTGTCGAGGTACGGCGACCAGTCGTCGCTTCCGGTCAGGGCGACGACGGCGTCGTGCTGGGCGCCGCGGGTGCCCATCGGCAGGTCGAGCACCGTCCCGTCGTCGAAGACGTGGCGCCGTCCGGGCACGGTCTCGATCTCCAGCACCCGGTCGATCGTCCGGCCGGACTTGCGGAACAGGTCGCGCAGGACGCCGGGGAGGGTGAACGTCTCGGGGTGCACGGCCCAGCGGTGGCCGTCGCGCTCGACGCCGCGCAGGCGTCCGCCGAGCCGGTCCGAGGCCTCGAGCAGGACGACGTCGTGGCGCAGCTTGGCCAGCCGTCCGGCGGCCGACAGCCCCGCGAACCCGCCTCCGACGACGACGACCCGGGCCATCAGGCGAGCGCTCCGGGCGCGGCCGGGCGGGGGAGCGTCGTCGGCATGCGCCCGACCCTAGGCCATCGCTCCGTGGCACAGTGTCCGCATGGGACCTGTGCGCGCCGAGCTCCTCTGGCAGACGGTGCTGGACGCCGTCGAGCTGACCGGTGGCGGCGCGCTGCGCATCGTCGACCTCGGTGGCGGTGCCGGCGGTGACGCCGTCCGGCTCGCCGGAGCGGGCCACCGCGTGCACGTCGTCGACCCGAGCCCGGACGCGCTCGCGGCCCTCGAGCGCCGCGCCACGGAGGCCGGCGTCGCCGACCGCCTGACCGGTGCGCTGGGCGACGCGTCCGACCTCGCCTCCCACGTGACCGAGCCGGTCGACCTCGTGCTGTGCCACGGCGTGCTCGAGCACGTCGACGACCCGGCCGGCACGGTCGCGGCCGCCCGGCAGGTGCTGCGTCCCGGCGGACGACTGAGCGTCCTGGTCGCCAACCGGCTCGGGGCCGCCGTGCGCCGGGCCGTCGCCGGCGACTTCGACGGCGCCTCGCGCCTGCTGAGCATCGACCTGGACGCCTGGGACCGCCGCACCGACGGCGCCCGACGGTTCGTCCTCGACGAGGTCGCCCAGATGCTCACCGCCGCCGGTCTGCGGGTCGAGCACACCGCCGGAACCCGCGCGTTCGCCGACCTCGTGCCGTCCAGCCTGGTCGACGTCGAGCCCGGCGGACGCGACGCGCTGTACGCGCTCGAGCGGCAGGCGGCCCTTCTCGGAGAGTTCACAGCCCTCTCCGCTGGCCTGCACCTCGTCGGGTGCCTAGAATCAGAGGCAGACGCCCACACCTTCGGAGGCTCCAGTGCCGCTCTCTGACGAGGAAGCCCGACTTCTGCAGCAGCTCGAGCAGTCGCTCGCTGCCGAGGACCCGGAGTTCGCCTCCACCCTTCGCGGCTCGCGCCTGGTGGCGCGCACCCGCCGCGTCGCCGTCCTGTCCGCCCTCGGGTTCCTGGCCGGCATCGGCCTGCTCCTCGCCGGCGTCATGGTGCCCCAGACCATCCTGGGCGTCATCGGGTTCGTGGCCATGCTCGGCTCGGCCTACCTCTTCGTCACCAGCTACCGCCGCGGCCTGGCCGTCGGCGCCGCGCCGTCCTCGTCCGGTCCCAAGGGTCCGCGCGGCGGCAAGGGACGGAAGCCCAAGTCCTCCGGGTCGTTCACCGACCGCATGGAGCAGCGCTGGAACCGCCGCCGCGACGGCGACGAGTACTGACGTCCGGGTGGAGCGGCGCTGACCGCTCCACCACGCCCCACCTCCCACCACCGCCCCCACCCGGGGCGGTTTTTTCGTTGTCCTGACGGCGATCCCGGCCCGTCTCACGCCCCACGTACCACGGCACAGAAACGCCGTGACGTGGGGCGTTTTGCGTTGACGGTGGGGGATTGTGGAGTAAGGTGGGGGAAAGTGGTGGACCTGGGAGCGTAGGAGGAAGCGAGGTGAGTCCCGTTGAGCTGGTCAATTTCTTCGGCACCTACACGCCGCGCCTCGACGACAAGGGCCGCCTGTTCCTGCCGGCCAAGTTCCGTCCCCGCCTCGACGGGGGCGTCGTGCTGACCCGCGGCCAGGAGAACTGCGTCTACGGCTGGACGCCGGAGAGCTTCAACACCTTCACCGACGAGCTGCGGCGCGCGCCGATCACCGACAAGCGCAGCCGCAACTTCGCTCGCATGCTCTTCTCCGGCGCCTCGCAGGAGGTCCCCGACAAGCAGGGACGCATCGCGGTGCCAGCGGTGCTGCGCGAGTGGGCGTCGCTGGACAAGGACTGCGTCGTGATCGGTGCGATGGACCGCATCGAGATCTGGGACGCCGCGCGCTGGAACCAGTTCCAGGAGAACGAGTCGGCGGCCTTCGCCGACATGTCCGACGAGGTGATGCCCGGCGACTTCTGATCGCGCGTGCTGATCTTCGACCGGTTGTCTCTGGCGCCACTTCCCCGGCGCCAGATCCACCCGGCCGGAGATCAGGACCCACGAGCAGGACGCCGGGCCCGGTACGAGCCCAAGGAGGGGAGCGATGGACACGACGACGCGACGCGTGCGTGAGCGGCTGGCCGACTCGGCCGCCGTCATGGCGTTCTCCCTCGGCACCAGCGCCCTGATCGCCGGGCTGCTCGCCCTCGCCCTGGGAGCGGTCGCATGACGCAGCACGTGCCGGTCATGCTCACGCGCATCCTGGAGCTGCTCGAGCCCGCGCTGACCACCCCCGACGCCGTCGTCGTCGACGCCACCCTCGGCCTGGGCGGTCACGCCGAGGCCCTGCTCACCGCCTTCCCCGACGTCCGGCTGGTCGGCATCGACCGTGACCCCGAGGCGCTCTCGCGCGCGGGGGAGCGGCTCGCCCCGTTCGGCGACCGCGTGCACCTCGCGCACGCCGTCTACGACGAGATCGGCACCGTGCTGTCCGACGCCGCGATCCCCGAGGTCGCCGGCGTCCTGTTCGACCTCGGTGTCTCCTCCATGCAGCTCGACCTGGCCGAGCGCGGGTTCGCGTACAGCCAGGACGCGCCGCTGGACATGCGCATGAACCCGGAGGACCCGCTCACCGCCGCGGACGTCCTCAACACCTACGACGCCCGCGAGCTGACCCGCGTCCTGCGCGACTTCGGCGAGGAGAAGTTCGCCCGCCGCATCGCCGACGCCGTGGTCGCCGCCCGCGCCGAGGAGCCGTTCACGACGAGCGCCCGCCTGGTCGACCTCGTCCGCGACGCCATCCCCGCGCCCGCCCGGCGCACCGGTGGCAACCCCTCGAAGCGCACGTTCCAGGCGCTGCGCATCGAGGTGAACGCCGAGCTCGCCGTCCTGACCCGTGCCGTGCCCGCCGCCCTCGAGGTCACCCGCGTCGGGGGGCGCGTCGTGTCCATGGCCTACCAGTCCTTGGAGGACCGCATCGTGAAGCGCGCCTTCTCCGCGGTGACCGCCTCGCGCGCCCCCCGCGACCTGCCCCAGGTGCCCGACGAGATGCTGCCCCGGTTCGCGCTCGTGACGCGCGGTGCCGAGCAGGCGTCGGACGCCGAGATCGAGGAGAACCGCCGGGCCAAGCCCGTGCGTGTCCGAGCCGTGGAGCGGGTGGCGCGATGAGCACCTCCGCCGCCGGGGCGGCCCGTCGCCTCGCCGCCCGCACCGTCCCGTCCGCACCGCGGCTGCGGCTCGTGCCGGCACCGTCCACCACGCGTGGGCGCACGCCGTTCGTCGGCCTGGTCATCGTCCTGCTGTCGCTGGGCCTGACCGGGCTCATCGTGCTGAGCACGGTGCTGCAGCGCCAGGCGTTCGAGATGCAGGACCTCGACCGCACCGCCGACCGTCTGCAGACCCAGCACGACGCGCTCGCCGCGCAGGTGGCCGAGAGCCGCAGCCCCGGCCGGCTCGCCGCCGAGGCCGTGCGCCTGGGCATGGTCCCGAACACCAACCCCGTCTTCCTGCGGCTCAGCGACGGCTCCGTCGTCGGCATGCCGCGGCCGGCCGAGAAGGGCACCAACGTGAAGCGGGTGGACCGATGACCGGGGTCGGCGCGACCCACGCCATGACCCACAAGCGACTGCGCGCGTGCCTGGTGCTGGTGCTGACCGTGCTGGTGCTGTTCGGCGTCCGGCTGTTCCAGATCCAGGGCATCGACAGCGCGGCGTTCGCCGCCAAGGCCGTGCAGGACGGCACCGACACCGTCGTCGTCCCGGCTCCGCGCGGCTCGATCACCGACCGCAACGGCATCGACCTGGCCGCGAACGTGGAGGGCATCACGCTCACCGCCGACCCGACCATGACCACGGCGGACGCCCCGCAGGTCGCCGCGGTGCTCACCGGCGTCTTCGACGACCTCGACTACTTCTCGCTGGTCGAGAAGCTCCGCACGCCCAAGTCGCGCTACGTCGTCCTCGTCAAGCAGGCTCCGGCGACCAAGGCGCAGAAGGCGCTGGACCGGCTCAAGGAGAAGGGCCTGGTCGGCGTCTTCAGCGACTCCGCGCCCATCCGCACCTACCCGGGCGGCTCGCTCGCGGCGAACCTCGTCGGGTACCTGAATGCGCAGGGCGAGGGCGTCGCCGGGCTCGAGCGCACCTACGACGAGCAGCTGCAGGGCAAGGACGGCCGGATGACGTACGAGGTCGCGCCCAGCGGCCAGCGCATCCCGCAGGCCGACACGACCGTCGACGAGATGGTGCCGGGCAAGGACGTCGTCACGACGATCGACCGCGACCTGCAGTGGTACGCCGACCAGCGCCTGGCCGACGGCGTGCGCTCCAGCAGCGCCGACTGGGGCCTGGCCATCACCATGGACGTCACCAACGGCGAGATCGTCCAGCTGTCGCAGTACCCGTCGTTCGACCCCGACACCCGCACGGGCATGACCGAGAAGAACACGGTCGCCCGCGCCTGGCAGACGGTCTACGAGCCCGGCTCGGTCATCAAGACGCTGACCATGGCGGCGCTCGCCGACCAGGGCCTGGTCTCGGCCGACACCAAGATCAAGGTGCCGGGCTCGATGACGATCGACGGCTTCAACATCAGCGACTACTGGGACCACGGCACGATCAAGCTCACCGCGGCCGGCGTCATCGCGCAGTCGTCCAACATGGGCACGATCGTCGCCTCGCAGCAGATGAAGAGCTCGACGCTGCACTCGTACCTGAGCAAGTTCGGCCTCGGCAGCAAGACCGGGGTCGGGCTGCCCGGCGAGTCCAAGGGCATCCTCGTGCCGGCCGAGCGCTGGTCGCGCTCGCAGGCGGCCACGGTCACGTTCGGCCAGGGCGTCTCGGTCACCGCGCTGCAGATGGTCAAGGCCGTGGGCGCGATCGCGAACGGCGGCGTGGCGGTCGAGCCCACCGTGGTGTCCGGCCTCAAGGCGGGCGACGGCTCGGTCGAGAAGCCGGCGCGGGCGAAGGGTCAGCGGGTCGTCAGCCAGCAGGCGGCCAAGCAGGTCACCCGGATGATGGAGGCCGTGACGGCCGACGACGGCACCGCTCCGGCGGCGCAGATCGAGGGCTACCGCGTCGCCGGCAAGACCGGAACGGCGTGGCGAGTGAACCCCGAGACCGGCCGCTACGTCCGGGGCCAGAACACGGTGTCGTTCATGGGCTTCGCGCCCGCGGACAACCCGCGCTTCGTCACGTACGTGGTGCTCGACAACCCCGTCTCGAGCGCGGGCGGCGGCTCCACGGCGGCGCCCGTCTTCCAGCAGGTCATGTCGATGGCGCTGGAGCGCTTCGGCATCGCCCCGACCGGCGCCAAGAGCCCGAAGGTCGCGCAGGACTGGTGACCGGCACCGCACGCCACGGCGTGCGGTCCGGGCACAGCCATGCCATAGGTTGGACCGGTGACGGGGACGATGCGGGTGCGCCCGAACGAGGCGCCGAGCCGGACGCTGGCGCAGGTGGCGAGGACGCTGGACGTCCCGACCGACGACACCTCCACGACGATCACCGGGCTGGCGCTCAACACCCGGGACGTGCGTCCCGGCGACCTGTACGCGGCCCTGCCCGGAGCCCGCGCGCACGGGGCCGACTACGCCGCCCAGGCCCGTGAGGCGGGCGCCGTGGCCGTGCTCACCGACGCCGACGGCGCCGCCCGGCTCGACGGCTCGCTGCCCGTGCTCGTCCACCCGGCCCCGCGGACGGTGCTGGCCGGCCTGGCCGCCGACCTCTACGACCACCCGTCCGCGGCGTTCACGACGCTCGGCGTCACCGGCACCCAGGGCAAGACGACCACGACCTACCTGGCCGAGGCCGCGCTCGGTGCCGAGCACGCCGCCGTGGTGGGCACCATCGGCACCCGGGTCAAGGGCGTGCCGGCGGCGTCCGCGCTCACCACGCCCGAGGCGCCCCAGCTGCAGGCCCTGTTCGCGGTGATGCGCGAGGAGCAGGTCCGGCTGTGCGCGATGGAGGTCTCCAGCCACGCGCTCGTGCAGGGCCGCGTCGACGGGTTCGCCTTCGACGTCGCGGTCTTCCTGAACCTGGGCCGCGACCACCTGGACTTCCACGGCGACGTGCAGTCGTACTTCGAGGCCAAGGCCTCGCTGTTCACCCCCGAGCACGCGCGCCACGCGGTGCTCAACGCCGACGACGAGCACGGCCGGCTGCTGGTGGAGCGCACGAGCCTGCCCGTCACCACGTTCTCGGTCGAGGGACGCGCCGCCGACTGGCGTGCGGTCAACGTCCGCCCGCACCGGCTCGGCTCCGACCTCACCGTGCTCGGCCCCGACGGGCTCGAGCTCGAGATGAGCGTGCCGCTGCCCGGCGTCTTCAACGTCTCGAACGCGCTGGCCGTCGTGGCCGCGCTGAGCACCGCGGGGCACGACCCGGCCGGCCTGGTCGCGGGCATCGGCCGCAGCACCGGCGTCCCCGGACGCATGGAGCGGGTCGAGCGCGGCCAGGAGTTCACCGCGGTCGTCGACTACGCCCACAAGCCCGACGCCGTCACCGCGGTGCTCGCCGCGCTGCGCCCGGTCACGCCCGGCCGCCTGGTCGTCGTGATCGGCGCCGGAGGCGACCGCGACCACGGCAAGCGCCCGCTCATGGGCGAGGCCGCCGCCGAGTGGGCCGACGTGCTCATCGTCACCGACGACAACCCGCGCACCGAGGACCCCGCGACGATCCGCGCCGCGGTGCTGGCCGGCGCCCGTGACGCGTCCGGCGTCGAGGTGGTCGAGATCGGTGGCCGCCGCGAGGCGATCGCCCACGCCGTCTCCCTGGCCCGTCGCGGCGACACCGTCGTGGTCGCCGGCAAGGGTCACGAGCAGGGCCAGGAGGTCGCCGGCGTCGTGCACCCGTTCGACGACCGCGAGGTGCTGGCCGAGCTGATCGACGCCGCGGGGGAGGGACCCGCGTGATCCCGCTGACCCTGGCCGAGCTGGCCGAGACCACGGGCGGGACGCTGCACGGCGACCCGGCCACCGTCGTGTCCGGCGCGCCGTTCGTCGACTCCCGGGCCGTCGAGCCCGGCGGCCTGTTCGTGGCCGTGGCCGGCGAGCACGTCGACGGGCACGACTACGCCGACGCCGCCCTGGCGGCCGGTGCCGCTGCGGTGCTGGCGTCGCGTCCGGTCGACGGGCCCAGCGTCGTCGTCGACGACGTGGTCGTCGCGCTCGGCCGCGTCGCCCGCCACGTCGTCGACCGCCTGGACGACCTCAAGGTCGTGGGCGTCACCGGCTCGGCCGGCAAGACGAGCGTCAAGGACCTGCTCGCCCACCTGCTGGCCGGCTTCGGCCCGACGGTCGCGCCGACGGGCTCCTTCAACAACGAGCTCGGCGTGCCGCTCACCGTGCTGCGCGCGGATGCCGGCACGCGCTTCCTGGTCGTCGAGATGGGTGCGCGCGGCATCGGGCACATCCGGCTGCTGTGCGACATCGCCCCGCCGGACGTCGGCGTCGTGCTCAACGTGGGCTCGGCCCACCTGGGCGAGTTCGGCTCGCCCGAGCGCACCGCCCAGGCCAAGGGCGAGCTCGTCGAGGCGCTGCGTCCCGACGGCGTCGCGGTGCTGAACGCCGACGACGCGCGCGTCGCGGCCATGGCGTCCCGCACCGTGGCGCCCGTCCTGACCTTCGGCGGTGAGGGCGCGGACGTCGGCGTCGTCGACGTCGCCCTGGACGCGTCCGGCGAGGTCGACCTCGTCGTCGCCCACCAGGGCCGGCGGCGTCCGGCCCACCTCCCGCTCCTCGGCGAGCACCAGGCGGCCAACGCCGCCGCCGCGCTCGCCGTCGTCCGCGCTCTCGGCCTGGACGTCGACCAGGCGGTCGACGCCCTCGCCTCGGCCCGCCCGGCGTCCCCGATGCGCATGCAGCGCGAGGAGCGCGCCGACGGGCTCGTCGTGGTCAACGACGCCTACAACGCGAACCCCGAGTCCGCGGCCGCCGCCGTCGACGCGCTCGCCGCCATGGGCGGTGAGGGCGCGACGTACGCCGTCCTGGGCGAGATGCTCGAGCTCGGGGAGGGCAGCGTCGCCGCCCACCGGGCGCTCGGCGAGCACGCCGTCGCCCGCGGCGTCGACCACGTGCTCGCCGTCGGCCCCGGAGCCGCTCCGGTGGCCGAGGGCGCGGGGGATCGCGGCCACGCCGTGCCCGACACCGACGCCGCCGTCGCGTGGCTGCGCGACCGCGTCGGCCCCGGGGACGCGGTGCTGGTCAAGGCCTCCCGCGGCTCGCGGCTCGAGCGAGTCGCCGACGCCCTCCTGACGGGGTGACGGCATACTTCTCGTTGTCCTGCTCGCCCTTGACTGTCGTCCCCCGAACGGAGCCCCTGCTCGATGAAGGCCATCCTGATCGCCGGTGCGGTCTCGCTGCTCGTGACGCTCCTGGGCACCCGGGTCGCCATCAGCGTGCTGGTGAAGCAGGGGTACGGGCAGCTGATCCGCGACGACGGCCCGACCTCGCACCACACCAAGCGCGGCACCCCGACGATGGGCGGACTGGTCATCATCCTGGCCGTCGTCATCGGCTACGGGGCGGCGATGCTGTTCACCCAGACCCAGCCGAGCGCGTCCACGCTGCTGCTGCTCTTCCTGTTCTGCGGCCTGGGCCTGATCGGCTTCCTGGACGACTTCATCAAGATCTTCAAGCAGCGCAGCCTCGGCCTGCGCAGCAAGGCCAAGCTCGTCGGGCAGACGCTCATCGGCCTGATCTTCGCCGTGCTCGCGATCAACATCGAGGACGACGAGGGCTCGACGGTCATCACGCACGCCGTCTCGTTCACGCGTGACATCGACGGCTGGGTGCTGCCCACCGTCCTGCTGGTCATCTGGGTGCTGGTGCTCATCGCCGGCACCAGCAACGGCGTCAACCTGACCGACGGCCTCGACGGCCTGGCCACGGGCACCTGCGCGATGATCTTCGGCGCCTACGTGATCATCAACATCTGGCAGAGCAACCAGAACTGCGACACCAACCCGCTCGTCTCCAAGTGCTACGAGGTGCGCGACCCGCTCGACCTGGCCGTCGTGGCGTCCGCCCTCATGGGTGCCTGCATCGGCTTCCTGTGGTGGAACGCGGCCCCCGCCAAGATCTTCATGGGCGACACCGGCTCGCTGTCGCTCGGCGGCGCGATCGCCGGCCTGGCCCTCATGACCCGCACCGAGCTGCTGCTCGTCGTGCTCGGCGGCCTGCTCGTGGCCATCACGATGTCGGTCATCCTGCAGGTCGGGTTCTTCAAGCTCACCAAGGGAAAGCGGCTGTTCCGCATGGCCCCGCTGCAGCACCACTTCGAGCTGCTCGGCTGGGCCGAGGTCACGATCGTCGTCCGCTTCTGGCTGATCAGCGCGCTGTGCGTCGCGACCGGCCTGGGCATCTTCTACGCCGAGTGGGTCGCTTCCCTGTGACCGGCAGCGACGTCACGCAGCTGGGTCGCACCTCGGACTGGAGCGGCGTCCGCGCCGTCGTGGCCGGCTTCGGCCGCAGCGGGTTCGCCGCCGCCGACACCCTGCAGCACCTGGGCGCCCAGGTCGTCGTCGTGGACGAGCAGGAGCCCACCGCCATGGCCGAGCAGGCCGAGCTGATGCGCGTCCTGGGCGTCGACCTGCGGGTCGGCCCGGGCAGCACCGCGACGCTCCCGGAGCCGGTCGACCTCGTCGTCGTGTCCCCGGGATGGCGCCCGGACGCTCCGCTGCTGCGCCAGGCGCTCGACGCCGGCGTGCCCGTGTGGGGCGAGGTCGAGCTGGCCTGGCGCCTGCGCGGCGACGACGCCGCGCCGTGGCTCGTCGTCACCGGCACCAACGGCAAGACGACCACCGTGCAGATGCTCGAGGCCATGCTGCTCGCCCACGGCGAGCGGGCGATCGCGGTCGGCAACGTCGGCACTCCCGTGCTCGAGGCGGTCATGGACCCCGAGCCGTGGGACGCGCTGGCCGTCGAGCTGTCGAGCTTCCAGCTGTACTGGCAGACGTCCATGTCGGCGCAGGCGGCCGCGGTGCTGAACCTCGCGCCCGACCACCTGGACTGGCACGCCGCCGAGCCGGGCGGCGCCGACGACCCGATGGGCCACTACGCCGCCGCGAAGGGCAAGGCGTACGAGCACGCGCAGGTCGCCTGCGTCTACAACGTCGACGACCCCGCCACCGAGCGGCTGGTCGAGGAGGCGGACGTCGTGGAGGGCTGCCGCGCGATCGGCTTCACCCTCGGCGTCCCGGCCCCGAGCATGGTGGGCCTGGTCGAGGACGTGCTCGCCGACCGCGCGTTCGTGGAGAACCGCACGACGTCCGCCGCCGAGCTGGGCACGCTCCGCGACCTCGAGCAGGCGCTGGGCCGCACGCCCGCCCCGCACCAGGTGGCCAACGCGCTCGCGGCGGCCGCGCTCGCGCTGGCCCACGGCGTGCCGCCGAAGGCGGTCCGCGACGGGCTGCGCTCGTTCCGGCCCGACGCCCACCGCATCGAGCAGGTCGCCGAGTCCGGCGGCGTCACCTGGGTCGACGACAGCAAGGCCACCAACACCCATGCCGCGCTCGCCTCGCTGCGCGGTGTCGAGCACGCGGTCTGGATCGCCGGCGGCCTGGCGAAGGGCGCCTCGTTCGACGAGCTCGTCGAGCAGGCCGCCGACCGGATGCGGGCGGTGGTGCTGATCGGCCGCGACCGCGAGGTGATCGCCGAGGCGCTGCGGCGACACGCGCCCGATGTGCCCGTCGTCGAGGTCGAGCCGGGGGAGACTGACCTCATGGACCGCGTCGTGGACGCGGCCGCGTCGTTCGCCCGGCCGGGCGACACGGTGCTGCTGGCCCCCGGCTGCGCGTCCATGGACCAGTTCGAGAGCTACGGCGCCCGGGGGGACGCGTTCGCTGCGGCGGTACGACGAAGGGTGCACGAGCAGCCGTAACGGCGCAGACGAGGGAGCGGGATGGCCACCAGCACGGAGCCGGCACGCCCGACCCGCCACGGCTTCCTGGCCGGGGTGCGCAGCGCCTTCGACCGGCCGCTGACCTCCTACCAGCTCGTGCTGGGCGTCGGCACGATCCTGCTGTGCCTGGGCCTGGTCATGGTGCTCAGCGCCAGCTCGGTGCTCGCCCTGCGCCAGCACGACAACGCCTTCTACTACTTCGAGCGCCAGCTGCTCTTCGCCGTCGTCGGCGGCGTCGGAGCGGTCGTGGCCGCCAAGCTGCCGTTCCGGACGCTGCACTGGCTGACCTACCCGGTGCTGATCGGCAGCGTCGCGCTCATCGTCGCCACCTACGTGATCGGCGTCGAGATCCGGGGCAACCGCAACTGGCTCCCGCTGGCCGGCGGCTTCATGCTGCAGCCCTCGGAGTTCGCCAAGCTCGCCGTCGTCCTGTGGGTGGCGCACCTGTACTCGCGCAAGCAGAAGCTGCTCGGCCGCACGTCCCACGTGCTCGTGCCGATGCTGCCCGTGACCGCGGGCGTCGCGCTGCTCGTCGTCGGCCAGAACGACCTCGGCACCGCGCTGGTGCTGTTCGCCGTCATGCTCGGCATGCTGTGGGTGGCCGGCCTCAAGAGCCGCCCGCTCATGGCCATCCTGCTCACGCTCGGCGCCGTGCTCGTGTTCTTCGTCGCCGCCGCGCCCCACCGCGTCGCCCGTCTGCTGACGTTCATGGACCCCATGTCGGCGCCCGACACCGACGGCTACCAGTCGATCCACAGCCGGATGGCGTTCGCCAGCGGCCAGTTCTGGGGCGTCGGCCTCGGCGGCAGCCGGCAGAAGTGGGGCACGCTGCCCGAGGCCCACAACGACTTCATCCTGGCCATCATCGGCGAGGAGCTCGGCCTGTTCGGCGCCTGCGTGGTGCTCGTGCTGTTCGGCTTGCTGGCCTACGCCGGCATCCGCATCGCCACCCGCACGCGCGAGCCGTACGCCCGCTACCTGGCCGCCGGCATCACCATCTGGCTGCTCGCCCAGGCCCTGATCAACATCGGCATGGTGCTCGGCCTGCTGCCCGTCATCGGCATCCCGCTGCCGCTGATCTCCTCGGGCGGATCCAGCCTGATGACCACCCTGGTGGCCGTGGGCCTTCTGGTTAACTGTGCCAAGAGCGAGCCCGGCGCGAAGCGTGCGCTGGAGGCCCGCGCCGCGCGTCGCTCCGGCCGCGGACTCATCGGGATCGGACGGAGGGGCTGACGGGGTGCGAGTGCTGCTAGCCGGGGGAGGGACCGCCGGCCACACGTCACCACTGCTCGCGACCGCGCAGGCGCTCACCGAGATCGACGCGTCCGTCGAGATCACGTGCCTGGGCACCCCGCGCGGCCTGGAGGTGACGCTCGTCCCGCAGGCCGGCTACGACCTCGAGCTCGTCCCGCCCGTCCCGCTGCCGCGCTCGGTCGGTGCCGACCTGCTCAAGGTGCCGGTCCGGCTGCGTCGAGCGGTCAAGGCCACCGCGGACGTCATGGAGCGCGTGCGGCCCGACGTCGTGGTCGGCTTCGGCGGGTACGTCTCGGTGCCGGCCTACCTCGCCGCCCGCCGCCGGGGCATCCCGATCGTCGTCCACGAGGGCAACGCCCTGCCCGGCGTCGCCAACAAGCTGGGCGCGCGGCTCACCTCGCACGTCGCCACGAGCTTCCCCGCCACCGACCTGCCGCACGCCGACTACCTCGGCCTGCCCATCCGCCGGGCCATCTCCGGGCTCGACCGCGCCGCCACGCGAGCCGAGGCGCGGGCGTTCTTCGGCCTCGACCCCGACCGTCCGACGTTGCTCGTCACCGGCGGCTCGCAGGGCGCCCGTCGCATCAACCACGCCGTCTCGGCGGCCGCCGGCGCGCTGGCCGAGGCCGGCGTCCAGGTGCTGCACGCCGCCGGACGTCCCGAGGAGGTCCAGCCCGAGCGCGTCGAGGGTGGCCCGCCGTACGTCGTCGAGCCGTTCATCGACCGCATGGACCTGGCCCTGGCCGCCGCCGACCTCATCGTGTGCCGCTCCGGCGCGAACACGGTCATCGAGGTCGCCGCCGTCGGGCTCCCGGCGGTCTTCGTGCCGCTGCCGCACGGCAACGGCGAGCAGGCGCTCAACGCCAGCGCCGTCGTCCAGGCCGGCGGCGCGCTGCTGATCGACGACGAGGCGCTCACCGCGGCGTGGATCACCGACGTCGTCACGCCGCTCGTGCGCGACCCCGAGCGCCTGGCCGCGATGTCGGCGGCCGCGTCCGACCTCGTGCCGCGCGACGCGGACGTCCGCCTGGCGCACCTGGTGCTGCAGGCGGCCGACCGATGAGGATCGACGTCCCCGAGCACGTCGTCCCGGCCGCCGAGCTGCGCCGCGTCCACCTCGTCGGCGTCGGGGGCGCGGGCCTGTCGGCCATCGCCCGGCTGCTGGCCGCCCGGGGCGTGGAGGTCTCCGGCAGCGACGCCCACGACTCCGCCGTCCTGCAGGCGCTGCGCTCCGAGGGCGTCACCGGCCACGTCGGCCACGCCGCCGAGCACGTCGGCGACGTCGACGCCGTCATCGCCTCCACCGCCGTCCGCGAGGACAACCCCGAGGTCGTCGCCGCGCTCGAGCGGGGCGTCGCCCTGTGGCCGCGCTCGGCCGGCATGCAGTCGGTGCTGACCGGCCACCGCGTCGTGGCGGTCGCCGGCACCCACGGCAAGACCACGACCACCGCGATGCTCGCCGTCGCGCTGACCGAGGCCGGGCTCGACCCGTCCTACGCGATCGGCGCCGAGGTGCCCGCGCTCGGCACCAACGCCCACCTGGGCGGGGAGCTGTTCGTGGCCGAGGCCGACGAGAGCGACGGCGCCTTCCTGGTCTACACCCCGGCCGTCGGCGTCGTGACCAACGTCGACGCCGACCACCTCGACACCTGGGGCACGGTCGAGGCCTACGAGGAGGCGTTCGAGCAGTTCGTCTCGCACCTCGGCGAGGCCGTCGTCCTGTGCGCCGACGACCCGGTGGCGGTGCGGCTCGCGGGTCCGGCGCGCGAGCGCGGGCTGCGGGTCGTCACGGCGGGCCTGGCCGACGACGCCGACGTCCGCGCCAGCGACCTGCGGGTCGAGGGTGGCCGCACGTCCTTCGACGTCATTGCGTTCGGCGAGCCCCTCGGCCGCGCCGAGCTGGCGGTGCCCGGACGTCACTACGCGGTCGACGCGCTGCTGGCCCTGGCCGCGGGTCTGGTCGTCGGCGGCGATCCCGCGGCGCTGCTGCGCGGCCTCGGACGCCACCAGGGCGCCAAGCGCCGCATGGAGCACCGCGGCGACGCGGGCGGCGTCCGCGTCTACGACTCCTACGCCCACCACCCGACCGAGATCGCCGCCGACCTCGAGGCCGCCCGGTCGCTGGCCGGCGACGACCGTCTCGTGGTCGCGTTCCAGCCGCACCTGGTCAGTCGCACGCGCACCCACGGTGCCGCGATGGGCCGCGCGCTCGCCGCGGCCGACGAGGTGCTGGTCGCCGACATCTACCTCGCCCGCGAGGACCCGGACCCCGAGGTCACCGCCGCGCTGGTGGTCGAGGCCGCGGGGGCCGAGCACGTCCGGGCCGGCGGCTCGCTGGACGACGTCGAGCGCGAGCTCGTCCGCGTGCTGCGTCCCGGCGACCTGCTGCTCACGCTCGGTGCCGGCGACGTCACGACGCTCGGACCGGCGGTGCTGGCGGCGCTGGAGACTCGGTGAGCCAGCGGCTGTTCGAGCAGCGACGTCGCGCCGGCCGCTGGCAGCGCTGGCGGTGGAGGGTCCTGGCCCTCCTCGTGGTCGTCCTGCTCGGCGCCGCCGCCTACGTGCTCTGGTTCTCGGACGTCCTCGGCGTCCGGGACGTCGAGGTCCGCGGCGTCACCACCCTCGAGCCCGCCCAGGTGCTCGCCGTCGCGAAGGTGCCGACGGGCGAGCCGCTGGCCCGGCTCGACACCGGCGCCGTCGAGCGTCGCGTCACCGAGCAGCTGCCGCGGGTCGCCACGGTCGAGGTCCGCCGCGACTGGCCGCACGGCGTGGTCGTCGACGTCACCGAGCGGGTCGCCGTGGTGTGGACGCGCGACGACGGCACGGTCCGCGCGCTGGACGCCGAGGGCGTCGCCTTCCGCACCTTCACGCGGGCGCCCAAGGACCTGCTCGAGGTCACGTCCACGGCGACGGGGGAGCGGAGCCGCCGCCGGGCCGTCGCGGCGGCCGCCCAGGTGCTCGCCGACGTGAAGCGACGCGCGCCCGAGCTGTACCAGGACGTCCGCAGCGTCCGCGCCGACACCCGCGACGACGTCCGCCTGGAGCTGCGTCGCGGCCGCACGCTGGTGTGGGGGAGCCCGGACCAGACCACGGCCAAGCTGCGCGTCGTCGACCGGCTGCTCGACCTGCGGGCGAAGGTCTACGACGTCAGCGCGCCCGACACGCCCACCACCAGCTGACCCGTCCGAACCCGAGCACGTCCGTCGGCGTGTCGGCGCCGCGCACGGCGGTGCGGTCCGTAGATTCAGTGGTGTCGAGGTTGACATAACTATAACCCTGAGGTCAAGGGTTAGGGTTCAGCTCCGGCCCCGAGTCTTCGAAGTATCAGCGAAAGGTGCGAGCCGATGGCCGTGCAGAACTACCTCGCCGTCATCAAGGTCGTCGGTATCGGCGGTGGCGGTGTCAACGCCGTCAACCGCATGATCGAGGTCGGCCTCAAGGGTGTCGAGTTCATCGCCATCAACACCGACGCGCAGGCGCTGCTCATGAGCGACGCCGACGTCAAGCTCGACGTGGGCCGCGAGTCCACGCGCGGCCTGGGCGCCGGTGCCAACCCCGACATCGGCAAGCGCGCCGCCGAGGACCACGCCGAGGAGATCGAGGCGGCCATCAAGGGCGCCGACATGGTCTTCGTGACGGCGGGCGAGGGCGGCGGCACCGGCACCGGTGGCGCCCCGGTCGTGGCCCGTATCGCGCGCTCGCTCGGGGCCCTGACGATCGGCGTGGTCACGCGTCCGTTCAAGTTCGAGGGCCGCAGCCGCTCCATGCAGGCCGAGGCCGGCATCGAGGCGCTCCGCGAGGAGGTCGACACCCTCATCGTCATCCCGAACGACCGCCTGCTGAGCATCAGCGACAAGAACGTCAGCCTGCTCGACTCCTTCCGCCAGGCCGACCAGGTCCTGCTGCAGGGCGTCTCGGGCATCACCGAGCTCATCACGACGCCGGGCCTGATCAACCTCGACTTCGCCGACGTCAAGTCGGTCATGTCCGACGCCGGCTCGGCGCTCATGGGCATCGGCTCGGCCCGCGGTGAGCAGCGTGCGGCGGTCGCGGCCGAGATGGCCGTCTCCAGCCCGCTGCTCGAGGCTTCCATCGAGGGGGCCCGCGGCGTGCTGCTGTCGATCGCCGGTGGCTCGGACCTCGGCCTGTTCGAGATCAACGAGGCGGCCGGCCTGGTCGCCGACGCGGTCCACCCCGAGGCGAAGATCATCTTCGGCGCGGTCATCGACGACGCCCTGGGCGACGAGGTCCGCGTGACCGTCATCGCCGCCGGCTTCGACGGCGGCGAGCCCAAGGCGCGCGACGCCGAGCGTCCGGCGCTGCTCAAGGAGCGGCCGACGACGGCCGGCGAGGTGGCCGAGGCCTCCGCGTCGCCGGCCGCCGCCCCGGCTCCCGAGCCGCGTCGCGAGGTCCCGCCGGCCGCCCAGCCGATGAACGTCGACTACGACGACGACCTCGACGTCCCGGACTTCCTGCGCTGATCGTGGATCGCGACGCCGTGCTGCACGACCGGGCCAAGGCCGGCCCGGTCGTCGTCGCGCTCACCGCGCGCGCCGGCGGCGTCAGCGAGGGGCCCTACGGGCGCCTCAACCTCGGTGACCACGTGGGCGACGACCCCGCGGCGGTCGCCGAGAACCTGCGCCGGCTCGCCGACGCGCTCGACGTCGAGCGGGTCGTCGCGATGACGCAGGTGCACGGCCACGACGTGGCCGTCGTCGGGTCCGGCTCCGAGGAGCCGACCGCCGACGCCATGGTCACCGCCGAGCCGGGCGTGGCGCTGCTGGTCCGCGTGGCCGACTGCCTGCCCGTCGTCCTGGCCGACCCCGAGTCCGGGGTCGTGGGCGTCGCCCACGCCGGCCGCAAGGGGCTCGAGCTCGGGGTCGTCCCGCGCACCGTCGGGGCCATGCGCGAGCACGGTGCCGCGGGCCTGCACGCGTGGATCGGCCCGCACGCGTGCGGCCGCTGCTACGAGGTGCCGGCCGACATGGCCGCCGAGGTCGAGCGGGCGGCACCCGGCAGCGCGTCCCGCACGTCCTGGGGCACCGCCGCCATCGACCTCGCGGCCGGCGTGACGGCCCAGCTCACCGCCGCCGACGTGCTCGTCGAGCAGCTGCCCGGCTGCACGATCGAGGACGACACCTTCTTCTCCCACCGCCGTCAGGGCGGCACCGCCGGACGCTTCGCCATGGTGGTGGTCAACCGTGGATAGGCGCGCCGAGCTCGAGCAGAACCTCGCCGCGGTCGAGCGCCGCATCGCCGCCGCGTGCGACGACGCCGGACGCGTGCGCGCCGACGTCCACCTGGTCGTCGTCACCAAGACCTACCCCGCGTCCGACGTCGATCTGCTCACCGGGCTCGGCGTCACCGACGTGGGGGAGAACCGCCACCCCGAGGCCCGCGACAAGCGCGAGCAGGTCGCGGGCGACCTGCGCTGGCACTTCGTCGGCGGGCTGCAGTCCAACAAGGCCGCCGCCGTCGCCCGGTACGCGGACGTCGTACAGAGCGTCGACCGGGTCAAGCTCGTCGGCGCGCTCTCGCGCGGAGCCGCCGAGTCCGGTCGCGAGGTCACGTGCCTCGTGCAGGTCGACCTCGACGACCCCGCGTCGCACGACGGACGCTCGGGGGCGACCCCTGCCGACGTCCCGGCCGTGGCCGACGCGATCGCCGCGGCGGACGGGCTCGTGCTCGGCGGCGTCATGGCCGTCGCGCCGCTCGGGGCCGACCCGGCTCCCGCGTTCGACCGGCTCGCGGAGGTCGCGGAGCGGCTGCGGACCGACCACCCCGGGGCCACCACGATCTCGGCGGGCATGAGCGGCGACCTCGAGGCCGCCGTCCACGCCGGCGCGACACACCTGCGCGTCGGGCGCTCGGTGCTCGGCGAACGCGGCACCACGCACTAATCTCAGACTTGTCATTTCCCCAGGAGGAGCAACCATGGCTGGCGCAATGCGGAAGATGGGCGAGTACCTCGGTCTCGTCGTCCAGGCCGACGACGAGGACTACGTCGAGGAGCCCACCCCGGCGCGCACCCCCGCGCCCCGTCAGCAGCCTGCGCCCGTGGCGCACATCGAGGAGCGGCGCAAGCCCGCCCCGGTGGCGACCGCGGCGGCTCCGGCGGTCGAGTCGCTGGCGCGCATCGAGACGGTGACGCCGCGCTCGTACAACGACGCGCGCACGCTCGGCGAGCACTACCGCGCCGGCGTCCCGGTCATCATGAACCTCTCCGAGATCGACGAGGACGACGCCAAGCGGCTGGTCGACTTCGCGGCCGGGCTCGTGTTCGCCGTCCGCGGCACCATCAACCGCGTCACCCCCAAGGTGTTCCTGCTGTCGCCGGAGAACGTCGTCGTGAGCGACGAGGACCGGCAGCGGATCGTCGAGGGCGGATTCTTCAACCAGAGCTGAGCGCGCGTGGAAATCGTCGGATCCTTCATCGCGCTGGTCCTGTGGCTGGCGCTCGTCCTGCTCATCGCGCGGTTCGTCCTGGACTGGGTGCAGCTGCTCGCCCGCAGCTGGCGTCCCAGCGGCTTCGTGGCCGTGCTCTGCGAGGCCATCTACACCGTCACCGACCCGCCGCTGCGGCTCGTGCGGGGCGTCGTCCCGCCGATCCGTCTGGGCGGTGCGTCGCTCGACCTGTCGCCGATGATCCTCATCATCGTGATCTACCTGCTGCAGATCATCAACCGCATCATCTTCTTCTGAGCCGTCGGCACGGAGCCTGTGGCAGCCAGCCGTCGGCACGGAGTACGGTGGACCCTGAACATCTTCCTGACCGTGACACATTTGAGGTGAACTCATGCCGTTGACGCCCGAGGACGTGCGCAACAAGCGCTTTACCCCCGTCCGTCTTCGCGAGGGCTATGACATGGGCGAGGTGGACCAGTTCCTCGACGAGGTGGAGGCGGAGCTCGAGCGCCTGACCAAGGAGAACGAGGAGCTCAAGGCCCAGCTCGCGGCTGCGTCCAGCGGTGAGGCCACCGGTGTCATCTCGGCGGTCCCCGCGCCCGCCACGACCGGCACGTTCCCGGCCGTCCAGGAGCAGGCCCCGGCCCCCGAGCCGGAGCCCGAGCCGGAGCCCGAGCCCGAGCCGGAGCCGGCCCCGCAGCCGGTCGCCCCGCCCGTCGTGGCCGCCGTGCCCGAGCCCGAGCGCAAGACGAGCATGTCCGAGGCGTCCACCGCCGCGGCCCGCCTGCTCGAGATCGCCTCGACCAACGCCGACCAGCTCATGGAGTCGGCGAAGGAGGAGGCCGACCGCATCGTCGGCGAGGCCAAGACCAAGGCCGAGCGCATCCTCAACGAGGCGCGCGGCAAGGCCGACCGCCTCGAGACCGAGTCGCGCATCCGTGCGCAGAAGCTCGACGAGGAGACCAACGAGCGTCGTCAGCAGTCCATCGCCGCGATCGAGCGGGAGCGCTACGAGCTCCAGCGCGACGTCGAGCACCTGCGGGCGTACGAGCGCGAGTACCGCGCCCGGCTCAAGAACTACTTCCAGAGCCAGCTCGACGGCCTGGAGGTGCAGGAGAACGGCACCTCGACCCCGGTCGAGGCCCCGGCGCAGGCCGAGCCCAAGCGACTCCGCTCGCTGCTCGGCGACGACGACTCCTCGCTGTAAGCACGTCAGGACCACGAGGGCCCCGCACCGTTCGGTGCGGGGCCCTCGTGTGTCCGGGGCGGTGGGGCCCGGGTCAGCCGGTGACGGGGTCGGCCCGAGCCGGCCGACGCGGGCGACGGGTCGCGAGGACGCCGAGGCCTGCCGTGGCCAGCACGAGCAGCGGGGACAGGCCGAGGAAGACCCGGGCGTCCCGGCTCAGGCCGACGTCGTGCGTCGTGCCGGCCACCTGCACGGTGCCGGACCACCGGTCCTTGCGGACCTCGTCGCCGGGCTCGAGCAGCCGGGCGACCCGGCGGTCGAGGTGACGCGGAGGGCCGTCGTCGAGGGCGACCATCCAGACGTCGTCGACGCCCGGATGCTTCTCGTGACGGACCTCGACGGACGTCACCGTGCCGTCGAGCGACAGGGGGAGCGTGGAGCGGGCGACGAACGCCCAGGCGCCGATCCCGACGAGCAGCACGCCGGTCACGACCAGTGCCACGACGGGCCCGCGCAGGCGCTCAGGCGAAGGCAAGGACGAACCCTCCCACCAGCAGCACGAGCGCGGCGACGCCGGCCACGAGCGCGGACCGGTCGCGGGGCGCCGCCGCGACCATGCCGAGGCCGGCGAGCACCGCGCCCAGGCTCTGGTTGGCCAGGTCGACGGGATCGAACTCGGCGAGGCGGAAGATCGTCGCCTCGGTGCCGACGCCGAGCAGGACCGCCAGCCAGGTGAGCGCGACCACGACCCGAGGTCGTCCCGGAAGCACGAGCGCGGCGACCGCGAGCAGGGCGTACGTGCCGCCCGCACCGGCCAGGAAGTGCCCGGCGTAGTCGGTGCGGTCGGGGAACAGCACCCCGTACGCCGCGCCGACGAGCAGCACGACGACCACCGACGGCAGCGCCGCCGGGACGCGCACGAGCGCGTCCCCGGCCGGTCGCTGCGCCGTGCTCACGCCTTGGCGAGGTCGAAGGCGAGGCCCAGCTCGTCGTCGCGGAACGCCGACGCGTCCGCCGACTCCTCGACCGAGACGGCCAGCACCTCGTCGGCGATGAGGCCGGCGTGGGCGCGCAGCGCCTCGGCGGCCTCGCCGGTCGCGGTCCAGCGCAGCGTGATGCGGTCGCTGACCTCCAGGCCGGACGACTTGCGCGCCTCCTGCACGAGCCGGACGGCCTCGCGGGCCAGGCCGGCGCGGCGGAGCTCGTCGTCGAGCTCGAGGTCGAGCGCGACCGTCTCGCCCTGGTCGTTGACGACCGACCAGCCCTCGCGCGGACGCTCCGACAGCAGCACCTCCTCGGCGCTCACCTCGACGTCCTCGCCCTCGACGACGACGGTCGCGGTGCCACTGCCGGCCAGCGCGTGGGCCAGCGCCGCGGCGTCGGCCGCGGCGATCGCGTTCGCGACCAGCGGGGTGCGCTTGGCGAAGCGCTTGCCGAGCACGCGGAAGTTGCCCTTGGCGCTGTAGTCGACCAGGTCGCCGCCGGCGTCGGCGAACGAGCCCAGCTCGCGGACGTTGAGCTCGTCGCACACCTCGCGGCGCAGCTCCTCGTCCAGGGCGGCGAAGGCGGCCGACGGGACGAGCGCGCGGCGCAGCGGCTGGCGCGTGCGCACCTTCGCCTCGGCGCGGGCGGCCCGGCCCAGCTCGGTGACGCGGCGAGCCAGGTCGACCGAGTCGGCCAGCCCCTCGACGGCGAGCGAGGAGTCGGCCGTGGGCCACGCGGCCAGGTGCACCGACGGCGCGGCGTCCGGGTCGACGGAGCGGACGACGTCCTGCCAGACGCGCTCGGCCAGGAACGGCGCGAGCGGGGCGAGCAGGCGCGTGACGACGTCCAGCACCTCGTGCAGCGTCGACAGTGCCGCGGCGTCGCCGCGCCAGAAGCGGCGGCGCGAGCGGCGGACGTACCAGTTGGACAGGTCGTCGATGAAGGTCGCGAGCAGCGAGCCGGCGGCCTGCGTGTCGAAGCGCTCGAGCGCCTCAGTGACGTCGCCGACGAGCTCGTGGGTCTGCGACAGCAGCCAGCGATCCAGCACCGGACGGTCGGCGGGCGCCGGTGCGGTGCTGGTGGCCGGCGACCAGCCCTCGGTGTTGGCGTACAGGACGTGGAAGGCCACGGTGTTCCAGTACGTCAGCATGACCTTGCGGACGATCTCGGCCAGCGCGTTGTGACCGATGCGGCGGGCCGACCACGGCGAGCCCGAGCAGGCCATGAACCAGCGCAGCGCGTCGGCGCCGTGCTCGTCCATGAGCGGCATGGGCAGCAGGATGTTGCCCAGGTGCTTGCTCATCTTGCGGCCGTCCTCGGCCAGGATGTGGCCCAGGCAGACGACGTTCTCGTACGAGCTCTGCTCGAAGACCAGGGTGCCGACGGCCATGAGCGAGTAGAACCAGCCGCGGGTCTGGTCGATCGCCTCGCAGATGTACTGCGCGGGGTAGGCGCGCTCGAGCTTCTCGGCCGAGCCCGGCACGTGCGGGTAGCCCCACTGCGCGAACGGCATCGAGCCGGAGTCGAACCACGCGTCGATGACCTCCGGCACGCGGCGGTAGGTGCCGGCCTCGCCGTCGACGGTGAAGGTCACGTCGTCGATGTAGGGCCGGTGCGGGTCGAGGTCGGCCAGGTCGCGGCCGGCCAGCTCGCCGAGCTCGGCCAGCGAGCCGACGCACACGACCTTGCTCGGGTCGGCGTCGTTGCGCCAGATCGGCAGCGGCGTGCCCCAGTAGCGGCTGCGCGACAGCGCCCAGTCGATGTTGTTGTCGAGCCAGTCGCCGTACCGACCGTGCTTGATCGTCTCGGGGAACCAGGACGTCTTCTCGTTCTCGGCGAGCAGCTGGTCCTTCACCTCGGTGGTGCGGACGTACCAGGCCGGCAGCGCGTAGTAGAGCAGGGCCGTGTGGCAGCGCCAGCAGTGCGGGTAGGCGTGCTCGTAGGCCAGCTCGCGGAACAGCAGGCCGCGCTGCTCCAGGTCGGCGACCAGGGTCGTGTCGGCGGTCTTGAAGAAGACGCCGCCGACGAGCGGCACGTCGTCCTCGAAGTGGCCGTCGGGGCGCACCGGGTTGACGACCGGCAGGCCGTACGCCTTGCCAACCGCCATGTCGTCCGCGCCGAACGCGGGGGACTGGTGCACCAGGCCGGTGCCGTCCTCGGTGGTGACGTACTCGGCCAGGACGACGAAGTGGGCGTCCGCGTCGAAGTCGACGAGCGCGAACGGGCGCTCGTACGTCCAGCGCTCCATGTCGCGGCCGCTGATCGTGTCGGTGACCTCCCAGCCCTCGCCGAGCGCCTTGGCCACGAGCGGCTCGGCGACCACGACGGACTCGGTGCCGTTCGTGGCGCGCACGTAGGCGACGTCGGGGTGGACGGCGACGGCCGTGTTCGAGACGAGCGTCCAGGGCGTGGTCGTCCAGACCAGCAGGGGGGTGCCGGCCCACGGGCCGCTGGTCAGCGGGAAGCGGACGTAGACCGACGGGTCGACGACGTCCTCGTAGCCCTGCGCGAGCTCGTGGTCGCTCAGGGTGGTGCCGCAGCGCGGGCAGTAGGGCGCGACGCGGAAGTCCTCGCTGAGCAGGCCCTTGTCGAAGATGGTCTTGAGCGCCCACCAGACGCTCTGGACGTACTCGCTGTCCATCGTCCGGTACGGGTCGGACATGTCGGTCCAGTAGGCCATGCGCTCGGTCATGTCCTCGAACAGGTCGACGTTGCGCAGCACCGACTCGCGGCACTTGGCGTTGAACTCGGCGATGCCGAACGCCTCGATGTCGGGCTTGCCGTTGAAGCCCAGCTCCTTCTCGACCGCGATCTCCACGGGCAGGCCGTGGCAGTCCCAGCCGGCCTTCCGCTCGACGTGGAAGCCCTGCATCGTCTTGAAGCGGGGGAAGACGTCCTTGAACACGCGGGCCTCGACGTGGTGCGTGCCGGGCGTGCCGTTCGCGGTCGGCGGGCCCTCGTAGAACGTCCAGCGCGGGGCGTCCCGGGTGGCCTCCAGGGACGCGTCGAACGTCCGGTTCTCGTCCCAGAACGACAGGATCTCGCGCTCCATCGCCGGCAGGTCGACGTGGGCGGGGACGGGGCGGTACCGAGGCGTCTGCGTCACGACGTGGAAGTCTACGGGGGAGCGCCCGGCTGGACGTCCACGGCCGAGGGCCGCCGAGTTGTCGCGCGCCCGGGGCGGGTCTACTGTCCGGGCATGCCCACCGAGAAGCTGGCCGTGCGCGAGGGCGAGGAGCCCTGGACCGACGCCGAGCGCGACGAGGTCCGCGCCGAGCTGCAGAACGACCTGGAGCGGCTGCGCCGCGAGCTGGACCTGTCCGCCCAGGACCTGCAGGACCTGCTGCGCGACGGTGCCGACGGCGCCGGTCGCGACCAGGCCGACGAGGGCTCGGTCGCCCTCGAGCGCGACTCCGAGATGAGCCTGGCCGCCAACCAGCGGATGCTGCTGGTGCAGACCGAGAAGGCGCTCGAGCGGCTCGGCTCGGGCGTGTACGGCGACTGCGAGTCCTGCGGCCAGCCGATCGGCAAGATGCGGCTGATGGCGTTCCCGCGGGCCACGCTGTGCGTGACGTGCAAGCAGCGCGAGGAGCGTCGCTGAGCCCAGCCGACCGCGCGGTCGTGTGGGTGGACTCGTGGCAGATGGAGTGCTGCGGCGATCCGTTCGCCGTTGGCGACGAGGTGACGTGGTTCCTCGACGATCGGACCGACCTCGCGTGGTGCGAGGCCGTGCTCGGGCCGGAGGTCGCAGGCCGCATCACCCACGCCGAGGAGCACCACGAGGACGGCGGGGAGCTTCCCGAGCGCACGGGGCGAGTCGTGAGCATCAGCCGGGCCTTGTGCGACTACGCGCCGACCACCGGCGACCGACGGTTCCTCCACCCCGTCCCCGGATCATCCGTGCTCGTGGCGGTCGACCGGTCCGACGAGGAGGACGGGGCCGCACCGAGGGGTCTCACCTTCATCGGATGGGTCGTCGACCTGGAGCTCCTCGAGGTGGACCACCCGGCACAGGTGTGAGGCGGCGCCTCCGCCGACCCCGGCGGCTGACGCGGCCGGAGGGCTGTGCGGCGTGTGGGAGACTCGCCCTGACATGGAAGCAGCGCGAGGAGCGTCGCTGACCCCGGCCGAGGACGGCCCCGGATCGCGACCATACGTCCTGACCTTCACCCTCGTCGCCCTCGGCGTGTGGGTGATCGACCAGCTCACCAAGCTGTGGGCGGTGGACCGGTTGCAGGGCGAGCCCTCGATCGAGGTGCTGCCCCCGGTGCTGAACCTGACGTTCGTGCGCAACCCCGGCGCCGCCTTCGGCATGGGCACCTCCATGACCGTCGTGCTCAGCATCGTCGCCGTCGCGGTGGCCGTCGTGGTCGTCCGCGCGGCGTCCCGGCTGCGCGACCGCGGCTGGGCGATCGGCCTGGGCCTGCTGCTCGGCGGCGCGATCGGCAACCTGACCGACCGCATCCTGCGTGAGCCGGCCGTCCTGCGCGGCCACGTCGTGGACTTCCTGGACTACGGTCCGTTCGTCGGC
The DNA here is from genome assembly GCF_004336805.1 of Aeromicrobium sp. IC_218. Taxonomy (GTDB): domain Bacteria; phylum Actinomycetota; class Actinomycetes; order Propionibacteriales; family Nocardioidaceae; genus Aeromicrobium. Next base: position 185,591 of record NZ_SJXM01000003.1, read on the forward strand.
AACGTCGCGGACGTCGCGCTGACGTTCGCCGCCGTGATCATCGTGTGGCGCACCCTGCGCGGAGTCGGCCTGGACGGCCAGAAGGTCGAGGACGACGCATGACCACCCCCATGGAGCACAAGGTCCTGCGCGTCCCCGAGGGCCTGGCCGGCGAGCGCGTCGACGCCGCCCTGGCCCGGCTGCTCGGCCTGTCGCGCACCCGCGCGAGCGAGCTGGTCGCCGAGGGCCACGTCCTGCTGAACGGCCAGCCGCCGATGAAGTCCGAGCGGGTCGAGCCCGGCGCGCTGCTCGAAGCGTCCATCCCGGCGCCGCGCACGGCCGAGGTCGTCGCGCAGGCCGTCGAGGGCATGCGGATCGTCCACGACGACGACGACCTCGTCGTGGTCGACAAGCCGATCGGCGTCGCCGCCCACCCCAGCGTCGGCTGGGAGGGCCCCACCGTGCTGGGCCACCTCGCCGCCGCGGGCTACCGGATCTCGACGTCCGGCGCCCCCGAGCGCCAGGGCATCGTGCACCGCCTCGACGTCGGCACGAGCGGGCTCATGGCCGTGGCCAAGTCCGAGCACGCGTACACGGTGATGAAGCAGGCCTTCCGCACCCGCACCGTCGACAAGACGTACCACTCGCTCGTCCAGGGCCACCCGGACCCGCACACCGGCACGATCGACGCACCCATCGCGCGTCACCCCAAGCACGACTTCAAGTTCACGGTGAAGGCCGACGGACGTCCGAGCATCACGCACTACGACACGCTCGAGGCGCACCGCTACGCGTCCCTGCTGACGATCAAGCTCGAGACCGGCCGCACCCACCAGATCCGCGTGCACATGAGCGCGATCAAGCACCCGTGCGTCGGTGACCTGCAGTACGGCGCCGACCCCGTGCTGGCCCGCAAGGTGGGCCTGGAGCGGCAGTGGCTGCACGCGGTGAAGCTCGGCTTCCTGCACCCGCGCACCAACGAGTACGTCGAGTTCGAGTCGACCTACCCGGACGACCTGCAGCAGGCGCTCGACCGCGTCCGCAGCCTGGACTAGGTCACCCATCGCGTCCGCTCGCCTTCGCGCTGAGTGTGACGTTTCGGGGGTGGATCGGGCCGTGGGAGCCCTGAAACGTCACACTCAGCGGGACGGTCACGTCCAGGCTCGGGCGCCGGGCCACGCGTGCCACCAGGCGGGTTGCAGCGTCGTCCAGGTGCCGGGACCCGTCCGTGCGGCGTGTCCCGCGGCGCGACGGAGCCGGCGCACCAAGGCGGGTCGGTCGCGGTGGTCCAAGGCGGACACCCGGACGACCACGAGCCCGGCCTGCTCCAGCCGTTCCTCGCGCCGGTTGTCCTGCGCGTGCTGCTCGCGCTCGCGGTGGTGGTCACCGTCGACCTCCACGACGAGCCCGCGTCGCCGGTCCAGCAGGTCCACCACCCCGAGCAGCGTGCCCGCGAGGTCGAAGACGGGCACGTTGACCTCCAGTCGTCCGAGGTCCGCGTCCAGCCCGGCCACCAGGCGCGTGCGTGTCTCCCACGGACTGCAGGAGCGCTCGCTGCCGAGATCGAGTGCCCGCCGCGCCTGCACCAGGCCGCGGACCTTGTGGTGTGCGTCCACCACGGAGCGCACCCGGCGCAACGTCGTGTGCGGCAGGCCGGACGTGGACGAGACCGCCATGTCGAGCGCCACGACGGCGGCACGGAGGTCGCGCGCGGCCCGCATCTCGTCGAACACGGCACGGGCGAGCGACGTGACCCGGTATGCCTGGAGGTGGACGACCTCGTCGGGATGGAGCAGCCCGCGGAACGGTTCGATCCCAGCGCGACGCCTCACCTGCGTGCCCGGAGGGCAGTGCACCAGCACCGGTCGCAGGCCGGAGGGGGTGCGGCCGTCGAACCAGGCGCATCCCATCAGTGCGAGCGCGGCCCAGCCGCCGACCACGCCGTGCGGCCCGGCGACCGCCACGGCGCGCGCGACGTGGTCCAGCAGGTCGGACGACGTGGCGTCGGCCGGCCGCACCACGCCGTGCCCGGTCCGTCGCCACGACGGACCGCGCAGCAGGTCGGGCGTCGCCCCGGCCGCCAGGGCCGCGGACGTCCGACGGGAGTGGAGGAGGGGGTCGTCCATCGTCGAAGCGTCACCCGGGAGAGCCTCGGGGCACCGTGCTGCGTCCACATCCGTCCCCGCTGAGCGTGACGCTCCGGGGGTCGGATCGACCGCTGGAGCCCCGAAACGTCACACTCAGCGTGAACGGGACCGAGCAGCGGGGGTGACCCGCCGGGCTCGGGGGACGTGACGCACGTCCTGCCCGGGGGACGGGTGCGCAGTGCGACAATGAGGCGCATGACCCGTGCGCTGCAGCAGTCCGAGAAGCTGAGGGACGTCCTCTACGACATCCGCGGACCGGTCAGCGCCCGAGCCGCCCAGCTGGAGGCCGAGGGCCACCGCATCCTCAAGCTCAACATCGGCAACCCGCAGCCGTTCGGGTTCGACGCGCCCGCCGAGATCCTGCAGGACGTCATCGCCGCCCTGCCGGTCGCCCAGGGCTACTCCGACTCGCGCGGCATCCTGTCGGCCCGTCGTGCGGTCGTGCATCACTACCAGCTGCAGGACGGCTTCCCGGCCCTCGACATCGACGACGTCTGGCTGGGGAACGGCGTCTCGGAGCTGATCTCGATCGCGCTCCAGGCGCTGCTCGACAACGGCGACGAGGTGCTCATCCCGGTGCCGGACTACCCGTTGTGGACCGCGGTGACGAACCTGGCCGGCGGACGTCCCGTGCACTACCGCTGCGACGAGGACAACGGCTGGAACCCCGACCTCGAGGACCTCGCGTCCAAGATCACCGATCGCACCAAGGCGATCGTGGTCATCAACCCGAACAACCCGACCGGCGCCGTCTACTCGCGCCAGACGCTCGAGGGCATCGCCGAGCTCGCGCGCAAGCACGGCCTCGTGCTCATGGCCGACGAGATCTACGACAAGATCCTGTACGACGACGCCGAGCACGTGCCGCTCGCGAGCGTCGCGCCGGACGTCATGACGCTCACCTTCAACGGCCTGTCCAAGGCGTACCGCGTGTGCGGCTACCGCGCGGGCTGGATGGTCGTGTCGGGCCCGACCGACCACGCGTCCAGCTACCTCGAGGGCGTCAACCTGCTGGCGTCCATGCGGCTGTGCCCGAACGTGCCGGCCCAGCACGCGATCCAGGTCGCGCTCGGCGGCTACCAGTCGATCAAGGAGCTCATCCTGCCCGGCGGACGCCTGCTCGAGCAGCGCGACACCGCGGTGAACGAGCTGCGCAAGATCCCCGGCGTGAGCGTCGTGGCGCCGCGCGGCGCGCTGTACGCCTTCCCGCGGCTGGACCGCGAGATGTACCCGGTCAAGGACGACCAGCAGCTCGCGCTCGACCTGCTGATGAAGGAGAAGATCCTCATCACGCCGGGCACCGGGTTCAACTGGCCCGACCCCGACCACCTGCGCATCGTGACCCTGCCGTGGGCGCGCGACCTGGCCGAGGCGATCCAGCGTCTGGGCAGCTTCCTGTCGTCGTACGAGCAGGTCTGACGCCCCTGCGGTGAGTGGGTGGCGCAACCGTCCTCGACGGTTGTCAGACCCTGGTGTGAGCATGTGACGCAGACCACGAGGAGTCCGCGATGACCGACATGATCCGCGCCAGGGGACTGGTGAAGCGCTACAAGGAGGTCGAGGCCCTGGCCGGCCTCGACCTCACCGTGCCGCAGGGCACGGTGCTGGGCCTGCTCGGCCCCAACGGCGCCGGCAAGACGACCGCCGTGCGCATCCTGGCCACGCTGCTCGAGCCGGACGCCGGCTCGGCCGAGGTGGCCGGGGTCGACGTGCTGGCCGACCCCGACGGCGTCCGCAGCCGCATCGGCTTGTCCGGCCAGTACGCCGCCGTCGACGAGCACCTGACCGGCTACGAGAACCTCGAGATGGTGGGCCGCCTATACGGCATGAAGCGCGCCAGGGCCGGGGGCCGGGCGCGCGAGCTGCTCGAGCGCTTCGACCTGGCCGACGCGGGCGACCGCCCGGCCAAGACCTACTCCGGCGGCATGCGGCGCCGGCTCGACCTGGCCGGGGCGCTCGTCGCCGAGCCGCCCGTGCTCATCCTCGACGAGCCCACCACCGGTCTCGACCCGCGCAGCCGCCAGCAGATGTGGTCGGTCATCCGCGACCTCGTCTCGTCCGGGGCCACGCTGCTGCTGACCACGCAGTACCTGGAGGAGGCCGACCTGCTCGCCGACGACATCGTCGTCATCGACCACGGCCGGGCGATCGCCCAGGGCACCGCCGACGAGCTCAAGGCGCAGACCGGCGGTGAGCGCATCGAGGTCGTCGTCGCCGATCCCGCCCGGCGCGGCGACGCGGCGCAGGTGCTGGCCACGGTCGCGCTCGGCGAGGTGCAGACCGACGAGAACGGACGCGGGGTCACCGCGGCGGTCGAGGGCGACGGCGCCGGCCGGCTCATGACCGTCCTCGAGGGACTGCGCCGCGCCGGGGTCGACGTGCTCGACGTCGGCCTGAGGCGGCCCACGCTGGACGACGTGTTCCTGACCCTCACCGGACGTCCGGCGGAGGAGATCGCCGACGAGGAAGCCCGCACCGAGACCGAGGAGGTGGCCCGATGAGTGCCGTCCGCGTCGCCACCGACGGCTGGGTCGTGGCCAAGCGCAACCTGATCAAGATCAAGCGCGTGCCGGAGATCCTGGTCTTCGTCCTGCTCTCGCCGATCATGTTCGTGCTGCTGTTCGCGTACGTCTTCGGCGGCGCGATCGACCCGGGCGGCGGCGTGAACTACCGCGAGTTCCTCATCGGCGGCATCTTCGCCCAGACCGTGGTGTTCGGCGCCACGTTCACCGGCGCGGGCCTGGCCGAGGACATGCAGAAGGGCATCATCGACCGGTTCCGGTCGCTGCCCATGTCGCGCTCGGCGGTGCTGGTCGGCCGCACGGCGTCCGACATCGTCTACAACGTGCTGTCGCTCATCATCATGGCGCTGACCGGCCTGCTGGTCGGCTGGCGCATCCGCGAGTCGATGCTCGAGGCGCTGGGTGCGTTCCTGCTGCTCATCGTCTTCGCCTACGCGATCAGCTGGGTGATGGGCTACGTCGGCCTGCTGGTGCCGAGCGTCGAGGTGATCAACAACGCCTCGTTCATCGTCATCATGCCCCTGACCTTCGTCTCCAACGCGTTCGTGCCGCTGGAGTCGTTCCCGAGCGGGCTGCAGACGTTCGTGGAGTGGAACCCGGTCTCGTCGCTGACCCAGGCGGTCCGCGAGCTGTTCGGCAACACCAGCGACGCGGTGCCCGTCCCGGACGTCTGGAGCATGCAGAACCCGGTCCTGTACACGCTGATCTGGGTGGTGCTGATCCTCGTGGTCTTCGTGCCGCTGTCGATCCGCCAGTACCGGCTGTCGACGTCGCGGTGAGCGGGGCGCGCCTGCCGATCTCGTCGGTGCCCTGACGTAGGCTGGAGCCCTTCCCCGAAGCGCCCCGGCACACGCCCTGCGTGCCGTCGTTCGTCCCTGCCTGAGGAGGCCCTCGCACCCATGCCGAGCGACTCGTCCTTCGTGCACCTGCACGTCCACACGGAGTACTCGATGCTCGACGGGGCGGCGCGCCTGGGGCAGATGTTCGAGCGCACCGCGCAGCTCGAGATGCCGGCGATCGCGATGACCGACCACGGCAACGTGCACGGCGCCTACGACTTCTACGCCCAGGCCAAGAAGGCCGGCGTGAAGCCGATCATCGGCATGGAGGCCTACCTCACGCCCAACACCCACCGCAGCGAGAAGAAGCGGGTGCAGTGGAACAAGGGCGGGGGAGACGACGTCTCCGGCGGTGGCGCCTACACGCACATGACGCTGCTGGCGCAGTCCACCGAGGGCATGCACAACCTGTTCCGCATCTCCAGCCGGTCCAGCCTCGAGGGCTACTACTACAAGCCGCGCGCCGACCGTGAGCTGCTGGTTGAGCACGCCAAGGGCCTCATCGGCACCACCGGCTGTCCGTCGGGCGAGATCCAGACCTGGCTGCGCATCGGCAACTACGAGAAGGCGCGCGAGAGCGCCGCGGAGTTCCGCGAGATCTTCGGCAAGGACAACTTCTTCCTCGAGCTCATGGACCACGGTCTGAGCATCGAGACGCGGGTGCGTGACGGCCTCATGCGCCTCATGAAGGACCTCGACCTCCCGCCGATCGCGACCAACGACTCGCACTACTCCCACCCCGAGGAGTACAAGGCGCACGAGGCGCTCCTGTGCGTCCAGTCCGGCAGCAACCTCTCCGACCCGAACCGGTTCAAGTTCGACAGCCAGGACTACTACATCAAGTCCCCGGCCGAGATGCGCGAGCTGTGGGAGGACAAGCACGGCCTCAAGGAGGCGTGCGACAACACGCTGCTCATCGCCGAGCGGTGCGAGGTCGAGTTCACCGAGTCGACCGGCGGCTACATGGCGCGCGCCGACGTGCCGGACGGCGAGACCGAGGAGTCCTGGTTCGTCAAGGAGGTCTGGGCCGGCATCGAGCAGCGGTACCCCGGCGAGCGGCTGACCGACGAGGTCCGCGCCCGCGTCGAGATGGAGCTCGACGTCATCCGCACCAAGGGCTACTGCGGCTACTACCTGGTGGTCGCCGACTTCATCAACTGGTCCAAGGACAACGGCATCCGCGTGGGGCCGGGCCGTGGCTCGGGCGCCGGCTCGATCGCCGCCTACGCGCTGCGCATCACCGACCTGTGCCCGATCGAGCACGGCCTGATCTTCGAGCGGTTCCTCAACCCCGAGCGTCCCTCGATGCCCGACTTCGACATCGACTTCGACGAGCGTCGTCGCGGCGAGGTCATCCAGTACGTCTCCAACAAGTACGGCAGCGACCGCGTCGCGCAGATCGCCACCTTCGGACGGATCAAGTCCAAGCAGGCGGTCAAGGACGCCAGCCGCGTGCTCGACTACCCGTTCGCGATGGGCGAGCGCATCACCAAGGCGCTGCCGCCGGACATCATGGGCAAGGGCGTCCCGCTGGGCGACCTGTTCAACCCCGACCACAAGCGCTACGGCGACGGCGCGGAGTTCCGCGCGCTCTACGAGCAGGACGCCGACGTCCGCACCGTGGTCGAGACGGCCAAGGGCCTGGAGGGCCTGATCCGCCAGTGGGGCGTCCACGCCGCCGGCGTCATCATGTCCAGCGAGCCGCTCGTCGACATCGTGCCGATCATGAAGCGCGAGCAGGACGGCGCGATCATCACCCAGTTCGACTACCCCATGTGCGAGTCGCTGGGCCTGGTCAAGATGGACTTCCTGGGCCTGCGCAACCTCACGGTGCTCGACGACGCCCTGGTCAACATCAAGGCGAACCGCGACGAGGAGGTCGTCCTCGAGGACCTCCCGTTCGACGACCAGCCGACCTTCGACCTGCTCTCGCGCGGTGACACGCTCGGCGTCTTCCAGCTGGACGGCGGCCCGATGCGCGCCCTGCTGCGCAGCATGAAGCCGGACAAGTTCGCCGACATCTCCGCCGTCGGCGCCCTCTACCGGCCGGGCCCCATGGGCGCGGACTCGCACAACAAGTACGCCCGGCGCAAGAACGGGCGCGAGAACATCGACCCGATCCACCCCGAGCTGGAGGAGCCGCTCAAGGACGTCCTCGGCGAGACGTACGGCCTGATCGTCTACCAGGAGCAGGTCATGGCGATCGCCCAGGTGCTGGCCGGGTTCTCGCTCGGACAGGCCGACAACCTGCGCCGCGCCATGGGCAAGAAGAAGAAGTCCGAGCTCGACAAGCAGTACGCCGGCTTCCAGGCCGGCATGCTCGAGCGCGGCTACTCGCAGAAGGCGATCACCACGCTGTGGGAGATCCTGCTGCCCTTCTCCGACTACGCCTTCAACAAGGCGCACTCGGCCGCCTACGGCGTCGTCTCGTACTGGACGGCCTACCTCAAGGCCAACTACCCGGCCGAGTACATGGCCGCGCTGCTCACCAGCGTCCGCGGCGACAAGGACAAGTCGGCGGTCTACCTCAACGAGTGCCGCCGCATGGGCATCAAGGTCCTGCCGCCGGACGTCAACGACTCGGTCGCCAACTTCGCCTCCGTCGGCACCGACATCCGCTTTGGCCTCGCCGCCATCCGCAACGTCGGCGAGAACGTCGTGGCCGAGATCGTCGCGACCCGCGAGGACAAGGGCGCGTTCACGTCGTTCACCGACTTCCTGCAGAAGGTGCCCGACCGCGTCTGCAACAAGCGCGTGGTCGACTCGCTGATCAAGGCGGGCGGGTTCGACTCCATGGGGCACCAGCGCCGCGCGCTCGTCACCATCGCCGAGGACGCCGTCGACCAGTACGGCGTGCTCAAGAAGGGCTCGGACGTCCAGGACTCGCTGTTCGGCGGCACCGACGACGAGCTCGCTGGCGTCACGATCACCGTCCCGACGATCCCCGAGTGGGACAAGACCCAGCTGCTGGCCTACGAGCGCGACATGCTCGGCCTGTACGTGTCCGACCACCCGCTGCTCGGCCTCGAGCACGTGCTGCGCGCCAGCAGCGACTGCACGATCGGTGAGCTGAACGCCGACGCCGACCGCCCGGACGGCTCCACCGTGCGGCTGTGCGGCCTGGTGAGCGCGGTGTCCAAGCGCATGACCAAGAAGGGCGACACCTGGGCGATCGTCACCCTGGAGGACCTCGAAGGTGCGATCGACGTGCTCGTCTACCCCTCGGCGTACACGCTGGCCGGCCAGTCGCTCGTGCAGGACGCGATCGTCGTGGTCAAGGGCCGGGTCAAGCGCAAGGACGAGGGCCTGGAGGTCAGCGCGATGGAGGTGACCCAGCCGACGCTCAGCACGAGCGGCTCGGAGGGTCCGATCGTCGTCACGCTGCCGGTCGCCCGCTGCACCCAGGACACGATCGCCCAGTTCAAGCACGTGCTGGGCTCCTACCCGGGCACCGCCGAGGTCCACCTGCGCCTGCAGAGCGCGCAGGGCACCAAGCTCATGCGGCTCGATCGGGGCCTGCGGGTGACGCCGTCGTCGTCGCTGATCGCGGACCTCAAGGAGCTCCTCGGCCCGAGCTGCCTGTCATGAGGCGCCGTCCCGTCGCGAGCCTGCTGGTCCTCGCCGTGCTGCTCGGTGCCCTCGGCGGCGCGGTCTGGGCGGGCCTGGCCGACCCGGCGCGGCTCGAGGTGCGTGACCAGGGCATCGTCCTGACCGAGAGCGCCGCCACCGCGGCGATCGACGTCGTCGTGCTCTACCTCGGCGTCGGCGTGGTGCTGTGCGCGCCGCTCGGCGTCCTGGTCGCACGTCGTGTGCCGGGGCCGCGCGGCGTGGCTGTGACGATCATCGCCAGCCTGGTCGCCGCCGCGGTCGCGTACGCGGTCGGGCGCGTACTGGGCCCGCCCGACGCGGCGACCCTCACCGGCCTGGCCGCCGGCGACACCGTGCCGCAGCAGCTGGGCATCGGCAACGTCGTGCCCACCGTGGTGTGGGCGGCCGCCGGCCTGGTCGGGCTGCTGGCCGCGACCGCCGTCGGCGACCGCGAGCCCGAGACCGCGCCCGAGGTGCCCGTCCCGCGCTAGTCAGCGGGCGACGTCGGCCAGCACCGCGTCGGTCACGCGCTGCAGGTCCGCCGGCGACAGCTCGATGTCGAGCCCGCGGCGTCCGCCCGAGACGAGCACGGTGTCGTGCAGCTCGGCCGTCTCGTCCAGCACGGTGCGGTGCGCCTTCTTCTGGCCGACGGGGGAGATGCCACCCAGGACGTAGCCGGTGGCGCGCTGGGCGGCGGCCTTGTCGGCCATCTGCGCCTTCTTGCCGCCGAGCGCGGCGGCCATCGCCTTGAGGTCCAGCGAGCCGGACACCGGCACCACGCCCACGCACAGCTCGCCGTCGACGTCGACCATGAGTGTCTTGAACACCCGGTCGGGATCGACGCCGAGCGCCTCGGCGGCCTCCAGGCCGTACGACTCGGCGCGCGGGTCGTGGTCGTAGGGACGCTCGGTGAAGTCGATGCCCAGGCGCGTCAGCAGCGCGGTCGCGGGGGTGCCCGAAGCCATGGGCGTCACCCTAGCGACGTCCGATCCGGTCGATCCGGAGACCGACCGCGCCAGGCCCGACTAAGGTCGTGTCGCTCGACTCCGAAGGGAATCCCATGCCGTCCTCCGCCCTGGCCCGCGCCGTCGCCCTGGTCCTGGCCGCCTCGAGCCTGGCCCTCGTGCCGAGCACCGCGCAGGCGTCCGACCCGCTCACCAGCGACGCGGACGGGCCGGTGGAGGTCCAGCGCGACCGTGGCGGCCGGGTCTTCGCCTCGACCCGGGCCGGCGACAGCCTCGACAACCCGCGGGTCCGGTCGAGCACCTCGCCGCGCTCTGCGGCCCGCGCCCACCTGGACCGCTACGGTGCCGACCTCGGGGTCGAGGACGCCACCGACTTCGAGGTCGTGGCCACGACGCCGCTGGCGTCCGGCGGGGACGTCGTCCGCTCCCAGCAGCAGGCCGAGGGCCTGCCGGTGCTGGGCGGCGAGGTCGTCATGGTGCTCGAGGGTGACCGGTCGCTGGCGAGCGTCCAGGCCAGCGTCGTGGACGTGCCCGACGTCACCGGCCCGAAGGTCGGTCGCGCGGACGCCGAGGCCCGCGCCCTCGCCGTCGTGCGCAAGCACACTGACGGCGTCCGGGTGGTCTCGGCCCGTCGCGTGGTGCTCGACCCGACCCTGTTCGAGCTGCCGGCCGGTGCGGCCACCGCGTGGGAGGTCGAGGTCGGCAACGGGCTCGACGTCCGCCGCCACGTCTACGTCGACGACCGCACCGGCGGTGTCGTCCGTGTCGTGGACCTCGTCCAGCACCTCGACCGGGTGGTCTGCGACGCGGCCAACGTCCGGGGCGCCGCCGCGTCCTGCACGTCCGGCTTCGCCCGCCAGGAGGGGCAGCCGGCGACCGGCCGGACCGACGTCGACCAGGCCTACGAGCACGCGGGCGAGGTCGCCGCGCTCTACGAGTCGGCCGGCGTCGACCTGGCCGCGATGCTGTCGACGGTGGAGGGCGGGTCGCGCCTGGCGTCGACCGTGCGGTTCTGCGAGCCCGAGGACCCCACGCTCCCGGCGGAGCAGCAGGAGCCCTGCCCGTGGGTCAACGCCGCCTGGAACGGCAGCCAGATGCTCTACGGCCAGGACTACGCGGCCGCCGACGACGTGGTGGGCCACGAGATGACGCACGGCTTCGTGCAGCACACGTCCAACCTGTTCTACTTCGGCCAGCCCGGCGCGATCAACGAGTCGATGGCCGACGTCGTCGGCGAGCTGCTCGACCAGCGCCAGGGCACCGACGACGACACGGACTGGCACCTGGGCGAGGACCTGCCCGGCGGCGCGATCCGCAGCATGAGCGACCCGTCGGTGACGGGCGACCCCGATTCGACCGCGAGCCCGAGCTGGCACACGACGCCGGACGACGCCGAGGGCGTCCACGTCAACAGCGGCGTGGGCAACAAGACCGCCTACCTCGTCTCGCAGGGCGGCAGCTTCGGCGGCCAGACGATCACCGGCATCGACGCGGGCGACCCGACGCGGGCCAAGACCCTGCTGCTCTACCTCGACACCATCCGCTCGCTCGGCAGCGCCAGCGACTACGCCGCGCTCGGCCGCACGCTCGTCTCGGCGTGCCAGCGACTGGTCGGCACCCACGGCTTCACCACCGGCGACTGCTCACAGGTGCAGAAGGCCGTCGCTGCGACGCAGCTCGCGAAGCGGCCGGCCGCGCTGGGCAAGGACCCGTCCGCGTCGATGACCTGCCCCGACGGCGCCCGGCCGTCGGTCGTCCGCACGCTGAAGGACTTCGCGAGCCCGGCACCGGACGTGTGGCAGCAGGTTCCCCGGGACCCGTCGTTCGCCGTGCCGGCGCCGGGGGAGACGGCCTGGTACGCCGACGACTACGCGGCGATCGGCCAGGGAACCGTGCCGCTCATCACGCGGGGCGTCCGGCTGGACCCGCAGAAGCGCACGTACCTGTTCCTGGAGCACTGGTACGCCTTCGAGACCGACGCCGACACCGGCGCCCACTACGACGGCGGGATCGTCGACACGTCCAGCCCTGACACCCTGGCCGCGTCGCGCTGGGTCAACGGTCCGGGCGGCGTGCTGGCCGGCAGTGACGTGGTCGGCTTCGCCGGTTCCAGCCGCGGCTGGACGTCCAGCCGGCTCGACCTCACCGGCCTGCGTCCGAGCGGGTCCGGCACCGTCGACCTCGCCCTGGCGCTGAGCGTGGACGACAGCGGCTTCGAGCAGGGCTGGTACGTCCGTCAGGCCACGGTCTACGCCTGCCCGGGTGGACGTCTGTCGGCCGGAACCACTGCGGTGCAGGGGACGCCGCGCGTCGGCTCCCGGCTGACGGCGACGCCGCGGGCGTGGGGCCCTGGGCCGGTGGCGCTGTCCTACCAGTGGCTGCGGGGCAGCACCCCGATCGCCGGCGCGCGCCAGCGCACGTACGCGCCCACGACCCGTGACGTCGGTGCCCAGCTGCGCGTGCGCGTCACGGGCACCAAGGCCGGCTACGTCACCCGCACGGTCGTGTCCGGTGCCACGGGCCGGGTCCAGGGCGTCCTGGTGGCGAAGAGCCCGGCGGTGAAGGGCACGGCGAAGGTCGGCTCCCGCCTGCGGGCGTCCGTGCGGTGGACGCCACGCAGCACCCGGTCGACCTACCAGTGGCTGCGCAACGGCCGCGTGATCAAGGGGGCGACCCGGTCGACCTACCGGCTCGTGGCCAAGGACCGCGGCCGGCGGATCTCGGTGCGGATCACCGGCCGGGCGAAGGACCACGTGACCCGCACGGTGACGATCCGCGTCACGGGCAAGATCCGCCGCTGAGCCCGCGCCGCGGGCCGGCGTCCATCGCGTCGAGCGAGGGACGAGGGCCCGCGGCGGCCCCGGTAGGATCGACCGGTGCCCTTCCTGCGACAGATCGACCTGCGTCCCGTCGACGACCCCCGCGAGTACGCCGCCGCCGTCCCGCGCGGCGAGGTGGAAATCGACCATGCGCTGCAGGCCGTCGCGGGCATCTGCGAGCAGGTGCGCGCCGAGGGCGACGAGGCCGTGCTGGCGCTGGGGGAGCGCTTCGACGGCGTCCGCCCGGCGGCGCTGCGGGTCCCGGCCGAGCAGCTGATTGAGGCGCTGCGCACGCTCGACCCCGACGTGCGCGCCGCGCTCGAGCAGTCGATCACGCGCCTGCGCGCCACGTGCGAGGCCGAGCTCGAGCAGAGCGTCACGACGACGGTCGCGCCCGGCGCGGTGGTCGAGCGCCGCATCGTCCCGATGCAGCGGGTCGGCCTGTACGTGCCCGGCGGCCTCGCGCCGCTGATCAGCACCGTCGTCATGAACACGGTGCCCGCGCAGGTGGCCGGCGTCCCGTCCATCGCCATCGCCACGCCGCCCCAGGCCGAGTTCGGCGGAGCGCCACACCCGGCGATCCTGGCCGCGTGCGCGTTGCTCGGCGTCGACGAGGTCTACGCCGCCGGCGGCGCCCAGGCGATCGCGATGCTGGCCTACGGCACCGAGTCGTGCGCGCCGGTGAACCTGGTGACCGGGCCGGGCAACATCTACGTCGCCGCGGCCAAGCGTTTCGTCCGCGGCCAGGTGGCCATCGACTCCGAGGCCGGCCCGACCGAGATCGCGATCGTCGCCGACGACACCGCGGACGCGGCCTTCGTCGCCGCCGACCTGATCAGCCAGGCCGAGCACGACCCCATGGCCGCCTCGGTGCTCATCACCGACAGCGAGGCGCTGGCCGCCGCCGTCGAGGCCGAGCTCGAGACCCAGGTCGCCGCGACCAAGCACGCCGAGCGCGTCACCACCGCGCTGACCGGCCGCCAGTCCGGCGTCGTGCTCGTGCGCGACACCGACCAGGGCGTCGAGGTGGCCAACGCCTACGCCGCCGAGCACCTCGAGGTGCAGACCCGCGACGCCGCTGCGGACGCCGCGCGCGTCGTCAACGCCGGGGCCGTCTTCGTCGGCCCGTTCGCACCGGTCTCGCTCGGTGACTACGCGGCCGGCTCGAACCACGTGCTGCCCACGGCCGGCTGCGCGTGCCACTCCTCGGGCCTGTCGGTGCGGGCGTTCTGCAAGAACGTCCAGGTCGTCACGTACACCGAGGCCGCGCTGCGCGAGGTCGGCCACCACGTCGTGACGCTCGCCGAGGCCGAGGACCTGCCCGGTCACGGTGCCGCCGTCAGTGTCCGTACGGCGCGGTGACCGCGCGATGAGCGTCCCGGACTGGGTGCCGCTGCGCGACGAGCTGCGTGACGAGGAGCCGTACGGCGCCCCGCAGCTCGACGTCCCGGTGCAGCTGAACACCAACGAGAACCCGTACGGCCCGAGCGACGCGGCCGCGGACGACATCGCCGCCGCCGTGCGCGAGGTCGCCCTCGGCCTGAACCGCTACCCCGACCGCGAGGCCACGGCCCTGCGCGAGGGACTGGCCGACTACCTCGGCCACGGCCTGACGTCCGCGCACGTGTGGGCGGCCAACGGCTCGAACGAGGTCATGCAGCAGGTGCTGCAGGCGTTCGGCGGCCCCGGCCGCACGGCGCTGTCGTTCGCGCCGACGTACTCGATGTACCCCGAGTACGCCCGCAACACCCACACCCGCTGGGTGGCTGGACGCCGGCGTGACGACTTCGGCATCGACGTCGACGCCGCGCTGGCGCTCATCGAGGCCGAGCAGCCGGACGTCGTGGTGCTGACCAGCCCGAACAACCCGACCGGCACCGCGCTCGACCCGGCGCACACGCGCGCCGTCCTGGAGGCGGCGCCCGGCGTCGTGGTGGTGGACGAGGCCTACGCCGAGTTCCGCCGCGACGGGGTGCCCAGCGCGCTGGAGCTGCTCGCCGAGTTCCCGCGGCTGCTGGTGACGCGCACGATGAGCAAGGCGTTCGCCCTGGCCGGCGGCCGGCTCGGCTACGTGGCCGCCGACCCCGCGATCATCGACGCGCTGCGCATCGTGCGCCTGCCGTACCACCTGTCGGCGGTCTCGCAGGCCACGGCGGTCGCGGCGCTGCGTCACCGTGAGGAGCTGCTCGGCCAGGTCGACCAGCTGCGCCGCACGCGCGACGAGACCGGGGCCTGGCTCACCGAGCAGGGCTTCGAGGTGGCGGCGTCGGACGCCAACTTCGTGCTGTTCGGCCGGTTCGACGACCGGCACGCCGTCTGGCAGGCCGTCTTGGACCGCGGTGTGCTCATCCGGGAGACTGGACCCGACGGATGGCTGCGCGTGTCGATCGGCACGCCTGCCGAGATGGAAGCGTTCAAGCAGGCACTGACGGAGGTGGCTTCGAGATGACCCGTACGGCTCGCATCGAGCGAAAGACGTCCGAGTCCCACGTCGTCGTCGAGATCGACCTCGACGGCACGGGCCGCACGGACGTCGACACCGGCGTGGGGTTCTACGACCACATGCTCACGGCCCTGGGCCGCCACTCGCTGATCGACCTCACGGTCCGCAGCGTGGGCGACCTGCACATCGACGCGCACCACACCGTCGAGGACACCGCGATCTGCATCGGCGAGGCGCTGCGCGAGGCGCTCGGCGACAAGGCGGGCATCCGGCGCTACGGCAACGCGACGATCCCGCTCGACGAGGCCATCGCCACGTGCGTCGTGGACGTGTCGGGACGCCCGTACTTCGTGCACGCCGGCGAGCCGGAGCGGCAGATCACCGCGATCATCGGCGGCCAGTACGTGGGCTCTCTCACGTCGCACGTCCTGGAATCGATCGCGCACCACGCGGGGTTGACGATGCACATGACCCTCCTCGCCGGCCGCGACCCGCACCACATCGCCGAGTGCCAGTTCAAGGCCCTCGCCCGCGCGCTGCGCGAGGCGGTGGCCCTCGACCCGCGCGAGACCGGCGTGCCCAGCACCAAGGGAGCACTGTGACGGCGAAGGTCGCCGTCCTCGACTACGGCTCGGGCAACCTGCGCTCGGCCCTGCGCGCCGTCGAGCGCGCCGGGGCCGAGGTCGTGCTGACGACGGACCAGGACGTCGCGCTCGAGGCCGACGGCCTGCTGGTGCCCGGCGTCGGCGCCTTCGCCGCCTGCATGCAGGGCCTGCGCGAGGTCGACGGCGAGCGGCTCATCGAGAAGCGGCTCATCGCGAACCGTCCGGTCATGGGCATCTGCGTGGGCATGCAGATCCTGTTCGCCCAGGGCATCGAGCACGGCGTGCAGGCCGACGGCTGCGGCGAGTGGCCGGGCACCGTCGAGGAGCTGCAGGCCCCCGTGGTGCCGCACATGGGCTGGAACACCGTCGAGCCCGGCGCCGGGTCGCGGATGTTCGAGGGTCTGGAGGACGCGTCGTTCTACTTCGTGCACTCCTACGGCGTGCGCGAGTGGCTGCTCGAACCGCCGCCCGCGTTCCCGCAGCCGGTCGTCACCTGGACGTCGTACGGCCCGGAGCGCTTCGTGTCGGCGGTCGAGAACGGCCCGCTGTGGGCGACGCAGTTCCACCCGGAGAAGTCCGGCGACGCCGGCGCGCAGCTGCTGCGCAACTGGGTCGGAACGCTCTAGTCAGGCGGTCTCGGCGGCCGCGTCGAGCAGGATCTCGACCAGGTCGTCGGGCCGGGTGAGGTGCGGCCAGTGGCTGGTCGGCAGCCAGGCGACCTCGAGCTCGTCGTAGGCGTCGAGCTCGGCGGCCACACCCGGGTAGTCGCGCCGCCACTCGTCGAGCTGGGCCTCGTCGAACCCGGACGCGACCACCAGCGCGGGCACCGCGAACCGGCGTCCGGCCGAGAGGTCCCACCCGTCCCGCGCCACCTGGGCGGGGAACGGCACCGCCGCCTGCTCGATCTCGGCGCGGAGCTCGGGGGACAGGTCGCGCTGCTCGGGCTCGCTCAGCTCGTCCCACGAGAACGGCACCTCGTCGCCGGACGGATCCGGGCTGCCCGACGGGTCGAGCGGCATCGGCGACGAGTCGACGTAGACGGTCAGCCGCACGAGCTCGGGGTGCTCCTCGGTGACGACCTGCACCAGACGTCCGGCGAAGCTGCTGCCGGCGAGCACGACCGGCTCGTCGGCCGCGCGCACGGCGTCGAGCACCGCCTCGACGTGGTCGGCCAGCCGGACCCCGGTGCGGTCGTCGTCGGGACCGGTGCCGGGCAGGCCGGCCAGCAGCACCCGGTGGCCGCGCTGCTCGAGCAGCGGCACGAGGTGGCGCCAGGACGACGCGTCGAGCCAGAACCCGCGGACGAGCACGAAGGTGGCCATGCCGCCACGGTAGGCGCGTCCGCCGACATCGTCACCCACTCGCGTGGCGGTGAGTCAGCGGCCACCGAGCCTGTCGCCGGTGAGCCAGCGTCCACCGAGGCGCATCGTGTGGACGCCAGGTCACCGCCACCGAGGCCGCGTGGACGCCAGGTCACCGCCGACACGTCCACGGCGCGCACCGCGGCGGGGCGGGGGAGCGGTGGTCGGTACGATTCCCCGGTGACTCTCGAGCTCCTCCCCGCTGTCGACGTCGCCGACGGACAGGCCGTGCGCCTGGTCCAGGGCGAGCTCGGCAGCGAGACGACGTACGGTTCGCCCCTCGACGCCGCCCTGCAGTGGCAGAGCGACGGCGCGGAGTGGATCCACCTGGTCGACCTCGACGCCGCGTTCGGCAAGGGCTCCAACCGCGAGCTGCTCGCCGAGGTCGTCGGCCGCCTGGACGTCAAGGTCGAGCTCTCCGGCGGCATCCGCGACGACGCCTCGCTCGAGGCCGCCCTCGCGACCGGCTGCCGCCGCGTCAACCTCGGCACCGCCGCGCTCGAGAACCCCGCGTGGTGCGCCAGCGCCGTGGCCCGCTTCGGCGACCAGATCGCCGTCGGCCTGGACGTCCGCGGACGCACCCTGGCCGCGCGCGGCTGGACGCAGGACGGTGGCGACCTGTTCGAGGTGCTCGAGCGGCTCGAGCGCGACGGCGTCTCCCGCTACGTGGTCACCGACGTCACCAAGGACGGCACCCTGCAGGGCCCGAACCTGGACCTGCTGCGCCAGGTCTGCGAGGTCACCGACAAGCCCGTGGTCGCCTCCGGCGGCGTCTCGAGCCTGGACGACCTGCGCGCCATCGCCTCGCTCACCGGCACCGGCGTCGAGGGCGCCATCGTCGGCAAGGCGCTCTACGCCGGCGCGTTCACGCTGCCCGAGGCGCTCGCCGCCGTCGCCGAGGCCTGAGCCCGGCCGAACCCGTCCGACGACCCCTCCGGCCCCGCGGCCGGAGGGGTCGTCCGCGTCCGAGGCCGCGGCGCCCTAGAGCAGCAAGTCCCAGGCGGTCCGCACGAGGGCGTACAGGCCGTACCCGGCGCAGCCGAGCAACGTGAGCATGACGATCAGGCCGACGTAGTCCGAGAGCGCCCACGCCTCGTCCTCGTCCTCCGGAGCGGGATGAGGGAGCTCGCGCGTCGCGAGGTGCTCGGCCGCGTGGGCCTGCGAGCAGAAGCGCAGGTCGAGACGGTTCCCCGAGACGATCCACGAGTCGTCCCACTCGTCGGCGTCCACCCCGCGGCGGACCGTCAGAAGCAACGCGCCCTCGGTCTCGGGGTCGAACAGCTCACGGCACTCGTCGCAGCGCTGGGTCATCGGCACGGCCAGACCCTAGCGGCGCGGGGACCGTCGGTGGCCAGCGGTAGATTGCTCGGGTGTCTCTCGCCGTCCGTGTGATCCCCTGCCTCGACGTCGACGCCGGCCGCGTCGTGAAGGGCGTCAACTTCGTCGACCTGGTGGACGCCGGTGACCCGGTCGAGATGGCCAAGGTCTACGACGCCGAGGGCGCCGACGAGCTGACCTTCCTCGACATCACCGCGTCCTCCGACGACCGGTCCACGACCTTCGAGGTCGTCGGCAGCACCGCCGAGCAGGTGTTCATCCCGCTGACGGTCGGCGGCGGCGTGCGCGAGGTCGACGACGTCAACCGCCTGCTGCGGGCCGGCGCCGACAAGGTCGGCATCAACACCGGCGCCATCGCTCGTCCGGAGGTCATCGCCGAGATCACCGGCCGGTTCGGCAACCAGGTGCTGGTGCTCAGCGTCGACGCGCGGCGCAGCGACGAGCAGCCCAGCGGCTACGAGGTCACCACCCACGGTGGTCGCCGCTCGGCCGGCCTGGACGCCGTGGAGTGGGTAAAGCGGGCCGGCGAGCTCGGCGTCGGCGAGGTGCTGCTGAACTCCATGGACGCCGACGGCACGAAGCAGGGCTTCGACCTGGAAATGATCCGGGCGGTCCGCAGCGTTACGAGAGTGCCGCTCGTCGCGAGCGGCGGTGCCGGACGGCTGGAGCACTTCGCCCCCGCCGTGCACGCCGGGGCCGACGCCGTGCTTGCCGCCAGCGTGTTCCACTTCGGCGAGCTGACCATCGGACAGGTGAAGGACAGCCTGCGCCGCGAAGGAATCCATGTCCGTTGACACCGCGGCGCCCGACGACCTGACGGGCACCGACGACCGCATCATGCGGCGGGGCTTCGGCCTGCTGGGCCGCGGCATCGTCGCCGAGAAGTGGTGGTTCACCGTCTCGGTCGTCGGCAGCCTGCTGTACGGCGCCATGACGGTCGCGGACGCGTGGGTGCTCGGCTGGGCGACCGACCACGTGATCCGCCCCTCCTTCGAGCGCGGCGACGTCGCCGAGGGTGCCCTGTGGACGTCGGTGTTCCTGTTCATCGGCGTCGCGGTGCTGCGTGCGCTGGGCATCGTCGGCCGCCGGCTCGTCGGCGGCCTGGTCTACTACCGGCTCATCGCCGACTACCGGCGCCGCGTCACCCGCCAGTACCTCTCGCTGCCGATGTCGTGGCACCACCGCCACCCCACGGGCCAGCTGCTGAGCAACGCCAACGCCGACGTCGAGGCCACGTGGGCAGTCTTCATGCCGCTGCCGATGGCGCTGGGCGTCGTCGCGATGCTGCTCACCGCGATCGTCGCCATGGTCGAGGCGGACGTCGTCCTCACCCTCGTCGGCCTCGTCGTGTTCCCGGCCCTGTTCGGCATCAACGTCTTCTACCAGCGCTGGCTGTCGCCCAAGGCCGCCCGCGCCCAGTCGCTGCGCGGCGACGTCAGCGCGGTCGCCCACGAGTCGTTCGACGGCGCCACGGTCGTGAAGTCCCTGGGCCGCGAGGCCGACGAGACCGAGCGCTTCCGCGCCGCCACCGAGCGCCTGCGCGACGCCAACATCGAGGTCGGCCGCATCCGCAGCGTCTTCGACCCGCTGCTCGAGGCGCTGCCGAACCTGGGCATCCTGCTCGTCATCGTGCTCGGCGTCGGCCGGGTCGCGAGCGGCGCCGCCGAGCCCGGCGACGTCGTCCAGGTGGCCTACCTGTTCACCGTGGTCGCGTTCCCCGTGCGGGCGATCGGCTGGGTGCTGGGCGAGCTCCCTCGCAGCGTCGTCAGCTGGGACCGCGTCGACAGCGTCCTGGCCGCCACGGGCTCGATGCAGTACGGCGACCGCACGCTCCCGGGTGCCGGCGCCGTCCAGCTCGACCTGCGCGACGTCACCTACACGTTCCCCGACGCCGATCGGCCGGTGCTGTCGCACCTCGACCTGCACGTCGGACGCGGCTCGGTCACCGCCGTCGTCGGCTCCACCGGCAGCGGCAAGAGCACGTTGACCTCGCTGCTCGTGCGGCTGGTCGACCCTGAGCAGGGCCGGGTCGAGCTCGACGGCGTCGACGTGCGCACCCTGACCCACGACGACCTCGCCGCCGCGGTGGCGCTCGTGCCGCAGTCGACCTTCCTGTTCGACGACTCGGTGCGCGAGAACGTCACGCTGGGCTCCGAGCACGTCGACGACGCCACGGTCTGGGACGCGCTGCGCACCGTCCAGGCCGAGGACTTCGTGCGCGCGCTGCCCGACGGCCTCGACACCCAGCTGGGGGAGCGTGGCACCACGCTGTCCGGCGGCCAGCGCCAGCGGCTCGCCCTGGCCCGCGCCCTCGTGCGCCGACCCCGGCTGCTCGTCATGGACGACGCCACCAGCGCGCTCGACCCCGACGTCGAGCGACGCATCCTGTCCGAGCTCGCCGCGCGCACGTCCGACGGCACCGGGCCGACCGTGCTCGTCGTCGCCTACCGCAAGGCCACGATCGCCCTGGCCGACGAGGTCGTCTTCCTGCAGGCCGGACGCATCGCCGACCGCGGCCCCCACCACGAGCTCGTCGTCCGGTCCGCGGCCTACCGCGACCTCGTCGACGCCTACGACCAGGCCCGGGAGGCGCAGTGACCACCACGACCGCCGAGCGCCGCACCGCGGCGCCCGCTCCCGCCACCGAGGCGCACGAGGTGACCGGCTGGGCCGTCCTGCGTCGCGGCCTCGCCCTCTCGCCGCAGGTCATGGAGGGCCTGGGCGTCACGCTGCTGCTGGCCCTGCTGAGCACGGTGGGCGCCTCGGTCGTCCCGATCGTCGTGCGCGCCGCCATCGACGACGGCCTCGGCGACGGCTCGCAGATGGACGAGGGCCGGATCTTCCTCTACGCCGGGCTCACACTGGTCGTCGTCCTCCTGACGGCCGGCGCCGGCTACGCGATGCGCGTGCGGCTGTTCACGCGCAGCGAGGTCGCGCTGTCCGACCTGCGCGTCCGGGCCTTCCGGCACGTCCACGACCTGTCGGTGCTGACGCAGAGCAGCGAGCGCCGCGGCGTGCTCGTCTCCCGCGTGACGTCCGACATCGACCAGATCTCGCTGTTCCTGCAGTTCACCGGCGTGATGATCGTGGTCAGCGTCGGGCAGATGCTCGTGGCGACGATGATCATGGCCTACTACTCGTGGCAGCTGACGCTCGTCGTGCTGGTCTGCTTCCTGCCGCTGTGGCTCTCGCTGACGCTGTTCGCCAAGCACATGAGCCGGGCCTACGACACCGTCCGCCGCACCGTCGGCGAGATGATCGCGGTCATCGCCGAGCCCGTGGTCGGCGCCTCGGTCGTCCGCTCGTACGCCATCGAGCGCCGAACCCAGCGCCGCGTCGACGCCGGCATCGACCGCAACTACCGCGCGAACATCCGCGCTCAGAGCATCGTCGCCGTGACGTTCGCGTCCGCCGGCGTCGCGGGCGGCCTGGCCAACGCCGGCGTCATCGCGCTGGGCGTGGTGCTCGGCGTGGCCGGCGGCCTGTCCATGGGCACCGTCATCGCCTTCGCCTTCCTGGTCGGCCTGTTCGTCGGCCCGGCGCAGCAGGCGACCCAGGTCATCACCGACGCGCAGAACGCCATCGCGTCGTGGCGCCGGGTCATCGCGCTGCTCGACACCCCGGCCGACGTCGTCGACCCGGGGGAGCGTGGCACGACGATCCCCGACGAGCCGCTCGGCGCCCGCTTCGCCGACGTGGCCTTCGCCTACCCCGGCGGCCCGCGCGTGCTCACCGACGTCGACGTCGAGATCGCGCCGCGCCAGCGGGTGGCGGTCGTGGGCGAGACCGGCTCGGGCAAGACGACCTTCGCCAAGCTGCTCACCCGGCTGATGGACCCGGTCGAGGGGGCCGTCCTGCTCGGCGGGGTCGACCTGCGCGACGTCCCGTTCAGCGACCTGCGCCGCCACGTCGTGATGGTGCCGCAGGAGGGCTTCCTGTTCGACGCCACGCTGCGCGAGAACCTGCAGTACGGACGATCCGGCGCCACCGACGCCGAGCTGGAGACCGCGTTCACCGACCTCGGCCTGGCCGACTGGTACGCCGGCCTGCCGCAGGGGCTCGACACGCCCGTCGGCCAGCGCGGCGAGTCGCTGTCGGCCGGCGAGCGCCAGCTCGTCGCGCTCGTCCGCGCCGCCCTGGCCGACCCGGCGTTCCTGGTGCTCGACGAGGCCACGAGCGCGGTCGACCCGCAGACCGAGCTGCGCGCCACGCGGGCGCTCGACACCCTGCTGTCCGGGCGCACGAGCGTCACCATCGCGCACCGGCTCAGCACCGCCGAGTCCGCCGACCGCGTGCTCGTGTTCGACGCGGGCCGCCTCGTCCAGGACGGCAGCCACGCCGAGCTGCTGGCCGAGGGCGGCGTGTACGGGCGGCTGCACGCCAGCTGGGTCGCCCAGTCGAACCTGCCTGGGAGGATGGACGCGTGAACGACCTCGACCCCGCCGTCGCCGAGCGGCTCAAGCGTGACCCGAACGGGCTCGTCCCCGCCGTCGTCCAGGAGGCGTCCACCAAGGACGTCCTGATGCTGGCCTGGATGGACGACGAGGCGCTGCGCCGCACGCTCGAGTCCGGCCGTGCGACGTACTGGAGCCGCAGCCGGCAGGAGTACTGGGTCAAGGGCGAGACCTCCGGGCACGTCCAGCAGGTGCGCGAGGTGCGGCTCGACTGCGACGGCGACACGCTCCTGCTCGTCGTCGACCAGACCGGCGCCGCCTGCCACACCGGCGACCACACCTGCTTCGACGCGGACCGCCTGGCATGAACGCCCGCCGGCTGTACGGCCCGGTCGTCCTGGCCCTCCTCGCCGTCGGCGGCCTGGCCTTCCTCGGCGCCACCCGCGTGTGGGCCGAGGCGACGGTCGAGGCGGACGGGCTGCTGCCCGACGACGTCTCGGTCACCGGCCGCGACGTCGCCCCGGCGGCCGCCGCGCTGGCCCTCGTGGTCGTCGCGGCGTCCCTCGCCGTGCTGGCCGCCTCCGTCCGGGTGCGTCGCGTCGTCGGCGTGCTCGTCGTCGTGGTCTCGGTGCTCGCCTGCGTGCTGGTGCTGACCGCCGACGTCACCGGCAGCGCGTTTACGCAGGCGGTCGAGGAGTCCACGGCCTACACCGGCACCAACGACCCCGACGTCGTCGTCGAGTCCGTGTGGCGGCTCGTGACCGCGGGGGCGTTCGTGCTCGCGGCCCTGCTCGGCGCCGTCGTCGCCGCGCTGGCCGGACGCTGGCCCACCATGGGCCGACGCTACGACGCGCCGGCCGCGCACGGCCCCGACGACCGGGTCGCCACCGAGGACGCCTCGCCCGCCGACCTCTGGAAGGCGCTCGACGAGGGCCGCGACCCGACGCAGTAGGCTGTGGCCGCACGCATGCACGCACCGCCACTCGAGGAGAGACCCATGCACCACGGCTCCACCCCCGCCGCCTGGACGGCCGTCATCATGGCCCTGGTCGGCCTGACGATCGGTGGCGTCGGACTCGTCCCCGAGCCGAACTGGGTGATCTTCTGGATCGGTGTCGGCGTGACCATCGCGGCTGGCATCGTGGGTCCGGTCATGTCCGCGGCCGGTCTGGGCGCCAAGCGCGCCGAGGCCGACCACCACTGATCTCGCGACTCCGAGGAGCCCGATGACCGACGGCCCGCAGTACCCCTCGTACCCCGGCGACCCGCAGCAGCCGGGGCAGACCCCGCCGCCGCAGCAGGGGGGCTACCCCCAGCAGCCCGGACCGCAGCAGCCCGGCACGTACCCGCAGGGCTACGGCCAGCAGCCCTACCAGCCGGCTCCGCCGCCGCAGGGCTACGGCTACCCGGCGCACCCGTACGCCGGCTGGTGGTCGCGCGTGGGCGCCGTCATCCTGGACTCGCTGGTCACGCTCGCCGTCATGCTCGTGCCGCTGGTGATCGGGCTGATCATCCTGTTCTCGACCGCCGAGACGCAGACGCGGCTCGACGGCACGGAGGAGATCACCGACGCCGGCAACCCGCTCGGCGTCATCCTCATCGTCCTGTCGTTCGTCGTGGCGTTCGCCTTCACGATCTGGAACTCGATCGTGCGCCCCGGCCGCACCGGGCAGAGCCTGGGCAAGCAGTGGCTGGGCATCAAGATCGTCCGCGAGAACGACGGCCAGCCGATCGGCGTCGGCATGTCGTTCCTGCGCTACATCATGTACTCGATCTTCGTGAACGCGTGCTTCCTGGACGTCCTGTGGCCGCTGTGGGACGCGCGCAAGCGCACCTGGCACGACATGGTCGTCAGCTCGGTCGTCGTGCGCGCCTGACATGAGCACCGTCTCCACCCGTGACGCCCGTTGGTCCGCCCTCCGCGGACCGGCGGGCGTCGCCGTCGGCGGGCTGGCGCTGGGCGTCCTGCTGCACGTGCGCGACCCGCACGACTCCGGCTCGTACGGCTACTGCCCGTTCCTGCTGCTCGGCGACCGGCCGTGCCCGGGTTGCGGGGGGCTGCGCGCGGCGAACCTGCTGACCAACGGCGACGTGGTCGGGGCGATCTCCAGCAACCTGCTCGCCGTGGTGCTGGTCGGTGTCCTCGCGGTGGCGTGGGTGGTGTGGGTCGTACGGCGCTGGCGGGGCGAGCACGGCGCTCGGATGATCGTCCTGAGCGGCCGCGCGGGGGCCGTCCTCATCGCCGCGGTCGTCGCGTTCGGCATCGTCCGCAACCTGCCGTTCGGGGCCTGGCTGGCACCGTGATCGACCCCGAACGAGAGGACCCCCGGCACCACGAGGTGCCGGGGGTCCTGTCGTACGAGGGACGGTCAGTTGCCGACGACCGCCAGGTTGATCACGATGCCGGCGATCCACAGGACGATGGCGACGATGCCCAGGACCAGACCCGCGGTGGCCATGCCGGCCCCGGTCTGGCGTCCGCCGCTGGCGGCGATCTCCTTCTTCGCAGTGTTCGACAGCACGATCGCGACGATGCCGGCGATGCCGCAGCACAGCAGCCCGACGATGCCCAGGATCATCGACCACAGCGCCTTCTTGTTCTGCTCCGGCGGCGCGCCGTAGCCACCGTCGCCGTAGCCGTACCCACCGGGCGGCGGCGGGGGGACGTCCCCTCCGGAGCCGTAGGGCGGAAGCCCACCGGGCTGGTTCGGGTCGTTGCTGAAAGGCGGCTCGTTGGTCGTCATGCGCGCGAGCGTAGTGAACTCCGCGGGCCGGCGCGCGCTGCGACGCGCGTCCGTGGACGATCGCTCAGAGCGTCAGCACCAGGTCGAGACCGTTGATCGCCATGGAGACGACGGTGCCCAGGAGGCCGACCGCGCCCAGCACGATGCCGGCGAGCGCCATGCCGCCACCGTCCTGGCGCCCGCCGGACGCGGCGACCTCCTGGCGCGCCAGCACACCGAGCACGATCGCTGGCACGCCGAGCAGGAAGCAGCAGCAGACCAGGCCGACGATGCCCAGGATCATCGACCACAGCGCCTTCTTGTTCTGCGCGGGCGGTGCGGGCCAGCCAGCTCCCGTCCAGCCGGCACCGTGGGGTGGCTGCGGCGACTGCTGGGGCGGCAGCCAGCCGTACGGCGGCAGGTCGGTCGCGGTCGCCCTCGCCGGGCGGCTCGTGGTCGGTCACCGGGGGAGCCTACTGAGCGGCGGACGGGACGTCCGGCGTCCGGGTGAACCACAGGTAGGCGTGGCCCCAGGCGCCGTAGACGACCGGCAGGGCCAGCACGAGGCCGACGCACGCCACGAGCACCCCGGCCAGCACGATGCCGAGCGTCAGCAGCATGAGGCTGACGACGTCGCCGAGGTGCTGGACGACGAGCTCGCCGCTGCGGCGCACCGCGTCCACCGGTCCGAGCCGCTCGACCAGGACGACGTAGGGCGTGAACCCGGTCAGCACCGCCACGGCCACACCGGGAAGCACGCACAGCAGGGTGCCGACCGTCGTCATCGTGGCCACGAGGAGCCCGGTGAGCACCACGTCGGGCAGGGGGAGCGACCGCGCGGCACGGACGACGTCGAAGTCGTGTCCGTCCAGCGCGTCCAGGCCCGCTCGCACGAGTACCGCGGCCAGCACCTGCCAGAACGCGACGAGGACGATCGCCCAGCACGCCCAGGCGATGCGGCTCGTGCCGGCGACGGCCTGCACGCCGGCCACCGACAGCACCCCGGCGAGCACCACGAGCGCGCTGCCGCCGACCACACGGGCCGGGTCGGCCGCCACGACGCGCCAGGCCGCGGCGAGCGAGTCGAACGGCTCCAGCTCGGGCGGGGGAGGCGCGGCGGGCGGGTCGGAGGCCATGGCCGGAGCGTAGCGACGCGCGAGACGACGATCCCGGCGGCGCGGCCGGATGCTGGGCTGTCGTCCGGCGTGACGAGCGCTCGGACTAGGCTGGGACGCATTCCGGCCCGTGCCGCGGCCGGTGCATCGGAGGAGGCCACGATGACCGTGCTCGACGACATCCTTGCGGGCGTCGCCGCGGACCGTGAGCAGCGCATGGCGCAGACCACGCTCGAGGACCTCAAGGAGCGCGCCGCGCGCCAGCTGCCCTCGATCGACCCCATGCCCGCCTTCCGCGCCGACGGCGTGTCGGTCATCGCCGAGGTCAAGCGGTCCAGCCCCAGCAAGGGAGCGCTCGCCGAGATCGCCGACCCGGCCGCGCTCGCGGCGGCCTACGAGTCCGGTGGCGCGGCCACGATCAGCGTGCTCACCGAGCAGCGCCGCTTCGGCGGCTCGCTCGACGACCTGCGCGCCGTCCGGTCGCGCGTCGACGTGCCGCTGCTGCGCAAGGACTTCATCACCACCTCCTACGAGCTGTGGGAGGCACGCGCCGCGGGCGCCGACCTGGCGCTGCTCATCGTCGCCGCGCTCGAGCAGAACGCGCTGGAGAGCCTGATCGAGCGCTCCCGGTCGATCGGCCTCACGCCGCTCGTCGAGGTGCACGACGAGGAGGAGGCGCGTCGGGCGGTCGACGCCGGCGCCGACCTGGTGGGCGTCAACGCCCGCAACCTCAAGACGCTCGAGGTCGACACCGGCACCTTCGCGCGGGTCGCGCCGGTGCTGCCCGATCACGTGGTCAAGGTCGCCGAGTCCGGCGTGAAGGGCCCGCACGACGTCATCTCCTACGCCCGCTCGGGCGCGAACGTCGTGCTGGTCGGCGAGACCCTGGTGCGGGGCGACGACCCGCGGGCGTCCGTCGCCGACCTGGTCGCGGCCGGGCAGCACCCGGCGCTGCAGCACCGATGGTGACCCGGCGCTCCACCCCGCCGCCCCTTGTCACGACCGGCGAGACTCGTCCCACAGGCGAGTGACCGCCGGCTGTCGCCCGCTCGCTCCTTGCAGAGGAACTCCGTCATGACCTACGCACAACCCGACGCCACCGGCCACTTCGGCCGCTTCGGCGGACGCTTCATGCCCGAGGCGCTCATCGCCACCCTCGACGAGCTCGACACCGCCTGGACCGAGGCCAAGGCCGACCCGGTCTTCACCGCCGAGCTGGACCGGATGCTGCGCGAGTACGCCAACGTCCCGAGCCCGCTGTACGACGCGACCCGCTTCTCCGAGGCCGCCGGCGCGCGCATCCTGCTCAAGCGCGAGGACCTCAACCACACCGGCGCGCACAAGATCCGCAACGTCCTGGGCCAGGC
This sequence comes from Aeromicrobium sp. IC_218, assembly GCF_004336805.1. Classification (GTDB taxonomy): domain Bacteria; phylum Actinomycetota; class Actinomycetes; order Propionibacteriales; family Nocardioidaceae; genus Aeromicrobium. Next base: position 213,796 of record NZ_SJXM01000003.1, read on the forward strand.
CCTGCTGGCGAAGCGCATGGGCAAGCCGCGCGCGATCGCCGAGACCGGCGCCGGTCAGCACGGCGTCGCCTCGGCCACCGCGTGCGCGTACCTGGACATGGAGTGCACGGTCTACATGGGCGAGGTCGACACCGAGCGCCAGGCGCTCAACGTCGCGCGCATGAAGATGCTCGGCGCCGAGGTCGTGCCCGTCCGCACGGGCAGCCGCACGCTCAAGGACGCCATCAACGAGGCGCTGCGCGACTGGGTCGCCACCGTCGAGCGCACCACGTACCTGTTCGGCACCGCCGCGGGTCCGCACCCGTTCCCGGCCATGGTCCGCGACCTGACCCGCGGCATCGGTGACGAGTCCCGCCGGCAGAGCCTGGAGCTGCTCGGCCGCCTGCCCGACGCCGCCATCGCCTGCGTCGGCGGCGGCTCGAACGCGATCGGCCTGTTCACCGGCTTCGTCGACGACGCCGACGTGCGCCTGTACGGCGTCGAGGCCGGCGGCGACGGCGTCGAGACCGGGCGTCACGCGGCCACCATCACCGGCGGTGACGTCGGCGTGCTGCACGGCGCCCGCTCGTTCCTGCTGCAGGACGAGGACGGCCAGACCATGGAGTCGCACTCCATCTCGGCCGGCCTGGACTACCCGGGCGTCGGCCCCGAGCACTCGTACCTGGCCGACACCGGCCGGGCGTCGTACTTCCCGGCCACCGACGCCGAGGCGATGCACGCCTTCGACCTGCTGTGCAAGACCGAGGGCATCATCCCGGCGATCGAGTCCGCCCACGCGCTGGCCGGCGCGCTGCGCGTGGCGAAGGAGCTCGGCCCGGACGCCACCATCCTGGTGAACCTGTCCGGTCGCGGCGACAAGGACGTCCACACCGCCGCGGAGTACTTCGGGCTCATCGACGGTCCGGTCGTCCTGGAGGAGGGGGTGGAGGAGTGAGCGCGATCGACGAGCTGTTCACCCGCACCCGCGCCGAGGACCGCGCCGCGCTCGTGGGCTACCTGCCGGCCGGCTTCCCCGACCAGCGGACGTCCGTCGCGGCGGTCGAGGCGATGGTCGAGGGCGGCGTCGACCTGGTCGAGGTCGGCCTGCCCTACAGCGACCCGGTGATGGACGGACCCACCATCCAGGCGGCCGCCGAGGCCGCGCTGGCCGCCGGCACCAAGGTCGGCGACGTGTTCGACGTGGTCGCCGCGAGCGCCGCCACCGGCGCGCCGACGGTCGTCATGACCTACTGGAACCCGGTCGAGCGCCTCGGCGTCGCCACCTTCGCCGAGCGGCTCGCCGCCGCCGGCGGCTCGGGCCTCATCACGCCCGACCTCACGCCCGACGAGGCGGGGGAGTGGACGCAGGCGGCCCACGAGCACGGCCTCGACCAGATCTTCCTCGTCGCGCCGTCGTCGACCGACGAGCGCCTGGCCATGACCGCCGAGGCGGCGAGCGGCTTCGTCTACGCCACCGCCGTCATGGGCGTCACCGGCCAGCGCCAGCAGACCAGCAGCCTGGCGCCGACCCTCGTCGAGCGCCTGCGAGGCGTCACCGACAAGCCGGTCGGCGTCGGCCTGGGCGTCAGCAACGGCGAGCAGGCCCACGAGGTCGCCGCGTTCGCCGACGCCGTCATCGTCGGCTCGGCGCTCGTGCGCTGTCTGCTGGACGCACCCACCCCCTCGGCCGGCGTCGACGCCGTCCGCGAGCTGGCCCGCGAGCTCCGCGCGGGCGTGGAGAGGCACTGATGCTCACCTACCTGCCCAGCCCCGACAGCGGCGTCTGGCACCTCGGGCCCCTGCCGCTGCGGGCGTACGCGTTCGGCATCATCATCGGCGCGCTGCTGTCGATCTGGATCGCCGAGCGTCGCCTGCAGGCCCGCGGCGGACGCCCCGGGGTCGTCGGCGACATCGCCATGTGGGCGATCCCGGCGGGCATCGTCGGCGCGCGGATCTACCACGTGGTCACCGACTACGAGCTGTACTTCGGCGGTGGGCAGGACTGGACCGACGTCTTCCGCATCTGGGAGGGCGGCCTGGGCATCTGGGGCGCGATCAGCGGCGGTGCGCTCGGCGCCTGGTACGGCTGCCACCGCTACGGCGTGCGCATGCGGGCGTTCGCCGACGCGCTCGCGCCGGGCCTGCTCGTCGCGCAGGCGGTCGGACGCATCGGCAACTGGTTCAACCAGGAGCTGTTCGGCAAGCCCACCACCGTGCCGTGGGCGCTCGAGATCGACCCCGACAACCGACCGTCCGGGTACGAGCAGTTCGAGACCTTCCACCCCACGTTCCTGTACGAGGCGGTCTGGAACCTGCTGGGCGCCGCGCTCATCGTGTGGCTCGGGCACCGCTTCCGGCTGCACGGCGGCCGCGTCTTCGCGCTGTACGTGATGGTCTACACGGCCGGACGCTTCTGGATCGAGCAGCTGCGCATCGACCCGGCCAACGAGATCGGCCCGTTCCGGCTCAACGTCTGGACGTCCGTCGTCGTGTTCCTGCTCGGGCTGGCCTACTTCGTCTGGGCGACGCTCAAGCACGTCGACGAGCCCGGCGCGATGATGCCCGGCCACGAGGTCGACGGTCCCGACAGCGCCGACGACGCTGACGACGACGCGGTCGCGGCCGACGCCGACGACGCGACGGACCCCGAGGTCGCCTCCGCGGCGGAGGTGCCGGAGGACTCCGAGCCGGGAGCCCCGCGAGCATGACCGACGAGGCGTCCCTGGGCGAGATCGGGCACGAGCACGCCGACGTCACGGGGGGCTGGCTGCGGCCGGCCGTGTTCGGCGCGATGGACGGGCTGGTCTCCAACTTCGCGCTCGTCATGGGTGTCTCGGGCGGCACGACCGACACCGACGCGGCCGTGCTGGCCGGTCTCGCCGGCCTGGCCGCCGGCGCGTTCTCGATGGCGGCGGGGGAGTACACGTCCGTCGCCAGCCAGTCCGAGGCCGCTCTGCGCGAGGTGCAGAAGGAGCGGGCCGAGATCCTCGGCAACGGCCCGGCCGAGCAGGCCGAGCTCGCCCGGACGTTCGTCGAGAAGGGCATGGACGAGGACGTCGCCCTGGAGGCGGCCGCCGACATCCACCGCGACCTCGAGAACGCCGTGCGCGTCCACGCCGAGGTCGAGCTCGGCGTGGACGTCGACGACCTGCCCTCCCCGACGCTGGCCGCGGTCTCGTCGTTCGGCTCGTTCGCGGTCGGCGCGGTGCTGCCGCTGCTGCCGTTCCTGCTGGGCGCCGACTCGGTCTGGCCGGCCGTCGCGGTCTCCCTCGTGGCGCTGTTCGCGTGCGGCGCGCTCGTCACGCGCCTGACCGCGCGTCCGTGGTGGTACGGCGGCCTGCGCCAGCTGTTCCTGGGCGGCGTCGCCGCGGCGCTCACCTACGGGTTCGGCGTGCTGGTGGGCGGCTCGGTCGGCTGACCCTGCCCGGTGCGCCGGTTCGGGCCCTCACGTGATCTGCGTGTAATGTGGCCGTGCTGACTCGGGCCAACGTCGTCCCAGGTCTGGAAGATCGACGACGTGTGGAGGTCATGCATCATGCGCACCCACCCCGCCCAGGGGCTCTACGACCCGGCCTACGAGCACGACGCCTGCGGCGTCGCGTTCGTCGCCACCCTGACTGGTGAGCCCAGCCGCGACATCGTGCACAAGGGCCTCACCGCCCTGCGCAACCTGGACCACCGCGGCGCCGTCGGCGCCGAGGAGAACACCGGCGACGGCGCCGGCATCCTCATGCAGGTCCCCGACCGCTTCCTGCGCGGCGTGGCCGACTTCGACCTGCCCGCCGCCGGCGAGTACGCCGTGGGCATGGCCTTCCTGCCCGAGGACGCCGACGCGGCGCACGCCGCCCGCGTCGCGGTCGAGAAGATCGCCGCCGAGGAGGACCTGCTCGTCCTCGGCTGGCGCGAGGTCCCGGTCGAGCCGTCGCTGCTCGGCTCGATGGCCCGCAGCGTCATGCCGCGGTTCGAGCTGCTGTTCGTCCGTTCCGAGCGCGAGCACCGCGCCGGCCTGGAGCTCGACCGCCTGGCGTTCTGCCTGCGCAAGCGCAGCGAGCGCGAGCTCGGCGTGTACTTCCCGTCGCTGTCCAGCCGCACGCTGGTCTACAAGGGCATGCTCACGACCGAGCAGCTCGACGCGTTCTTCCCCGACCTGCTCGACGAGCGCATGGAGTCGGCGCTGGCCGTCGTGCACAGCCGATTCTCCACGAACACGTTCCCGAGCTGGCCGCTGGCCCACCCGTTCCGCTTCATCGCGCACAACGGCGAGATCAACACCGCCCGAGGCAACCGCAACTGGATGCGCGCCCGTGAGGCGCTGCTCGAGAGCGACCTGATCCCCGGCGACATGAAGCGCCTGTACCCGATCTGCGACCCCGAGGGCTCGGACTCGGCGTCCTTCGACGAGGTGCTGGAGCTGCTGCACCTGGGCGGACGCTCGCTGCCGCACGCGATGATGATGATGATCCCCGAGGCGTGGGAGAACGACGCCGAGATGGACCCGTCGCGTCGCGCGTTCTACGAGTTCCACTCCAGCGTCATGGAGCCCTGGGACGGCCCGGCGTGCGTCTGCTTCACCGACGGCACCCAGATCGGCGCCGTGCTCGACCGCAACGGCCTGCGTCCGGGACGCTTCTGGATCACCGAGGACGGCCTGGTCGTCCTGGCGTCCGAGGCCGGCGTGCTCGACCTCGACCCCGAGACGATCGTCCGCAAGGGCCGCCTGGAGCCGGGCAAGATGTTCCTGCTCGACCTGGACGAGCACCGCGTCGTCGAGGACCACGAGGTCAAGGGCGAGCTCGCCGCCGAGCACCCCTACGACGAGTGGCTGTACTCCGGTCTCGTCCGCTTCGAGGACCTGCCCGAGCTCGAGCACATCGTCCACACCCACGCCTCGGTGACCCGCCGCCAGCAGGTCTTCGGCTACACCGAGGAGGAGGTGCGCCAGCTCATCGCCCCCATCGCCCGCACCGGCTACGAGCCGATCGGCGCCATGGGCACCGACACGCCCATCGCCGCGCTGTCGGACCGCTCGCGGAACCTGTTCGACTACTTCAACCAGCTCTTCGCGCAGGTCACGAACCCGCCGCTGGACGCCATCCGCGAGGAGGTCGTCACGTCGCTCGCCGGCACCATCGGCCCCGAGCGCAACCTGCTGGCCCCGAGCCCGGCGTCCTGCCGCATGCTGCAGCTGCCGTTCCCGGTCGTCGACAACGACGAGCTGGCCAAGGTGCGGCACATGAATAAGGACGGCGACATGCCGGGCTTCTCGGTCCACGTCGTCCGTGGTTTGTACGAGGTCGCCGGCGGGGGCGAGGCGCTCAAGGCCAAGCTCGACGAGATCTGCGCGGACGTCTCGCGCGCCATCGCCGAGGGCGCCCGCATCATCGTGCTCTCGGACCGTCACTCCGACGCCGACCTGGCGCCGATCCCGTCGCTGCTGCTGACCTCGGCGGTCCACCACCACATGGTCCGCGAGAAGCTGCGCACCCAGGCCGGCCTGATCGTCGAGGCCGGCGACGTGCGCGAGGTGCACCACGTCGCGCTGCTCGTCGGCTACGGCGCCACCGCGGTCAACCCGTACCTGGCGCTGGAGACGGCCGAGGACCTCGCCCGCGAGGGCGTCCACGTCGAGTCCGTCGAGCCCGGCAAGGCCGCGCGCAACATGGTCTACGGCCTGGGCAAGGGCGTCCTCAAGGTCATGAGCAAGATGGGCGTCTCGACCGTCGCCTCGTACACCGGCGCGCAGATCTTCGAGGCCGTCGGTCTGTCGCACGAGGTCGTCGACGCCTACTTCACCGGCACGGCGTCCAAGCTGGGCGGCGTCGGCCTGGACGTCATCGCGGCCGAGGTCAAGGAGCGCCACGAGAAGGCGTACCCGCTGCGCGGCCGGTCCGGCCCGCGGATGCTCGAGACCGGCGGCGAGTACCAGTGGCGCCGCGGCGGGCCGGAGCACCTCTTCGACCCCGAGACGGTGTTCCGCCTGCAGCACTCGACCCGCACCGGTCGCTACGACGTCTTCAAGCAGTACACGCAGCGCGTGGACGACCAGTCCGAGCGGCTCATGACGCTGCGCGGGCTGTTCGAGCTCAAGCGCGGCGAGCGTCCGCCGGTGCCGGTCGACGAGGTCGAGCCGGTCAGCGCGATCGTCAAGCGGTTCTCCACCGGCGCGATGAGCTACGGCTCGATCAGCCAGGAGGCGCACGAGACGCTCGCGATCGCCATGAACCGGCTGGGCGCCAAGTCCAACACCGGTGAGGGCGGCGAGGACCCCGAGCGGCTGCACGACCCCGAGCGCCGCTCGGCGATCAAGCAGGTGGCGTCCGGTCGCTTCGGCGTCACGAGCGAGTACCTGACCAACGCCGACGACCTGCAGATCAAGATGGCGCAGGGCGCCAAGCCCGGCGAGGGCGGCCAGCTGCCCGGCCCGAAGGTGTACCCGTGGGTGGCGCGCACGCGTCACTCCACCCCGGGCGTCGGCCTCATCTCGCCGCCGCCGCACCACGACATCTACTCGATCGAGGACCTCAAGCAGCTCATCCACGACCTGAAGAACGCCAACCCGTCGGCCCGCGTCCACGTGAAGCTGGTCTCCGAGGTCGGCGTCGGCACGGTCGCGGCGGGCGTGGCCAAGGCCAAGGCGGACGTCGTGCTCGTCTCGGGCAACGACGGCGGCACGGGCGCGTCCCCGCTGACCAGCCTCAAGCACGCCGGCGGTCCGTGGGAGCTCGGCCTGGCCGAGACCCAGCAGACCCTGCTGCTCAACGGCCTGCGCGACCGCATCGTCGTGCAGACCGACGGCCAGCTCAAGACCGGCCGCGACGTCGTCATCGCCGCGCTGCTGGGCGCCGAGGAGTTCGGCTTCGCCACCGCCCCGCTGGTGGTCAGCGGCTGCATCATGATGCGCGTCTGCCACCTGGACACGTGCCCGGTCGGCGTCGCGACGCAGAACCGCGAGCTGCGCGAGAAGTTCACCGGCAAGCCCGAGTTCGTCGTGAACTTCTTCGAGTTCGTCGCCCAGGAGGTGCGCGAGCTGCTCGCCGAGCTCGGCTTCCGCTCCCTGGAGGAGGCGGTCGGCCGCGCCGAGCTGCTCGACACCCGCAAGGCGGTCGACCACTGGAAGGCGTCCGGCCTGGACCTCTCGCCGGTGTTCTACGTGCCCGAGCTGCCCGAGGACGCCGCGCGCCACAACGTCCAGACCCAGGACCACGGCCTGGACAAGGCGCTGGACGTCCAGCTCATCGAGCTGAGCGCGGACGCGCTCGAGCGCGGCGAGCCGGTGCGCGCCCAGCTGCCCATCCGCAACGTCAACCGCACGGTCGGCACCATGCTCGGCCACGAGGTGACCAAGCGGTACAAGGGCGAGGGCCTGCCCGAGAACACGATCGACCTGACGTTCACCGGCACCGCCGGCCAGTCGTTCGGCGCCTTCGTCCCGCGCGGCGTCACGCTGCGCCTGGAGGGCGACGCGAACGACTACGTCGGCAAGGGGCTGTCGGGCGGACGCATCGTGGTGCGCCCGCCGCGCGAGGCGCGGTTCACCGCCGAGGCGCAGACCATCGCCGGCAACGTCATCGGTTTCGGTGCGACGTCGGGCGAGATCTACCTGCGCGGACGCGCGGGGGAGCGGTTCTGCGTGCGCAACTCCGGTGCCACCGCGGTGGTCGAGGGCGTGGGCGACCACGCGCTGGAGTACATGACCGGTGGCCGCGTGGTCATCCTGGGACCGACCGGCCGCAACGTCGCGGCCGGCATGAGCGGCGGCGAGGCCTACGTGCTCGACCTCGACGCGTCGCTCGTCAACCCCGAGATGGTGGAGGTGCGCGACGTGCCGGCCGCTGCGGCGGAGGAGCTGCACGAGCTGGTGCGCAAGCACCACGAGGAGACCGGCTCGGCCGTGGCCGAGCAGCTGCTGCAGGACTGGACGTCCTCGGTCGCCCGGTTCCGCGAGGTGATGCCGGTGAACTACCGCAAGGTGCTGGACGCGAAGGCCGAGGCCGAGCAGCTGGGCCTGACCGAGGACGAGACGACGGAGCGCATGATGGAGGTGGCCGCTCGTGGCTGATCCCCGAGGATTCATGAAGTACCCCCGCCAGGGCGCCGAGCGGCGTCCGGTCGAGGAGCGGGTCAAGGACTGGAACGAGGTCTACCCCGGAGGCGTCGGCCGCGCGCTGCTGCCGATCATCTCCGAGCAGGCCGGACGCTGCATGGACTGCGGCATCCCGTTCTGCCACTCCGGCTGCCCGCTGGGCAACCTGATCCCGGAGTGGAACGACCTGGTCTGGCGCGACGACTGGGACGAGGCGATCGATCGTCTGCACAAGACGAACAACTTCCCCGAGTTCACCGGCCGGCTGTGCCCCGCGCCGTGCGAGACCGCCTGCGTCGTGGGCATCAACCGCGACCCGGTGACGATCAAGAACGTCGAGGTCTCGATCATCGACAAGGCGTGGGACCGGCACAACGTCAAGCCGGAGCCGCCCGAGTGGCTCACCGGCAAGACGGTGGCGGTCATCGGCTCCGGCCCGGCCGGCCTGGCCGTGGCCCAGCAGCTGACCCGTGCCGGCCACACCGTCGCGGTGTACGAGCGCGACGACAAGCCCGGCGGACTGCTGCGGTACGGCATCCCCGAGTTCAAGATGGAGAAGGTCCAGGTCGACCGCCGCGTCGACCAGATGAAGCGCGAGGGCACGGTGTTCCGCACCGGCGTCCGCGTGGGGGAGTCGCTCACCGGCGCCCAGCTGCGCGACCGCTACGACGCGGTCGTGCTGGCCATCGGCTCGACCGTGCGCCGTGACCTTCCCGCCCCGGGCCGCGAGCTCGGCGGCATCCACCAGGCCATGGACTACCTGCCCCAGGCCAACCGGGTGGCGCTCGGCGAGACCGTCGACGGCCAGATCCTGGCCACGGGCAAGGACGTCGTCATCATCGGCGGCGGCGACACCGGCGCCGACTGCCTGGGCACCGCGATCCGCCAGGGCGCGCGCTCGGTCACGAGCCTGGAGATCATGCCGCAGCCGGGCGAGGACCGTCCCGAGAACCAGCCCTGGCCGACCTACCCGATGCTGTTCCGCATCGCCTCGGCGCACGAGGAGGGCGGCGAGCGGGTCTACTCGGTCTCGACCCAGGAGTTCCTGGGTGACGACGAGGGACAGGTCCGGGCGCTGCGCATCGTCGAGGTCGCCTTCGTCGACGGCAAGCTGACCGAGAAGGCCGGCACCGAGCGCGAGATCCCGGCGCAGCTGGTGCTGTTCGCGATGGGCTTCACCGGTCCGGAGACCGGCGGCCTGGTCGAGCAGCTCGGCTGCGAGCTGGACGAGCGCGGCAACGTCAAGCGCGACAAGCAGTACATGTCGAGCGTCGACGGCGTGTTCGTCGCCGGCGACTGCGGCCGCGGCCAGTCGCTCATCGTGTGGGCCATCGCGGAGGGCCGCTCGGCCGCCGCGGGCGTCGACGCGTACCTGACGGGCAGCACCGCGCTGCCGGCGCCGATCCCGCCGAACGCGCGTCCGGTCGTCGTCTGAGCGACGTCCGAACCGCCCCTCCGAGGGGGCCCGGCCACGTGCCGGGCCCCCTTCGTCGTCCGTTCACGTGAGCGACGTCTCACGGAAACGGGGCTCGGGTGCGGTAGGGGGAGCGCGGTGGATAGGGTGGACCCGTGCGTAGAGCCAAGATCGTCTGTACCCTCGGGCCCGCTGTCGACACCTACGAGACCCTGCTCCAGCTGGCCGAGGCCGGCATGGACGTGGCTCGTCTGAACATGAGCCACGGTGACGTGCCCGACCACCAGCGACGGCTCGACGCCGTGCGCCGCGTGGCCGCGGAGACCGGCAAGGCCATCGCCGTGCTCGCCGACCTCCAGGGCCCCAAGATCCGCCTCGGCCGCTTCGCGGACGGGCCCCACCAGCTCGCCGTCGGCGACACCTTCACCATCACCATCGACGACGTCGAGGGCGACGCCAGCCGCTGCTCCACGACCTACAAGGGCCTGCCCGGCGACGTCTCGCCCGGCGACCCGATCCTGGTCGACGACGGCCGCGTCCGCCTGGTCGCCCGCGAGGTCACCGACACCGACGTCGTCACCGAGGTCGAGGTGGCCGGCCCGGTCAGCAACAACAAGGGCATCAACCTGCCCGGCGTGAACGTCAGCGTCCCGGCCATGAGCGAGAAGGACGTCGCGGACCTGCGCTGGGCGCTCGGCGCCGGCGTCGACTACGTCGCCCTGTCGTTCGTCCGCAACGCCAGCGACGCCGACGACGTGCGCGCGATCATGGAGGAGGAGGGCGTCAAGCGCCCGATCATCGCCAAGATCGAGAAGCCGCAGGCGGTCGAGAACCTCGACGAGATCATGGACGCCTTCGACGCGTTCATGGTCGCCCGCGGCGACCTGGGCGTCGAGCTGCCGCTCGAGGACGTCCCGATCGTGCAGAAGCTCATCGTCGAGAAGGCCCGCCGCAACGCCAAGCCGGTCATCGTCGCCACGCAGATGCTGGAGTCGATGATCTCCTCGCCGCGCCCCACGCGCGCCGAGGCGTCCGACGTCGCCAACGCCGTGCTCGACGGTGCCGACGCGGTCATGCTGTCGGGCGAGACGAGCGTCGGCGAGTACCCGATCGACACCGTCCGCACGATGGCCAACATCGTGGAGTCCACCGAGGACCACGGCCTGCCCCGCATGGCCGCGTACACCTGGCAGCCGAAGACCCGCGCCGGCATCATCTGCCGCGGCGCGGCCACGGTCGCGGAGTCGATCGAGGCCAAGTACGTCGTCGCGTTCACCACGATCGGCGGCTCGGCGCGCCGCATGGCCCGCTACCGCTCGCACGTGCCGGTCCTGGCCCTGACGCCCGACCCGGTCACGCGCAACCAGCTGGCCCTCACGTGGGGCGTGCAGACCTTCCTCATGCCCGAGGTCAAGCACACGGACGACATGGTGCTGCAGGTCGACACCGCGCTGCTCGAGCGGCACCTGGGGGAGACCGGCGAGGAGGTCGTCATCGTGGCCGGTGCCCCTCCGGGAATCCCCGGCTCGACCAACGCGCTGCGGATCCACCGCATCGGCGACGCGGTCAACGCCGCCGCTCCGGCCTACGAGAGCTGAGCGCCGAGAGGCCCGCACCCACCGGGGTGCGGGCCTTTCTCGTCCTCTGCGTGGGAACGCTCCCAAAAAGTGTTCCGGATCACGTCGCGTTGTGTCAGGGTGGCTCCACCACTCGGATCGTCCGGCACGTTCCTGCCGGTGGAAAGGAGCCTTCGATGGCTGCAGTGACGTTCGACCAGGCGACCCGCCTGTTCCCCGGGCAGGACCGCCCCGCGGTCGACGCCCTCGACCTGTACGTGGAGGACGGTGAGCTGCTCGTGCTCGTCGGCCCCTCCGGGTGCGGCAAGTCCACCTCCCTGCGGATGCTCGCCGGCCTGGAGGACGTGGACGGCGGTCGCATCCTCATCGGCGACGACGACGTGAGCCGGCGTCCGCCCAAGGACCGCGACGTGGCGATGGTGTTCCAGAACTACGCGCTCTACCCGCACATGTCGGTCGCCGAGAACATGGGCTTCGCGCTCAAGGTGGCCGGCGCGAAGGCGTCCGAGATCCGCCCCCGGGTCGAGGAGGCCGCGCGGATGCTCGACATCGAGCAGTTCCTCGACCGCAAGCCCAAGGCGCTCTCCGGCGGCCAGCGCCAGCGCGTCGCGATGGGTCGCGCGATCGTCCGCCAGCCCAAGGTCTTCCTCATGGACGAGCCGCTGTCGAACCTCGACGCCAAGCTGCGCGTGCAGACCCGTACGCAGATCGCCCAGCTGCAGCGCCGGCTCGGCACGACGACGGTCTACGTCACCCACGACCAGGTGGAGGCCATGACCCTCGGCGACCGCGTCGCGGTGCTCAAGGACGGCGTGCTGCAGCAGTGCGCCTCGCCGCGCACCATGTACGACCGCCCGGCCAACGTGTTCGTCGCCGGGTTCCTCGGGTCGCCGGCCATGAACCTGCTCGAGCTGCCCATCGAGGACGGGGGAGTGCGCTTCGGCGACCTGGTCGTCCCGGTGCCGCGCGACGAGCTGGCCGAGGCCGAGGGGCCGACCGTCGTCGTCGGCATCCGGCCGGAGAACCTCGAGGTGTCCGACTCCGGTGTCGCGATGCGCGTCGAGATCGTCGAGGAGCTCGGCGCGGACGCGTGGATGTACGGCACCGCGCAGCTCGGCGCCGACTCGCCGCTGCTCGTGGCCCGCGCCGACTGGCGGCGCCCGCCGCAGAAGGGGTCCGACCTGCACCTGGCGCCGGCCGACCCCGAGAGCATCCACCTGTTCTCGGCGACCACGGGCCTGCGGCTCGGCTAGTCGTCCTCGTCGTCCTGGTCGTCGGGACGTGCGGCCAGGAGCGCGGTCTCGACCGCGTGGCTCCAGCGTCGCGCGCCCCGGCGGCGGGCGCGCGGGTCCATGCGCGGCTGCCACGACGCGGCGCGGTGCCAGTTGCGCCGCAGCGTCGACAGCCCGGCCCAGAAGCCGACGGTGAGCCCCGCGGCGTACGCGGCGCCCAGGCAGACGGTCTCGGAGACGAGCGGACGCTGCACGGGCACGTCGAGCACGTCGGCGACCATCTGCATGAGCAGGTGGTTGGACGTCATGCCGCCGTCCACGCGGAGCCCGGCCAGGTCGATGCCGGCCTCGCGGCGCACGGCCTCGACGACCTCCCAGGTCTGCCACGCGGTGGCCTCCAGGACGGCGCGGGCCAGGTGCCCGCGGCCGACGTAGGAGGTGAGCCCGACGATGACGCCGCGGGCCTCCTGCGACCAGCGCGGCGCGTACAAGCCCGAGAACGCCGGCACGATGGTGCAGCCGCCGCTGTCGTCGACCGTGCGGGCCAGCGTCTCGATCTGCGGAGCGGTGGGGATGATCTCCAGCGAGTCGCGCAGCCACTGCACGAGGGAGCCGGCCATGGCGATGGAGCCCTCGAGCGCGTGCACCGGCGGCTCGTCGCCCAGCACGTACCCGACCGTGGTCAGCAGCCCGTCGGTGTCCGGCGGTCGCTCGGTGCCGGCGTTCACCAGCAGGAAGGCTCCCGTGCCGTAGGTGCACTTGGCGTCGCCTGCCTCGAAGCAGGTCTGCCCGAACAGCGCGGCCTGCTGGTCGCCGATCGCCGCGGCGATCGGGACGCCGCGGAGCAGGCTGTCGCAGTCGCCGTAGCGCTCGGCGTTGCTGCGGATCTGCGGCAGCATCGCCCGCGGGACGCCGAGCAGGGCGAGCATGTCGTCGTCCCACTGCCGGGTGGTCAGGTCCATGAGCATGGTGCGGCTGGCGTTGGTCGCGTCCGTGACGTGGATGCCACCGTCGGGCCCGCCGGTGAGGTTCCAGATCAGCCAGGACTCCATCGTGCCGAACAGCGCGTCGCCGGCCTCGCCGCGCTCGCGCAGCCCCGGCACGTGGTCGAGCAGCCAGCGCAGGCGCGGCCCGGCGAAGTAGGTGGCCGGCCGCAGCCCGGTCGTCCGGCGGATGCGTTCGGCGTCGCCGGCGGCCACCAGTGCGTCCACGAGCTCGGACGTGCGGGTGTCCTGCCAGGTGATGGCGGGGGCGAGCGGACGTCCGGTCGCCGGGTCCCACACGACCGTGGTCTCGCGCTGGTTGGCGATGCCGAGCGCCGCGACGTCGCGCTCGGAGGCGCCCGCCTGGGCCAGCGCCTGCGGGACGACGCGCTGCACGTTGCGCCAGATCTCCAGCGCGTCGTGCTCGGCCCAGCCGGGCCGGCGGAACAGCTGACGGTGCTCGCGCTGGGCGAGCGAGACGGTCTGGCCCTGTCGGTCGAACAGCATGCAGCGGGTCGAGGTCGTGCCCTGGTCGATGGCGGCCACGTAGCTCACGTGACCACCGCCCGGGAGATCGAGTGCGCGGTGGAGCGGACCAGGTCCAGCAGCCCGGCCGACGGACGTCCGTCGCGCCCCGTCACGCGCTCGATCGGCCCGCGCACCGACACCGCGCCCACGACGAGCCCGCCGTAGCCGCGCAGCGCGACGGCCACTCCGGCCTCGTCCGGGTGGAACTCGCCCGTCTCGCCCGCCCAGCCGGACTCGCGGACCCGGCGCAGGACCGCGTCCAGCCGCGGGCGCTGGGTGATGGTGCGGGTGGAGTACCGCTCGAGCTCGGTCGGGCGCGGGGTGCGGACGGCGTGGGCGAGCAGCACCTTGCCCGCGGCCGTCGCGTGCAGCGGCAGCAGGTCGCCGGTGCGCAGCTCCTGGGCGCTGTCGTCGGGGCGGAACACGTGGTGCACCACCCGGGCGCCGCCCGGCTCGGGCATGGTCACCAGCACCTCCAGGCGCGAGCGGGCGGCGAGCGCGTCGGCCCAGTTGGTCGCGATCGAGCGCAGGTCGTGGGGGTCCAGCGCGGTCTGCTGCAGCCGGGCGAGGGCGTCGCCGAGCGCGTAGGCGCCACCGGTTCCGTGCTGCTCCACGACGCCGACGTCGCGCAGCGTCCGCACCAGGCCGAACGCCGTGGTCTTCGGCAGCTCCAGCGCGGCGGCGATCTCGGCCAGGTCGAGCGGACGTCCGGCCGCGGCGAGGGTGCGCAGCACCGCCACCGCCCGCTCGACCGCCTGCACGTTCCCCGGCACGCGACCACCGTAGAGGACGCCGTTCGGCATCGTCGAACGGGACGTGTTGCCGTGCGTCACACGGCTTCCTAGGTTCGCTGCAACGCCGGCAACGGAGCCGGCCTCGAGGGAGGACGGGCGTGTGAAGCGCAACCCACTCGTCGGAGAGCTGTCCGCAGAGTTCTTCGGCACGATGATCCTGATCCTGTTCGGCGCCGGTGTCGTCGCGCAGGTCGTCACCGGTGGTGGCACCGGGGCGGACGGCACCGCGGGCGACTGGAACTCCATCGCCTGGGCGTGGGGCCTGGCCGTCACGCTCGGCGTCTACGTCGCCGCCCGCCTGAGCGGCGCCCACCTGAACCCGGCCGTCACGGTCGCGCTCGCGGCCTTCAAGGGCTTCGAGTGGCGCAAGGTCGCCCCCTACTCGCTGGCCCAGCTGGCCGGCGCGTTCGTCGCCGCGCTCATCGTCCGCGTGACGTACGCCGACCAGATCGCCAAGATCGACCCGAACCACACCAAGGCCACGCAGGGCATCTTCTCCACGTCGCCCGCCGAGGGCGTCTCGGTCGCCACGGCCTTCCTCGACCAGATCGTCGGCACCGCGATCCTGGTGTTCGTCATCTTCGCGCTGACCACCGCGGCCAACAACGGCCCGCTGGCCAACCTCGGCCCGGTCACCGTCGGCCTCACCGTCGTCGCGATCGGCCTGGCCTTCGGCTCCAACGCCGGCTACGCCATCAACCCCGCCCGTGACCTCGGCCCGCGCCTGGCGTCCTGGATCACCGGCTACGGCGACGCGTTCTACTCCGCGAACGGGGACCAGCTCTACTTCTGGGTGCCCATCGTGGCCCCGGTCATCGGCGGTCTCATCGGCGGCGCGCTGTTCAAGTACGCCATCGAGGCGTTCCTGCCCGACGAGGACGCCCTGCCCAAGGCCGACGCCCCCGTCGGCGACACCAACACCTGATCCGCACGGAAGACGAGGAGCACCGACATGGCTGACTACATCGGCTCGATCGACCAGGGCACCACGAGCACCCGGTTCATGATCTTCGACCACGGCGGCAACGAGGTCGCCCGTCACCAGCTCGAGCACGAGCAGGTGATGCCGAAGGCGGGCTGGGTCGAGCACGACCCGACCGAGATCTGGGAGCGCACGACCTCGGTCATCCAGACCGCGCTGCGCAAGGCGAAGCTGGACTCGTCCGACCTGGCCGCGCTGGGCATCACCAACCAGCGCGAGACCACCGTCGTGTGGAACAGGAAGACCGGACGTCCGTACTACAACGCGATCGTCTGGCAGGACACCCGCACCGACCGCATCGCCTCGGCGCTGGAGCGCGACGGCCACGGCGACACCATCCGGCACAAGGCCGGCCTGCCCCCGGCGACGTACTTCGCCGGCGGCAAGATCAAGTGGATCCTGGAGAACGTCGACGGCGTCCGCGAGGCCGCCGAGGCCGGCGACGCGATCTTCGGCACCACCGACTCCTGGGTCGTGTGGAACCTGACCGGCGGTCCGCGCGGCGGCGTCCACGTCACCGACGTGACCAACGCCAGCCGCACGATGCTGATGGACCTGGAGACGCTCGACTGGGACGACGAGCTGCTGGCCATCTTCGACATCCCGCGCCAGATGCTGCCCGAGATCAAGTCGTCCTCGTCGCCCGAGCCCTACGGCCACACGCTCGAGAACGGCCCGTTCGGCGGCGAGGTGCCGATCACCGGCATCCTCGGCGACCAGCAGGCCGCGACCGTCGGCCAGGTGTGCTTCGAGCCCGGCGAGGCCAAGAACACCTACGGCACCGGCAACTTCATGCTGCTCAACACCGGCACCGAGATCGTCCGCTCCAAGGCGGGCCTGCTCACCACGCCGGCGTACAAGTTCGGCGACGAGCCGTGCGTGTACGCGCTGGAGGGCTCGATCGCGGTGACCGGCTCGGCCGTGCAGTGGCTGCGCGACCAGCTGGGCATCATCTCCGGTGCCTCGCAGTCCGAGTCGCTGGCCAAGCAGGTCGACGACAACGGCGGCGTCTACTTCGTCCCGGCGTTCTCCGGTCTGTTCGCGCCGTACTGGCGCTCGGACGCCCGCGGCGCCATCGTCGGCCTGTCGCGCTACAACACCAACGCCCACCTGGCCCGGGCCACGCTCGAGTCGATCTGCTACCAGAGCCGCGACGTCGCCGAGGCCATGGCCAAGGACTCCGGCGTCGAGCTGGAGGTGCTCAAGGTCGACGGCGGCGTCACCGCCAACGAGCTATGCATGCAGATCCAGTCCGACGTCCTCGGCGTCCCGGTCAGCCGTCCGGTGGTGGCCGAGACCACCGCGCTCGGCGCCGCCTACGCGGCCGGCCTCGCCGTCGGCTTCTGGGCCAACACCGACGAGCTGCGCGAGAACTGGAACGAGTCCAAGCGGTGGGAGCCGTCCTGGGACGAAAACCGGCGCGAGGAGGGTTATGCCCAGTGGAAGAAGGCCGTGACCCGCACCCTCGACTGGGTGGACGTGGACTGAGGAGGTTCGACCATGCGATCGGTTGCCCTGTCACCGCAGGCCCGTGAGGACGCGCTCGACGCGATGGAGAGCGAGGTGCTCGACGTGCTCGTCGTCGGCGGAGGCGTCGTCGGGGCCGGAGCGGCGCTGGACGCCGTCACCCGCGGCCTGACCGTCGGTCTCGTCGAGGCGCGCGACGTCGCGTCCGGCACGTCCAGCCGCTCCAGCAAGCTCATGCACGGCGGGCTGCGCTACCTGGAGATGCTCGACTTCCGGCTCGTCGCCGAGGCGCTCAAGGAGCGCGGCCTCAACCTGGAGCGGCTCGCGCCGCACCTGGTCAAGAAGGTGCCGTTCCTGTACCCGCTGACGCACCGCGGCTGGGAGCGGTTCTACGTCGGCTCCGGCGTGGCGCTCTACGACGCGATGAGCAAGGCCTCGGGCTACGGCTCGAGCGTCCCGCTGCACAAGCACCTGACCCGGCGCGGCGCCCGCAAGCTGGTGCCGTCGCTGAAGAAGGACGCCCTCGTCGGCGCGCTGCGCTACTACGACGCGCAGGTCGACGACGCCCGGCACACGATGTTCCTGGCGCGCACGGCGGCCGCCTACGGCGCGCACGTCGCCACCCGGGCCCGCGTGGTCGACCTGGTCAAGGAGGGCGAGCGCGTCGTCGGCGCGCACGTCCGCGACCTGGAGACGGGACGCGAGCTCACGGTGCGGGCCCGCCAGGTCGTCAACGCGACCGGCGTCTGGACCGACGACACCCAGCAGATGGCGGGGGAGCGTGGCCTGTTCCACGTCCGCGCCTCCAAGGGCATCCACCTCGTCGTGCCGCGCGACCGGCTGCGCAGCGAGACCGGCATGATCCTGCGCACCGAGAAGTCCGTGCTGTTCGTCATCCCGTGGGGACGGCACTGGATCATCGGCACGACCGACACGGCGTGGTCGCTGAGCAAGGACCACCCGGCGGCGAGCGAGAGCGACATCGACTACCTGCTCGACCACGTCAACGAGGTGCTGGAGACGCCGCTCACCCGGGCGGACGTCCAGGGCGTCTACGCCGGGTTGCGCCCGCTGCTCGAGGGCGAGTCCGAGGCCACGTCGAAGCTGTCGCGCGAGCACGCGGTCGGTCACCCGGCCCCGGGCCTCGTGGTCGTGGCCGGCGGCAAGTACACGACGTACCGCGTCATGGCCAAGGACGCCATCGACGAGGCCGTCCACGGCCTGGAGGTGCAGCTGGACCGCAAGGTCCCCGAGTGCGTGACCGAGGACGTCCCGCTGCTCGGCGCCGAGGGGTACGAGGCGCTGTGGAACACGCGTCACCTGCTGGCCCGCACCAGCGGGCTGCACGAGGTGCGCGTCGAGCACCTGCTCAACCGCTACGGCTCGCTCGTGCACGAGGTGCTCGAGCTCGTCCGGCAGGACGCGTCGCTGGGCGAGCCGCTCACCGGTGCGAGCGACTACCTGCGGGCCGAGGTCGTCTACGCCACCAGCCACGAGGGGGCGCGTCACCTCGACGACGTCCTCACGCGACGCACCCGCATCTCGATCGAGGAGTTCGACCGGGGCCTGGGCGTCGTCGAGGAGGTCGCCGAGCTCATGGGCGGCGTCCTGGGCTGGGACGACGCGCAGCGCGGCCGCGAGGTCGAGCACTACCGCAGCCGGGTCGAGGCGGAGCTGGAGAGCCAGCGTATGCCCGACGACGAGACGGCCGACGCCGCCCGCAAGGGCGCGCCGGACGTCGTGCCGGTGACGACCGCCTAGGTCGTCGCGCGGGAGGGAAGCGACGGCGCCGCCGCACGGATCATCCGTGCGGCGGCGCCGTCGTCGTGCTCGATGTGCCGGGTACGGGACTCGAACCCGTACGCCCTCTCGGACAACGGTTTTTGAGACCGTCGCGTCTACCATTCCGCCAACCCGGCCGGGCGCCCGAGGCGTCACGGGCGCCGGATAACCTTCTCACGTGGACGACTCGACGACCGACGCGACACCGGCCCCGCGCGTGCTCATCGCCGAGGACGAGGCGCTCATCCGGCTCGACCTCTCCGAGATGCTCGCGGAGGAGGGCTACGACGTGGTGGGCCAGGCGGCCGACGGCGAGCAGGCCGTGGCGCTGGCGCACGAGCTGCGTCCCGACCTCGTGGTCATGGACGTCAAGATGCCCAAGCTCGACGGCATCGCCGCCGCCTCGCAGATCGCCCAGGCCCGCATCGCCCCGGTCGTCATGCTGACCGCGTTCAGCCAGCGCGAGCTGGTCGAGCGCGCGGGGGAGGCCGGCGCCATGGCCTACCTGGTCAAGCCGTTCACCAAGTCCGACCTCGTGCCGGCCATCGAGGTCGCCCGCAGCCGGTTCGCCGAGCTGCGCCAGCTCTCCGACGAGGTCGGGTCGCTCGAGGAGCAGCTGGCGGCGCGCAAGGCCGTCGAGCGGGCCAAGTCGCTGCTGCAGTCGGCGCTGGGCATCAGCGAGGCCGAGGCCTTCCGCTGGATCCAGAAGACGGCGATGGACCTGCGCATGTCCGCGCGCGAGGTCGCCGAGCAGGTCGTCGAGAAGGGCCCGGGCCTCGGCGCGTCCTGAGCGGGGACGCATTACAACTTGGCTACGAAACCCACCAATTCTCCGTGCGTAACCCATTCGGCACGAACGAGGACTATTTTCATCGCAACGCGACCTGGGTCACGAGACCCTGACGGGATCCAGGCCGACCATCCGTTGACGATCCCCGGAGGATTGATGAAGAACAGCACCAAGCTTGTTCGCCTCGCCGCCGTCGCTGCTGCGAGCGCCCTCGTGCTCGCCGCCTGCGGTGGAGGCGACGACGACAAGTCCTCGTCGGACGACAAGACCTCGGCCGCTCCCGCCGCCAAGGGCGACGGCACGCTGACCGTCGGCACCCTGCTGCCGTCGACCGGTGACCTCGCCTTCCTCGGCCCGCCGGAGTTCGCGGGCGTCGACCTCGCGGTCAAGGACATCAACGAGGCCGGCGGCGTGCTCGGCAAGCCGGTCGCGCAGTCCAAGGCCGACTCCGGCGACGGCACGCCGAAGATCGCCCCCGGCTCGGTCGACAAGCTGCTCGCGGCCAAGTCCGACGTCATCGTCGGCGCGGCGTCCTCGAGCGTCTCGCTGTCGGTCATCGACAAGATCATCGGCGCCGGCGTCGTGCAGTTCTCGCCGGCCAACACGTCGACCGCGTTCGACGAGTACGACGACAAGGGCCTGTACTTCCGCACGGCCCCGTCGGACGTCCTCCAGGGCGCGGTGCTCGGCAACCTGGTGCTGCAGGACGGCGCCAAGAACGTCGCGATCCTGGCCCGCCAGGAGGCGTACGGCGAGGCGCTGGCCGAGAACACCAAGAAGACCATCGAGGAGCAGGGCGGCAAGGTCGCCGAGACGGTGCTGTACGCCGTCGACGCCACCTCGTACACCTCCGAGATCCAGAAGATCAAGGACTCGGGCGCCGACGCCATCATCGTCATCGCCTTCAACGAGACCACCAAGATCATCCCGGGTCTGGAGCAGGCCGGCATCGGCCCGAAGCAGGTCCCCACGTACTTCGTCGACGGCAACACGGCGGACTACAGCAAGGACTTCCCGAAGGGCACCCTGCAGGGCGTCAAGGCGACCTACCCGGGCGCTCAGCTGAAGGACGACTTCAAGGCTCGCATGCTCGAGATCGACCCGAAGCTGACCGACTTCACGTACGGCCCGGAGTCCTACGACGCGACCATCCTGTCGGCCCTGGCCGCCGAGGCCGCGAAGGACGACTCGGGCAAGTCGATCGCCAGCAAGATCGTCGAGGTCTCCCGCGAGGGTGAGAAGTGCACGACGTTCAAGGACTGCGTCGCGCTCCTCAAGGACGGCCAGGACATCGACTACGACGGTGTCTCCGGCCCGGTCGACATGAACGACTCCGGCAGCCCCTCGAAGGCCACCATCGGCATCTTCGAGTACGCCGCGGACAACACGTTCAAGAACACCGACTACATCACCGGTGTCGTCGAGTGACCTGCTGAACCGAGCAACAGCAAGGGGCCCCGGCTTTCGCCGGGGCCCCTTCGCGTGGGTGCTGCGTGGCGGTCAGGACAGCGCCTGCTCCAGGTCCGCGAGCAGGTCGGCGGTGTCCTCGATGCCGACCGAGAGACGCACCAGGTCGTCCGGCACCTCGAGCAGCGAGCCGGCGGTCGACGCGTGGGTCATCGCTCCGGGGTGCTCGATGAGCGACTCGACGCCGCCGAGGCTCTCGGCGAGCGTGAACACCTCGGTGCGCGCGCACAGGTCGAGCGCCGCCTGGCGGCCGCCGGCCAGCCGCAGCGAGATCATGCCGCCGAAGCGCCGCATCTGCTTGGCCGCGGTGTCGTGGCCCGGGTGCTCGGGCAGGCCCGGGTACAGGACCTTCGCGACGGCCGAGTGGCCGACGAGCATGTCGACGATCGCCTCGGCGCTGGTGCAGTGCTGCTCCATGCGCAGCGCGAGCGTCTTGGCGCCGCGCAGCGTGAGGTAGGCGCCGAACGGGTCCGGCACGCCGCCCGCGCCGTTCTGCAGGAAGCCGAAGCCGAGGTCGAGCTCCTCGTCGTCCGTCACCAGCACGCCGCCGACGACGTCGGAGTGCCCGCCGACGTACTTGGTGGTGGAGTGCAGCACGACGTCCGCGCCCAGCGACAGCGGCTGCTGCAGGTAGGGCGAGGCGAACGTGTTGTCGACCAGCAGCTTCGCGCCGGCACCGTGCGCCAGCTCGGCCGCGGCGGCGATGTCGCCGACGTTGAGCAGCGGGTTGGTCGGGGTCTCGATCCAGACGAGCTTCGTCTCGGGCCGGATCGCCTCGCGGATGGCGTCGACGTCGTTGACCGCGGCGGGCGTGTAGCTGATGCCCCACTGGGTGAAGACCTTGTCGATGAGCCGGAAGGTTCCGCCGTACGCGTCGTTGGGGATGACCAGGTGGTCGCCCGGGCGCAGGATCGTGCGCAGCGCGCAGTCGGTCGCGGCCATGCCGGAGCTGAACGCGCGTCCGTACGTGCCGTTCTCCAGCGCCGCCAGGTTCGCCTCCAGGGAGCGTCGGGTCGGGTTGCCGGTGCGGGCGTACTCGAAGCCCGAGCGCATGCCGCCGACGCCGTCCTGGGCGAACGTGGACGAGGCGTAGATCGGGGTGTTGACCGCGCCGGTCACCGGGTCCGGGTCCCACCCGGCGTGGACGGCGCGGGTGCTGAAGCCGTGGTCGCTCTGATCCGTCATACGTGCACTCCCAGCAGGTCGTGGCGGGTGAGGACGCCGACGGGGCGGCCCTCGTCGATGACCATGAGGGCGTCGCTCTCGCTGAGCGCCTTCATGGTGGCGGTGAGGTCCTCGCCGATGCCGATGAGCGGCAGGCGCGGCCCCATGTGGTCGGCGACGGCGTCGGCGAGCGAGGCGCGTCCCTCGAACACGGCGCTGAGCAGGTCGCTCTCGTTGACCGACCCGGCGACCTCACCGATGACGACCGGCGGCTCGGCGCCGACGACGGGCATCTGCGAGACGCCGTACTCGCGCAGGATCTCGATCGCGTCGCGGATCGTCTCGGACGGGTGCGTGTGCACCAGCGCGGGCATGTCGCCGGACTTCTTGCGCAGGATGTCGCCGACCGTGGGCTCGTCCGTGCGGCCGTCCAGCGACGTGCGCAGGAAGCCGTACGAGCTCATCCAGTCGTCGTTGAAGATCTTGGCCATGTAGCCGCGTCCGCCGTCGGGCAGCAGCACGACGACGACCCCGTCGGGGTCGCGGCGGGCGACCTCGAGGGCGGCGACGACGGCCATGCCGCACGAGCCGCCGACGAGCAGGCCCTCCTCGCGGGCGAGGCGGCGCGTCATGTCGAAGGAGTCGGCGTCGCTGACCGCGATGATCTCGTCGGTGACCGACGGGTCGTAGGCGCTCGGCCAGAAGTCCTCGCCGACGCCCTCGACCAGGTACGGGCGGCCGGTGCCACCGGAGTACACCGATCCGACCGGGTCGGCGCCGATGACCTTCACGCGACCGTCGGACACCTCCTTGAGGTAGCGACCGACGCCGGTGATGGTGCCGCCGGTGCCGACCCCCGCCACGAAGTGCGTGACGGTGCCGTCGGTGTCGGCCCAGATCTCCGGGCCGGTGGTCTCGTAGTGGCTCTGCGGGCCGGCCGGGTTGGAGTACTGGTCGGGCTTCCACGCGCCCTCGACCTCACGGACGAGGCGGTCGGAGACCGAGTAGTACGAGTCGGGGTGCTCCGGCGGGACGGCGGTGGGGCAGACGACGACCTCGGCGCCGTAGGCGCGCAGCACGTTGCGCTTGTCCTCGCCGACCTTGTCGGGGCAGACGAAGATGCACTGGTAGCCGCGCTGCTGGGCGACGAGCGCGAGGCCGACGCCGGTGTTGCCGGAGGTGGGCTCGACGATGGTGCCGCCGGGCTTCAGGGCGCCGGACGCCTCGGCGGCGTCCACCATCCTGACCGCGATGCGGTCCTTGGAGCTGCCTCCGGGGTTGAGGTACTCGATCTTGGCCGCGACCAGGCCCGAGCCGGGAGTGACGACGTTGTTGAGCTTGACCAGCGGGGTGCCCCCGACGAGGTCGACGACATGATTGGCGATCCGCATGCCGCCATTCTTGCATCCAGTCCGTGAGACGCCCCGGCCGCGCCGGACTAGGGAGCCGTCAGCACGGGCCGGGCCTCGCGGACGGCGATGGTGGTGCCCGGACCGGTCGCGGTGATCGTGTCGGCGAGCGTCTGCCACGGGCCGCCGTCGACGCGGAACCGCACCTGGTAGGTGGCGTCGACCCTCAGGGTGACGCGGCTCGAGGGACGTTCGTAGCGGTGCACGACGTCCTTGCGCGGGTACGGGGCGCCCGGCGTCGTCGTCCGCTGGCTGGTGCCGTCGCCGTGGTGCCAGGTGTAGGTCGTGGGGGAGGCCTCGAGCTCGACGCTGCTGCCCAGCAGGCTGATGCTCCGTGCGAAGTCGGGCTCCTGGGTGTGCAGGATCGTGTCGAGGTTGACCAGCGTCTCGCCGCCGGGCTGGACGGACAGCCGCAGTCGTGGCAGCCCGATCTCGCGCACCGCGGTCAGCACCCGGCCCGGCGTGACCCGTGGCGCCTCTGGCTCGTCCGCCACCGGTTGCGCCGGGTCGTCGCCGAAGTCGCTCGGCAGCGCACAGCGGTAGTTGGGATTCGACATGTCGACGTAGCACCGTTCGGGCGGCGTGGTGCGCACGACCGGCGATACAGGAGCGTCTGGACGAGCGATTCCGTGACTGCGCTGAAGATTCGATCGGCCACCGCGTTCGAACTTGTGGCCATCGATTCGGATCCCGGGTTGAATCTGGCTGGGGTCCGCTCGGATACGGTCATCAGCTGTCGCTGCGGTGGGGCTCGCAAGACCAAGGAAAGTTGCGACAGCGACCGACAGACGCCAACCCCTCATTTCACGTTGTGCATCGTGGTGATGCGGCGGTCCTCTCGCGCCACCTCGAAATACACGCGGTACTGGGCAGGGCCGCCTTCTTCGACCGAGTCGATAGTCGCAACAACGCCATAGGCCGTGTCGTCGGAGGAGACGTCCGAGCTAGCGACCTTCCAGTCGAGATTCGGGACCGCCGTACTCCGGAACGTCTGGACGTACTCCTGGCATCCAGCGCAGGACGCGTCGCTTAGGCGTGCCATCGGGTCTACATCGCCAGTGTGCGCCGCGTAGTTGATCAGGTCGACGTAGTGATCGATGAAGGCGGCAGCCGACTCGTTGCTGGACAGGTCCTGAGCCTGGGCGGGCATGGTGGGCGGGGTCTCGGACGGGGTCGGGGACGTCGCGGACGCGGACGGGCTCGAGGCCGACGCGG
The DNA here is from genome assembly GCF_004336805.1 of Aeromicrobium sp. IC_218. Classification (GTDB taxonomy): domain Bacteria; phylum Actinomycetota; class Actinomycetes; order Propionibacteriales; family Nocardioidaceae; genus Aeromicrobium. Next base: position 238,662 of record NZ_SJXM01000003.1, read on the forward strand.
ACGGCGTGGGCTCGGCGTCGGCGTCCTCGCCGGAGCAGGACGCGAGCAGGAGCAGGGCTCCGAGCATCAGGGTGACGGGTCCGGTTCTGTTCATGCTTCCCCCGAAGGCAGTGGACAGTCCTGCAAACATAACGCCGTCGTTCCGGCCTTGTCAGCCCTCGTGGCGCAGGTGTGGACGCCCGTCCGAGCGCTCCGGCCCTGAGGACGACGACGCCCCGCGGTCGCCGGAGCGACCACGGGGCGTCAGGGCGGGAGGAGCGGCTAGACCGCGCCGGCCTCCCGGGTGCCGTTCTCGACGTGCGCGTACGGGTCCACGGTCTTGGGACCCTTCTCCGGGTCGTGCGGCCAGCGCTCCTCCAGCACGACCGCCAGGGCGGACGCGGTGAAGATCGTCGACAGGATGCCGAACCCGAGACCGATCAGCAGGGCGAGCGCGAAGTCGCCGAGCGAATCGCCACCGAGCACCGCCAGGGCGGCCAGGATGAACATGGCGCCCAGACCGGTGTTGATGGTGCGGGGGATCGTCTGCAGGATCGCCTCGTTGACCACGTCCCTGAGCCGTCGGCCGCGGTTCTCGGCCGTGTGCTCACGGATGCGGTCGAACACGACGATCGTGTCGTTCACCGCCAGGCCGATCACCGACAGGATCGCGGCCAGGAAGACGCCGTCCACGAGCTTGCCCGTCCAGGCGAAGAAGCCGATGACGGTCAGCACGACCGACGACATCGACAGCACGGCGGCCGCCGCGTAGGTCCAGCGGAAGCGCCAGGCCAGGTACAGCATCTGCGCGGCGACGGCGATGATGAACGCCAGGATCGCCTTGTCGCGCAGCTCCTTGCCGAGCGTCGGGCCGATCAGCTCGTCGCGCTGCTTCTCGACCTGCCCGCCGACCGTGGCCAGGGCGTCCTGGACCTCGACGGCCTCCTCGTTGCTGATCTTCTCCAGGCGGACGCTGATGTTGTTCTCGGAGCCGTCGCCGGACGACTCCTGGACGACCGCGGACGGGAAGCCCGCGTCGGAGATCGCCTCGCGCGCGTCGTCGACCGAGATGTCCTTGGAGTGCGAGAACTCCAGGACGCGACCGCCGGTGAACTCGACACCCAGGTTGAGGCCGCGGATCAGCAGGCCGCCGATGGAGACGACGGCGATGACGATCGTCAGGACGATCCAGGTGCCGGCGCGGCGCATGAGGTTCGGGCCACGCTCGTTCAGGTACCGGCGGACCCGCCCGGTCTTGGCCAGGCCGGTGAGGCCCGGACGGTTGCGGACGAACGAGCGGCGCACCGCCCACTCGCACAGCACGCGGGCGACGACCAGCGCCGAGAACATCGACGCGATCGTGCCGATCGAGAGCGTGACGCCGAAGCCCTTGACCGGGCCCGAGGCCAGGAAGAACAGCAGCAGCGCCGCGAGCAGCGTGGTGATGTTGGAGTCGAGGATCGCCGACCAGGCCTTGTTGAAGCCGGTGCTCAGCGAGCGTTCCATGTTGCCGCGCTCGGCGTACTCCTCGCGTGCTCTCTCGAACACGAGCACGTTGGCGTCGATGGCCAGGCCGATGGCGAGCACGAATCCGGCGAGGCCGGGCAGCGTCAGGGTCGAGCCGAGCCAGACCAGCAGGCCGTAGGAGATGAGCGCGTACGTGCCCAGCGCGATCGAGGCCAGGAAGCCCATGAGGCGGTAGACGAGCACGATGAAGATGCCGGTCAGCGCGATGCCGATGATGCCGGCCTCGATGGACGCGTCGATCGCGGCGTCGCCGAGGGTGGCGCCGACGGTGCGCTGCTCGATGACCTCGACCGGCACCGGGAGGGCGCCGCCCTTGATGAGGACGGCCAGGTTGTCGGCCTCCTCCTGGCTGAAGTCACCGGTGATGGACGTGCTGGAGCCGCCGCCGGACGCGCACAGCTCGGGCACGACGCCGGGGGAGGAGATGACCTTGTCGTCCAGCACGATCGCGACGCGCTGGCCGGCCGACGGGTTGGCGCAGGCCGAGGCGACGAGCTCCTTCCAGCCGGGCGCGCCCTCGCCGTTGAACTCGACGTTGACCTGCCACTGGCCGATGCCGCCGTCGGGCGTGACCGCGTTGGCGTCCTTGACGCCGTTGCCGTCCAGGACGACCGGGCCGACGATGATCGGCGCACCGGACTCGTCCTGCAGCAGCTTCTGGCCCTCAGGGACCTGCGGCTCCGCCTCGGTCGGGACGCTGACGACCTCGTGGAAGCCGAGCTGGGCGGTCTGGCCGATGACCTCGGCGGCCTCGCGCGGGTCCTGGACGCCGGGGAGCTCGACGACGATACGGTTCTCGCCGGAGCGAGCCAGCGTGGGCTCGGAGACGCCCAGGGCGTCGACGCGGCCGCGCAGCACCTCCAGCGCGCGGTCGGTGGACTCGGCGTCGGCCTTGACGCGGTCGGTGTCCTGGGTCTCCAGGACGATCTGGGTGCCGCCCTCGAGGTCGAGGCCGAGCTTGGCCGGGGTGGTGAGCGCGAGCGCGAACGAGGCGGCGATGACCGCGAGCGCCGCGAGGGCGCGCCACAGGTTGGTGCGGGATGTCATGGGTGTCTTTCGGTGGTGACGCCGTGCGGCGTGGGACGGACGAGCGGGTGCGGCCTCAGGCCGGCGGCGCGCGTCCCTCGCGGGTCAGCGGGGTGGCCGGCTCGCCCGGGCTGGGGCGCGACGGTGCGGCGTCGGTGACGCCGTGGGGGAGCGGGACGCCCGAGAGCTCGGGCAGCGCGGCCGCCAGGTCCCAGTGCAGGTCCGGAGCGGCGCTCACCGCGGCCGGCTCGACCGTCGCCGCGTGGCGGACGGGAGCGGCGGCGGAGGCTGTCTGCGCGGCGACGGTGCGCTGCGCCGACGTGGGCTGCGTGCGGGTCGCGGCGTGGACCACGACGAGCGCGAGGAGCAGCGGGACCGACAGCACGGCCGCACAGCGCCGCCTCGTGGTCCCGGTGAGCATCCCCTGATCGTACGGGACGCACGTGGCCGGGCGGTGACGTCTCGGTGTGCGTCCTACGCTGACCGCATGACGATCCAGATGCGCCGGCTCGGCACGAGCGACCTGTCCGTCTCCGTCGTGGGCGTGGGGTGCAACGCCTTCGGGCGCCGCATCGACGCCGACCGCTCCCGCGACGTCGTGCTCGGAGCCCTGGACGCGGGCGTGAACTTCTTCGACACCGCCGACACGTACGGCCTCGGCGCGAGCGAGGAGATGCTCGGCGCCGTGCTCGCCGGACGCCGCGACGAGGCCGTGATCGCCACGAAGTTCGGCATGGACATGCAGGGCGCGAACGGGGACGACGGCGGGCGCCGAGGCTCCGCCGCATACGTCCGCCGGGCGGCGGAGGCGAGCCTGCGACGGCTGGGCGTCGACCACATCGACCTGTACCAGCTGCACACGCCCGACCCGGAGACGCCGATCGAGGAGACCCTCGGGGCGATGACCGAGCTCGTCCGCGAGGGCAAGGTGCGGGCCATCGGCTCGTCCAACCTGCAGGCCTGGCAGCTCGTCGGTGCCCACCACCGCGCCAAGGCGGCCGGCCTGGAGGAGTTCGTCACGGCTCAGAACGAGTACTCGCTGTACAACCGGACGGCCGAGGTCGAGCTGGTGCCGGCCTGCGAGACGCTGCAGGTCTCGATCCTGCCGTACTTCCCGCTGGCCTACGGGCTGCTCACCGGCAAGTACCACCGCGGCCAGAAGCCGCCGGCGGGAAGCCGGCTGGAGAGCGAGACGCACCGCTACGAGAACGCCGACTGGGACACGGTCGAGGCGCTGGCCGCGTTCGGCGAGGCGCGAGGACTCAGCCTGCTGGAGGTCGCGATCGGCGGTCTGGCCGCCCAGCCCGCGGTCGGCAGCGTCATCGCGGGAGCGACCCGGCCCGACCAGGTCGTGGCGAACGCCGAGGCGGTGCAGTGGGTGCCGAGCCAGGACGACCTCGCCGAGCTCGCGGCCATCGGACGTCCGCGGCACTCGTACACGACGTTCGCGCCGTCGCGCTGAGGGGAAGTAGGGCGTCGGGCTGGGAAGCGCCTCACGGCGCAAGGCCGCTCGAAGCGGCTATTTGTGGGACCCGGGGCTTGCCACAGCCCGACGCCTCACCAGCGTAGCGGCCGGTCCGTGACGCACAAGCACTAGTGCAGCTCGCCGGCCCGCTCGAGCTCGGCGGCGCGGTGCAGCGCCTTGGCGGTGTCGAGCAGACGGGCGGCGCTGTGCGCGTCGCCGGACTCCAGCTGGGCCCGTCCGATGGCCACGACGTGGGCGAACGAGGCCGCGCGGTCGAGCGCGACGTCCAGGTCCGGGCGCACGATGCCGCTCACCACGGTGTCGACCAGCGCGATGACCTCGTCGGGTCCGGGCGGCTCCACGACACCGGCCAGCACGACGTCGACGGGGGAGTACGCCTTGCCGGCGCTGAACTCGCGGGCGGCGCCGACGGGGTCGCGCACGACCCACGTGCGGAGCACGTACAGCCGCCACAGGGCGCCGGCGATCGTCTCGGCCGAGGCCTGCGACCACAGCTCGGCGATGACGCCGAGACCCTCCTCGTCGGCCAGGTGGACGACGCGCTCCACGAGACCGGCGTCGGCGTCGTTCGCGGCGCCGCGGACGAGCAGGGACGCGATGCGGTGACCGGCGGCCGCGCGCTCAGCGGGGTCGGGTTCACCGGGGAGGTCGTCGAACAGGTGGGCTCCGGGCAGGGCGGGCCGGCGGAAGTCGCTCATCGACGACGACTGTACGCCGCGGACCCAGACCGATCAGGCAGTTGCCGGAGAACGCAGCGCGTCGGCCAGCGGCTCGGCCACGATGCTCACCTGCCAGCGGCGGGCGCCGTGCGCGAGCAGCGTCTCGGCGACGGTGGGCGCGTCGATCGGCGAGGGCGGGCTCCAGGCCAGCTCACGCACCAGGTGGGGCGTCAGCAGGTTCTCGGAGGGCAGGTCGTGCTCGGTGGCCAGCGCGGTCATGACCTCGCGCACCGCACCCAGCCGCTCGGCCGCCGCGGGGTTCTTCTCGGTCCACGTGCGCGGCGGCGGTGGACCGTCGGCGCGCGGGGACGGGCTGGGCAGGTCGGCGTCGTCGAGCTGCAGGACGTCGTCGACCACCTGCAGCCAGCGGGCCAGGAACCGCCGCGGGCCACGACGCTGGAGAGACTTCAGGCCGCGCATGGTCTGGGCGTCGGTCGGGAGCGTCTGGGCGATCTCGAGGATCGCGGCGTCGGGGAGGACGCGCGAGGGCGTGGTGTCGCGCTCGCGGGCGATCTCGTCGCGGGCCAGCCACAGGTCACGGACGACGCCGAGGGCGCGACGGCCGCGGGCCCGATGGATGCCGGACGTGCGTCGCCACGGGTCGGTGCGCGGCGCGGGTCCGGTGAACGACAGCAGCGCCTCGAACTCCTCGGCGGCCCACTCGCGCTTGCCGGCGGCGACGAGTCGCTCGTGCATGGCGTCACGCAGCTCGACGAGCACCTCGACGTCGAGGGCGGCGTACTCCAGCCACGGCTCGGGCAGCGGACGCGTGGACCAGTCGACGGCCGAGTGCTCCTTGGCCAGGCTCGACCCGAGCAGCGACTCGACCAGCGTGGCCAGGCCGACGCGGGGCAGGTTCAGCAGCCGCCCGGCGTGCTCGGTGTCGAACAACGCCCGCGGGCGCAGGCCGACCTCGGCCAGGCACACGAGGTCCTGGGTGGCGGCGTGCAGGATCCACTCGGCGTCGCCGATCGCCTCGTCCAGGCTCGACAGGTCGGGCAGCGCGATGGGGTCGATCAGCGCGGTGCCGGCGCCCTCGCGACGCACCTGCACGAGGTAGGCGCGCTGGGAGTAGCGGTAGCCGGACGCCCGTTCGGCGTCCAGGCCGACCGGACCGGAGCCGGCGGCGACCTTCGCGACGTAGTCGGCGAGCGCCTCGGGCGTCGCGATGACCTCGGGCAGCGGCTCACGCAGGCGCAGTGGCGGCGCCGGCGGGGTGTCGGGCACCTCGGGCGCCGGGAGCTCGGTAGGGGTGTCCTCGCTCATCCGCGCTGGCCACGCCGCGACGGGAACGGGATGACGCCGGGCTGCAGCGGGGGCAGGCCGGCGAGGGTGCACAGGAGGTCGGACCAGGCGGCCGCGTGCTGGCCGTCGGGGACGATCGGGGTCCAGGACGCGCGCAGCTCGACCTGGGCCGAGCCGGTGTCGTCGTCCAGGTCGCCGAAGCCCTCGGACCGCACGACGGTGACCGAGCCGCTGGCGACCGCGTGCTCGGCGCCGTAGCCGGCCAGCGCGTCGACCAGCCAGCTCCAGCCCACCGACGGCAGGACCGGGTCGGCCGCCATCTCGGGGTCGATCTCGGCGCGGGCGAACGTGACGCAGCGGAAGGTGCCCTCCCACGCGTCCTGCCCGGCCGGGTCGTGCAGCAGGACGAAGCGTCCGGTGCCGATCTCGTCGTCGTCGACGGTGACGTCGCCGGTCATCGCGTACGCGTACGGCGCGATGCGGCGGGGAGGCGGCAGCTCGTCGGCGCCCACCTCGGGGCGCAACGAGGCGTGACGCATGGCCTCGACCGCAGCGACGAACGCTGCGGGCTCTCGGTCGATCGGCTCGCGGGCACCCACATCGCGATCGTAGGCGTCACCGCCGACGCCGACCGGCTCCGACACTCCGAATCCGGCCGTCCGATGGGGACGAGGTGGGGCGCACCTGAGAGGATCGGGGGGTGACGACGACGTTGGCCGACAGCCCGTTCCTCCAGGCCGCCCGCGGCGGCACGCCCGCCCACACCCCGGTGTGGTTCATGCGCCAGGCGGGGCGCTCGCTGCCCGAGTACCGCGCGGTGCGCGAGGGCGTGGCGATGCTCGACTCGTGCTTCCGCCCCGAGCTGGTCGTGGAGATCACGATGCAGCCGGTGCGCCGCCACGGCGTCGACGCGGCCATCTTCTTCAGCGACATCGTCGTCCCGCTCAAGGCCATCGGCGTCGACCTCGACATCGTGCCGGGCACCGGTCCGGTGGTCGCCGAGCCGATCCGCGAGGCCAGCCAGCTCGCCCAGCTGCGCGACATCGAGCCCGACGACGTCGAGCCGATCGCCGAGTCGGTCCGCGGTCTCGTCCAGGAGCTCGGCTCGACGCCGCTCATCGGCTTCGCCGGCGCCCCGTTCACGCTGGCGTCCTACCTGATCGAGGGCGGCCCGTCGCGCGACCACCGCCGCACCAAGCAGCTGATGTACGCCGAGCCGGAGCTGTGGCACGCGCTGGCCGGACGCCTGGCCGCGATCGCCGGGCAGTTCCTGCGCGTGCAGGTCGAGAACGGCGCGTCGGCCGTCCAGCTGTTCGACTCCTGGGCCGGGGCGCTCTCGCTGGCCGACTACCGCGAGTTCGTGCTGCCCCACTCGAAGACGGCCCTGTCCGCGCTCGACGGCCTGGACGTGCCGCGTATCCACTTCGGCGTCGGCACCGGCGAGCTGCTCGGCGCGATGGGTGAGGCCGGCGTCGACGTCGTCGGCGTCGACTGGCGCGTCCCGCTCGACGAGGCGGTGAAGCGCATCGGCCCGGGCAAGGCGGTGCAGGGCAACCTCGACCCGACCACGCTGTTCGCCCCGACCGCGGTCGTGGAGCGCGAGGCCGCGCGAGTGATCGAGGCGGGCCGGGCGGCGCCCGGGCACGTGTTCAACCTCGGCCACGGCGTGCTGCCCGACACCGACCCGGACGCGCTCACCCGGCTCGTCGACTTCGTCCACGGGTACGACGCGCGATGACCCGCGTCGCGGTCGTCGGCGGCGGCATCGCCGGTCTGGCCGCCGCGCTGCGCGTGCGTGAGCTCGCGCCCGACGCGGACGTCGTCGTCCTCGAGGCCACCGACCGGGTGGGCGGCAAGCTGCGCCACCAGGACGTCGGCGGCCTGACGATCGACGTGGGCGCCGAGGCGATGCTGGCCCGGCGTCCGGAGGGGCTCGCCCTCGCACGCGCCGCCGGACTGGACGACGAGCTCGTCCACCCGGCCGCCGGCGTCGGGGCCGGCATCTGGACGCGCGGGTCGGTCCGTCCGCTCCCGCCGACGGTGCAGGGCATCCCGTCCGACCTCGAGGCCCTCGCCGCGTCCGGCATCGTGACCGGGACGCCCGTGTCCCACCCCGCGCCGGCGCCCGACGAGGACGTGTCGGTCGCCGAGTTCGTCACCGAGCGGGTCGGGCAGGACGTCCTGGACCGGCTCGTCGAACCGCTGCTGGGCGGCGTCTACGCCGGACGTCCGGAGCGGCTGTCGCTGCAGGCCGCGGCTCCGCAGGTCGCCGCACTGGCGCCCGACCTGCTGGCCGGGGCGGCCGCTGCGCGCGAGCGCACCTACCAGCAGCCCGACGCCGGACCGGTCTTCGCGTGCGTGCGCGGCGGCATGGGCCGGCTGCCCGCCGCCGTCGCCGCGGCCTCGGGCGCCGAGGTGCGTACCGGTGCGGCCGTCCGTGACCTCGTGGGCCACGGCGACGGGTGGCGGCTCACCGTCGGCCCCGCGCACGACCTGGACGAGCTCGACGTCGACCTCGTCGTCGTCGCGACGCCCGGAGCGGCCACGTCGCGCCTGCTCGCCGAGCTCGCGCCGGAGGCCGCGTTCGCCCTCGCCGACGTCGAGTACGCCAGCATGGCGATCGTCTCCTTCGTGCTGGACGGCGAGGTCGAGGGCGTCGGGTCGGGCTTCCTCGTGCCCGCGGTCGAGGGCACGGCCATCAAGGCGTCGACCTTCTCCTCGCACAAGTGGCCTTGGGTCGCCGAGATGGCGCCCGGACGCACCGTGCTGCGCACGTCCATGGGCCGGGTCGGCGACGCCACGCTGCTCGGGCTCACCGACGCGCAGGTCGTCGAGCGCTCGCTGGCCGACCTCACCGAGGCCGTCGGCGCGCTGCCGCCGCTGGTCGACGCGCACGTGCAGCGGTGGGGCTCGGCGCTGCCGCAGTACGACGTGGGCCACCTCGCCCGGGTCGACGTCGTCGAGCGATCCGTCGCGCAGGTGCCGGGTCTCGAGGTGTGCGGCGCGGCCTACCGCGGCGTCGGCATCCCGGCCGTCGTGGCGAACGCGCACGCCGCCGTCGCCCGCCTGCTCGCCACCGCCTAGCCGGGCGCCGGCGCGTGGTGCGCCAGGAGCACAATGGAGCCATGAGCGACATCGACCACGCAGCCATCGCCGAGGAAGTCAACGCCAGCACGCGGTACGTCTTCTACTCGGTGTTCAAGCTCGTCACGCCGCTGGCGGACGCCGACCGGGCGGCCGAGGCCGCCGAGGTCGAGGCGTTCTTCGCCAAGCTCGACGACGACGACGTCGTGGTGCGCGGCACGTACGACGTCAGCGGCATGCGCGCCGACGCCGACCTGCTGATCTGGTGGCACGGGCCGAGCATCGACGTGCTGCAGGCGGCCTACAACGGCTTCCGCCGCACCGCGCTCGGCTCGCGCATGACGCCGGTGTGGTCGAACGCCGCGATGCACCGTCCGGCCGAGTTCAACCGGGCCCACATCCCGGCCGTGCTCGCCGGCGAGGCCGCGAAGCCGTACCTGTGCGTGTACCCCTTCGTCCGCTCCTACGAGTGGTACCTACTGCCCGAGGACGAGCGCCGCACCATGCTGCGCGACCACGGCCTGGCCGCCCGCGACTACGCCGACGTCCGCGCCAGCACGCTCGCCTCGTTCGCGCTGGGCGACTACGAGTGGATCCTGGCCTTCGAGGCCGACGAGCTCCACCGCATCGTCGACCTCATGCGCGAGCTGCGCGCCACCGAGGCCCGGCTGCACGTCCGCGAGGAGCTGCCGTTCTACACCGGCCGCGCGCACTCGGTCGCCGAGCTCGCCCAGCTCTGGCCCTGAGCCTGCAGCACGACGAAGCCCCCGGACGCAGGCAGCGTCCGGGGGCTTCGTCGTGGGGCGTCAGCCCTGCACGGGCTCCTGCGTGAGGCTGATGCCGTTGATGCAGTAGCGCAGGTCGGTGGGCGTGTCGAAGCCCTCGCCCTGGAAGACGTGGCCCAGGTGCGACCCGCAGTTGGCGCAACGCACCTCGGTGCGCTTCATGCCCATCGTGGTGTCCTCGATGTACTCCACCCGGTCCTCGGCCAGCGGCGAGTAGAACGCCGGCCAGCCGCAGTGGGCGTCGAACTTGGTGTCGCTGCGGAACAGCTCCGACCCGCACGCGCGGCACGCGTACACGGCCTCGGTGGTATCGGTCTCGAAGGAGGAGGAGAAGGGGCGCTCGGTGCCGGCCTCACGCAGGACGTGGTACTCGGCGGCGCTCAGCTCGCCGCGCCACTCGTCCTCGGTCTTGGAGACGTCGTACGCGCGGTCGCTCGAGGCGGGGATGTCGTGAGCCATGAGGTCAGGGTACGACCGGGCTCAACCGCGGCTCAGAGCGACTGGGCGTCGAACGGGACGTGCTCGAGCAGGTGCAGCGTCGGCAGGTCCAGCGTGCGCCGCGCGCGCGAGGCCCAGTCGAGCCGGAGCAGCTCGCGGACGGCGTGGGAGTCGGTCATGACGATGACCTCGGCGACGTCGACGCGCTTGGCCAGCGCGACCAGCTCGTCCAGCGGGTCGTCCTCGGCGAGCTCGGCGGTGACCGTCTGGCCACGCTCCTTGAGCAGCGCCACGCTGGCGTCGAGCTCGGCCTGGCCGGCGCGCCGTACCTCGCGCGACAGGTCGCGGAGCGTGTCGGGGTCGGCGGGCGGCAGCACCTGACCGCCGCCGAACGCGGTCATGGAGGACACCATCGAGGACGTGGACGACTCCACGGGGAGCAGCAGGTGGTAGGTGACCGGCTCGTCCAGGCCTTCGTGCAACGAGACGACCTGGTCGGCGTCGAGGGGCTCAAGCTGGTGCTCGATGAGCAGGGCGACGTCATACATGGCCCCAGCCTAGGCGTCGCCGGGGCGCGGCGCCCGTGCTAGGCAGGACCCATGACCGACGACCTGACCTCGTTGCTGCGTGCCCCGGCCTCCGTTGACCTCACGACGCTCGACTCCCGCGCGACGCCCGGCTTCGACGGCGGCAAGGCCGACGGCCAGCACGCCCTGAAGGACGAGCTCGGCGACGTGCTCGCGCTGCGGCAGGAGCAGCTGTACGCCCGCGGGACGACCGGCGCTCGCGAGCGCGTGCTGCTGGTGCTGCAGGGCATGGACACCTCGGGCAAGGGCGGCACGATCGCCAAGGTCGCGGGACTCATGGACCCGCTCGGCGTGCGGGTGGCCTCGTTCAAGCGTCCGACCCCCGAGGAGCTCGAGCACGACTTCCTGTGGCGGATCGAGAAGCAGGTCCCCGCAGCGGGCATGGTCGGGGTGTTCGACCGCTCGCACTACGAGGACGTGCTGGTCGCCCGCGTCCACGCGCTCGTGCCGGCGCCGGAGCTGGAACGGCGCTACGACGCCATCGACGCGTTCGAGCGCCGCCTGGTCGACGACGGCGTCACGGTCGTGAAGTGCTTCCTGCACATCGACCTCGACGACCAGCGCGAGCGGCTCGCGGCCCGCCTCGACGACCCGGCCAAGCACTGGAAGTACGACCCGGGCGACCTCGACGAGCGGGCGCGCTGGGACGACTACCAGCGGGCCTACGAGGTCGCGATCGAGCGGTGCTCGTCGGCGCCGTGGACGATCGTGCCGTCCGGGCACAAGTGGTACCGCAACTGGGCCGTCGGCCAGGTGCTGGCCGAGGCGATGGAGGCGATGGGGCTGGACTGGCCCGAGCCCGGGTTCGACGTGGACGCCGAGCGCGCCCGGCTGGCCGCGACCGACTGATCAACGACGGCGTCGCAGCAGCCGCGCGAGCAGCGGCGCAGCGAGCAGCACGAGCAGCAGCCGCAGCATCTGCACGGCCGAGACGAAGGTGACGTCGGCATCGGTGCCGGCCGCGGTGGCCAGCACGGCGTACAGGCCGCCCGGCGTGGTGGCCAGGTAGCCGTCGAGGCGGCTGGTGCCGGTCAGCTCCGACAGCAGCACGCCCAGCCCGGCGCAGCCGGCGATGATCAGGCCGATCACCAGCAGCGCGGTGGGCAGCATGCGTCCGATGGCCCGCAGGCTCTCGGCGGTGAAGCGGAGCCCGACGTCTACGCCGACCAGCAGGAACCCGATGCTCTGGACGACGGGCGGCACCCCGGCGTCCTGGAACGGCGGCAGGAGCAGCAGCAGGATGGTCGCGAGCAGTCCGCCGAGCACGGCCGGGGACGGCAGGTGCAGCAGCCGTCCGACCACGAGACCTGCGACCACGGCGAGCGCGGAGAACCCGACGTCGCTCCACCCGGCGTGGACGGCCAGCACCTCGCCCTGCTGCCCGGCGCCGAAGACGATGGTCACCACGGCCGGCATCGCGAGCAGGACGACGAGCACCCGCAGGTACTGGATGACCGTGACGACCCGGTCGTCCGCGCCCAGGTCGCGCGACAGGGCGGTCATGCCCGACGCCCCGCCGGCGATGGCGGCGAACGAGGCCGTGACGCCGCTGGTGCCGCGGTGCAGCCGCAGCAGCTGCCCGACGACGACGCTCAGCGCGAGCGTGGAGACGGTCACCGCGACGACCGCGGGCCAGTCCCAGCCGAGTCCGCTCAGCGTCGCCCAGTCGATGGACGCACCCACCGTGACGCCGATGATCGCTTGGCCGACGACGAACAGCAGGCGGGGCGGCTCGACCCGGTGCCGCGGGAAGGCCAGGGAGTGCACCAGCCCGCCGAGCAGGCCGCCGAACAGCAGCGGTGACGGGAGGCCGGCGACCGTCAGCAGGGCCGAGACGGCGGCCACCACCGCGACGAGCAGCAGCCAGGCACGCACGGGCGCCAACCTACGGCGTCCGGCGCCGGACGCACGAGGGGCCCACCGCGACGGCGGTGGACCCCTCGTGGTGACGGCTGCTGGTCAGGCGAACATCGCCTCGAGCGGGACGAGGTCGACGGCGCCGACCGCGTAGCGGGCCAGGACGACCCGGGCGATCTCGTCGTGCGCGCCCATGGGCTCGGCCACCGCGACGGCACCGGCCTCGAGCGCGAGCTCCTTGACCCGGTCGGGCAGGAAGCCCGGGGCCAGGAACAGCGAGCCCACGGCGATGTGACGGCGTCCGTCGGCCCGCAGCGCGCGGACCGCCTCGCCGGCGGCCGGGGGAGCGGCCGATGCGAACGCGGCGATCGTCGGCAGGTTGTGACGGTTGCCCCAGGCCCGGGCCGCGCGCGCCACGGCGGCGTTCGCGATCGGGTCCGAGGAGCCGGCACCGGCCAGCACGAGGCCGTCGAGCTCGCGCACGCGGTTGGCACGCAGGGCCTCGCGCAGGCGCTCGTCCAGGATCTGGAAGAAGGCCTGCTCGATGCCGAGCACGTCGGTCACCTGCACGTGGATGCCGGCGTGGCGCGCCTCGGCGGCGGCCGCGGCCTGCGGCACGTCGACCTTGGCGTGGTACGCCTGCGTGAGCAGGAGCGGGACGACGACGATCTCGGAGTGGCCCTCGGCCACGAGGCGGTCGACGACCTGGTCGAGCGAGGGCTCGGACAGGTCGAGGAACGCCGGGGCCACGCGCAGGTCGGGACGCATGCACGCCACGATCTCCGTCAGGGCAGTGATGGTGGCGGCCGAGCGGGGATCTCGGCTGCCGTGCGCCAGTACGACAAGGGCTGGTGCGGTCATGTGCGTGCCTCCCTTCCAGGGGCGTTCGTGGTGGTCGGGCTGAGGATGCCCAGGTACTTCACGGCGAAGGCGCGTCGACAGGCGCGACACTCCCACTCGCCGTGCTTCTGGCCGTGCGGCCAGAGGTTCTCGTCGCCGCAGTACGGGCAGTGCAGGGGAGCGTTCCCGCTCATCGCAGGACCTCCTCGTCCACACGACCCACCCAGCGGGCGAAGGTCTCGCCGTGCTCGCGCTGCTCCAGGAAGGTGCGCGAGAGCTTCTCGACGTAGTCGGGCAGCTCGGTCGCGGTCACCTTGTGGGCGCGCAGCTTGCGGCCGAAGCCCGCCTCGAGGCCGAGCGCGCCGCCGAGGTGGGCCTGGAAGCCCTCGACCTGCCGGCCGTCCTCGTCGAGCACGAGCTGGCCCTTGAGGCCGATGTCGGCGGTCTGGATGCGGGCGCACGAGTTGGGGCAGCCGTTCACGTTGATCGTGATCGGCACGTCCAGCTCGGGGACGCGCTGCTGGAGCTCGTCCACCAGCCACGCCGCCCGGTCCTTGGTGTCGACGATCGCGAGCTTGCAGAACTCGATGCCCGTGCAGGCCATCGTGTTGCGCCGCCACTGCGAGGGCCGGGCCTCCAGGCCGATCGCGGCCAGGTCGGCGACGACGGCCTCGACGTCGGACTCCTCGACGTCCAGCAGCAGGAGCTTCTGGTGCGCCGTGGTGCGGATGCGGGTGAGTCCGTGACGCTCGGCGACGTCGGCCAGCTGCGTGAGCAGGGTGCCCGAGACGCGGCCGACGACGGGCGCGGCGCCGATGTAGAAGCGTCCGTCCTTCTGGCGGTGGACGCCGACGTGGTCGCCGGGCACCTCGGGGAGCTCGGGCGAGGGGCCGTCGATCATCGGACGCTGCAGGTACTCGTCCTCCATGACCTGGCGGAACTTCTCCGGGCCCCAGTCGGCGACGAGGAACTTGATGCGCGCCCGCGAGCGCAGCCGGCGGTAGCCGTAGTCGCGGAAGACGCCGGCGACGGCGGCCCAGACCTCGGGCACCTCCGCGTCCGGGATCCACGCGCCCAGCCGCTGGGCGAGCATCGGGTTGGTCGACAGGCCGCCGCCGACCCACAGGTCCCAGCCGGGGCCGTGCTCGGGGTGGACGACGCCGACGAAGGCGATGTCGTTGATCTGCGGCACGGTGTCGTGGCTCGGGTGGCCGCTGATCGCGGTCTTGAGCTTGCGCGGCAGGTTCGAGTACGCCTGGTCGCCGATGTACTCGCGCTCGATCCGCTCGATCGCGTCGGTGCCGTCGATGATCTCGTCGGCGGCGATGCCGGCGACCGGCGAGCCGAGGATGACGCGCGGGCAGTCGCCGCACGCCTCCTGGGTGTGCAGGCCGACGGCCTCGAGGCGCTGCCAGATCGTGGGGACGTCCTCGACGCGGATCCAGTGGTACTGGACGTTCTGGCGGTCGGTCAGGTCGGCGGTGTCACGGCCGTACTCGGTGGACAGCTCGCCGATGGTGCGCAGCTGGGCGACGTCGAGCTGGCCGCCGTCGATGCGCACGCGCAGCATGAAGTAGGAGTCCTCGAGCTCCTCGGGCTCCAGCGTCGCGGTCTTGCCGCCGTCGATGCCGGCCTTGCGCTGGGTGTAGAGGCCCCACCAGCGGAAGCGGCCGCGCAGGTCGGACTTGTCGATCGAGTCGAAGCCGCGGTGGGCGTAGATGTTCTCGATGCGGGCGCGGACGTTGAGCGGGTTGTCGTCCTTCTTGGCCTGCTCGTTGGCGTTGAGCGGCTCGCGGTAGCCCAAGGCCCACTGGCCCTCGCCGCGCTTGGGGCGGGGGCGTCGCGGGGTGGTGGTCGGTGCCGGTGCCATGAGTCCTCGTCAGGTCGGGGCACACGGCACGGGCGGGACGCGGTGGTCGGGCTCGGCCGCGCGCCGGAAGCAGTGCTGGGGGTCGCGCGGGACTCAGCGACACATCATGCTGCGGGAACGACCGAGGTCCACGTGGAGTCGCTCCACGAGGTGGGTCGTCGTCGCGTTCAGCATGGGTAGGAGTCTGGCGCGGGCGGTCCGCCCGGCACAAACCCGGATATCACGATGTGGGACACATGACCAGGATGTGAGATGCGTCGGCGACGAGCGCCGGGATTCCGGGGCTTTCGGGCGGTAGGAATCGCGCGGGGGCGGTGAGTCCTGGTCACTTCCGGCGGTGGAGCGGTGACTGGTGGTCACTTCCGACGCGGAAAGTGACCGCCACTCACCGCCCCACGGGTCGAGGGAGGCTCAGGCCTGGGGCATCGCGCGCTCGGCGACGTGCTTCAGGTCCAGCCCCGCCGGCAGGGTGCCCATGACGCCGGACCAGTCGCCGCCCAGTCGCGAGGCGCAGAACGCGTCGGCCACGTGCGGGTCGCCGTCCTGCAGCAGCAGCGCCGCCTGCAGGCACACGGCCATGCGGGACGCGATGCGACGGGCGCGCGTCTCGGCGTCCTCGAGCGTCGCCAGCTCGGTCAGGACGTCCTCGACCGCGGCGTCGAGCCGGCGGTCCGCGCCGCGCACCGCGCCGACCTCGGTGATCCAGGCGTCCAGCGACTCCGGCTCGCGGGTCAGCGCGCGCAGCACGTCGAGGGCGTTGACGTTGCCGCTTCCCTCCCAGATCGAGTTGAGCGGCGACTCGCGGAACAGCAGCGGCATGCCGGACTCCTCCACGTACCCGTTGCCGCCGAGGCACTCGAGCGCCTCGGCGACCATGAACGGCGTCCGCTTGCAGACCCAGAACTTGGCCAACGCCGACCCGATGCGGCGCAGCGCCTGCTCGTGCGCGTCGTGCGGACGGTCCGAGGCCAGCGCCAGGCGCAGGCCGATGCGCGTGGCGGCCTCGCTCTCGACGGCCAGGTCGGCCAGCACGTTCACCATCGCCGGCTGGTCGGCCAGGGTGCGGCCGAACGCCGCGCGGTGGGACGTGTGCCAAGCGGCCTCGGCCAGGGCCTTGCGCATGAGACCGGCCGAGCCGAGCACGCAGTCCAGCCGGGTCGCCGAGACCATGTCGATGATCGTGCGGATGCCCCGCCCCTCGTCGCCGAGGCGCTGCGCCCAGGCGCCGTCGAGCTCGAGCTCGGAGGACGCGTTGGAGCGGTTGCCCAGCTTGTCCTTGAGCCGGACGATCGAGATCGCGTTGCGGCTGCCGTCGGGCAGCACCCGCGGCACCACGAAGCAGCTGATGCCGTCGGGGGCCTGGGCGAGCACCAGGAAGACGTCGTTCATGGGCGCCGACGTGAACCACTTGTGGCCGTGCAGCAGGTACTCGCCGTGGACGTCCGTGGGCGTGGCGGTGGTGACGTTGGTGCGCAGGTCCGAGCCGCCCTGCTTCTCGGTCATGCCCATGCCGGCGAGCAGGCCGGCCTTCTCGCCGGCGGGACGCAGCCCGAAGTCGTACGTGGTGGAGGCGAGGCCGGGCGTCCACTGCTTGGCGATCGCGTCGTCGGCGCGGAGCGCGGGGACGACGGCATAGGTCATCGTGATCGGGCACATGTGCCCCTGCTCGACCTGGCCCCACGTGACGAAGCCGGCGGCGCGCTGCAGGTGGGCGACCGGGCTCGTGGACGTCCACGGGGCCGCGGTGAGGCCGAAGCCGACGCCGTGCTCCATGAGCCAGTGCCAGGAGGGGTCGAACTCGACCTCGTCGACCCGGTTGCCGAACCGGTCCACCGTGCGCAGCACCGGCTCGTGCTCGTTGGCCCGGTGCCAGTGGTGGCGCGCCTCGAGCGAGCCGGCCAGACGGCCCACCGGGTCCAGGTACGCGTGGACGTCCGCGGCGTGGTCGCCGGCGTACGCGTCGAGCGCGTCGACGAGGGCCCGGTCGCCCGCGGCGGCGTGGTGGACGAGCGGCGTGGCCTGGTTCTGGGGTGCGCGCTGGCGGGGATCCATGCCGTTACCGTAGGCGCCATGGTGGCCGACCCGGTAGGCGTGCGTCTGCGTCGGGTCGTGACGCAGACGGTCGCGGCGTGCCTGCGCTACCGGGTCACCGGACTGGCCGCCGAGGCGGCGTTCTTCGCCATCCTCTCGCTGCCGCCGCTGGTGTTCGGCCTCGCCGGCACGATCGGCTACGTCGCCGAGCAGTACGACGTCGCGCAGGTCGACGTGCTCAAGGACCGCGTGCTCGACATCGCGTCCCGCGCGCTCACCGACAGCACCGTCGACGCGGTCATCGCGCCCACGCTGGACGACGTCCTGTCCGGCGGCCGGATCGACGTCGTCTCGATCGGCTTCGTGCTGGCGCTGTGGTCGGGGTCGCGGGCGCTCAACGTCTTCCTCGACACCATCTCGATCATGTACGGCCGGGGCGGGGAGCGCGGCATCATCGCGACGCGGGCACTGTCGTTCACGCTGTACATCGCCGCGCTGGTGATCGGCATCGTGCTCGTGCCGCTGGCGCTCGCGGGCCCGGACGTCGTCCGCGACGTCGTGCCCGACGACGTCGCGTTCCTGCGCGAGCTCTACTGGCCGACGGTGCTCGTGGTCTCGACCGGCTTCATGGCGACGCTCTACCACGTGGCCGTGCCCGGCCGGTCGTCCTGGTTCACCGGCATGCCCGGGGCGGCGTTCACCCTCGTCATGTGGGTGCTCGGCAGCATGTTCGTGCGCTGGATCCTGGGCTACACCAGCGGCGGCTGGTCGATCTACGGACCGCTCGCCGCACCCATCGCCGTCCTGCTGTGGCTGTACGTGCTGGCCTTCTCGATCCTCATCGGCGCGGCGCTCAACGCCGCGGTGAACCGCGAGCGGAGCGCCGCGCCGGTGGCCGAGGGACCGGGCTGGATCAGCGCAGCACGACGCGCAGGCGGAGCTGCTCTCGGTCGCCGTCGCGCTCGCCCGTGAGCAGGGCGTGGTCGATGGCGCCGAGCTCGCCCACGTGCTCGGCGTCGTCGCCGAGCAGCGCCCGGACGTCCACCACGCCCAGCATCGACAGGTCGTCGAGGTCGCCCTCGACGTGCTGGAGCAGGCGCGAGCCGGTGAGCGGCTCGTCGACGTCGGTCGATGCTCCGGGCGTCGCGAAGCGCACGAAGCCGTCGCCGGCGTCCGCCGTCTCGGGCTGGAAGGCCTCGGGGGCGGTGAGGTCGCCCAGGTCCTCCGCGATCATGTCGTCCGTGGCGTAGGCCGAATCGGGGGGCGTGCACTTCTCGAAGTCGTCCACGGACGTGGCGGACTCCAGGCACCGCTCGAACTCGGCGTCGAGCTCCGGGTCGCTGTACTCGCCGTCCAGGGTGACCTGCTCGTCCTCGACGGCGTAGCCCATGCCGAAGCCGGACGTGAACAGCGACACGATCGACGCGACCTCGGCCACCCCGGCCTCGACGTCCTCCTGGTCGGCCTTGACCGCGCCGGTGAACGCTCCGTCGCGGTCGAAGGCCACGCCCAGCGGCTCGGACAGCAGCTGCACGAACGACGAGAGGCCCATCTCCTCGGCCTCGGCCAGGTCGGCGGCGGCCGGCGTCCCGCCGGGGGAGGCCAGCACGCCCACCGCGTCCGCCGGCAGCTTCTCCAGCACGTCGGCCACGGACGTCTTCGGCTCCGGCGCGTCCTCGGCGACGGGCACGCTGGCGAAGAGCTCCAGGGAGTCGTCGGACGCGCGCACGGTCGCGGCCACGCGGCCGTCAGCCCCGGTGGCGTCGACGCCCATCTCCTCGGCGAGGGCGCCGGCCGCCTCCATGTCGGCCCACGCCGTGGCGACGCCTTCGTCGCCGAGCGCCTCGACGTCCTCGCGGAAGTCGGCGGAGTCGGCCAGCGACTCGAAGCCGTCGGAGTCCGGGAGCGCGGGCAGGGCCCCGTCCGTGGCGACGAGCCAGCCGCCGTCCTGGTCCAGGTACGTCGCGGACACGGTGGTGTCGTCGCCGCAGTCCATGCCGTCCTCGCCGATCTTGCGGGCGAGCTCCTTCGCCGTCCGCTCGTCGTCGACCGCGGCGTAGACCGCGACGCTGAACGGCTCGTCCGTCTTCTTCTCGGCGGGCAGCGCGACGATCGCGGCGCGGTCGCCGGCCCAGTCGCCGTCGGCGAGGGAGACGTCGTCGCAGGTCAGCTCCTCGAGCAGCGCGTCGACGCTGAGCACGTCGGCGTCGACGACGCGGTCCTCGCCACCCTCGCGCTCCAGCTTCTTCAGCAGGTCGTCCATGGCCAGCTTCTGGGACGCGCTGGGGTCGAGGTTGACCGCCGCGAAGCCGATGGCCTCGCTCGGCACCAAGGCCGCCATCTCGGAGGCGTCGGAGCCGGTCAGGCGGGAGGCGGCGTACACCCCTCCGGCGGCGATGGCACCGATCGCGGCCACGGCCAGGCCGATGGCGAGCGGCTTGCGCACTCGGCGGGTCGCGGCCGGCTCGGCCGGGATCTCGTCGGCGGTCGTCGGGTCGGGGTTCGTGGCGTCGTCGGTCACCGGTCAAGGATCGCCGATCGACCGCTGCCACGGTTGAGATTCGGCCGATCTGGGCACGGGTCACACATGAGCGAAGCCCCCGCACCCGACTACGTCCCCGAGCCCGAGAAGACGCCGGACCCCGCGGTCGAGCCCGACCCGGGCAGCACCACGGTGCCCGGTCCGCTGACCGAGGAGCCCGAGGACTTCCCCGAGGCCGACCGGCCGCACTGAGAGGAGCAGCGATGACCACCATCCCCATGCACCCCGACGGACCCGTCCCCGGGTCGCCCACCGGCCCGCAGGAGCCCACGCCCGTCGGCCCCGAGGACCCGATCTCGACGCCCGAGCCGCCCGCCGAGCCGGACGAGACCCGCTGAGGCATGGCTGAGACACCCTCCACCACACCGGGCCGCGCCCTGGTCGTCGGCGCGACCGGGATCGTCGGACAGGCCGTGGCCGCCCGGCTGGTCGCCGAGGGCTGGGAGACGTACGGCCTCTCGCGCAGCGGGTCGACGCCTCACCCGGACGTGATCCCGGTCCGCGCCGACCTGAGCGACCCGGAAGGCCTCGCCGCCGCGCTCGACGGGGTGGCGCCCCAGCTCGTGACGATCACCGCCTGGACCCGGATGGAGACCGAGTCCGAGAACATCCGGGTGAACGGGGGAGCGGTGCGCGACCTGCTGGCCGCACTCTCGCCGGCGGGGTCGGTTGACCACGTGGCACTCATGACCGGGCTCAAGCACTACCTCGGCCCGTTCGAGGCCTACGGCCAGGGCACGATGCCCGACACGCCGTTCCGGGAGGACGAGGAGCGCCTGCCGTACCCGAACTTCTACTACGCGCAGGAGGACGAGCTCTTCGCCGCCGCCGAGCGGGACGACTTCACCTGGAGCGTGCACCGGTCGCACACCGTCCTCGGGTTCGCCACCGGCAACGCGATGAACATGGTCGCGACCCTCTGCGCCTACGCGTCCCTGTGCCGCGAGCTCGGCCGACCGTTCGTCTTCCCCGGCTCGGAGCGGCAGTGGAACGGGCTGACCGACGTGACGGACGCCGACCTGCTGGCGGGGCAGATGACCTGGGCCGCGCGGACGCCGGCCGGTCACGACCAGGCGTTCAACACCGTCAACGGCGACGTGTTCCGGTGGCGCTGGCTCTGGCCCCAGATCGCCGCATGGTTCGACCTGCCCTGGGAGGGGTTCGTCGACGCGCCGCGCACGCTCGAGGCGTCCATGGCAGGCATGGAGGAGGCGTGGCGCGCGCTCGCGGCGAAGCACGACCTCGTGGAGCCCGAGCTGGCCCGGGTGGCGTCCTGGTGGCACTCGGACGCCGACCTCGGTCGCGAGATCGAGGTCGTCACCGACATGAACAAGAGCCGGGCGGCCGGATTCTCGGCCACCCGCGACAGCCGGGCGTCCTTCTTCGAGCACGCGCAGCGGTACCGGGACGCCCGCATCATCCCCTGAGCGTCGCCCGCCCCTTGGCGTCCACCGTCTGGCGTCGCCCGCCTCGTACGTCGCGGGGGATACGCGCGCCCGCCGGCCACGCCAGGGTGGGAGCAGGACGAGCGACGGTGGGGCGGTGACATGGCGGACGTGCGGGTGACGGGCTCCGGGCTGCCGTGCCCTCTCGCGCCGACGGACCGGGACGGCGCCTAGTGGACACCGTGCTCGTCGTCGCCGGCATCGCCGTGGTCGTCCTCGACTACGTCATCAAGGTGCTCGCGATCGGGGTGCTGCCGGGCAACCGCAAGCCGTCGTCGGCGATGGCCTGGCTGATCCTCATCCTGATCGTCCCGCTGGCCGGCTACGTCGTCTTCCTCGTGCTCGGCCGCACGCACCTGGGCCGGCGTCGTCTCGCCCGTCAGCGGGAGGCGGACGAGGCCATCCGTGCCGCCACCGCCCGGCTCGAGGCCTCGCCGGTCGACGGGCCCGCGTACCTGCCTCCGATCGCCGCCCTCGGCGAGGAGCTGGGGTCCCTGCCCTGGCAGGCGGGCAACCGGGTGGACCTGCTGCCCGGGTACGGCGACGCGATCGCGGCGATGACCGCCGCGGTGCGCGAGGCGCGCTCGACGGTGGAGGTGGAGTTCTACATCGTGGCGTGGGACGACGTCACGGCGCCGTTCTTCGAGGAGATGCTCGCGGCCACCCGGCGCGGCGTCGTCGTGCGCCTGCTCATGGACCACATGGGCTCACGCTCCATCCCGGGCCACAAGGAGCTCGTGGCGAAGCTGGAGGCGTCCCCGATCCAGGTGCACCAGATGCTCCCGGTCCGGCCGTTCAAGGGCGAGCTCCAGCGTCCGGACCTGCGCAACCACCGCAAGATCGTCGTGGTGGACGGCGAGGTCGCGTTCATGGGATCGCAGAACCTCGTGGAGCCGGGCTACAACAAGAAGAAGCACCACGAGGCCGGACGTGAGTGGGTCGAGTTGGTCGTCCGGGTCGAGGGGCCGGTCGTGCACGCGCTGCGGGCGGTGTTCGCCAAGGACTGGTACATCGAGTCCGACGAGCGCATCGGTGACGAGATCAAGCCGGTCGCGGGTGGGGGAGCGGCCGGCGACGTCGCCGGCCAGGTGGTGCCGAGCGGGCCGGGCTACGGCACCGAGAACAACCTGCGGGTGTTCACCGCGCTCATCTACTCCGCGCGGCGCCGGGTGTCGCTGACCAGCCCGTACTTCGTGCCGGACGAGCCGCTGCTCTACGCCGTGACGACGGCCGCGCGCCGCGGGATCGACGTGGAGCTGTTCGTGAGCGCGTGGGGTGACCAGTTCATGGTGTCGCACGCCCAGTGCTCGTACTACGACGCGCTGCTGGAGGCCGGCGTCCGCATCCACCTGTACCCGGCGCCATGGGTGCTGCACTCCAAGCACTTCTCGATCGACGACGACGTGGCGGTGATCGGCTCGAGCAACATGGACATGCGCTCATTCGCCCTCAACGACGAGGTCTCGCTCGTGCTGGCCGGCGGAGACGTCGTGGCCCGCTTCCGTGCGGTGGAGGACCAGTACCGCGCGATCTCGCACGAGCTGACGCTCGATGAGTGGCGCCGGCGGCCGTGGCGCCTGCGCTACCTCGACAACACCATGCGGCTCACCGCCGCCCTGCAGTAGGTGGGTCTCCAGAGCGCCCGGTCAGAGCGAGCCGGACAGGGGCCAGTTGCTCCAGTGGGTGTTCGGCGGCTCGGTCGGGCGGTAGGCCCCGGGGTCGCAGGTCGCCATCACCTGGGCCAGCTGCTGGAAGGTCTCGGTCTCGCTCGGCGTCGTCTCGAAGAGCTCGGGCTGGTGCCACTCCTCGAGCTGCAGCAGCTTGGGGAGATCGGGCGGAACCCTGCGCCGTACCTCCGCATCGGTGCCGAGCAGCGGCTCGCGATGCTCGGGGACGAGCGTCCGCAGTGCTGACACCAGGTTCGTGCCGGGTGTGGCCGCCAGCGGCAGGTCGCGACCTCGGACGCGCGGCGGAGGCCCGTCGGCGAGCGCGTCGAAGTCGCTCGTGTCGCGGATCTCGGCGAAGTTCTCGATCCGTCCGTGGAAGTCGTCCTGCTCGAGCATGTAGCCGCCGGAGGTGAGGCAGTTGCCGAAGGCGTGCACCACGTCGAACAGGTTGAAAGCCCGGCCGTAGTAGCAGACGTGCTCCATGACGAGGGCCCATCGAGAGCCGTCACCGAACGCGTGCAGGCGGCAGTCGACGGCATGCAGGTACGGATGGTTGAGGTCGAAGAACGTCAGCCCGTCCCGGGCGATGTCGAGCTCCTCGAGGATGCCATCGACGTCGATCATGCGAGCACTGTGGCACCACGACCGCCGGACGTCCCGGGAACCGCTCGACCGAGTCCCGGAACGAGAAGAACCCCCGGAGCGAGCTCCGGGGGTTCTGTCCCGTCCCGGAACGAGAAGAACCCCCGGAGCGAGCTCCGGGGGTTCTGTCCTGTGGGCGATACTGGGTTTGAACCAGTGACCTCTTCCGTGTCAGGGAAGCGCGCTACCGCTGCGCCAATCGCCCGTGCTTATTCACTTGTGAGGCTCTGGATCGAGCCTGAGAGGTGGGTACGGGATTCGAACCCGTGTTCACGGCTTTGCAGGCCGTTGCCTCGCCTCTCGGCCAACCCACCGCAGGATGGCCCTGCCGTGGACCCTCTCCGAGCGGACGACGGGATTCGAACCCGCGACCCTCACCTTGGCAAGGTGATGCTCTACCACTGAGCCACGTCCGCGTGCTTCTTGCGAAGCGGTTGCCCTCCGGGCCGGTTTTTCCGACCCCCTCGGGCCGAGATGAAACATTAGTACATGACCATCCGATGACCAAAACCGGGGTCGGTTAACGTGTCTCCATGCGTGCCTGGCTGAACGGAAAACTCCTGGAATCTCCGCAGGATCCGGCTCTCTCGATCCTGGACCACGGCCTCGTCGTCGGCGACGGGGTCTTCGAGACGGTGAAGATCGAGGACGGTCGGCCGTTCGCGCTCACTCGTCACCTGGACCGGCTCGCGCGTTCCGCACGCGGTCTGGGCATCGGCGAGCCCGACCTCGGTGCCGTCCGCGAGGGCGTCGCCGCGACCATCGAGGGCCAGGAGCTCGAGTTCGGGCGCCTGCGCATCACTGTCACGTCCGGGCCCGGCCCGCTCGGCTCTCCCCGTGGTTCCGGTCCGATGAGCCACGTGGTGGTGACCGAGCCGGCCGAGCGTCCGCCGTCGGTGACGTCCGTGGTGACGGTCGACTGGCCGCGCAACGAGCGCGGCGCCCTCGCCGGGCTCAAGACCACGTCCTACGCCGAGAACGCGCTCATGATCGAGCACGCGCACGACCTCGGAGCGTCCGAGTCGCTGATGCCGAACACGGTCGGCGACCTGTGCGAGGGCACCGGGTCCAACGTCATGTACGTCGTGGGGGAGACGTTGGTCACGCCCACGCTCGCGTCCGGCTGCCTCGCCGGCGTCACCCGTGCGCTGGTGCTCCAGTGGGGCGCCGGCGAGCTGGACGTCATCGAGCGCGACGCGCCCATCGAGGTGCTCGAGGAGGCCGATGAGGTGCTGCTGGTCGGCACCACCCGCGACGTCCAGGCCGTGTCCCGCGTGGACAAGCGCGAGCTCCCGGCCCCCGGTCCGGTGACGCGCAAGGCGCAGGAGATCTGGGCCCGAGAGGCGGCCAAGAGCGTCGATCCGTGACGGGCGGGACCCGGTTTCGCGTCCCGTGAGGGGTGCGTTAGTGTGGTCCGCGCACCGATGGTGCGACGGGCGATTGGCGCAGTGGTAGCGCGCTTCGTTCACACCGAAGAGGTCACTGGTTCGAACCCAGTATCGCCCACCGTCACGAGAGGCCCCCGGCACCTGCCGGGGGCCTCTCGTCGTTGTCGGGATGGGACGAGTGACCAACTCGCAGACTGACTCGACGAAGTTCGGGACGCAGGGGTCTCGTCGTGCTTACGTTCCGGGCCATGTCGAACACGATGGGCACTGGGCAGCCGAATGGTCCGAGAAATCCGCGAGCAGAGGTGAAGGCCGCAAAGGCGTACGCCAAGGCTTCCCGTCCTTGGTACAGAAAGAAGCGGTGGTGGGTCCTCGCTGTCGCGGTCATCTTCGTCGCAGTCGCGGCGACGACGGGCGGTGGCACGGACGAGCCGTCGGTCACGTCCGACGACAAGAAGACGACCACGACTGCTCAGCCCACCAAGCCTGCCGAGGCGGCCGCCGACGAACCGCGGGAGTCCGAGCCGGAGATGACTTCGGGGCAGGAGAACGCCCTCGCTGCTGCGGAGAACTACCTGGAGATCGCTCCGTTCTCTCGCAAGGGGCTCATTCGGCAGCTGTCATCCGATGCCGGAGACGGCTACTCCCGCAAGGACGCGACGTATGCCGCCGACCATGTCGACGTCGACTGGAAGGAGCAGGCGGTGAAGGCAGCCGAGAACTACTTGGACATCTCACCGTTCTCCCGTCAGGCGATGATCGAGCAGCTGTCGTCTGACGCAGGGGACGGCTACACCCGCGCGCAGGCGGAACATGGCGCTGAGAAGGCTGGCCTGTAGCGCCGCCGCTGCGTGATGATCGGGCCATGACGAATCCGGACGACCGACCGCCGCGCCCCGACCGGCCCGTCGGCTGGGGGCCGGGCCTCGGCGACAACCCGTTCGGTCTCAGCTGGCTGACGCAGTCGGACGGCTCGCGGTCGTCCGGGCGGTGGATCCTCGCCGGCCTCGTGGTGGCCGTGGCCGTCCTGCTGGTCCTGCTGCTCGTGTACTGAACCCGCGGACGCGGAAGGGCCCCTGGCGTGCTGCCAGGGGCCCTTCCGCGCGTCGAGGTGCAGATCAGGCGTGGACGGACTCGCCGTCGACCGTCACCGGCTCCACGGACTTCGCGTCCTGCTTGCGCGGGATGAACGCCGCGATGCCGACGCCGACGAACGCGGCCAGCGCGCCGACCAGGAAGCACGCGGTGAACACGCCCTCGGTGGGCGCCTGGACCGGGCCGACCGGCGTCTCGAACGTCTTCATCGAGCTGGTCAGGATCGTCGCCATGACCGCCGAGGCGATCGTGGTGCCGACCGAGCGCGACAGGCCGTTGAGGCCCACCGCGGCGCCGGCCTCGGCGGCCGGGGCGTTGTCGAGCACCAGGGTCGGCATGGCCGCGTAGCCGATGCCGACGCCGGCCGACGCGATGCACGAGGCGATCAGCAGCTGCCACGGGGCGTCCATGAGGAACAGCGCGACGACGTAGCCGACACCCAGCACGGTCGCGCCGGTCATGAGGGTCTTCTTGGCGCCGAGGTTGGTGATCAGGCCGGCCGAGACCGGGGCGAACACCAGCATCATGAGTCCGCCGGGAGCCATCCAGAGTCCCGCGGCGAGGATCGACTGGCCCAGGCCGTAGCCGGTGAACTCGGGCATCTCGAGCAGCTGCGGGACGACGATCGACTGCGCCATCATGCCGAAGCCGATGGCGACGGCCGCGAGGTTCGTGAACAGGATCGGCAGGCTCGCCGAGGTGCGCAGGTCGACCAGGGGCTCGTCCTGGCGCAGCTCGAAGAGGCCGAACAGCACGAGCACGACGAGGCCGCCCACGATGCAGCCGATGGTGGCGGCGTCGCTCCAGCCCCAGGTGTTGCCCTTGGAGATGCCGACCAGGAAGGTCACGAGGCCGAGGGCCAGCAGGATCACGCCGGGCACGTCCAGGCGTCCGCCGTGGGCGTCGTGGACGTGCGGGACGAACGCGAGCACGGCGACGACCACGACGGTCGCAGCACCGGTGCCGACCCAGAAGAGGTTGTGCCAGTCGCTGCCGTCGGCGATCCACGCCGAGAGCGGCAGGCCGATCGCGCCGCCGACGCCGAGCGTGGCGCTCATGGCGGCGACCGCGGTGTTGGTGACGTGCGGCGGGGTGATCTCGCGGATCAGCGAGATGCCGACCGGGATGAAGCCCATGGCCAGGCCCTGCAGGCCGCGGCCCACGAGCATCGGGGCCAGGGTGTCGGACAGCGCGGCGACGGCCGAGCCGACCAGCAGGATGCCGGCGCTGACGACGATGATGCGCTGCTTGCCGAACAGGTCGGCCAGGCGTCCGGCGACCGGCATGGCGACCGCGGCGCACACGAGCGTGATGGTGATGACCCACGAGGCGTTGGACGCCGACGTGGAGAGCAGCTGGGGCAGCTCGCTCTGGATGGGGATGACCATCGTCTGGGTGAGGGCGGCCATGAGGCCGCCGAGGCACAGCACGACGACCGAGACGATCGGGTTCGCCGCGACGGGTGCCTCGGAGGACGAGGACGGGGACGAGGTCAAAGTCGTTCCTTCGGGTCGTTCGGGGAGGGGACAAGACTTGTGTATCACGCAACTGTTGATGAACTGCAACCAAGAGCGGCGTGATGCCTGGCACACCGATGACGCCGCGGGACGGTTAGCGGTCCCGGAGGCGGGTACGGGCCGGTCGTGACGCGCGGGACGTCCGCGCGGAACCACCCACAGGAGGCGACATGACCATCGCACCCGAGGATCCGGAGAGCTTCCCCGACGCAGAGCCGTCGATCGAGCCGTCCTCGCCGGCCATCGACCCGCCCGGGGCGGACCCGGCCTACCCGCCGGGCGCCGAGCCCCAGACCGACCCGGACAGGAGCGAACCGTGACCGAGCCCATCCATCCCGACGACGGATCCGTCACCGACAACGACGAGCAGGACTCCGAGCCGAGCGGCACCGCGCCCGACGGCGGAGCGCCGAACGACCCGTCCACCACCGCGGACTGAGCGGGAGCACCACCGATACCAGCACGACCGCGACGAGCGCGGGGCCAGCCGGCTCCGTGCTCGTCCTACCTTGGGGGAGACACATGAGCGAGCAGGACAAGGGAATCGTCGAGAAGGGCGCCGAGATGGCGGCCGGCGTCGCGGCCCAGGTGAAGAACGCGGTGACACCCGGGGCGAACACCGTCCCCGGCGTCCCGAACAGCATCACGCCGACGGTCGAGGAGCCGACCACGCCGCGCGAGCCGCTCGACCAGCAGGCCGGGCACCACGGGCCCGAGGCGTACTCGCCGACCGGCGTGCCGTCCGGCGAGACCGAGGACGCGGCCCAGCAGGACGCGTACCTGACCACCGCGCAGGGCGTGAGGCTGCGCGACACCGACCACTCGCTGAAGGCCGGCGCGCGTGGCCCGGTGCTGCTGCAGGACCACCACCTGCGCGAGAAGATCATGCACTTCGACCACGAGCGCATCCCCGAGCGTGTGGTGCACGCCCGCGGCGCCGCCGCGCACGGCGTGTTCCGGTCCAACGGCAAGGCGTCGCGCATCACGCGCGCGGCGTTCCTGCAGGGAGGGGTGGAGACGCCGGTCTTCGTCCGGTTCTCGACCGTCCTGGGCTCCCGCGGCTCGGCCGACACCGTCCGCGACACCCGCGGCTTCGCGACGAAGTTCTACACGTCCGAGGGCGTGTACGACCTGGTCGGCAACAACATCCCGGTCTTCTTCATCCAGGACGGCATCAAGTTCCCCGACGTCATCCACGCGGGCAAGCCGCACCCGGACGTCGAGATCCCGCAGGCGCAGAGCGCCCACGACACGTTCTGGGACTTCGTGTCGCTGCACACCGAGGCGCAGCACCACGCGATCTGGAACATGTCCGACCGGGGCATCCCGCGCTCGTACCGGATGATGGAGGGCTTCGGCGTCCACACCTTCCGCCTGGTCAACGCCGCGGGCGAGACGTCGTTGGTCAAGCTGCACTGGAAGCCTCGTCTGGGCGTCCACTCGCTCACCTGGGAGGAGGCGCAGATCGCCGCGGGCGTCGACCCCGACCTGCACCGCCGCGACCTGGCCGACGCGATCGCGTCCGGCGCCTACCCCGAGTGGGACCTGGGCGTGCAGGTCTTCCCGGACACGCCGGAGCAGACCTTCGAGGGCATCGACCTGCTCGACCCGACCAAGATCGTCCCCGAGGAGCTCGCGCCGGTCGAGGTGATCGGCACGATGCAGCTCAACGCCAACCCGAGCAACTACTTCGCCGAGACCGAGCAGGTCGCCTACCACGCGGGCCACTTCGTGCCGGGCATCGAGCCGACCGACGACCCGCTGCTGGCGGCGCGCCTGTTCTCCTACCTCGACACGCAGCTGACGCGCCTGGGCGGGCCGAACTTCTCGCAGATCCCGATCAACCGCCCGCACTCGCCGGTCAACGACATGTTCCGCGACGGGTTCCACCAGGACGCCGTGCACAAGGGCGTCGCGCCGTACAAGCCCAACTCGCTGGACGGTGGCTGCCCGTTCCTGGCCGGCGAGGACATGTCGGCGTTCATCGACGTGCCGGTCGCGGTCGAGGGGCGTCGCGTGCGCGAGGCCCCGGCGTCCTTCGACGACCACTACAGCCAGACGCGGATGTTCTACCGGTCGCTGACGAAGGTCGAGCAGGACCACGTCAAGGACGCCTACTCCTTCGAGCTCGGCAAGTGCTACGAGCAGGCGATCAAGGAGCGTCAGCTGCAGAACCTGGCCAACATCGACGCCGGCCTGTGCCAGGCGGTCGCCGACCGGCTGGGCCTGCCGGCGCCGGAGCCGACGGTCGAGGTCGTCGACCTGCCGCCGAGCCCCGCCCTGTCGCAGATCGGCGGCGAGTGGCCGCCGGACGGTCGCCTGCTGGGCATCGTCGTCACCGACGTCGAGGCCGACCTCGACGGAGTCCGGGCCGTCCGGGACGCGGCGTTCACCGCCGGCATGGTGCCGATCGTGGTGGCCCCGCGTGGCGGGATGCTCGAGGACGGCTCGGGCGCTCCCGTCCCGGTCCAGCGCACGTTCCAGACCGTCCGCTCGATCGAGCTGGACGCCGTGCTGGTCGTCGGCGGGGGACAGGCGGCCCAGCACCCGGAGGTGGCCCTGCTGCTCTCCGAGGCGTACCGCCACGGCAAGGCGATCGGCGGCTGGAACAGCCCCGAGGACGCCCTCACCGCGGGCGGCGTGCCGGTCAACGGTCCGGGCGTCGCGCTGGAGCCCGACGGTCCCGCGGCGCTGACGCGGATCAGCCAGCTGATGGCGACGCACCGCGTCTGGGAGCGCCACGCCGGCTGACCGGTTCCCGGTCGGGACGGTTCGATCCGCCCCGACCGGGGTACGGCCCGGTCATGACTGACACGAACATCGATCTCGAGGCCATCCAGAACGTCGTCGACCGCGTCACGTCGTGGCAGGACGGCGCCACTGAGGGCACCGTGGAGGACGAGCTGCGCAAGGGCTTCACCGAGGCCGGCGTGCAGGTGTCCGACGACGACGTCACGAAGCTCGCCGACGCCATCCAGGACAAGCACGGTGCCGTCGACGCCGCCGAGGTCCTCGGCCGATGAGCGAGCCCGAGAGCCACGACGAGCAGGTCGCGAAGCTCGTCGAGCTGACCAAGGACGCTCGCACCGCGTTCCTCACGACCCGTGACGAGCACGGCCACCTGGTCGGACGTCCCATGGCCCGCCAGGACGTCGACCTGGACGCCGACCTGTGGTTCATCACCGAGCGCGACTCGCGCAAGGTCGCTCACATCGCCGCCGACCCGAAGGTGGGCGTCACGCTCGGCACGTCCGACTCGTGGGTGTCGCTCTCGGGCGTCGCCAGCGTCGTCGACGACAACGAGAAGCTGCACGAGCTGTGGAACCAGTTCACCGACGCGTGGCTGCCCGAGGGGCCCGACAGCCCGAACGCGGTGCTCATCCACGTCCGCGCCGACCAGGCCGAGTACTGGTCGCCGCCGGTCGGCGGACGCGTCGCCACGCTGGTGAGCCTGATCAAGTCCAAGGTGACCGGTCAGCGGTACGACGGGGGCGACAACCAGGTCGTCACCGACCTGTGAGGTGAGGAGGACCATGACCGAGAAGCACAACACGTCGAAGTCGGCGAAGCTGCTCTACCGTCCGGTGGGCATCGTCGGCTCGATCGGCGCCGGTCTCGTCGCGAGCGCCATCTTCAAGCAGATCTGGAAGAAGGCGGCGCACGGTGACGGCGCCGACCCGCCCACGCCGCTCGAGAGCGAGTACCCGCTCAAGGAGATCCTGACGGCGGCCGCCATCCAGGGCGTCATCTACGCCGTGGTGAAGGCGCTCGTCGACCGTGGCGGTGCCCGGGCCTTCGAGAAGGCCACGGGGGACTGGCCCGGCAGCTGACGGGTAGCGGGTGCGTAGACTCGGCGCGATGTCATCCTTCGTCGACGCCGAGTCTCGCACCGCGCCCTCCCTCGCCCAGGTGCTCGACCTGGGTGCGAAGGGGCTGCTGGTCCTGCTGTCGGCGATGGCCGCGCTCGACCCGGTCGGCGCCAACCTCGACGGCAAGGCCGCTGAGCTGCGCGCCGTCGGCTACCCGGCGCTCGCGTTCACGATCCCGGCCCTCTGGTACGTGTTCTGGCGCGACCGTCCGTTCCCCTGGCTGGCCGACCTGCTGGTGACGATCACCTGCTTCAGCGACACGCTGGGCAACCGCATGGACCTGTACGACCAGATCGTCTGGTTCGACGACTGGATGCACTTCATGAACCCCGCGCTGCTCTGCGTCGCGGTGCTCCTGCTGTCGGTGCCGCGCGACGCCGGCTTCGGTGCCTGCCTCGAGCGGTCGCTGGCCTTCGGCGCCACGGCGGCCATCGCCTGGGAGATCGCCGAGTACTTCGCCTTCATCGCCACGTCCGACGAGCGCAACGGTGCCTACACCGACACGCTCGGCGACCTCAGCGCCGGCATCCTCGGGTGCGTGCTCGCCGCGACCTTCGTGCACCTGGCCTGGCGCACGGGTCGCCTGCGCGAGCCCGGCCCGTTCGGCGGACCGTCGCCGGTCCCGGCCGAGGCCCGCTAGCTAGTAGGCGTCGGCGCGTCCGGTCGCGGGTAGCTCGACCCAGCCGTCGCCGGACCGCTTCTCCAGCCGCACGCCGCGGCCCGGCTCCTCGTCGGGCCCCGACACCGGCGCCGACGCGCGCCACAGCACCGCCGCGCGGTCGTCGTCGTGCGTCGCGCTCGCCACGACGTGTCCGTCTTCGTTCACCAGTCGGTAGTCAGGCATGGGCCCACCGTGCCAGCGGGGTGCGGGACGCGCGAGCCGAGCCCCGGTCGATCTCGGTGATCCGCGGACGCGTGGCGATGCCGGCTGGGAGGATGCCGGTCGTGTCGATCCCGCCGTTCCAGCCCGTCCCGCCTCCGTGGCCGCACCGCCGGCGCGACGGCCTGGGCTCCTGGGGCTGGTTCGTGCTCGCCTTGACGGCGCTGGGTCTGTCGTTCGTCCCGTTCCTGCCTCCGGACGAAGCCGACGTCGACGCCTGGCGCAGCCACGGGATCGCCACGATCACGGACGAGAGCTGCGTCGGCCGGTCGTGCGAGTGGACGGCGGACTTCGTCCCCGACAGTGGTGCCGCGACGCAGCGGGACGTCGACGCGACGGACCTCGACGTCATGGGCCTCGGGGTGGAGGTCGGCGACCGCGTCCCGGCCTGGTACTCGTGGAGGAACGAGACGCTGCACCAGCACGAGAAGGACGACGACCTGCCCCTCGGCGTCGGTCTCGTGCTCGTGGCAGGAAGCGGTGTCGCAACCATCGCCAGCGGCACGTGGGTGCTCGTCGAGCACCGCCGCCGCAAGGCCTGGCACGCCGCGGCCGCCAGATCGTGAGGGACCGCCTCTCGCGCCTCTGGGACCGCATGCCCTGGGGCGGGATCTTCGCCGTGGTCGTCGCGGTGTGGATTCCGTCGGCGGTCTCCGCGGCCCTGGACGAGCGGGCGGCCGAGCGTGACGAAGGAGTCCCGGGGACGTACCGGGTCGTCGACCTGTACTGCGGGCGTGCCGGGTGCGACCCGATCGCGTCGTTCGCCAGCGACGACGGGCTCGTCGGGTTCAGCGAGGTCTCGATGTCACGTGAGTTCCGCGGTGACGTGGGGGACTCCGGCCGGGCGCAGTACCTGGAGTCGACCGGCCGGCTCTACCGGCCGGGCTCGGACGCGTGGAGCACGTCCATGGCCTTCGCCGTCATCGGCTCGTTGTACGTCCTCGTCTACGTCCTGTGGTTCGTGTGCTGGGGACCGGTCGCGCGATTCCGCGCGTCCCGGCAGCAGCGCGCCGCCGCTGGACCCGCCGAGGTCGCCCCCGAGTAGAGTCGTCGCGAGCCGCGTGGCCCAGCCGTAGGGGCCGCCATGAACCGAAAGGCACACCTGTGTCCGACATCCGCATCACCGTCCTGACCGCCGACCAGCGCGAGGAGCGGACGGTGGAGACGGGCACGAGGGCCTGGCAGCTCTTCGACGACGCCGAGGTGGTCGTCGCCCGCGTGAACGGCGAGCTGGTCGACCTGTCCCACGAGCTGGCCGACGGCGACGAGGTGGAGGGCGTGCTCATCGGCAGCCCCGACGGCCTCGCCGTGCTGCGCCACTCGACCGCGCACGTCATGGCCCAGGCCGTGCAGGAGCTGTTCCCGGACGCCAAGCTGGGCATCGGCCCGCCGGTCACCGACGGCTTCTACTACGACTTCGACGTCGCCGAGCCGTTCAAGCCCGAGGACCTCGACAAGATCGAGTCCCGGATGCGCAAGATCGTCAAGGAGAACCAGAAGTTCGACCGTCGCCCGGTCTCCGACGACGACGCGCGCGTCGAGCTGGCCGACGAGCCGTACAAGCTCGAGCTGATCGGTCTCAAGTCGTCCGCCGGTGACGCCGCCGAGGGCGCCAGCGTCGAGGTCGGCGAGGGCGGACTGACCATCTACGACAACCTCGACCGCAAGGGCGAGGTCGCGTGGAAGGACCTGTGCCGCGGCCCGCACCTGCCCACCACCAAGCGCATCCCGGCCTTCACGCTCATGCGCAGCGCCGCCGCCTACTGGCGCGGCGACGAGAAGAACAAGCAGCTTCAGCGCATCTACGGCACCGCGTGGCCGACCAAGGACGACCTGGACGCCTACCTGTTCCGGCTCGAGGAGGCCCAGCGGCGCGACCACCGCCGGCTCGGCCAGGAGCTGGACCTGTTCAGCTTCCCCGACGAGCTGGGCTCGGGCCTGCCGGTCTTCCACCCCAAGGGTGGCGTGATCAAGCGCGAGATGGAGGACTACGTCCGCCGCCGGCACATCGAGGAGGGCTTCTCCTACGTCGGCACGCCGCACATCAGCAAGGACGGGCTGTTCCACACGTCCGGCCACCTGCCGCACTACGCCGACACGATGTTCCCGCCGATGGAGTTCGAGGGCTCGAACTACCAGCTCAAGGCGATGAACTGCCCGATGCACAACCTGATCTTCCAGTCGCGCCAGCGCTCGTACCGCGAGCTGCCGCTGCGGCTGTTCGAGTTCGGCAGCGTGTACCGGTACGAGAAGTCCGGCGTCATCCACGGCCTGACCCGCGTGCGGGGGTTCGCCCAGGACGACTCGCACTCCTACGTGACCCCCGAGCAGGCGCCGGCCGAGGTCAAGCACCTGCTCGACTTCATGCTCGGCGTGCTGCGCGACTTCGGCCTGGACGACTTCTACCTCGAGCTGTCGACGCGCGGCGAGGGCGACAAGTTCATCGGCTCCGACGAGGAGTGGGAGGTCGCCACCGGAGTCCTGCGCGAGGTGTGCGAGCAGTCCGGCCTCGAGCTCGTCCCCGACCCGGGCGGCGCCGCGTTCTACGGCCCCAAGGTGTCGGTGCAGGCCAAGGACGCCATCGGCCGCACCTGGCAGATGGGCACCGTCCAGTACGACTTCAACCAGCCCGAGCGCTTCGGCCTGGAGTACGTCGCGGCCGACGGCTCGCGCCAGCAGCCGGTCATGATCCACTCGGCCAAGTTCGGCTCGATCGAGCGGTTCCTGGGCGTCCTGGTCGAGCACTACGCCGGTGCCTTCCCCCCGTGGCTGGCTCCCGTGCAGGTCGTCGGCATCCCCGTGGCCGAGCGCCACACCGACTACCTGTACGAGCTCGCCGACCGGCTCAAGCGCCACGGCGTGCGGGTCGAGGTCGACGAGTCCGACGAGCGGATGCAGAAGAAGATCCGCAACGCCCAGACCCAGAAGGTGCCGTTCATGGTGCTGGCCGGCGACAAGGACGTCGAGGCCGGTGCGGTGTCGTTCCGCTTCCGCGACGGCACGCAGGAGAACGGCGTCGGCCTGGACGACGCGGTCGACCGCATCCTCGCGGCGATCCGCGACCGCGCGCAGGTCTGACGTGGGCGACGAGCTCGAGCGGCTCTGGGTCCCGTACCGGCTGGCGTACGTCCGCGGGG
This sequence comes from Aeromicrobium sp. IC_218, assembly GCF_004336805.1. Taxonomy (GTDB): domain Bacteria; phylum Actinomycetota; class Actinomycetes; order Propionibacteriales; family Nocardioidaceae; genus Aeromicrobium. The sequence goes on from NZ_SJXM01000003.1 coordinate 274,318, forward strand.
AGGCCGGCGACCCCGCGGACGACCGCTGCCCGTTCTGCGTCATGGTCGACGAGCCGGCCGAGGACGACCTGGTGGTGCACCGGGGGAGCGAGGCGTTCGTCGCGCTCAACCTCTACCCGTACAACCCCGGTCACCTCATGGTGCTGCCCCGGCGCCACGTGGCCGACTACGCCGACCTGACGCCGAGCGAGACCGTCGAGGTCGCCGAGCTGACGCAGCACGCGCTGCGGACGATCCGCCAGGTCAGCCAGCCGCACGGCTTCAACGTCGGGATCAACCTCGGCGGGGTCGCCGGCGGCTCGCTCTCGGCCCACCTGCACCAGCACGTCGTGCCCCGCTGGGGCGGCGACGCCAACTTCATGACCGTGGTCGGCAAGGCCAAGACGATGAACCAGGTCCTCGAGGACACCTGCGCCATGCTGCGCGAGGCCTGGACCGAGGAGGACTAGTGCTCGAGCGATTCCGTGGCTTCTGGACGAAGATCATGTCGTACCCGGCCGACGCCATGCTCAAGGTCGGCATCACGCCCGACCAGGTGACGATGGTGGGCACGCTCGGCGTCTCCGCCGGAGCGCTGTGGTTCTACCCGCGCGGCGAGTTCTTCGTCGGCACCCTGGTCATCACGCTGTTCGTGTTCTCCGACCTCATGGACGGCTACATGGCCCGCAAGACCGGCCAGGCGAGCAAGTGGGGCGCGTTCCTGGACTCCACCCTCGACCGCGTCGGCGACGCCGCCGTGTTCGGCGGACTGGTGGTCTACTACGCGATCGGTGACCGCGAGACGCAGCTCGGCGACGCGGACCTGTACCTGTGGCTGAGCCTGGCCTGCCTGGTGCTGGGCAACCTGACGTCGTACGCCCGCGCCCGGGCCGAGTCGCTGGGCATGCAGGCCAAGGGCGGCATCGCCGAGCGCTCGGACCGGCTCGTGTCGATCCTCGTGATGACCGGCCTGTCGGGCCTGTTCGACACCCCGGCGCTGCGCGAGGTCACGCTGTGGGCGCTCGCCGTGGCCAGCCTGGTCACCGTCGTCCAGCGGATGCTCATCGTCCGCAAGCAGGCGCTGGTCGACCCGAACCTGCCCTCCTGAGCCGTCCGCCCTCCGCGAACGCCCTCGCCCTCGGCGGGGGCGTTCGCGTTCGATGAGGGGATGACCCGCACCCTCGTCCTCGGCGGAACCGCCTGGCTCGGCCGCCTCGTCGCCGCCGACGCCCGCGACCGCGGCCACGACGTCACGTGCCTGGCCCGCGGCGAGAGCGGCTCGGTACCCGACGGCGTCCGGCTCGTCCACGGCGACCGGGCGCGTCCCGATGCGTATGCGGCCCTCGACGGCGAGTGGGACCTCGTGCTCGACGTCGCGCGCGTGCCCTCGCACGTCCGGGGCGCCGTCGCGGCGCTCGGGCGGCGGGCCGGTCACTGGACGTTCGTGTCCAGTGGATCGGTGTACGCCGACCAGTCCGGCCCGCTCGACGAGTCGTCGCCGCTGCTGCCGCCCGGTGAGGACGAGGCGCCCTACGGCGAGGCGAAGTCCGCCTGCGAGCAGGCGCTGCCGTCCGGCGCGACGATCGTCCGCGCCGGACTGCTGGCCGGGCCGGGCGACCCGTCCGACCGCAGCGGCTACTACGTCGCGCGGATGGCCGCGGTGCCCGACGAGCCCGTGCTCGTGCCGGACGTCGCCGACCAGCCGATGCAGGTGCTGGACGTCCGCGACCTGGCCGGCTGGCTGGTCGACCTCGCCGTGGCGGGCGAGCCCGGGGCGGTGAACGCCGCCGGAGCCCCGAGCACGGTGGGCGAGCTGGTCGAGCTCAGCGTCCGGGTGGCCCGCCACCGGGCCGGGACGGTGGCCGCCCCGGCGGAGCGCCTGCGTGAGCTCGGCGTCCAGGAGTGGGCCGGCGACCGGTCCCTGCCGTGGTGGCTCCCACCGACGCACGTCGGCCTCGGCCGCATGAGCGTGACCGAGGCGTCGCGGCGTGGACTGCGACCGCGTCCGCTCGAGGCGACCCTGGCCGACGTCCTGGACGACGAAGCACGCCGCGGACCGGATCGTCCGCGGCGTGCCGGCCTGTCTCGGGCCGAGGAGGCGGACCTGCTCGGTCGCCTCGCCCGGTAGGGGTCAGGCCGCGCCCGAGAGCACCTCCATCTCCACGACGCCCTCGGGGACGTCCAGGCTCGTGGTGACCTCGTGGTCGCGCAGGTCGACGACGTGCACCTTGCCCGCGGCGGGATCGCTCACGTAGGCACGGTCGCCGGCCACCTTCACCAGCGGCCCGGGCAGCTGCCAGTCGTCCGCCTCGGTCCACGCGTCGATGACGGGCACCTGGGCGGTGACCTCGCCGGTCTCCTCGTCGATGACGGTCAGGTTGCCGTCGGTCGTGAGCACCAGGCCCTCGCCCTCGGGTCCGCGGGCCAGCGAGCGGAACCAGTAGCTCGCCTCGAGCGGCACCTTCGTCAGCTCCGCGGTCCGGCTGTCGATGAGCGCGACCTGCTCGGGACGCTCGTGCTCGGCGTCGGGATCGGTCTTGTAGTCGGCCAGGACGATCGGCGACTCCTCGCTGCCGGCCAGGTTGCCGGTGCGGGCGTAGTCCTCCTCGACGTCCACCTTGGTGAAGCGTCCGTCGCGGTACACCTCCGGGCCGTTCTCGCAGCCCATGACCACGGTCTCGGCGCCGCCCTGCGGGGCGGCGACGGCCTCGCCGTGCACGCCCTGGCAGGTGTCGGTGCGGGCCACCTCGGCGCCCTGCGCGTCGACGACCCGCACGGTGCGGCGCGCGTCGACGGTGCCCTCGGTCATCAGCAGCCGGTCGCCGGCGAGCGGCACGGCCACGCCGTGGTGCGGGGCGTCGGCCTCGACGGTCGTGCCCTCAGCGCCCTTGGCCAGCTCCTCGACCGGGACGACCTGGGCGGTGCCCGCGCCGTCCGAGAACAGGGCCGCGACGCCGTGGTGGGTCACCAGGTGACCGGGCTCGGGCGCCTCGTAGGTGACGTCGGTGAGCGCGGGGCCGGTCTCATACAGGTGGCTGTGGTCGCCGTGGGCCTTCTCGACCAGCCCGGAGTCGAACAGCGTGAAGCCGTCGCCCATCGCGACGCCCAGGTGACGTCCGTCGCCGACGGGGGAGAGGCGCTTGAAGCCGCGCACCTCGTGCTCGCCGAGCACCTTGCCGGTGGCGGCGTCGAGGGTGGTGAGGCCGGTCTCGGTGGACACGACGAGGCGGGGCAGGTGACGGGTGACCTCGATGGTCTCGGACGAGGACGGCTCGGACTCGGCCGTGTCCTCGGAGCTCTCGCCGCAGGCCGCGAGGGCGAGGGCGGACGCGGTCAGGACCGCGATCGTGCGCAGGGGTGTCAGGTTCATGGACGACGAGGTTACATGAGAATGAGAATCGTTCCCAACACGGTACCCACGTCCCGGGACGACGGCGGAGCCGTCGGGCCACGGCGGTAGAGTGGATCCGTTCCGTCCGAGCCTTGGGAGTACGCAGTGAGCAACGAAGAGACCGCCGTCGGGTCGGCGCGCGTCAAGCGCGGCATGGCCGAGATGCTCAAGGGCGGCGTCATCATGGACGTCGTCGACGCCGAGCAGGCGAAGATCGCCGAGGACGCCGGCGCGGTCGCCGTCATGGCGCTCGAGCGCGTCCCGGCCGACATCCGCGCCCAGGGCGGCGTCGCGCGCATGAGCGACCCCGACCTCATCGACGGCATCATCGAGGCCGTCTCGATCCCCGTCATGGCGAAGGCGCGCATCGGCCACTTCGTCGAGGCGCAGGTGCTGCAGAGCCTGGGTGTCGACTACATCGACGAGTCCGAGGTCCTCACCCCGGCCGACTACAGCAACCACATCGACAAGTGGGCGTTCACCGTCCCGTTCGTGTGCGGTGCGACCAACCTGGGCGAGGCCCTGCGCCGCATCACCGAGGGCGCGGCCATGATCCGCTCCAAGGGCGAGGCCGGCACCGGCGACGTCTCGAACGCCACCACGCACATGCGCCAGATCCGCCAGCAGATCCGTCGCCTGCAGAGCCTGCCCGAGGACGAGCTGTTCGTCGCGGCCAAGGAGCTCCAGGCGCCGTACGAGCTGGTCAAGGAGGTCGCTGAGAACGGCAAGCTCCCCGTGGTGCTGTTCACTGCCGGCGGCATCGCCACCCCGGCCGACGCCGCGATGATGATGCAGCTGGGCGCCGAGGGCGTCTTCGTCGGCTCCGGCATCTTCAAGTCCGGCAACCCGGCGCAGCGCGCCGAGGCGATCGTCAAGGCCACGACCTTCCACGACGACCCCGACGTCCTCGCGAAGGTCTCGCGCGGCCTCGGCGAGGCCATGGTCGGCATCAACGTCGAGGACGTCCCCGAGCCGCACCGGCTCGCCGAGCGCGGCTGGTGACGAGCACGACCACCATCGGCGTCCTGGCGCTCCAGGGTGACGTCCGCGAGCACGTGGACGCCCTGGAGCGCCTCGGCGTCCGCTCGATGCGGGTGCGGCGTCCGGCCGAGCTGGCCGAGTGCGACGCGCTCGTGCTGCCCGGCGGCGAGTCCACCACGATGTTCAAGCTGGCCCGCACGTTCGAGCTGTTCGACCCGATCGTCGAGCGGCTGCGCGACGGCATGCCGGCGTTCGGCACGTGCGCGGGCATGATCATGCTCGCCGACCGCGTCGTCGACGGCATCGAGGGCCAGGAGACGTTCGGCGGCCTCGACGTCACGGTCCGGCGCAACGCGTTCGGCCGTCAGGTCGACTCGTTCGAGGGTCCGGTCGACGTCAAGGGCTTCGACACCGCGCTGCGCGGCGTCTTCATCCGGGCCCCCTGGGTGGAGTCGGCCGGCGCCGACGTCGACGTCCTGGCCACGGTCGCCGTGGGTGATCCTGCGCCGGGGGAGTCGGACACTAGAATCGTGGCGGTTCGGCAGGGCTCGCTCGTGGCCACGTCGTTCCACCCCGAGGTCGGGCACGACGACCGGATGCACCGGTACTTCGTCGACCTCGTCACCACGTCGTAGGGAAGGACAGCGCATGTCAGGCCACTCCAAGTGGGCGACGACCAAGCACAAGAAGGCCGCGATCGACGCCAAGCGCGGCAAGATGTTCGCGAAGCTGATCAAGAACATCGAGGTCGCGGCGCGGACGGGTGGACCCGATCCCACGGGCAACCCGACCCTGTACGACGCCATCCAGAAGGCGAAGAAGTCGTCGGTCCCCAACGACAACATCGACCGTGCGGTCAAGCGCGGCGGCGGCCTCGACGGCGCCGGCGTCGACTACACGACGATCATGTACGAGGGCTACGGCCCCGCGGGCGTCGCGCTGCTCGTCGAGTGCCTCACCGACAACAAGAACCGCGCCGCCATGGAGGTCCGCACCGCCATGACCCGCAACGGCGGCACCATGGCCGACCCCGGCTCGGTCTCGTACCTGTTCACCCGTAAGGGCGTCATCATCGTCGACGCCGAGCAGGAGTCGGGCCGCACGAACGAGGACGACATCCTCATGGCCGTGCTCGACGCCGGTGCCGAGGAGGTCAACGACCTGGGCGACTCCTTCGAGGTGATCTGCGAGGCGACCGACCTGGTCGCGGTGCGCACCGCGCTGCAGGACGCCGGCCTCGACTACGAGTCGGCCGACGCCTCGTTCGTCCCCTCGGTGCAGGTCGAGGTCGACGTCGAGGGCGCCACGAAGGTGCTCAAGCTGGTCGACGCCCTCGAGGACTGCGACGACGTCCAGAACGTCTACGCCAACTTCGACGCCTCCGACGAGGTCATGGCCCAGGTCTGACCCACCCGGTGGAGCTGACCTCACCCGACGGCAGCCAGTGGCGCGTGACGCGCCGCTGGCTGCCGTGGCGTCTGCGCCGGCGCGATCCGGAGGTCGCGGGCGACGTGGCCCTGGACGCGACGAGCGCCGCCGACGGCATCCTCCTGGCCGCCGGACTCTTCCTGCTCGTCCTCGTCGTGACCGTGGCGCTGCCGTGGGTCCTGGTCGGCGCCGTCGTGGCGATCGAGCTCATGCTGCTGCTCGTGCTGCTGCCGCTGGCGATGCTGCTGCGCGTGCTCAAGGTGTCCGGGTGGCCGATCGAGGTCCGGCACGAGGGCCGCGTCGTCCACGCCGAGAGCGTCCACGGCTGGGACGCCTCGGCGTCGCGCATGCGCGCGTTCGGCGACGCGATCGAGCGTGGCGAGTCTCCCGGACGCGCCTGAGTGTCTTCCGCTCGCGCTGAGCGTGACGTTCTGCACGCATCCACCAGCGTGTCGCGGACAGAACGTCACGCCCAGCGAGGACTGGACGGGCTGACGCCCCGGCGAGTCTGCGCGAGCGCGTCCGACGGCTCGGTTAAGGTGTCGAACATGCGTTCGCAGAGGTGGTCGTCGTGAGGGTGCTCGGTGTCGACCCCGGTCTCACCCGGTGCGGCGTCGGCGTCGTCGACGGCTCGGTCGGCCGTCCGCTGACGATGGTCCACGTCGGCGTCGTGCGCACCCCCGCCGAGCTCGACGTCGCCCGGCGTCTGGTCCAGCTCGAGCAGGGCCTGGACGCCGCGATCGCCGAGCACCGCCCCGACGTCGTCGCGGTCGAGCGGGTCTTCAGCCAGAACAACGTCAGCACCGTCATGGGCACCGCCCAGGCCAGCGCCATCGCGATGGTCTGCGCCGCCCGCCGCGGCATCCCGGTGCACCTGCACACGCCCAGCGAGGTCAAGGCCGCGGTCACCGGCAGCGGCCGGGCCGACAAGGCGCAGGTCACCGCCATGGTCACCCGCCTCCTGCGCCTCGACGCCGCGCCGAAGCCGGCCGACGCCGCGGACGCCCTCGCGCTGGCCATCTGCCACGTGTGGCGCGGTGGCGCGGGCGACCGCCTGGCCGCCGCGGTGGCCAAGTCGCGCGCGACCGGCGGCACCGTCCGGGTGGCGCGATGATCGCGCACCTGCGGGGCACGGTCGCCGCCCTCACGCTCGACTCGGCCGTGCTCGACGTCGCCGGCGTCGGCTACCTCGTGCGCTGCACGCCGGCCACCGTCTCGTCCCTGCGGCTGAACCAGGAGGCGCAGCTGGCCACGTCGATGGTCGTCCGCGAGGACTCCATGACGCTGTACGGCTTCGGCGAGCGCGACGAGCGCGACATGTTCGAGCTGCTGCAGACCGCCAGCGGCGTCGGCCCGAAGGTCGCCCAGGCCATGCTCGCCGTGCTGGAGCCCGAGCGGCTGCGCGCGGCCATCTCCGGCGGCGACCTCGCCGCGCTGACGTCCGTGCCCGGCATCGGCCGCAAGGGCGCCGAGCGCATCGTCCTCGAGCTCCGCGACAAGGTCGGCAAGCCCGGCACCGCGCCCGTCGGCGCGGGCAGCGGTGGCGGCGAGTCCTGGCGCGACCAGGTCCAGGAGGCCCTGCTCGGTCTCGGCTGGTCGGCCAAGGACGCCGACAAGGCGGTCGAGAAGGTCGCCGCCGACCTCGAGCCCGGCGCCGACGAGTCCGTCTCCACCCTGCTGCGCCTGGCGCTGCGCAGCCTGTCGAAGGCCTGACCGTGCACGACGACCACGACGCCATGACCGCCGACGCGACCTCCGAGGAGCGCGCCTTCGAGGCGGCCCTGCGGCCGCGCAGCCTCGAGGAGCTGGTCGGCCAGGACCGCGTGCGCGAGCAGCTCTCTCTCGTCCTGGACGCCGCCGTCGCCCGCGGGCGCACCCCCGACCACGTCCTGCTCTCGGGTCCGCCCGGCCTGGGCAAGACGACGCTGTCGATGATCATCGCCCAGCGGCTCAACGCGCCGCTGCGCATCACCAGCGGTCCGGCCATCCAGCACGCCGGCGACCTCGCGGCCATCCTGTCGGGCGTCAACGAGGGCGACGTCGTGTTCATCGACGAGATCCACCGCATGTCGCGGCCCGCCGAGGAGCTGCTCTACATGGCGATGGAGGACTTCCGGGTCGACGTCATCGTCGGCAAGGGCCCGGGTGCCACCGCCATCCCGCTGGAGATCCCGCCGTTCACCGTCGTCGGCGCCACGACGCGGGCGGGTCTGCTGCCCGGTCCGCTGCGCGACCGCTTCGGCTTCACCGCGAACCTCGACTACTACGGCGTCGACGAGCTGCACCAGATCGTCGACCGGTCCGCCCGCCTGCTCGACCTGCAGGTGACGCCCGAGGGCGGCCGTGAGATCGCGTCCCGCTCGCGTGGCACGCCGCGCATCGCGAACCGGCTGCTGCGCCGCGTGCGCGACTACGCCGAGGTCCGGGGCAAGGGCGTCGTCGACGTCAAGGCGGCCCGCGACGCGCTCGAGCTGTACGAGGTGGACGCGCTCGGCCTCGACCGGCTCGACCGCGGCGTGCTCACTGCGTTGTGCGGCAGCTTCGGCGGCGGACCGGTCGGTGTCTCGACGCTCGCGGTCGCCGTGGGGGAGGAGCGCGAGACGGTCGAGGAGATCGCCGAGCCGTTCCTGGTCCGGCTGGGCTTCCTCGCGCGGACGCCCCGAGGACGTGTCGCCACGCCCGCGGCCTGGCAGCACCTCGGGCTGCAGCCGCCGCGCGGCAGCGAGCAGCTGACCCTGGGCGACGCCGCCGACGACTGACGGGGCCCAGGGGGACGGCCGGTATCGTGGACCCCAGCCGGCCCGCACGGTCCGGCGTCCCCGCGTCCTGGAGTTGCTGTGGAGTTCCTGCCCCTCGTCCTGCTCGTCCTCGTCTTCTGGCTGCTCGTGCTGCGTCCGTCGCGCAAGCGCCAGCAGGAGGCGCAGCGCACCCAGGCGGCGCTGGAGCCGGGCGCGAAGATCATGCTGACCAGCGGCCTGTTCGGGACGGTCGTCCGCCTGGACGACTCCACCCTGCAGCTCGAGCTCGCACCCGGTACGGTCGTCGAGGTCCACCGCCAGGCGATCGCCCGCGTCGTCACCGACGAGCCGGCGCCGACGGAGACCAGCACGGAACTCCCCGCCACCGACGACGAGCGCTGAGCGAGTCGGCCGACCGAAGGAACCCCCCGGATGAAGACTCTCAAGACCGCTGCCGCCGTCCTGCTCGCCTCGGTCGTCCTGACCGCCTGCGGTGGCAGCGACACCGGCGCGTACTGCGACCGGCTCGAGAAGGCTGAGGACGACTTCAGCTCGCTGGGCCAGGACGGCAACATGTCCGACGCGTTCGACACCTTCCGCGAGCTGCGCGACGAGGCGCCCGACGCGGTCAAGGACGACTGGAAGACCCTCGCCGGCGCGATCGACGACATGGAGAAGGCCTACGAGGACGCCGGCATCGACCTGGACGAGGTCGACCAGCTCGACGCCTCCAAGCTCTCGCAGGACCAGATCAAGAAGCTCACCGAGGCCACGAGCAAGCTGAGCAGCGAGGACTACACGGAGGCGAGCAACAACATCTCCGAGCACGCCAAGTCCGAGTGCGACATCGACCTGGGTGCGTCGAGCTGACGTGACCGACCTGCAGGAGCTGCTGGACCGTCACGTCCGGCTCGTGGCCGACTGGCCCGAGCCGGGCGTGACGTTCCGCGACATCACCCCGCTGCTCGCCCACGCCGAGGCGTTCGCCGCGACGATCTCCGCCCTCGGCGCCCGCGCGCTCGACCTGGCCGGCGGCCAGGTCGACGTGATCGTGGGCATGGAGGCGCGCGGATTCATCCTCGGCGGCGCCCTCGCCCGTGAGCTCGACGCCGGGTTCGTCCCGGTGCGCAAGGCCGGCAAGCTGCCCGGCCCGACGTATGCCGTCGACTACGCGCTGGAGTACGGCACCGCCACGCTCGAGATGCACCAGGACGCCGTGGCGCCCGGTCAGCGCGCCGTCCTCGTCGACGACGTCCTCGCCACGGGCGGCACGATGGCCGCCGCCGACGACCTCGTCCGCCGCGGCGGCGGTGTCGTCGCCGGGCACCTGGTGCTCATCGAGCTCGCCGCCCTGGGCGGACGTTCCGCGCTCGGCGACTCCGTGCCGTACGCGGCCCTGGCCACCTACTGAGGAGCACCCGTGCTGAGTCCCCGACACATCCGCATCGTCGCGCTCGTGCTCGTCGCGGCGCTCGTGCTGTCCGGTGCCGCGACGCTGATCGGGACGTGGTGACCACGCCGCCGGGCGTCCGCCCCTAGACTGGCTCCAGGAGGCACACCCGTGGCTGAACGCGTGGAACCGAACGTCAAGGCGTCCGAGCAGTCGGCGCCCACGTCGGCGCGCGTCCGCTCGCGCCTGGCCCGCATCGGCTCGCGCTCGAGCTCGGCCAACCCGGTGCTCGACCCGCTGCTGCGCATCTACCGCGGCACCCATCCCAAGGGCGACGTCGCCGCCATCCAGAAGGCGTACGACGTCGCGGAGCGGATGCACGAGGGTCAGACCCGCAAGAGCGGCGACCCCTACATCACGCACCCGCTCGCCGTGACCACGATCCTGGCCGAGCTGGGCATGACCGCGCCGACGCTGTGCGCGGCGCTGCTGCACGACACGGTCGAGGACACCCCGTACTCGCTGGACGACGTCCGCAAGGACTTCGGCGACGAGGTGGCGCACCTGGTCGACGGCGTCACCAAGCTAGACAAGGTGAAGTTCGGCGACACCGCGCAGGCCGAGACCATCCGCAAGATGGTCGTCGCGATGAGCAAGGACATCCGCGTCCTGGTCATCAAGCTCGCCGACCGCCTGCACAACATGCGCACCCTGCGCTACCTGCGCCAGGACAAGCAGGAGCGCATCGCCCGCGAGACGATCGACATCTTTGCGCCGCTGGCCCACCGGCTCGGCATGAACACGATCAAGTGGGAGCTCGAGGACCTCTCCTTCTCCACGCTGCACCCCAAGGTGTACGACGAGATCGTGCGGCTGGTCGCCGACCGCGCACCGTCGCGCGAGAAGTTCCTCGAGAAGGTCATCGCCGACGTCGAGAACGACCTGCGCCACGCCAAGATCAAGGCGAAGGTCACCGGCCGGCCCAAGCACTACTACTCGATCTACCAGAAGATGCTGGTGCGCGGCCGCGAGTTCTCCGACATCTTCGACCTGGTCGGCGTGCGCATCCTGGTCGACGACGTGGCCGACTGCTACGGCGTCCTGGGCGTCCTGCACGCGCGCTGGAACCCGATCCCGGGACGCTTCAAGGACTACATCAGCGTCCCGAAGTTCAACATGTACCAGTCGCTGCACACCACGGTTATCGGCCCGCAGGGCAAGTCCGTCGAGCTGCAGATCCGCACCTACTCCATGCACCGCCGCGCCGAGTACGGCGTCGCGGCGCACTGGAAGTACAAGGAGGACGCGGTCGCCGCGGCCAACGGCGGCAAGGTGACCCCGCCCTCGACCGAGGACATGGCCTGGCTGCGCGAGCTGCTCGACTGGCAGTCCGAGACCGAGGACCCGGGCGACTTCCTGGACTCGCTGCGCTTCGAGATGCAGAAGGCCGGCGTGTACGTCTACACGCCGCGCGGCGACCTCATCCAGCTCCCCGCCGGCGCGACCCCGGTCGACTTCGCCTACGCCGTCCACACCGAGGTCGGCCACGCCACGGTCGGCGCCCGGGTCAACGGCCGGCTGGTGTCGCTCGAGTCGCGGCTGGAGAGCGGCGACGTCGTCGAGATCTTCACCTCCAAGTCGCCCAACGCCGGTCCGTCGCGCGACTGGCTCGACTTCGCGGTCAGCCCGCGGGCCAAGAACAAGATCCGCCAGTGGTTCACCAAGGAGCGCCGCGAGGAGTCGATCGAGGCCGGCAAGGCCTCGATCATCAAGCTCATGCGCAAGGAGGGCCTGCCCCTCCAGCGCCTGCTCAAGCACGAGACGCTGGACGCGGTCGCACGCGAGCTGAACCTGCCCGACGTCTCGTCGCTCTACGCTGCCGTCGGCGAGGGCAACGTCGGCGCGCAGAACGTGGTCGACCACGTCCTCGCGCTGCTGGGCGGACGCGAGGCGGCCGAGGAGGACCTCGCCGAGGCCACCCCGATGCCGGGACCCAGCGACCGCCGTCACCGGGCCGACCGGCACGGCGACGCGGGTGTCGTCGTCTCCGACGTGGCGGGCGACGTCATGGTCAAGCTCGCCCGGTGCTGCACCCCGGTGCCCGGCGACCCGATCGTCGGCTTCGTCACCCGCGGGTCGGGCGTCTCGGTGCACCGCGACGACTGCGTGAACCTCAAGAGCTTGGAGTCCCAGCCCGAGCGCATCGTCGGCGTCAGCTGGGCGCCCACGGCGACCAGCACCTTCCTGGTGTCGGTGCAGGTCGAGGCCCTCGACCGTCCGCGCCTGCTCAGCGACATCACGCGCATCCTGTCCGACCAGCACGTCGACATCATGTCGGCGTCGATCTCGACCGGACGCGACCGCGTCGCCCGCGCGAAGTTCACCTTCGAGATGGGCGACCCGAAGCACCTGGGCCACGTGCTGTCGGCGGTGCGCAACGTCGAGGGCGTCTTCGACGTCTACCGCCTCACCCAGTAGCCCTCACCACCGCCGACCTCCGGCGAGATGTGGGACGAAAAGAACCACGATCCTCAGGATCGTGGTTCTTTTCGTCCCAGTTCGCGGCGGAGCCGCGGGGCGGTGAGTTGCTAGGAGAAGTCGGCGGCCGCGCGGCGGGCCATGTCCAGGAAGGACTGGCGCGAGGCGAGGTTCTGCTCCAGCTCGGCGACCTTGCGGGCGTCGCCGGACGCCTTGGCCTGCTCGAGCTGGGCGGAGATCTCGGCGATCGCCCGCTCCAGCTTGCCGATCATGTCGTCGGCACGTGCCGACTTCTCCGGGTCGGTGCGGTTCCACTGCTCCTCGCCGGCGGCACGGACGGCCTGCTCCACCTTGCGGATGCGGCCCTCCAGCTCCTTGATGCGGGCGCGCGGGACCTTGCCGGCCGCCTCCCAGCGGTCGGCGATGTCGTGCCAGGCACGGCGGGCGGCGTCCGGGTCGGTGATGGGCAGCAGCGCCTCGGCCTCGACCAGGATCTGCTCCTTGACCTCGGCGTTGACCGCGAACTCGGCGTCGAGCGCGGCGTTGGCCTCGTCACGGGCCTGGAAGAACGCGTCCTGCGCGCCACGGAACTTGCGCCACAGCTTCTCGTCGACGTTGCGCGGCGCGGGGCCGGCCGCCTTCCACTGCTGCATCAGGTCGCGGTACTGGCCGGCGGTGCGTCCCCAGTCGGTGGACGAGGACAGCGCCTCGGCCTCGGTGACCAGGCGCTCCTTGATCTTCTGCGCGGCGTCGCGCTGCTGGGCCTGCTCGCCGAAGTGGGCCTTGCGGCGGCGGGTGTAGGTGGTGCGGGCGGACGAGAAACGGTGCCACAGCTCGTCGTCGGTCTTCTTGTCGACGCGGGGGAGCGCCTTCCACTCCTCGAGCAGCTCGCGCATGCGGTCGGCGCCGCGGCGCCACTCGTCGGAGCCGGCGATGCGCTCGGCCTCCTCGCTGATGCGCGTCTTCTCGGTGACCGCGAGCTGGGCCTTGGCCGCCTTCTGCGCGCGGCGCTCCTCGCGCTGCTTCTCCAGCAGCGGGGCGAGCGCGTCGAGCCGGGTGCGCAGGCTCTCGACGTCGCCGATGACCTGGGCCTCGGCCACCTGGCCGCGGACCTTCTCGATCGCCTTGCCGGCGTCGTCGGGGGAGAGGGCACCGCCGGCGAGACGCTTCTCGAGCAGCTCCACTTCGATCTCCAGGCCGGCGAAGCGGCGCTCGTACATCGCCAGGCCCTCGGCCGCGTCGCCACCGAGCCACTGCCCGATGACCCGCTCACCCTCGGCCGTCCTGAGATAGACGGTGCCGTCCGCGTCGATGCGTCCCCAGGGCTCGGGGGCTGCCGTGGTGCCGGGCTCGTCGTTGGCCGCTGCATTCATGGGCGACAGTCTAGGGTGCGAGGCATTCGCGGCGCGCCAGCACGCTCGCGTACGCTGTCCCGCGTGCTCGTCGCCTCCTTCCCTGCCGGTCCGCTGCAGGCGAACTGCTACCTCGTCGCCCGTGACCGCGGGGCCGGGTGCGTCGTCGTCGACCCCGGTCAGGACGCCCTCGAGGGCGTCCGTGCCGCGGCCGCCGAGCACGACCTGACGCCCGCCGCGGTGCTGGTCACCCACGGGCACTTCGACCACATGTGGGACGCGCACGCCGTGGCCGCGGAGCACGGCTGCCCGGTCTGGATCCACCCGGCCGACCGGCACCTGCTGACCCAGCCGATGGCCGCGATCTCGAACGAGTCCGCCGCCATGCTGCGCGCGCAGCTGGGCCTGGACGGCGACGTCGAGCTGCCCGAGCCGGCCGACGTGCGCGACGCCGTCGACGGCGCGCGCATCGAGGTCGACGGGCTGACGCTCACCGTCACCCACGTGCCCGGCCACACGCCCGGCACCGTCGTCTACACGACCGACTACCCCGACCGCGACGACGTCTCGGCGCTCATGTTCAGCGGCGACTTCCTGTTCGCCGGGTCGATCGGCCGCACCGACCTCACCGGGGGAGACCACGCCCAGATGATCCAGAGCCTCACCGACGCCGTCGTGCCGCAGCGCGACGACGTCGTCGTGCTGCCCGGCCACGGTCCTCAGACGTCCGTCGGCCAGGAGCGCGCCACCAACCCCTTCCTGGCGGAGCTCCTCTGATGGCCAAGCCCACGCCGCTCAGCGGCTTCCCCGAGTACCTGCCCGCCGACCGCTTCCTGGAGCTGTCGGTCGTCGACCACCTGCGCCGCACGTTCGAGCTGCACGGCTTCGCCAACCTCGAGACGCGTGCCGTCGAGCCCATGGACCAGCTGCTGCGCAAGGGCGAGATCGACAAGGAGGTCTACGTCCTGCGCCGGCTGCACGCCGAGGAGGGCGAGGACGCCGGCCTGGGTCTGCACTTCGACCTGACGGTTCCGTTCGCGCGCTACGTCCTGGAGAACCAGGGCAAGCTCGAGTTCCCGTTCCGCCGCTACCAGATCCAGAAGGTGTGGCGCGGCGAGCGGCCGCAGCAGGGCCGGTACCGCGAGTTCACCCAGGCCGACATCGACATCGTCGGACGCGACGTGCTGCCGTTCCACTTCGACGTCGAGGTCGCGCGAGTCATGGCCGAGGCGCTGTCCGGCCTCCCCGTGCCGCCGATGACGCTCCAGGTCAGCAACCGCCGCCTGCTCGAGGGCTTCTACCGCGGCCTCGGCCTCACCGACCCCGCCGCGGTCATGCGCGTCGTCGACAAGCTCGACAAGCTGCCCCGTGAGGGCATCGTCGAGCTCCTCCTGAAGGAGGGCCTGGACGACGACCAGGCCGCGAAGTGCCTGGACCTGGCCCAGATCTGCACCACCGACACGTCCTTCGTCGAGCAGGTGCGGGCGCTCGGCGTCGAGCACGAGCTCCTCGACCAGGGCCTGGCCGAGCTGGCCCAGGTCATCGAGGGCGCCGCCGGCGTTCCCGGCACCGTCACGGTCACCGCCGACCTGCGCATCGCGCGCGGCCTGGACTACTACACCGGCACCGTGTTCGAGACCCGCATGAGCGGCTACGACCACCTCGGCTCGATCTGCTCGGGCGGACGCTACGACCAGCTGGCCAGCGACGGGCGCAGCACGTACCCGGGCGTGGGCATCTCGCTGGGCGTCTCGCGCCTGCTCGGGCCGCTGGTCGCCGACGGCTACACCGCCGACCGCTCGGTGCCCTCGGCGGTGCTCGTCGCGCTGTTCGACGAGGACCGCCGGGCCGAGAGCAGCGCCGTGGCCACCGCCCTGCGCGCCCGCGGCATCGCCTGCGAGGTCGCGCCCAACGCGGCCAAGCTCGGCAAGCAGATCCGTCACGCCGAGCGGCGCGGCATCCCGTACGTCTGGTTCCCGCCCGCCGACGACCGGGGCCACTCGGTCAAGGACATCCGCAGCGGCGACCAGGTCGACGCCGACCCGCAGTCCTGGACGCCCCCCGCCGCCGACCTGGCACCCCGCATCGTCACCCCCGACTCGAAGGAGACCACCTCGTGATCCGCACCCACTCCGCCGGAAGCCTGACCGCCGCGAACGTCGGCGAGCAGGTCACGCTCGCCGGATGGGTCGCGCGTCGCCGAGACCACGGCGGTGTCGCCTTCATCGACCTGCGCGACGCCAGCGGCGTCTCGCAGGTGGTCGTCCGCGAGGACGTGGCCCACCAGCTGCGCGCCGAGTTCTGCCTCAAGATCACCGGCACGGTCGAGCGCCGCCCCGAGGGCAACGAGAACAGCGCCATCGCGACCGGTGAGATCGAGGTCATCGCCGACGACGTCGAGATCCTGTCGACGTCCGCGCCGCTGCCGTTCCCGATCGACGACGCCACCAACGCCGGTGCCGTCGGCGAGGAGGCGCGCCTCAAGTACCGCTACCTCGACCTGCGCCGCAGCGGCCCCGCCGCCGCGCTGCGCCTGCGCAGCAAGGTGAGCGCCGCCGCGCGCGAGGTGCTCGGCCGCCACGACTTCGTCGAGGTCGAGACGCCCACGCTGACCCGTTCGACGCCCGAGGGCGCCCGGGACTTCGTCGTCCCGGCCCGCCTCCACCCGGGCAGCTGGTACGCCCTGCCGCAGAGCCCGCAGCTGTTCAAGCAGCTGCTCATGGTCGGCGGTCTCGAGCGCTACTACCAGATCGCGCGCTGCTACCGCGACGAGGACTTCCGCGCCGACCGCCAGCCGGAGTTCACCCAGCTCGACATCGAGATGAGCTTCGTCGACCAGGACGACGTCATGGCCCTGGCCGAGGAGGTCTACGCCGAGATCTGGCGGCTCATCGACGTCGAGCTGCCGCGTCCGTTCCAGCGCATCACGTACGCCGACGCCATGAACAAGTACGGCTCGGACAAGCCCGACCTGCGCTTCGGCAACGAGCTGACCGACTGCACCGCGTACTTCAAGGACACCACCTTCCGCGTCTTCCAGGCGCCGTACGTCGGCGCCGTCGTCATGCCCGGCGGGGCCTCGCAGGCCCGTCGCCAGCTCGACGGCTGGCAGGAGTGGGCCAAGCAGCGCGGCGCCAAGGGCCTGGCCTACGTGCTCGTCCAGGAGGACGGCACGCTCGGCGGCCCGGTGGCCAAGAACCTCACCGACGCCGAGCGCGAGGGCCTGGCCGCCCACGTCGGCGCGAAGCCCGGCGACTGCGTCTTCTTCGGCGCGGGCGCCCCCAAGAGCACCCGCATGCTGCTCGGTGCCGCGCGCCTGGAGATCGGCCGCCGCTGCGAGCTGATCGACGAGTCGGCGTGGTCGTTCGCGTGGGTCGTCGACTGGCCCATGTTCGAGCCGGTCAACGAGCTCGAGGCCGGCGACGTCGCGGTCGGCGGCGGCGAGTGGACGGCCGTCCACCACGCCTTCACCGCCCCGCAGGACGCGGCGACGCTCGCCGAGCCCGGCACGTCCCTGGCCCAGGCCTACGACCTGGTGTGCAACGGCAACGAGGTCGGCGGCGGCTCCATCCGTATCCACCGCCAGGACGTGCAGAAGCAGGTCTTCGCGATCATGGGCATCGACGAGGCCGAGGCCGAGGACAAGTTCGGCTTCCTGCTCGACGCGTTCCAGTTCGGCGCCCCGCCGCACGGTGGCATCGCCTTCGGCTGGGACCGCACGGTCGCGCTGTTGACCGGCGCGGACTCGATCCGCGAGGTCATCGCCTTCCCCAAGAGCGGTGGCGGCTACGACCCGCTGACGGCGGCGCCGGCGCCGATCACGGCCGAGCAGCGCAAGGAGGCCGGCGTCGACGCGAAGCCGAAGTCCGACGAGGCGACGGCGAAGGACGAGCAGGCCTGACCCGCCTCGGTAGGCTCGTCCGGTGACGTCCGACGGCCTGTTCGACCTCCCCGACTCCGCCCCCGAGCTGCCCCGGCAGCCGGGGAGCGGCAGCCTGGCCGGCAACGAGCACGCGTCCGCCCCGCTCGCGGTGCGGATGCGTCCGCGCTCGCTCGACGAGCTGGTCGGTCAGCAGCACCTGCTGGAGCCCGGCTCGCCGCTGCGCCAGGTGATCGACGGCGACAAGCCGCTGACGATCCTGCTGTGGGGCCCGCCCGGCACGGGCAAGACGACCCTCGCCTCGCTCATCAGCCGGCACACGAACCGGCGCTTCGTCGAGGTGTCCGCGGTGTCGGCCGGCGTCAAGGAGGTCCGCGACGTCATCGCCGGCGCCCGCCGCGCGCTGGCCGGCAGCGGCGTCGAGACGGTGCTGTTCGTCGACGAGGTCCACCGCTTCAGCAAGGCCCAGCAGGACGCGCTGCTGCCCGGCGTGGAGAACCGCTGGGTCTCGCTCGTGGCGGCCACCACCGAGAACCCGCACTTCAGCGTCATCTCGCCGCTGCTGAGCCGCTCGCTGCTGCTGACGCTGCAGAGCCTCACCGACGACGACATCGGCGTCCTGGTCGACCGGGCGGTCACCGACGAGCGCGGACTGGCCGGCGCGGTGACGCTGAGCGACGAGGCGCGCGACCACCTGGTGCGGCTGGCCGGGGGAGACGGACGCCGGGCGCTGACCTACCTGGAGGCCGCCGCCGGCGCCGCCCAGGCGCGCGACCACGCCGAGGTCACCGTCGAGGACGCCGCGCTCGCGGTCGACAAGGCGGCCGTGCGCTACGACCGCCAGGGCGACCAGCACTACGACGTCACCAGTGCGTTCATCAAGTCCATCCGCGGCTCCGACGTCGACGCGGCGCTGCACTACCTCGCCCGGATGATCGAGGCGGGGGAGGACCCGCGGTTCATCGCCCGGCGGCTCATGATCCACGCCAGCGAGGACATCGGCATGGCCGACCCCACCGCGCTGCCGCTGGCCACCGCCACGGCCCAGGCGGTGGCAATGATCGGCTTCCCCGAGGCGCGCATCCCGCTGGCCCAGGCGGTCATCCACCTGGCCGCCGCGCCGAAGTCCAACTCGGTCATCACGGCGATCGACGCCGCGCTGTCGGACGTCCGCGCGGGCAAGGTCGGGCCCGTGCCGCCCGCGCTGCGCGACGCGCACTACGCCGGGGCCAAGAAGCTCGGGCACGGGCACGACTACCGGTACCCGCACGCCGACCCGCGGGGCGTCGTGGAGCAGCAGTACGCCCCCGACGACGTCGACGGCACTGAGTACTACACGCCGGGCCCGCACGGGTTCGAGGCGCGGGTCGCCGAGCGGCTCCAGGCGGTGCGCGCCGTGCTGCGCGACCGCCGTCCGCGCTGATTCTGCGATCCGGGTCACCCGCGGTTACGGTTTCTTCCGTGTCCTGCTCAAGGGGGAAACCAGTGCACCGTCGAATCCTGCCGTTCCTTGCGTCCTCGGCGCTCGTCGCCGGGGCCTTCGTGGCCGTCGCCGACGCGCCGGCCACGGCCGCCGGCTCGGCCACCGTGACCATGAACTCCGGCACCGAGACGCGCTTCGTGCGCGGTGAGAACGTCTGGCTGCGCGGCAAGGGATCGGCGCGCAAGACCGTCAAGATCTACCGCTACAACAGCAAGAACCGACCCGTGCAGATCGGCACGACCCGCACGTCGAGCAGCGGCAGCTACAGCTTCATGATGCGACCGACCGGCACCGCCAAGTACCGCGTGAAGGTCGGCAGCACCCGCACGCGCACCATCCGGCTCTCCGCCGTCGGCTCGCACTCGATCGGCCAGCGCCAGGCGTCGCTGCGGTTCATCCTGGGCTCGGCCACGTCCGGCACGCAGGGCACCGGCGGCGTGCGCTGGCGCACGTACAAGAAGGGCATGCTCGTCCAGAACGGCAGCCGTACCTGGGTGATCCGCGGACGCGCGGCCACCGAGTACCGCCGCCACGGCGGCCCCGCCGGCCGCATGGGCGCCCCCGTGGGCGACGCCCGCTGCGGCCTGGCCGAGGGCGCGTGCCTGCAGAAGTTCCGCAAGGGCGCCATCTACACGAACTCCAAGGCGAAGGACAAGACCGTCGCCGTCGCGACCAGCAGCGCGAACCGGTCGGCGATCGCCGCCGTCGCGCTGTCGCAGGTCGGCTACAAGGAGCCCGGCTACCGCAAGAGCAAGTACAACCGCTGGATGGGCCGCACCGACGCCGGTGCCGCCTGGTGCGCGTACTTCACCGCCTGGGTCAGCTACGCCGCCGGCGAGGGCGACGCGATCGTCCGCAAGAACTCGATCGCCAAGACCGTCGCCGCCGAGCGCAAGCGCGGACGCACGACGTCCAAGCCGGCGATCGGCCGCGTCGCCTACGTCGCGCCGGGCGGCGGCAACCCGCACCACGCGGGCATCGTCGTCGACTACAACGCGAGCTACGTCTGGCTGGCCGAGGGCAACGTCGACACCCGTGGCGGCATCGGCAAGCCGCGTGGCGTGCACAAGATCAAGCGCCCGCGCGGTCACGTGAAGTTCTACGCGAACCCGAAGTTCTGAGCCGACCCGTCCGCTCGTCGGCCGCGGACGCCGACCGGTAACCTCGTGACCATGCCCGACGACGTCCTGCTGGTGTGCGCGGCCGCGCTCGCGGTCGTCGCGCTGGTGGCGTCCGCCGCGGCGCTGGTGGCCGCCCGCCGCCTGCGCCGGGCGACCGAGGAGCTCCGGGCGGCGACCGAGCAGGCCCGCACGGCCCCGGCCGCCGCGCCCGTCCAGCCCGTCGCCGCGCCGCCCGCCCCCGAGCGGCGCGACGCCGCGGTCGTGGCGCTGCCGGCCGACGACGAGGTGGTCGACGCCGAGATCGTCGAGACCGACCTCGAGCCCGACGTGCACGTCGTCGACGGCCGCGTCGTCGTCCGGCCCAGCGACCAGCAGGTCGTCGCCGCGACCCTCGGACGTCCGCTCGTGCGGCTGTCCGTCGTCGGCGCCGGGCTGGCGCACGCGCTGCGGCCCGAGAGCCGCGACCGCATCTCCGGCCTGGTCCGGCGCGACTTCCGTCGCCGTCGTCGCGCCCGCGCCCGCGCCGCCCGCCGGGCCGCGCGCACCACCCACGTCCCGCCCGCCGACCCGCCCACCTGGATCGGCGGCAACCCCGGCGGAGGAGCCCCGTGAACGCCCGTCTGCTGACCTTCGTGGCCGGCGGCCTCGCTGGGGCCTACGCCTCGGTCAAGGCCCGGCGCGCCGCCTACCGGCTGAGCGTCCCCGGCCTGGCCGACCAGGCCGGCGCGCTGGCCACCGGGCTGCAGGCCTTCGCCGCCGAGGTGCGCGAGGGCATGGACGCCCGCGAGGCGCAGATCGCCCGCGACCTCGACATCCCCCTGGAGCTGCTGCCCGGACGGCAGGCTCCGCCCCCAGCGATCGAGAAGGACACACTCTGATGGAGACCGCGGAGATCCGCCGCCGATTCCTCGCCCACTTCGAGAAGGCGGGGCACACGGTCGTCCCGTCGGCGCCGCTGCTCCTCGACGACCCCACGCTGCTGTTCGTCAACGCCGGCATGGTGCCGTTCAAGCCGTACTTCCTGGGCCAGGAGACGCCGCCGTACGCGACCGCCACGAGCGTCCAGAAGTGCGTGCGCACCCTCGACATCGAGGAGGTCGGCAAGACCACGCGCCACGGCACCTTCTTCCAGATGTGCGGCAACTTCTCCTTCGGCGACTACTTCAAGGAAGGCGCCATCCGCTTCGCCTGGAGCCTGATCACCGGCTCGGTCGAGGACGGCGGGCTCGGCTTCGACCCGGAGAAGATCTGGGTCACGGTGCTGCCCAGCGACGACGAGGCGCGCCAGATCTGGAAGGACGTCGCCGGCCTGCCCGACGAGCGCATCCAGGAGCGCGGCCTCAAGGACAACTACTGGAACATGGGCGTGCCCGGTCCCGGTGGCCCGTGCAGCGAAATCTATGTCGACCGGGGCCCCGAGTACGGACCGGACGGCGGCCCGAACGCCGACGAGGACCGCTTCCTGGAGATCTGGAACCTGGTCTTCATGCAGGAGTCGCTCAGCGCCGTCCGCTCCAAGGACGACTTCGACGTCGAGGGTCCGCTGCCGGCCAAGAACATCGACACCGGCATGGGCCTGGAGCGCGTCGCCTACCTGCTCCAGGGCAAGGAGAACCTCTACGAGATCGACGAGGTCTTCCCGGTCATCGAGCGCGCGGCCGAGCTGACCGGCAAGGCGTACGGCGCCGACGCCGAGGACGACGTCCGCTTCCGCGTCGTCGCCGACCACGTCCGCTCCGGCCTCATGCTCATGGGCGACGGCGTCACCCCCGGCAACGAGGCGCGCGGGTACGTGCTGCGCCGCCTGCTGCGCCGCGCCGTCCGCTCGATGCGCCTGCTCGGCTACGAGGGCCCGGCGCTGCCCGAGCTGCTGCCGGTGAGCATGGAGCGCATGAAGGCGTCCTACCCCGAGCTGGAGAGCGACTTCGCGCGCATCAGCCAGGTCGCGTACGCCGAGGAGGACGCGTTCCGCCGCACGCTGGCCAAGGGCACGCAGATCTTCGACCAGGCGGCCGACGAGACGAAGCGCTCCGGCGCCTCGGTGCTGGCCAGCGAGCAGGCGTTCGCGCTGCACGACACCTACGGCTTCCCGATCGACCTGACCCTCGAGATGGCCGCCGAGCAGGGCCTGAGCGTCGACGAGCAGGGCTTCCGCTCGCTCATGGCCGAGCAGAAGGCGCGGGCCAAGGCCGACGCGAAGGCCAAGAAGGGCCAGCACGCCGACACGACGGTCTACCGCGAGACGCTCGACGCGTCCGGCCCGACCGACTGGCTGGCGTACACCGCGCTGACGACCGAGTCGCTGGTCGTCGCCGTGCTGTCCGAGGGCCGCAGCGGCTCGGTGCTCGGCGCCGGCCAGGTCGGCGAGGTCGTGCTCGACCGCACCCCGTTCTACGCCGAGTCCGGTGGCCAGAACGCCGACGCCGGCCACCTGGTCTGGGACGGCGGCCGCGCCGAGGTGCTCGACGTGCAGCGTCCGATCAAGGGCCTGGTCGTGCACCAGGTGCGCGTCCTGGAGGGCGAGCTCGTCCAGGACACCGGCGTCGAGGCGTCCGTCGATCCGGACTGGCGCCTGGGCGCCTGCCAGGCGCACTCGGGCACGCACGTCGTGCACGCCGCCCTGCGCGAGGTGCTCGGTCCGACCGCGCTGCAGTCCGGCTCGTACAACCGCCCCGGCTACCTGCGGCTCGACTTCGGCTGGAACGGCGCGCTGTCGTCCGACCAGGTGCAGCACGTCGAGCACGTCGCCAACCGCGCGCTGCGCCAGGACCTGGCCGTGTCCGCGCAGGTGATGAGCCTGCCCGAGGCACGTGAGTGGGGCGCGCTCGCCCTGTTCGGCGAGACGTACGGCGAGGACGTCCGCGTCGTGGAGATCGGCGGCCCGTGGTCGCGCGAGCTCTGCGGCGGCACGCACGTCGCCCGCTCGTCGCAGATCGGCACCGTCGTGCTGACCGGCGAGTCGTCGGTCGGCTCCGGCAACCGCCGCGTCGAGGCGCTCGTCGGCCTGGAGGGCTTCGAGTACCTCGCCCGTGAGCGCGACATCGTCCGCCAGCTGACCGACCTGCTGAAGGTGCGTTCCGACGACGTCACCGGCCGGGTCGGCGACCTGGTCGAGCGCCTGCGCACCGTTGAGAAGGAGGCCGAGAAGATCAAGGCCGCCCAGGTGCTCGGTGCGGCCGGCGACCTCGCGTCCGGCGCCAAGGACGTCGGCGGCGTCGCGTACGTCGGCCACCACGCCGAGGGCCTGTCCGGCGGCGACGTGCGCAGCCTCGCGCTCGACGTGCGCGGCCGCATCCAGGACCGTCCGGCCGTCGTGGTCGTCGTCGGCACCGACGCCGGCAAGGCGTCCGCGGTCGTGGCGCTCAACGACGCCGCGCAGCAGCGCGGCCTGAGCGCCGGCGAGCTGATCAAGGTCGTCGGGTCGCACATCGACGGACGCGGTGGCGGCAAGGCCGACGTCGCGCAGGGCGGCGGCACCAACGTCGCGGGCGTGCCGGACGCGCTGGCCGCCGTCGAGGCCGCGCTCTGAGCATGCGTCGCGGTCGTCGGCTCGGCATCGACGTGGGCGACGCCCGCATCGGCGTCGCCACGTGCGACCCGGACGGCCTGATCGCCACGCCGGTCGAGACCGTGCCGGCGGGCCGTGACGCGGTCGCGCGCCTCGCGGCGCTGGCCGCCGAGCACGACGTCGTGGAGTGCGTGGTCGGCCTGCCGCTGAGCCTGTCGGGGGCCGAGGGCCCGGCCGCGGCGAAGGTGCGCGCCTTCGCCGCGGAGCTCCGCGACGCCGTCGCGCCGGTGGGCATCCGCCTGTTCGACGAGCGCATGACTACGATGACCGCTGACGCGATGCTGCGTCAGGCCGGACGGACCGGACGCGGCAAGGCGAGCCGCGGCAAGCGCCAGGTCATCGACCAGGCGGCCGCTACCGTGATCCTCCAGACGGCACTCGACACCGAGCGGAGCCGGGGCAGTGCGCCCGGCGAGACCTTGTGAGGACGCATGACTGACGACGGGCTCGGAATCTTCGGCGACCCGGAGAAGGAACCGGATCGGCCGACGGGCCCGGGGCGACGCCGTGCGCCGAAGAAGCAGCGCAACGTCAAGCCGCTGCGCTGGG
Source organism: Aeromicrobium sp. IC_218 (assembly GCF_004336805.1). GTDB lineage: Bacteria > Actinomycetota > Actinomycetes > Propionibacteriales > Nocardioidaceae > Aeromicrobium. The sequence continues at coordinate 298,656 of NZ_SJXM01000003.1, forward strand.
TGATCGTGCTCGCGGTCGTCGGTGCGCTCGTGTTCGGCAGCGTCTGGGCCTGGAAGAAGGCCGACAGCTTCCTCAACGGACCCGAGGACTACACCGGCCAGGGCAGTGGCGAGGTCGTCGTGGAGGTGAAGTCGGGCGACACCGGCTCCGACGTCGCGACCACGCTGTTCGACGCCGGCGTCGTCAAGAGCCGCGAGGCGTTCTACCAGCTCTCGATCAGCGACGACCGCGGGTCGCAGCTGCAGCCGGGCTTCTACCAGCTCCGCAAGCAGATGTCGGCCGAGTGGGCGCTCAAGGAGCTCGTCGACCCCAAGAACCGGGTCGAGGGCAAGGTCACGATCCCCGAGGGTGCTCGCGTGGGCCAGATCGTCGAGGCGATCGCCAAGAACACCGAGATCGCGCAGGAGGACCTCGAGGCCGCCCTCGAGGACCCCGACACGATCGGCCTGCCCGACGAGGCGAACGGCAACCCCGAGGGCTGGCTCTACCCGGCGACGTACACCGTCCCGCCGGGCACGTCCGCCACCGACCTGCTGGGCCAGATGGTCAAGAAGACGATCGCCGTCGAGGAGGACCTCGACATCGACACGCGGGCGAAGGAGCTGGGCTTCTCCAAGGAGGAGATCCTCATCATCGCCAGCATCCTGGAGTACGAGGTCAACCGCGACGAGGACTTCGGCAAGGCCGCCCGGGTCATCTACAACCGGCTCGAGCAGGACATGCCGTTGCAGATGGACTCCACGGTCGCGTACGTCAGCGGCCGCGAGGGCGACGTGTTCACCACCGCCGAGGAGCGCGACTCGGACTCCGAGTACAACACCTACAAGTTCCCGGGGCTGCCGCCCGGACCGATCGGCTCGCCGGGCGAGGCGACGATCGAGGCCGCGCTGAACCCGACGCCGGGCGACTGGGTCTACTTCGTGGCCGACCCCGAGAACGGCGGCACGGTGTTCACCGAGACCTACGCCGAGCACCTGCGCGAGGTCGACCGGCTGCAGCAGTTCTGCCGCGAGAGCGACAAGTGCTGATGACAGCTCGTTGCGCGGTTCTCGGCTCGCCCGTGGCGCACTCGCTGTCGCCGGTCATGCACCGGCGGGCGTACGCCGACCTCGGCCTGGACTGGACGTACGAGTCCCACGACGTCGACGAGGCCGCCCTGCCGGGGTTCCTGGCCGGGCTGGACGAGTCGTGGCGCGGACTGTCGTGCACCATGCCGCTGAAGCAGGCGGCCCTGGACCTGGCTGACGAGGTCGACCCGTTCGCCCGGGTCGTCGGCGTGGCCAACACGCTGGTGCGCACCGAGCGCGGCGGCTGGCGGGCGCACAACACCGACACGACCGGCGCGGTGGCCGCGCTGGACGAGCAGGGCGTCGGCACGGTGAGCTCGGCCCGGGTGCTGGGTGGCGGCGCCACCGCGCGCTCGCTGCTGCACGGGCTGCTCGTCCGCGGCCTGGAGCACGTCGAGCTCGTGGTGCGTGACAAGGCGCGCGTCGCCTCGCTCGCCGAGCAGGTGCGCGGCGAGCGCATCGAGGTCGTGGTGCGTGAGTTCGACGCCCCCTTCCTGGACAAGGTCGACCTGCTGGTCTCGACCGTGCCGTCGGACGTCGTCCGGCACGACGCGCACGACCTGGTCGACGCCTCCCGCGCCGTCTTCGACGTCCTGTACGACCCCTGGCCCACCGCGCTGGCGGCGACCGCCACGGTGCACGGCGTCCCGCTCGTCACCGGGCTGGACCTGCTGGCCCACCAGGCCGCGGGCCAGGTCGAGCTGATGACCGGATCGACCGTGCCCGCCGCGCGGCTGCGCGAGGCGGCCGTCGCCGAGCTCGAGGCCCGCTGAGCCTGGGGACGCGGCGCCCGGCACCCGCGCCGCGCGGCTAGGGTGCCAGCGTGCTCGTCGTCCTCGCCTGCCTCGTCGCCGCCGTCCTCGGCTGGTCCGCCCCGCGCGTCCTGGCCCGCGTGCCCGAGCCGGACGACGCCCCCGACGCCAAGCCCACGTACGCCGCCCTGGCCGCGGCGCCCCGGCTCGAGCTGCTGCTGGCCGTCGCGTCGGCCGTGCTCACCGGCGTCGTCGGCCTCGTCGTCGAGCCGGACGCCGTGCTGGTCGTCTGGACGCTGCTCGTCCCGGCCGGTCTGCTGCTCGCCTACGTGGACGCCCGCACCCGGCTGCTGCCCAAGCGGCTCGTGCTGCCGCTCAACGTCGCGGTGCTCGGCCTCGTGGTCGTGGCCGCCGCCCTCGAGCACGACCTCGACCTGCTGTGGCGGGCGCTGGCCGGGGGAGCGGGCCTGTTCGTGCTGTTCGCCGCGTTCTGGTTCGTGGCCCCGCGCGGCCTCGGCTACGGCGACGTGCGCCTGTCGCCCGCGCTGGGACTGACGCTGGCGGCGTCGGGCTGGATGGAGCTGTTCGTCGGGGTGTACGCCGGGTTCGTCCTGGCCGCGGTGCTCGGGCTGGTGCTCGGCCGCCTGGGCCGCATCGATCCCAAGCAGTTCGCGTTCGGTCCGTACCTCGTCGCGGGCGCCTTCGTCGGCGTCCTGTGGCAGCCGCTCGTCCTGGGCGGCTGACCGGTCCTCGGGCGGGGGCACGGGGCGCCGAGGCACCCGTGGGAGAATCTGGCCATGCTTCGATGGTTGACCGCCGGTGAGTCCCACGGCCCCGCGCTCATGGCCGTGCTCGAGGGCCTCCCGGCCGGCGTGCAGGTGACCAGCAAGGACGTCCAGGACGCGCTCGCGCGCCGCCGGCTCGGCTACGGCCGCGGCGCCCGCATGAAGTTCGAGGCCGACGAGCTCGAGGTCGTCGGCGGCCTGCGCCACGGCTCCACGCTCGGCAGCCCGGTCGCGCTGCGCATCGGCAACAGCGAGTGGCCCAAGTGGGAGAAGGTCATGTCGGCCGACCCGGTCGACCCCGAGGAGCTCGTCGGGTCGGCGCGCAACGCCCCGCTGACCCGCCCGCGTCCGGGGCACGCCGACCTCGCCGGCATGCAGAAGTACGACTTCGACGAGGCCCGCCCGATCCTGGAGCGCGCCAGCGCCCGCGAGACGGCGGCCCGCGTCGCCCTCGGCGAGGTCGCCGCGCAGTTCCTGGAGCAGGCGCTCGGCGTCACGCTCGTCTCGCACGTCGTCTCGATCGGCGCCGCCGCCAGCCCGGGCACGGCCCTGCCGACGCGCGCCGACCGCGACCGGCTTGACGCCGACCCGGTGCGCTGCTTCGACCCTGCCGGCAGCGCCGCGATGGTCGCCGAGATCGACCAGGCCCACAAGGACGGCGACACGCTCGGCGGCGTCGTCGAGGTCGTCGTGCACGGCCTGCCGCCGGGACTCGGCTCGCACACGATGTGGGACAAGCGTCTCGACGCACGGCTGGCCGCCGCGCTCATGGGCATCCAGGCGATCAAGGGCGTCGAGCTCGGCGACGGCTTCGAGCTGGCCCGCACGCCCGGCTCGCTCGCGCACGACGAGATCGTGCCCACCGAGGACGGCATCCGCCGCGTCTCGGGCCGTTCCGGCGGCGTCGAGGGCGGCATGACGACCGGCGAGGTGCTGCGCGTCCGCGCCGCCATGAAGCCGATCGCCACCGTCCCGCGCGCGCTGCGCACGGTCGACGTCAGCACCGGCGAGGAGGCAGCGGCGCACCACCAGCGCTCGGACGTCTGCGCGGTGCCGGCGGCCGGCATCGTGGCCGAGGCGATGGTGGCGCTCGTGCTCGCCGACACCGCGCTGGAGAAGTTCGGGGGTGACTCGGTCGGCGAGACCCGGCGCAACGCCGAGTCCTACCTGGCCCACCTGCGGTACCGCTGACGTGGCGGGTCCGCTCCTCGTCCTGGTCGGCCCGCCCGGTGCCGGCAAGACCACCGTCGCGCACCTGCTGGGCGAGCGGCTCGGCGTCGCCGTGCGTGACACCGACGCCGACGTCGTCGCGTCCGAGGGCGTCCCGATCGCCGACCTGTTCGTCGACCGCGGCGAGGCGTACTTCCGTGAGCGGGAGGCGCGGGCCGTCGCCCGGGCCCTGGACGAGCACGACGGCGTCCTGTCGCTCGGCGGGGGCGCCGTGCTCGACCCCGCGACGCGGGCGCTGCTGTCCGAGCACCCGGCCGTCGTGTTCCTGGACCTCGGGCTGACCGAGGCCGTGCGCCGGGTGGGCCTGGCGTCGTCCCGCCCGCTCCTCGTGGGCGGCGTCCGCGGGCGGCTCAAGACGCTGCTCGACCACCGGCGCCCGCTGTACCTGGAGGTCGCCGACCACGTCGTGCGCACCGACGACCTGACCGCCGAGCAGGTGGTCGACCACGTCCTGCCGATCCTGGAGGCCCGATGACCACTCGCATCCCCGTCGCGTCCGCCCAGCCGTACGAGGTGGTCGTCGGCCACGGCGCGGTCACCGAGGTGCGCGGCCTGCTCGCCGGCGCCGCCCGCGTCGCGGTCGTCCACCCGCCGGTGCTGGCCGGACGCGCCCGCGCGCTGCGCGACTTCGTCGCCCGCGACGGGCTCGCCGTCCACCTCCTCGAGGTGCCCGACGGCGAGGCGGCCAAGACGTCCGACGTCGCTGCGTTCTGCTGGGGCGTGCTGGCCGAGGCCGGCTTCACCCGCAGCGACGTCGTGGTCGGCCTCGGCGGGGGAGCGACCACCGACCTGGCCGGCTTCGTCGCGGCCACCTGGTTGCGCGGCGTCGGCTTCGTCACCGTGCCGACGACCGTCCTGGGCATGGTCGACGCGGCGGTCGGCGGCAAGACCGGCATCAACCTGCCCGCCGGCAAGAACCTCGTCGGCAGCTTCCACGAGCCGCTCGGCGTGCTGTGCGACCTGGACTCCCTGCGCGACCTGCCGGTCGCCGAGGTGCGCAGCGGCCTGGCCGAGGTCGTCAAGTGCGGCTTCATCGCCGACCCGGCGATCCTCGAGCTGGTCGAGCGCGACCCGGCCGCGGCGGCGTCCGTCGACGGCCCCGTGCTCGCCGAGCTCGTCGCCCGGGGCATCGCGGTGAAGGCGCGGACGGTCGCCGGCGACCTGCGCGAGACCGGTGCGGGAGGCGGCATCGGTCGCGAGGCGCTCAACTACGGCCACACGCTCGGCCACGCGATCGAGCGGGCCGAGCACTTCGGCGTCCGCCACGGCGAGGGCGTCGCCGTCGGCATGGTGTTCGCCGCCGAGCTCGCGCACCGCGCCGGGCGCATCGACGCCGACCTGGTGCAGCGGCACCGCACCGTGCTGGACGCCGTGGGGCTGCCGACGTCGTACCGTGGGCACGCGTCCTACGACGCGCTGCTGGCCGGCATGCGGCTGGACAAGAAGACGCGTGGCACCGAGCTGCGGTTCGTCGTGCTCGACGGGGTCGGCCGCACCTCGATCCTGGCCGGACCGTCGGACGCCGACCTGCGCGCGGCCCACGCGGCGGTGACCCGATGAGCACCGCGGCCCGTCGTGACCGCCTCCGCGAGGTGCTCGTCGGCCGCGGCCTCGACGGCGCCTTCGTCACCGAGCTGGTGAACGTCCGCTACCTCACCGGGTTCACCGGCTCCAACGGCGCCGTGCTCGTCCCGGTGGAGGGTGAGGCGGTGCTGCTGACCGACGGTCGCTACCAGGACCAGGCGGCTGCCGAGGCGCCCGACGTCGAGCTGGCGGTGACCCGCGAGCTGCTGGCCGTCGGCGCCGGACGCACGTCCGGACGCTGGGCGGTCGAGACCCACGCGCTCAGCGTCGACGACCACACCCTGCTCGCCGCGGCCGTCGAGGGCACCGAGCTGGTCTCGCTCGAGCGCGCCGTCGAGACGCTGCGCGTCGTGAAGGACGAGCCCGAGCTCGACGCGCTGCGCCGGGCCTGCGCGATCTCGGTGCAGGCGTGGGAGGAGCTCGTCGCCGGCCCGGTCGTGGGCCGCACGGAGCGTCAGCTGGCCCGCCAGCTCGAGGCCCGGATGCTCGACCTCGGTGCCGAGGCGATCGCGTTCGAGACGATCCTGGCGGCGGGGGAGAACAGCGCCATCCCGCACCACCACCCGACCGACCGGGTCGTGCAGCGCGGCGACCTGCTCAAGACCGACTTCGGCGCCCGGGTCGACGGCTACCACGCCGACTGCACGCGCACGGCCGTCGTCGGCCCGCCCGCCGACTGGCAGCGCGAGATCCACGCCGCCGTCCGGGCGTCCCAGGCGGCCGGCGTCGACGCGCTCGTCGCGGGCACCCCGGTGGCCGACACCTGGCACGCCGCGGTCGACGTGCTGGACGCGTCCGGGTGGCGCGAGTCGTTCACGACCGGCCTCGGTCACGGCGTCGGGCTGGTGATCCACGAGGACCCGTTCCTGGCCCCGAGCCACCCGGGTACACTGGACCGCCGCACCGCCGTGACGATGGAGCCGGGCATCTACCTGCCCGGACGCGGGGGCGTGCGGATCGAAGACACCGTCATCGTCACCGAGGGACGTCCCGAGGTGCTGACCACGATGACCAGAGACCTCCTGGAGATCGGCTGATGGCCACCACGAACGACCTGAAGAACGGCATGGTGCTCAACCTCGACGGACAGCTGTGGGCTGTCGTGGAGTTCCAGCACGTCAAGCCGGGCAAGGGCCCCGCCTTCGTCCGCACCAAGATCAAGAACGTCGAGTCGGGCAAGGTCATCGACAAGACCTTCAACGCCGGCACCAAGGTCGAGACGGCCAGCGTCGACAAGCGCGACATGCAGTACCTGTACAACGACGGCACGAGCTACGTGTTCATGGACGTCCAGACGTACGACCAGCTCGAGGTCAGCCCCGAGGTCATGGGCTCGGCGGTCGACTACCTGCTGGAGAACCAGAACGCCGTCGTGGCCACCAACGAGGGCCGCGTCCTGTACGTCGAGCTGCCCGCCTCGGTCGAGCTGCTCGTCGAGCACACCGACCCGGGCCTGCAGGGCGACCGTTCCAGCGGTGGCACCAAGCCCGCGCGCCTGGAGACCGGCAAGGAGATCCAGGTCCCGCTGTTCCTCACCAGCGGCGAGAAGATCAAGGTCGACACCCGCGACGGCAGCTACCTCGGTCGCGTGAAGGCCTGATGGCTGCTCGTACCAAGGCCCGCAAGCGCGCCCTCGACATCCTGTTCGAGAGCGAGCTGCAGGGACGTTCCACCGGCGCGTCGCTGGTCGACCGCCAGGTCGACAACGACCCGCCGATCAACCCCTACACCGTCGAGCTCGTCGACGGCGTCGTGGCCAACCGTGAGCGCCTCGACGAGGTGCTCGCCGACCACGCGATGGGCTGGACGCTGGCCCGCATGCCCGGCGTCGACCGCAACCTGCTGCGCATCGCCACGTACGAGATCCTGTTCGTCGAGGACGTCCCGGACTCGGTGGCGGTGAGCGAGGCGGTCGGCCTGGCCCGTGAGCTGTCGACCGACGACTCGCCCGGCTTCGTCAACGGCCTGCTCGCCACGATCGTGGAGAAGAAGGCCCAGCTGCTCGGCTGAGCGACCCGCACCACCCGACCGGCGGCGGTCGTCCCCTCGAGGGGCGGCCGCCGTCGGCGTTCCCGCGCCAGCTCTGGGGAGCGGTGAGTCGTCCACCGTGCGCTTCGTGGGGCGGTGAGTCGTCCACCATCCGGCAGCTCCCGGTGGTGGATGACTCACCGCCCGCCCCTCGCGATGGTGGATGACTCACCGCCCACCTCGCGGGGCGGTGAGTCAGCGTCCACCGCGAGCGTCCGGGTGGACGCAGGGTCACCGCCGCCCGGGGAGGGTGGACGCAGGGTCACCGCCGCCCGGGGAGGGTGGCGTCGCGGAGCCGGGTCAGCCGCACGACATCGACGAGGCTGTGACCGGCGACCGGCCGGTCGCTGGTCACGACCACCGTCCCGCCGGGCAGGCCGAGCACGACCTGGACGGCCGAGAGGTCGTCGCGCAGCCCCACCACCGTCGCGGGCACGTCCCAGGCGCCGTCGCGGGGCAGCCAGGTCGTCCCGGAGACCACGCGCAGCGCCCGCAGCGTGCCGAGCGGTGCCGCACGGCCGCGCTCGTCGGGGGCGTCGTGCAGCACGAGCCGTCCCGCGCGGGGCAGCACGGTCGCCCGCGCGTGCACGAGCGTGCCGCCGCGGCGCTCGAGCCGGCGACGGCGCCGTGCTCGGGCGACCGGGACGGCCAGCAGCATCGCGGCGGTACCGGCGGGGATCCCGGCCAGCCCGGCCACCAGCGTCCCGCCGGTGAACGGGTCGACGTCGCCGACGACGTGCAGGGGCTCGTCGTCGTGACGCGGGTCGACGAGCAGGGTGACCTGCTGGCCGTGGCGGTACCGGCTGGCGTCCCACACGCTCACCCAGTACCAGTAGTCCTCGTCCTCCAGCTCGAGCTCGTCGAGGTCGTCGTCGTGGGCGGAGACGGTGACGGGGAGGGGGACCGCGCGCTCGACCAGGGCCCGGTCCTCGTGGCGCAGCACCAGCGCGACGGCCAGCAGCGCGACTGCCACCAGCGCCGCCGTGGCGGCGCCCACCACCCAGGGCCACGCTGCGGGAGGACGCCCGGGACGCACGGCCTGGTGCGATCCGCCCCGCCGCTGGGCGAGGCGGCGCTGGCGAGCGCGAAGCGCCAGGTCGAGGCCGACGAGGACGACCAGCGCTCCGAGGAGCGTCCGGTCAAGGGTGTCGAGCAGGCCGAAGCACGGCAGGGAGGTCGCGGCGACCACTGCGGCCGCGAGGCGCGGGCTCATGAACCCCAGCACCGGGACGACGAGCACCGCGCCGCAGCCGACCGACAGTGCGTAGGTCGCCCACGACGTCCAGGACGCCATGGAGTCGAGGGCGGCGGGCCGCACGTCGACGTCCACGTCGGAGTCGAAGGCGGCCACCAGCACGACCGTCAGGGCGAGCGCCCACAGCAGCGAGGCCGGCACGCGGTGGCGCCAGGTCGTGTCGGAGCGGCTCAGCGTCGGCGGGGTCACCGGGGGAGCGTAGTGGTCGCACCGCATCGCGTCCCACACGCCGAGTCCGGGCCCGGGTGACGCAGCGCACGCTGGTAGGTTGGCCGATGACAAAGACGTCCTTTAACCACCGTCCTGTGAGGCGGAGAAGGAGGTCAGCGTGACTCCTGAGAGTCCAGCTGCCGGCGTACCTGCACGCACCGTGCTCGACGAGCGAGACATCGCCCGAGCACTCACCCGCATCACCCACGAGATCCTCGAGCGCAACCGCGACTCCGAGGGCGTGGTGATCCTGGGCATCCCCACCCGCGGCGTCCACCTCGCCCGGCGCATCGCCGCCCGGATGAGCGAGGTCGAGGGCCGCACCATCACCGCCGGGTCGCTCGACGTGACGATGTTCCGCGACGACCTGCGGCTCAAGCCCGCCCGCGCGATCGGCCGCACCGAGGTGCCCGAGGACGTCGATGGCAAGGTCGTCGTCCTGGTCGACGACGTGCTGTTCTCCGGGCGCACCATCCGCGCCGCGCTCGACGCGGTCAGCGAGCTCGGCCGGCCCAAGGCCGTCCAGCTCGCCGTGCTGGTCGACCGCGGCCACCGCGAGCTGCCGATCCGCGCCGACTTCGTGGGCAAGAACCTGCCGACGTCCCTGGCCGAGAAGGTCAAGGTCCGGGTCGCCGAGCACGACGACGCCGACCACGTGACGATCGAGGGCGGTGCCGCGTGATCAAGCACCTGCTGAGCGCCGGCGACCTGTCCCGCGAGGACGCCACGCAGATCCTCGACACCGCCGAGGAGATGCTCTCGATCGCCAAGCGGCCGATCAAGAAGCTGCCGACCCTGCGCGGCCTCACGGTGGTCAACCTGTTCTTCGAGGACTCCACCCGCACGCGCATCTCGTTCGAGGCGGCGGCCAAGCGGCTGTCCGCGGACGTCATCAACTTCTCCGCGAAGGGCTCCAGCGCCTCCAAGGGCGAGGGGCTCAAGGACACCGCCCTGACCCTCGAGGCGATGGGCGCCGACGCGGTCGTCGTGCGCCACCACGCCTCGGGCGCGCCGCACCGCCTGGCCGAGGCCGGCTGGACCCGCGGCGTCGTCGTCAACGCCGGCGACGGCACCCACGAGCACCCGACGCAGGCGCTGCTGGACGCGTTCACGATGCGCCGTCACCTGGGCGACCTGGACGGCCGGCGCATCACGATCGTCGGCGACGTGCTGCACAGCCGCGTGGCCCGATCCAACGCCCTGCTGCTGCACACGCTGGGCGCCAAGGTCACCCTCGTCGCGCCGCCGACGCTGCTTCCGGTCGGCGTCGAGCAGTGGCCGGTCGACACGTCCTACGACCTCGACGCCTCGCTCGAGGGTGCCGACGCGGTGATGATGCTGCGCGTGCAGCGCGAGCGGATGAACGCCTCGTTCTTCCCCAGCGCCCGCGAGTACAGCCGCCGGTACGGCATGGACGCCGCCCGCATGGGCCGCCTGGCCGACCACGCCGTGGTGATGCACCCCGGCCCGATGAACCGCGGCATGGAGATCAGCGCCGACGTGGCCGACAGCGACCGGTCGGTCATCGTCGAGCAGGTCACCAACGGCGTCGCCGTCCGCATGGCCGTCCTGTACCTGCTGCTCAGCGGCCGTCAGGACCACACCGAGGAGTCCGCATGAGCACGTACGTCATCCGTCGCGCCAGCGTGCTGGGGGAGCAGGTCGCCGACCTGCTGCTCGAGGACGGGCGCATCACCGCCGTCGGCACCGACCTGGACGCCCCCGAGGGCGCCACCGAGGTCGACGCCGAGGGCCTGGTCGCGCTGCCCGGCCTGGTCGACCTGCACACGCACCTGCGCGAGCCCGGACGCGAGGACGCCGAGACCGTCCTGAGCGGCACCCGGGCCGCGGCGCGCGGCGGCTTCACCTGCGTGCACGCGATGGCCAACACCGAGCCGGTCGCCGACACCGCCGGCGTCGTGGAGCAGGTCTGGCGCCTGGGCCGCGAGCACGGCTACTGCGACGTGCAGCCGGTGGGTGCCGTCACCGTCGGCCTGGCCGGCGAGCGCCTGGCCGAGCTCGGCGCCATGGCCGACTCCGCCGCCCGGGTCCGGGTGTTCTCCGACGACGGCAAGTGCGTCTGGGACCCGGTGCTCATGCGCCGCGCGCTGGAGTACGTCAAGGCGTTCGACGGCGTCGTCGCCCAGCACGCCCAGGAGCCGCGCCTGACCGTCGACGCGCAGATGAACGAGGGCCCGCTGTCCGGCGAGCTCGGCCTGGCCGGCTGGCCGGCCGTCGCGGAGGAGGCGATCGTCGCCCGCGACGTCCTGCTCGCCGAGCACGTCGGCTCGCGGCTGCACGTGTGCCACCTGTCCACGCGCGGCTCGGTCGAGCTCGTGCGCTGGGCCAAGAGCCGCGGGATCGACGTCACCGCCGAGGTCACGCCGCACCACCTGCTGCTGACCGACGACCTGGTGCGCTCCTACGACCCGATCTTCAAGGTCAACCCGCCGCTGCGCTCGGCCGACGACGTCGCCGCCGTCCGCGAGGGCCTGGCCGACGGGACGATCGACATCGTCGCCACCGACCACGCGCCGCACCCCATGGAGGACAAGGACTGCGAGTGGGGCGCGGCCGCCTTCGGCATGATCGGGCTGGAGACCGCGCTGTCGATCGTCCAGCAGACGATGGTCGACACCGGCGCCCTCACCTGGGCCCGGGTCGCCGAGGTGCTGTCGGCCAACCCCGCCCGCATCGGCCGCGTCGCCGAGCACGGCCGTCCGCTCGCCGCCGGCGAGCCGGCCCACGTCGTCCTCTACGACCCGGCCGCGCGCCGGGTCGTCGAGCCGCGCGACACCGCGTCGCTGTCGCGCAACACCCCGTACGCGGGACGCGAGCTTCCGGGCCGCGTCGTCGCGACGTTCCTGCACGGCCGTCCCACCGTCCTGGGCGGCACCCTCGTCGAGGAGGCACACGCATGACCCACGCACCCACCGAGGCGATCCTGGTGCTGGAGGACGGCCGCACGTTCCGCGGCGAGTCCTTCGGCGCGATCGGCGAGACGATCGGCGAGGTCGTCTTCTCCACCGGCATGACCGGCTACCAGGAGACGCTGACCGACCCGTCCTACAAGGGCCAGATCGTCGTCATGACCGCCCCGCACGTCGGCAACACCGGCGTCAACGACGAGGACTTCGAGTCCAAGCGCGTGTGGGTCGACGGCTACGTCGTGCGCGACCCCGCCCGGGTGAGCAGCAACTGGCGCTCGCAGCGGACGCTCGACGACCAGCTGGCCAACGACGGCGTCGTCGGCATCAGCGGCCTGGACACCCGCGCCCTCACGCGGCACCTGCGCGAGCAGGGCTCGATGCGCGGCGGCATCTCCAGCGCGTCCACCGACGTCGAGGCGCTGCTGGCCAAGGTGCAGGACGCCCCCTCGATGAAGGGCGCGAGCTTCCTGGCCGACGTCACGACCGACGAGGCGTACGTCGTGCCGGCGCAGGGCGAGAAGAAGCACGTCGTCGCCGCCATCGACCTCGGGCTCAAGGGCATGACGCCGCGGCGCATGGCCGAGCGTGGCGTCGAGGTGCACGTGCTGCCCGCGACCACGACGTTCGAGCAGCTCCGCGAGCTGGCGCCCGACGGCGTGTTCATGTCCAACGGACCCGGCGACCCCGCGACCGCCGACCACCAGGTCGAGGTGCTGCAGCAGGTGCTCGCCGAGGGCATCCCGTTCTTCGGCATCTGCCTGGGCAACCAGCTGTTCGGACGCGCCCTGGGCCGCGGCACCTACAAGCTGACCTACGGCCACCGCGGCATCAACCAGCCGGTGCAGGACCTCACGACCGGCAAGGTCGAGATCACCGCGCACAACCACGGCTTCGCGGTCGAGGCGCCGGTCGAGGGCACCTTCGACACGCCCTACGGCCCCGCTCGCGTCACCCACGTCGGCCTCAACGACCAGGTCGTCGAGGGCCTGGCCCTGCTGGAGCGACCCGGCTTCAGCGTCCAGTACCACCCCGAGGCGGCGGCGGGCCCGCACGACGCGGCCTACCTCTTCGACCGCTTCGTCGACCTCATGAGCGACCACAAGGACAAGGTGAACGCCTGATGCCCAAGCGCACCGACATCGAGTCGGTCCTCGTCATCGGCTCCGGCCCGATCGTCATCGGCCAGGCCGCGGAGTTCGACTACTCCGGCACCCAGGCGTGCCGCGTGCTGCGCGAGGAGGGCCTGCGGGTCGTCCTGGTGAACTCCAACCCGGCGACGATCATGACCGACCCGGAGTTCGCCGACGCCACGTACGTCGAGCCGATCACGACCGAGTTCCTCGAGAAGGTCATCGCCCACGAGCGTCCCGACGCGCTGCTGCCGACGCTGGGCGGCCAGACCGCGCTCAACGCCGCGATCAAGCTCGACGAGGCCGGCATCCTGGAGAAGTACGGCGTCGAGCTCATCGGCGCCTCGATCGAGGCGATCGACCGCGGCGAGAACCGCGAGTCGTTCAAGGCGATCGTCGAGGGCCTGCCGCCGGAGTGGGGCGCCGAGGTCGCGGCCTCGGTCATCTGCCACACGATGGACGACTGCCTGGCCGGCGTCGAGACGCTCGGCGGGTACCCGGTCGTCGTGCGCCCGTCGTTCACGATGGGCGGCGCGGGCTCGGGCCTGGCCTACGACGAGGCCGACCTGCACCGCATCGCCGGCACCGGCCTGGCGCTCAGCCCGACCACCGAGGTGCTCCTGGAGGAGTCGATCCTCGGCTGGAAGGAGTACGAGCTCGAGGTCATGCGCGACAAGGCCGACAACGTCGTCATCGTCTGCTCGATCGAGAACTTCGACCCGATGGGCGTCCACACCGGCGACTCGATCACCGTCGCCCCGGCCATGACGCTCACCGACGTGGAGTACCAGCGCCTGCGCGACATCGCGATCGGCGTCATCCGCGAGGTCGGCGTCGACACCGGCGGCTGCAACATCCAGTTCGCGGTCAACCCCGAGGACGGCCGCATCGTCGTCATCGAGATGAACCCGCGCGTCTCGCGCTCGTCCGCGCTGGCCTCGAAGGCGACCGGCTTCCCGATCGCCAAGATCGCGGCCAAGGTCGCCATCGGCTACACGCTCGACGAGATCCCCAACGACATCACCGCCGAGACGCCGGCCAGCTTCGAGCCGACGCTCGACTACGTCGTCGTGAAGGTGCCGCGGTTCGCGTTCGAGAAGTTCCCGCTCGCCGACGACACGCTCACCACCACGATGAAGTCGGTCGGCGAGGCCATGGCCATCGGCCGCAACTTCAGCGAGGCGCTGGGCAAGGCGCTGCGCTCGCTGGAGCGCAAGGGCGCCTCGTTCAGCTGGGCGGGGGAGCCGCGCGACAAGGCCGAGCTGCTCGAGATCGTCGCGCGCCCGCACGACGGCCGCATCGGCGAGGTCATGGAGGCCATCCGGGCCGGCGCCACGCCCGAGGAGCTGTTCGCCTCGACCAAGATCGACCCGTGGTTCCTGGACCAGCTGTTCCTGGTCCAGGAGGTCGCGACGCAGGTGCGCGACGCCGTCGAGCTGACCCCCGCGCTGCTGCGCCGGGCCAAGCGGCACGGCCTGTCGGACGCCCAGATCGGCGAGCTGCGCGGCCTGCGCGAGGACGTCGTCCGCGGCGTCCGCAACGCCCTCGGCGTCCGTCCGGTCTACAAGACGGTCGACACCTGCGCGGCCGAGTTCGCCGCCCGCACGCCGTACCACTACTCGTCCTACGACGAGGAGACCGAGGTGCAGCCGCGCGAGAAGCCGGCCGTGCTCATCCTGGGCAGCGGCCCGAACCGCATCGGCCAGGGCATCGAGTTCGACTACTCCTGCGTCCACGCGGCGCTGGCGCTGACCGAGGCCGGCTACGAGACGGTCATGGTCAACTGCAACCCCGAGACCGTCTCGACCGACTACGACACGGCCGACCGGCTGTACTTCGAGCCGCTCACGCTCGAGGACGTGCTGGAGGTCTACCACGCCGAGAAGCAGGCCGGCCCCGTCGCCGGCGTGCTGGTGCAGCTGGGCGGCCAGACCCCGCTCGGTCTCGCCGCCGGCCTGCAGGCCGAGGGCGTCCCGATCGTCGGCACCCAGCCCGAGGCCATCGACCTGGCCGAGGAGCGCGGCGCGTTCGGCCAGCTGCTCACCGACGCCGGCCTGCCGGCGCCCAAGCACGGCACGGCCACGACGTTCCCCGGCGCCAAGCGGATCGCCGACGAGATCGGCTACCCGGTGCTCGTGCGCCCGTCGTACGTGCTGGGCGGCCGCGGCATGGAGATCGTGTACGACGAGCAGTCGCTGGCCACCTACATCGAGAACGCGACCGAGATCTCGGCCCAGCGCCCGGTGCTGGTCGACAAGTTCCTCGACGACGCGATCGAGATCGACGTGGACGCGCTGTACGACGGCACCGAGCTGTTCCTCGGCGGCGTCATGGAGCACATCGAGGAGGCCGGCGTGCACTCGGGCGACTCGGCCTGCGTGCTGCCGCCCATCACCCTGGGGGCCGAGGACGTCGAGCGCATCCGCGTCTCGACCGAGGCGATCGCCGAGGGTGTGGGCGTCCGCGGACTCATCAACATCCAGTTCGCGATGAGCGCCGGCGTGCTCTACGTGCTGGAGGCGAACCCCCGCGCGTCCCGCACGGTGCCGTTCGTCTCGAAGGCGACGGCGACGCCGCTGGCCAAGGCGGCCGCCCGGCTCATGCTCGGCGAGTCCATCGCCGAGCTGCGGGCCGCGGGCGTCCTGCCGGCCGAGGGCGACGGCGGGCTGCTGCCCGACGAGGCGCCGGTCGCGGTCAAGGAGGCGGTCATGCCGTTCAGCCGCTTCCGCACGTACGAGGGCACCTACGTCGACACGCTGCTCGGCCCGGAGATGCGCTCGACCGGCGAGGTCATGGGCATCGACACCCGCTTCGGCAACGCCTTCGCCAAGGCCCAGGCCGGCGCGCAGAACGGCCTGCCGACCCGCGGCAAGGTGTTCGTGTCGGTGGCGAACCAGGACAAGCGGCACATGATCTTCCCGGTGAAGCGCCTGGCCGACCTGGGCTACGAGATCCTCGCGACCGCCGGCACCGCCACGGTGCTGCGCCGCAACGGCGTCGAGGCCACCGTCGTGCCGAAGATCAGCGACCACCCCTCCGAGCGCACCATCGTCGAGATGCTGCGCGCGGGCGAGGTCGACCTGATCATCAACACGCCGAGCGGCGGCGAGTCCGGCGCGACCGGACGCGTCGACGGCTACGAGATCCGCACCGTCGCGGTGGGCGAGGGCGTCTCGTCGATCACGACGATCGCCGGCCTGGCCGCCGCGGTGCAGGGCATCGAGGCGCTGCTGGAGCACAGCATCGGCGTGAAGTCGCTGCAGGACTGGGCGAGCGACCTGCAGGCGGCGCGATGAGCTTCGGCTCCCGCGCGGCCGTCGCGCGCCAGGCCTACGGGCCGGCGTGCGTCGGCATCGACCCGCACCCCTCGCTGCTGGAGGCGTGGGGCCTGGAGGACGACGTCGAGGGCCTGGACCGCTTCGCGTCCACCTGCGTCGAGGCGTTCGCCGGCAAGGTGGCCTTCGCCAAGCCGCAGGCCGCCTTCTTCGAGCGTCACGGCGCCCGGGGCATGGCGGTGCTGGAGCGCACGCTCCAGGACCTGCGCCACACCGGCACGCTCACCGTGCTGGACGTGAAGCGGGGCGACATCGACTCCACCGCGCAGGCGTACGCCGACGCGTACCTGGACGACGACGCCCCCATGGCGGCGGACGCGATCACGGTCAGCCCGTACCTGGGCCTGGGCGCGCTGGAGCCGTTCCTGCAGACCGCGCACAAGAACGACGCGGGCGTGTTCGTGCTGGCGCTGACGTCCAACCCGTCCGGACCGGACGTCCAGCACGCCCGCACCGACGACGGCCGCACCGTCGCCGGCCGGGTCCTGGACCACCTGCGCGAGGCCAACGCCGACGCCGAGCCGATGGGCTCGTTCGGCGCCGTCGTCGGCGCGACGATCGGCAGCACCGACGAGGACCTGGACGTCAACGGTCCGCTGCTGGTGCCCGGCTACGGCGCCCAGGGCGGCACGGTCGCCGACCTCGAGCGGCTGTTCGGCCACGTCTGGGACGCGATCATCCCCACGACGTCGCGCCGCGTGCTCGCCGCCGGTCCGGACGTCGCGTCGCTCCGCGCCGCCGCGGCCAAGGTCAACGACGAGCTCGGCGTGGCGGGGGCGGGCCGGTGAGGCGGCTCGTCGGTCCCGCCGCGATCGCGCTGACGGCGAGCGTCCTGCTGGGCGCCTGCAGCTCGCCCAGCGCGTACTGCCAGCTCGTCGAGGACGACCAGAAGGCGCTGGACTCCTTCGGCGAGCAGCGCACGACGAAGGCGTTCACCGCCGACGCGAAGCGATTCCGCCAGATCGCCGACCTGGCGCCGGCGTCGGTCGCCGACGACTGGACCCGGCTGGCCGAGGTCACCGAGCGGGTGCTGGCCGCGCACGAGAAGTCCGGCCTCACGCTCGAGGACGCCCAGGACCCGGCCGTGCTGGCCGAGACCGACAGCGACGACCTCGACCGCGTGAACAAGGCGTACGTGAAGTTCAACGCCACCTCCAAGGAGCGCGCGGCCGTGGTGAAGAATGTCTCCGACGAGTGCGACATCGACCTGAAGTGAGAGGTGGCCCGGTGGCCCTGCCCCAGCTGACCCCCGACCAGCGCCGCGCGGCGCTGGAGAAGGCTGCCGCGGCGCGGCAGGTGCGGGCCGAGGTGAAGAACCGGCTCAAGCACTCCGGCGCCTCGCTGGCCGAGGTGCTGGACGAGGCGGCCACCGACGACGCGATCGCCAAGATCAAGGTCGTCGACCTGCTCCAGGCGCTGCCCGGCGTCGGCAAGGTCCGGGCCCAGCAGACGATGGAGCGCATCGGCATCGCCGAGAGCCGCCGCGTGCGCGGCCTGGGCGCGAAGCAGGTCGAGGCGCTGCTCGAGGAGTTCCGTGGCTGAGCGCTCCCGTCTCGTCGTCCTCGCCGGGCCCACCGCGGTGGGCAAGGGCACCGTCGCGGCCCGCATCCGCGAGCGGCACCCCGAGATCTGGATCTCGGTCTCGGCCACCACGCGTCCGCCCCGCCCCGGCGAGGTCGACGGCGTCCACTACCACTTCGTCAGCGACGAGGAGTTCGACCGGCTCGTGGCCGAGGACGGCCTGCTCGAGTGGGCGGTCGTGCACAAGGCGGCGCGCTACGGCACGCCCCGCGCCGCCGTCGAGGAGCAGCTCGCCGCCGGACGTCCCGCCCTGCTCGAGATCGACCTGCAGGGCGCGCGGCAGGTGCGCGAGCGCATGCCCGAGGCGCTGCTGGTCTTCCTGGCCCCGCCCAGCTTCGAGGAGCTGGAGCGCCGGCTGGTCGGCCGCGGCACCGAGACGGCCGAGGAGCGCACCCGCCGGCTGGAGACCGCCCGCGAGGAGCTCGCCGCCGAGCCCGAGTTCGACGTCACGATCGTGAACACCGATGTCGGCCGCGCCTGCGAGGAGTTGGTAGACTTGTTCCGCTCCGGCTCCGTCCGGTCCTGATTCCTTTTCTCCCACTCGTTGCGAGGCCTGTCTTCATGAGCTCTTCGTCCACCACCCGCTCCGTCGCCATCGGCATCACCAACCCGCCGCTGGACGACCTGCTGGAGAAGACCGACTCCAAGTACCAGCTGGTGCTCTACGCGTCCAAGCGCGCCCGCCAGATCAACGCCTACTACTCCCAGCTGGGCGAGGGCCTGCTCGAGTACGTCGGCCCGCTGCTGGAGACCGAGGTCCAGGAGAAGCCGCTGTCGATCGCGCTGCGCGAGATCAACGAGGGCCTGCTGACCTCCGAGCCCGAGGTCCCCGCGGCCGAGGACGAGACCCCCGCCGCCGAGCAGGCCTGACCGCGGCGCGGCGGTGACGCCGCGCCCGCACCTCCCGGCAGGAGCGTGAGATGAGCAAGATCGTCCTGGGCGTGGCCGGCGGCATCGCCGCCTTCAAGTCCGCCGAGCTGCTGCGCCTGTTCACCGAGGCCGGTCACGAGGTCCGGGTCGTCCCGACCGAGGCCTCGCTGCAGTTCGTCGGCGCCGCCACGTGGGAGGCGCTGTCCGGCCAGCCGGTCCGCACGGGCGTCTTCGCCGACGTCCCGCAGGTGCCGCACGTGCGCCTGGGCCAGGAGGCCGACCTCGTCGTCGTCGCTCCGGCCACGGCCGACCTGCTCGCGCACGCGGCGCACGGCCTGGCCGGCGACCTGCTCACCAACACCCTGCTGACCGCGCGCTGCCCGGTGGTGCTCGCCCCGGCGATGCACACCGAGATGTGGGAGCACCCGGCGACGCAGGCCAACGTCGAGACGCTCCGCTCGCGCGGCACGATCGTCATCGAGCCGACCGTGGGGCGGCTCACCGGGGCCGACTCGGGCAAGGGACGCCTGCCCGACCCGACCGCCATCCACGCGGTCTGCCTGCAGGTGCTCGACGGACGTCCGCAGGACCTCGCCGGCCGCCACGTCGTGGTGAGCGCCGGCGGCACCCGCGAGTTCCTCGACCCGGTCCGCTTCCTGGGCAACCGGTCGTCCGGACGCATGGGGCAGGCGCTGGCGGAGGCCGCCGTCGCCCGCGGCGCCCGGGTCACCCTCGTGGCCGCGAACGTCTCGCTGCCCGCGCCGGCCGGCGTCGACGTGGTGCGGGTCGTCACCACCGAGGAGCTGCGCACCGCGATGCACGAGCACGCGGTCGACGCCGACGCCGTGGTCATGGCCGCCGCGCCCGCCGACTTCCGGCCGACCGCGCGCGCCGACGCCAAGATCAAGAAGGTGCCGGGGGAGGGGCCCGCCCCGATCGAGCTGGTCGAGAACCCCGACGTCCTGGCCGAGCTCGTCGCCCGCCGCACCGGCAAGCGTCCGGTCATCGTCGGGTTCGCCGCCGAGACCGGCGACGCGAACGCCACCGTCATGGAGCACGCGGCGGCCAAGCTCGCCCGCAAGGGGTGCGACCTGCTGGTCGTCAACGACGTCAGCGGCGACAAGGTGTTCGGCCACGACGACACCGAGGCGGTCGTGCTCGGCGCGGACGGCACGCAGGTGCCGGTGCCGCACGGCCCCAAGTCCGGCCTCGCCCACGCCGTGTGGGCCGCCGTCGCCCACAGGGTGGAATGAACGTGCCGATGGTCGTGCCAGGGCTACCATCGGCACGTCCCCGATCCACAGGAGCCAGCACACCGTGAGCCGTTTCTTCACGTCCGAGTCCGTCACCGAGGGCCACCCGGACAAGATCGCCGACCAGATCAGCGACAGCATCCTCGACGCGCTGCTGGCCGAGGACCCCGAGAGCCGCGTCGCGGCCGAGACCTTCGTGACCACCGGCCTGGTGCTGGTCGGCGGCGAGGTCACGACCAAGACGTACGCCGACATCGCCCGCATCGCCCGCGACCGCGTGCTCGCGATCGGCTACGACTCGTCCACCAAGGGCTTCGACGGCGAGTCCTGCGCCGTGCAGGTGACGCTCGACGCCCAGTCGCCCGACATCGCCCAGGGCGTCGACCGCGCCGAGGAGGCCCGCCTGGGCTCCTCGGTCGACCCGCTCGACCTGCAGGGTGCCGGCGACCAGGGCCTCATGTTCGGCTTCGCCGTCGACGAGACCCCCGAGCTCATGCCGCTGCCGATCACCATCGCGCACCGCCTGG
This sequence comes from Aeromicrobium sp. IC_218, assembly GCF_004336805.1. Classification (GTDB taxonomy): domain Bacteria; phylum Actinomycetota; class Actinomycetes; order Propionibacteriales; family Nocardioidaceae; genus Aeromicrobium. Next base: position 319,193 of record NZ_SJXM01000003.1, read on the forward strand.
CCGAGCAGCTGACCGCCGTGCGCAAGGACGGCACGCTGCCCTACCTGCGTCCGGACGGCAAGACCCAGGTCACCATCGAGTACGGCGACGACGACAAGCCCAAGCGCATCGAGGCGATCGTCCTGTCGACCCAGCACGAGGACGGCGTCGACCTGGAGCAGCAGCTCGCCGTCGACATCAAGAAGCACGTCATCGACGCGGTCCTGTCCGACTACGACATCGACGCGTCCGACTACAAGCTGCACATCAACCCCACCGGCAAGTTCGTCATCGGCGGCCCCATGGGCGACGCCGGCCTGACCGGCCGCAAGATCATCGTCGACACCTACGGCGGCTACGCCCGTCACGGCGGCGGCGCCTTCTCGGGCAAGGACCCGAGCAAGGTCGACCGCTCCGCGGCGTACGCGATGCGCTGGGTGGCCAAGAACATCGTCGCCGCGGGCCTGGCGACCAAGGTCGAGGTTCAGGTCGCGTACGCGATCGGCGTCGCGCACCCGGTCGGCTTCTACGTCGACACCTTCGGCACCGAGACGGTCCCGGTCGACACGATCCGCGAGGCGGTGCTGGAGGTCTTCGACCTGCGCCCGGCCGCGATCGTCCGCGACCTCGACCTCAAGCGCCCGATCTACGCGCAGACCGCCGCGTACGGCCACTTCGGCCGCGCCGGGCTGCCGTGGGAGGAGACCGGCCGCGCCGACGCGCTGCGGGCCGCCGCCGGTCGCTGACCACTGCTCGCGCACGGACCCGGGACGGCCTCGTCCCGGGTCCGTCCGCGTCCGGGGCCGGTCGGTGCGCCCTGGTAGAAACACCCCTGTGAGCGACGCCGACGACCCCGACCAGCTGTCGCTCGTCCCCGTTCCCGCCGCGCCGGCACCGCGAGCCCCTCGCGCGAAGCCGGTGAAGCCCGCCAAGCCGGAGCCGGAGGTCGCGGCCACCCGGCCGGTCGCCCGGGTCGCGGTCGACACCCCGCTGGCCCACCTCGACCGGCTGTTCGACTACCGCGTGCCCACCGACCTCGACGAGCGGGCCGTGCCCGGCTGCCGGGTGAAGGTGCGGTTCGCCGGCCGCCTCGTCGACGGCTTCCTGGTCGAGCGCGTCGACACGTCCGAGCACGACCGGCTCGCCCTGCTGGCCAAGGTCGTCTCACCCGAGCCGGTGCTGACGCCGGAGGTGCTGGCCCTCGCCCGCGCCGTGGCCGACCGCTGGGCCGGCACGCTCGCGGACGTCCTGCGACTCGCCGTGCCGCCGCGGCACGCCCGCGCCGAGACCCAGGAGTCGGCCTGGGCCACCGACGAGGTGCCCCGCCCGGACGCGTCCACGTGGGCGTCCTACGGCGGTGGGGAGGCGATGCTCGAGGCGCTGGTCTCGGGCCGGGCGCCGCGCGCGGTCTGGTCCGCCCTGCCCGGCTCGGCGCCGGAACGGGCGCTGGCCCACGCCGTGCTCGCGACGCTGCGGTCCGGCCGGGGCTCGGTGGTGGTGGTGCCCGACGCCCGCGACGTAGCCCGCGTCGACGCCGCCCTCGCCGCGGTGCTCGGCGAAGGACGGCACGTCGTCCTGACCGCGGCGCAGAAGCCGGCCGCCCGGTACCGCTCGTTCCTGGCCCTCGCGCGCGGCGCGGTGAAGGTCGTGGTCGGCACCCGCGCGGCCGCGTACGCCCCGGTGCACGACCTGGGGCTCGTCGCGGCGTGGGACGACGGCGACGACCTGCTGGTCGAGCCGCGGGCGCCCTACGCGCACGTCCGCGAGGTGCTGCTGACCCGGGCGGCCCAGGCGGACGCGGGGGTCCTGCTCGGCGCCTACGCCCGCAGCACCGAGGCCCAGGCCCTCGTCGCCAGCGGCTGGTGCCGCGAGCTGACCGCCACCCGCGACGAGCGGCGCGCGGCGTGGCCGCGGGTCGACGTCACCGACGGCTCGGTCGCCGGCGGCGCCCCCGCGCGGCTGCCGCACGCGGTGTTCCGCGCGATCCGCCAGGTCGACGGCCCGGTGCTGCTGCAGGTGCCCCGGCGCGGCTACCGCTCGTCGCTGGCCTGCCAGGACTGCCGCACGCCGGCGCGGTGCCGCGCGTGCCAGGGCCCGCTCGCGCAGGCGTCCGCGCGCTCGCCCGTCGCCTGCCGCTGGTGCGGCACCGTCGAGCAGCCCTGGCGGTGCACGGTCTGCGGGTCGGGCCGGCTGCGCTCGCCGGTGGTGGGCGCGCTGCGCACCGCCGAGGAGGTCGCGCGGGCCTTCGACGACCGCGAGGTCGTCACGTCGGGCGGCGAGACGGTGCTGTCGGACGTCGAGCGCGGCCGCACCCTCGTGCTGGCCACGCCCGGCGCCGAGCCCGCCGTCGAGGGCGGCTACGACCTGGTCGTGCTGCTCGACACGTGGCTGGCGCTGAGCCGCGACGACGTCCGGGTCTTCGAGGAGGCCCACCGGCGCTGGTTCAACGCCCTCGCCCTGGGCGGTCCGGGCAGTCGCGCCGTCGTGGTGGGGGAGCCGGCCGAGCTGCAGGCGCTCGTGCGGGCCGACCCGGTCGCCGTCGTCGAGCGCGAGCTGGCCGACCGCGCCGAGGTGCACCTGCCTCCGACGTCCCGCCTGGCCACGGTCGACGGTCCGCCCGACGTGCTGGCGGCGCTCGCCGCACGGTCCTGGACGCCCGACACCGAGGTGCTCGGCCCGGTGCCGCTGTCCGAGGAGGCCGAGCGGCTCGTGCTGCGCGCCCCGCGGGCGCAGGGCCTGGCTCTCTCGGCCGCGCTGCGCGAGGTACAGGCGGAGCGCAGCGCCGCCAAGCTCCCGTCCGTCCGCGTCCAGGTCGACCCGCTCGCGATCTGAGCGCGCGGCCTGGGCGGTGAGTCATCCACCATCCGAGCCCTCGCGGTGGTGGACTGCTCACCGCCCGACCTGGAGGGCGGTGAGTCGTCCCCCATCGGTGGGCTGTGGATGGTGGACCGCTCACCGCCCGAGGCGTGGAACGACCGGCGGGGACGGGTGGGGGAGCGCCGACTAGGCTCGCCCGGGTGAGACTCGTCTTCGCCGGCACGCCCGACACCGCCCTTCCGGCCCTGGAGGCGCTGGTCGCCAGTCGCCACGAGGTGGTCGCCGTGGTGACCCGCCCCGACGCCCCGGCCGGCCGCGGCCGCCGCCTGGAGGAGTCGCCGGTCGCCGCCCGCGCGCGGGAGCTGGGCATCGAGGTGCTCAAGCCGGCCAGGCCGTCCGACCCCGACTTCATGGCCCGCCTGCGCGAGCTCGCGCCTGACTGCTGCCCGGTCGTCGCCTACGGCGCGCTGCTCAAGCAGGACGCGCTCGACGTGCCGCCGCACGGCTGGATCAATCTGCACTTCTCGGTGCTCCCGAACTGGCGCGGTGCCGCCCCCGTCCAGTGGTCGCTCATGGCCGGTGACGAGGTCACCGGCGCCACGGTCTTCCGCATCGTCCAGGAGCTCGACGCGGGCCCGGTGCTCGGCGTCATCACCGAGCGCATCCGCGACACCGACACCGCCGGCGACCTGCTGGCGCGGCTGGCCGACGGGGGAGCGAAGCTGCTCGTCGACGCGCTCGACCACGTCGAGGACGGCGACATCTCGCCGATCGCGCAGCAGGAGGAGGGCGTGACCTACGCGCCCAAGCTGACCACCGAGGACGCCCGGATCGACTGGACGCGCCCGGCGTTCGCCATCGACCGTCAGGTCCGCGGCTGCACGCCCGCGCCCGGCGCCTGGACGACGCTCGAGCAGGGTGGCGAGGAGCCGCAGCGGATCAAGCTCGGACCGGTCACCGTGAGCGACGAGCGCACCCTGGAGCCCGGACGCCTGAGCGTCGGCAAGCGGGAGGTGCGGGTCGGCACGGCCACGACGGACGTCGTGCTCGGCGAGCTGCAGGCCCACGGCAAGAAGCGCATGACCGCGGCCGACTGGGGCCGCGGCGTGTCCCTCGGCCCGGACGCGAGGCTCGTCTGATGGCCGTCGATCTCGCCCGTCTCACCGCGTTCGAGGCGCTGCGCGCCGTCGACGAGCGCGACGCGTACACGAACCTGGTGCTGCCCGCGATGCTCACCGAGCGCGGCCTGACCGGACGCGACGCCGCCCTCGTCACCGAGCTCGTGCACGGCACGCTGCGCCGGCGCGGGACGTACGACGCGATCCTCGACCAGGTCGCCAAGCAGGGCGTCGCGAAGATCGACCCGCCCGTGCTCGACGCGCTGCGTCTGGGCGCGCACCAGCTGCTGAGCATGCGCGTGCCCTCGCACGCCGCCGTCTCGACGACGGTCGACCTCGTGCGCCGGCAGGTCGGACACAAGCCGACCGCGTTCGTGAACGCGGTGCTGCGCAAGGTCGCGCGCCGCGGCCTCGGTGACTGGCTCGACCTGGTCGGTGCCGGACTGTCGGAGACCGAGCGGCTGGCCGTCGTCGAGTCGCACCCGGCCTGGATGGTCGAGGCGCTCGGCCGGGCCCTCGAGGTCGGCGGACGGGACCGGTCCGAGCTGCCCGCCCTGCTCGGGGCCGACAACGCCTCGCCGCGCGTGACGCTCGTGGCCCGCCCCGGACTCGTCGACCCGGACGCCCTGCCGGGCGAGGCCGGCCGGCTCTCGCCGTACGCGCGCGTGCTCGACGGGGGAGTGCCCGGCGACCTGCCCGAGATCCGCGATGGACGCGCCGGCGTCCAGGACGAGGGCTCGCAGATGGTCGCGCTCACCGCGGTCGACGCGTCGGTCGAGGGCCGGGACGAGCGCTGGCTCGACCTGTGCGCCGGCCCCGGCGGCAAGGCGGCGCTGCTCGGCGCCCTGGCGGCCCAGCGCGGCGCCCACCTGGTCGCCAACGAGGCCCAGCCGCACCGGGCCGAGCTCGTCCGCAAGACCGTCCGCCAGCTGCCGGACGTCGAGGTCACCGTGCACGACGGACGCGAGGGGCCGTGGGAGCCGGGCTCCTTCGACCGCGTGCTCGTCGACGCGCCGTGCACGGGCCTGGGTGCGCTGCGCCGCCGCCCGGAGTCGCGCTGGCGCCGGCGGGCCGAGGACGTCCCCGAGCTCGTGACGCTGCAGGTCGAGCTGCTCGGGCGGGCGCTGTCGCTCGTCCGTCCCGGCGGCGTCGTCGTCTACGCGACCTGCTCCCCGCACGCGGAGGAGACCGTCGGCGTCGTCGAGGCCGCGACGGCGTCCGGTGTCGCCGAGCTCGAGGACGTCCGTCGCTGGTGGCCGCACGTCGACGGCACCGACGCGATGTTCGCCGCGGTCCTGCGCCGCACCGCCGACTAGCGTCTCTCGTCCGCGCTGGGCGTGACGTTCTGCACGCGACACGCCGGGAAGGGCGTGCACAACGTCGCGCTCAGCGCGAAGGCGAGCACCGCTAGGCTCCGGCGCATGGGCATCCAGATCACCCCCAGCCTGCTCAACGCCGACTTCGCGAACCTGGCTGCCGAGGCCGCGCGCATCCCGGGCGCCGACTGGCTGCACATGGACGTCATGGACAACCACTTCGTGCCCAACCTGACGCTCGGCGCGCCGGTCATCGAGGCCCTGGCGAAGGCGGCCGACCAGCCGATCGACGCGCACCTCATGATCGCCGAGCCCGACCGCTGGGCGCCGCAGTTCGTCGAGGCCGGCGCGGGCAGCGTCACCTTCCACGTCGAGGCCGCCCAGGCCCCGGTCCGGCTCGCCCGCGAGATCCGCGCCCAGGGCGCCCGCGCGTCCATGGCGCTCAAGCCGGCCACGCCGATCGAGCCCTACGCCGACCTGCTGCCCGAGCTGGACATGGTGCTGGTCATGACCGTCGAGCCCGGCTTCGGCGGGCAGAAGTTCCTCGACCTGTGCCTGCCCAAGATCCGCCGCGCCCGCGAGCTCATCGAGCGGACCGGCGCCGAGGTCTGGCTGCAGGTCGACGGCGGCGTCTCGCTGGAGACGATCGAGCGCTGCGCCGAGGCCGGGGCGGACGTCTTCGTCGCCGGCTCGGCCGTGTTCGGCGCCGACGACCCCGAGGCCATGGTCGGCGCCCTGCGCGACAAGGCCGTCGCGGCCTGCGGGCACGCGTGAGCGCGCCCGCGGCCCACGACCCGCGCCTCACCACCGGGGTCCGAGCCGGCTTCGAGGCCTTCGGTGACGCCGCCGGACGCTGGATGCTGCTGGCCGTGGCCGCCGCGGTGGGAGCCATCGCCGTGGTCGGCCTCGCCGCGCTGGCGTCGCCGGCGTGGTTCGACGCCGAGTGGCCCGCGTGGGACCCCGCCGTCCTCGTGCCCAACGTGCTCCTGAGCATCGGGAGCATGCTGGTGGCGCTCGTCGTCTCCGGCATCGCTCTGCGGCAGATGCGGACGCGCACGTTCGACGTGGGCGCGGGCCTGGCCCTGCTCCGACGCGGCCCGGTCTGGACGGTGGCGTCCGTCCTGGGCGGCGTGACCGCGGTGCTGGACGTCCCGCTGCACGGCGGAGGGGTGCTGCTCGCCCTGCCGTTCACCCTGTACACCCCCTTCCTGCTCGCCGACGGCGCCTCGGCCGAGGACGCGCTGCGTGGCGGGTTGCGCCTGCTGGCCGTCCGGCCCGGGCAGCAGCTCGCGCTGTTCGGCCTGACCGTCCTGGTGGCGCTCGGGGGCGCGCTCGCCTGCTTCGTCGGCCTGCTGGTGGCGCTGCCGGTGATCTCGCTCGCGTACGCGTGGGCGTACTGCCACCTGACGAGACGGCCCGCGACCGGCTGGACCGACGGGCTAGACTCGCCGTCGTAACGAGCTTCACGCTCGCGTGCTCCGGGGTCGGTGCAATTCCGAGCCGGCGGTGACAGTCCGCGACCCGCACGTCCCAGGACGTGCGGTTGAACCGGTGGGATTCCGGTACCGACGGTGAAAGTCCGGATGGGAGGTGCACGCGGTCGTCGACGTCCGGGCGCTGCCTGGACGTCTGCGACCGAGGTCCCGGAGTCCGCGCGCCCGATCGCGACCGGAGGGACCGATGGCCACCGCCACCGACGTCGAGCAGCAGGCGATGACGCGCGCCCTCGAGGCCGCGCGCAGCATCCCGCGTGCCCTGCCCAACCCGCGGGTCGGCTGCGTCCTCCTCGCCCCCGACGGCACCCAGCTCGCGGTCGGCCACCACCGCGGTGCCGGCACCCCGCACGCCGAGGTCGACGCGCTCACCCAGGCCGGTGACGCCGCCCGCGGCGCCACGGCCGTCGTCACGCTCGAGCCCTGCCACCACACCGGACGCACCGGGCCGTGCACCCAGGCGCTGCTGGACGCCGGGGTCGCCCGCGTCGTCTACGCCCAGTCCGACCCGAACCCGGTCGCCTCCGGGGGAGCCGCGGCGCTGCGGGCCGCCGGCGTCGACGTCGTCGGCGGCGTGCTGGCCGACGAGGCCGAGGAGCTCAACCGGGCCTGGACGCACGCCGTCACCCAGGGACGTCCGTTCGTCACCTGGAAGTACGCCGCCACCCTCGACGGGCTGAGCGCCGCGCCCGACGGCACGAGCAAGTGGATCACCGGCCCGGCCGCCCGCCGCGACGTGCAGCGCTTCCGCGCCGAGTGCGACGCGATCGTGGCCGGCACCGGCGCGGTGCTCGCCGACGACCCGCGCCTGACCGTCCGCGACGAGGACGACATGCCGCTGCCCTACGACCAGCAGCCCTTGCGCGTCGTGGTCGGCGAGACCACGATCCCGCGCTACTACCGGGTGTTCGATCGGGTCGCGCCGACGCTCATGGTGCAGTCGCGCGACCCCGAGGTCGTCCTGGGCAAGCTGCGTGACCACGGCATCCACCACGCCTGGCTCGAGGGCGGCCCCCGCCTGGCCGGGGCGTTCTGGGCGGCCGGGCTGGTCGACCGCGTCATCGGCTACATCGCGCCGGCCCTGCTCGGGTCCGGCCGCGCGGCCCTGGAGGGCGAGGCGACGACGCTGGCCGACCTGCGCCCCATCGAGATCGACGACCTCACCCGCGTCGGTCCCGACATCCGCATCGTCGGGCGCCCGCAGCGCGCGCCCCGGGAGGAGATGGACTGATGTTCACCGGACTGGTGGAGGAGAAGGGCCGGGTCGTCGCGATCGACGACCTCGGCGACTCCGTCCGCCTCGTGCTGCACGGCCCCAAGGTCGTCTCGGACGCCGCGCACGGCGACTCGATCGCGGTCAACGGCTGCTGCCTGACCGTCATGGCCCAGCCGGACGCCGAGAGCTTCGCCGTCGACGTCATGCGCGAGTCGCTCGACAAGACGTCCATCGGCGACCTGGCCGTGGGCGACGAGGTCAACCTCGAGCGCGCGGTCGCCGCCGGTCAGCGCCTCGGTGGCCACGTCGTGCAGGGCCACGTCGACGGCACCGGCCGGGTGCTCGACCGCACGCCGAGCGAGCACTGGGAGGTCGTGCGCTTCAGCGTCCCGGCCGACCTGGCGCGCTACCTGGTGCCGAAGGGCTCCATCACCGTCGACGGCACGTCGCTGACCGTCGTCGACGTCGTGGACGACGGGCCCGACGGCCCGTGGTTCTCCGTCTCGCTCATCCCGGTGACGCTCGCCGACACCGTGCTGGGCACCCGTCGGCCGGGCGACCGCGTCAACCTCGAGGTGGACGTCCTGGCCAAGTACGTCGAGCGGCTCCTCGCCGCCCAGAAGGGAGACCAGGAATGAGCGAGCACGAGAACGTGCGCCTGGACAGCATCGAGCGGGCCATCGCGGACGTCCGCGAGGGCAAGGCGATCGTCGTCGTGGACGACGAGGGCCGCGAGAACGAGGGCGACATCATCTTCGCCGCGAGCAAGGCGACGCCCGCGCTCATGGCCTTCCTGGTCCGTCACTCCAGCGGCCTGGTCTGCGCGCCGGTGGTGGGGGAGATCCTCGACCGGCTGGCGATCCCGCTCATGACGCCGCACAACCGCGACCCGCTGCGCACCGCGTACACGGTCTCGATCGACGCCCGCGACGGCGTGACCACCGGCATCTCGGCCGCCGACCGCGCCCGCACCTGCCGGATGCTCGCCGACTCGGCCACCGAGCCGTTCGAGCTGGTGCAGCCGGGCCACATCGTGCCGCTGCGCGCCAAGCCCGGGGGAGTGCTGGAGCGCCCCGGCCACACCGAGGCCGCGGTCGACTTCGCCCGCCTGGCCGGGCTGACGCCCGCCGGCGTCATCGGCGAGGTCATGAACGACGACGGCACGCTCATGCGGGCCCCGCAGCTGCGCGAGTTCGCCGACGAGCACGGCCTCGCCCTGGTCTCCATCGAGGACCTGCAGGTGTACCGCCGGCTCCACGAGAGCCAGGTCGACCGGCTGGCCACGACGCGCCTGCCCACCGAGTTCGGCGAGTTCACCGCGCTGGGCTACCGCGACCGGGTGAGCGGCGCCGAGCACATCGCGCTCGTGCACGGCGACCTCGGCCGCGAGGGGGTCCTGACCCGGCTGCACTCGGAGTGCCTCACCGGCGACGTCTTCGGCTCGCACCGCTGCGACTGCGGCCCGCAGCTGCAGGCGTCCATGGCGGCCATCACCGCCGAGGGCGCGGGTGTCGTCATCTACCTGCGCGGGCACGAGGGCCGCGGCATCGGGCTGCTGCACAAGCTGCAGGCGTACGCGCTGCAGGACGAGGGCCGCGACACCGTCGACGCCAACCTCGAGCTCGGGTTCGGCGAGGACGACCGCGACTACGCCGCCGGTGCGCAGGTGCTGCGCGACCTCGGTGTCGACTCGGTGCGGCTGCTGACCAACAACCCGCTCAAGCAGACCGCCCTCGAGCAGTACGGCGTCAAGGTGGCCGAGCGGATGCCGCTGGTCGTCCGCCCGACCGTCGACAACCTGCGCTACCTGCAGACCAAGGCCGAGCGCATGGGCCACGACCTTCCCAACCTCACCGACCTGGAGGACCTGTCATGAGCGGTGCCGGAGCACCCACCCTGTCCGTCGACGCCTCGGGCGCGCGCGTCGCCGTCGTCGCGTCCAGCTGGCACGACGTCGTCATGGACGGCCTCGTCGAGGGCGCCCAGCGCGCGCTGGCCGACGCCGGCGTCGAGGACGCCCACGTGGTGCGCGTCGCGGGCTCGTTCGAGCTGCCGCTCGTGGCGCAGGCGTACGCCAAGCACGGCTACGACGCGGTCATCGCGCTCGGCGTCATCATCCGCGGCGGCACCCCGCACTTCGAGTACGTGTGCGCGGCGGCCACCGACGGGCTCGCGCGGGTCGCGCTCGACACGGGCGTCCCGGTCGGGTTCGGCCTGCTGACCTGCGACACCGAGGAGCAGGCGATCGACCGGGCGGGGCTGCCCGACAGCCGCGAGGACAAGGGCCGCGAGGCGGTCGAGGCGGCGCTGTCGACGTGGGCGCTGCTCCGTCGCGTCGGCTGACGACCTAGGATCGGACCCGTTATGAAGACCTTCGACACGCTGTTCGCCGAGCTGGCCGACAAGGCCGCCACCCGTCCCGAGGGCTCGCGCACCGTCGCCGAGCTGGACGCGGGCGTCCACCAGATCGGCAAGAAGCTCGTCGAGGAGGCCGCCGAGTCCTGGATGGCCGCCGAGCACGAGGGCAAGGAGCGCACGGCCGAGGAGCTGAGCCAGCTGCTCTACCACGCGCAGGTGATGATGCTGGCCGCCGGCATCTCGCTGGAGGACGTGTACGCGCATCTGTGAGGGGCTGACCCCCGTCACCGACCGCACCCCTCTACCGCAAGGAATCTGATGCTCAAGGTCGCCGTCCCCAACAAGGGAGCCCTCGCCGAGGCCGCCTCCCTCATGCTGACCGAGGCGGGCTACCGCCAGCGCCGCACCTCCAAGGACCTCGTCGCCGTCGACGCCGACAACGAGGTGGAGTTCTTCTACCTGCGTCCGCGCGACATCGCCATCTACGTCGGCGAGGGCACGCTGGACGTCGGCCTCACCGGCCGCGACCTGCTGCTCGACTCCGGCGCGAACGCCACCGAGCAGGCCGCGCTGGGCTTCGGCAGCTCGACGTTCCGTTGGGCCGCCCCGGCCGGCGCGATGTCGTCGCTGCAGGACCTGCAGGGCGCGCGCATCGCCACGTCCTATCCGGGCATCGTCCAGCCGTACCTGGCCGAGCGCGGCGTCGAGGCCTCCGTCGTGCGTCTGGACGGCGCGGTCGAGTCGTCGATCCGGCTCGGTGTGGCCGACGCCATCGCCGACGTCGTCGAGACCGGCAGCACGCTGCGTCAGGCCGGCCTGGAGGTCTTCGGCGAGCCGATCCTGTCGTCGGAGGCGGTGCTGATCACCCGCACCGGTGCCGAGGAGCCGGCCGGCTACGGCACGTTCAAGCGCCGCCTGGACAGCGTCCTGGTCGCCCGGACGTACGTGATGATGGACTACGACATCCGCGTCGAGCACGTCGAGCAGGCGGTCGAGCTGACTCCCGGCATCGAGTCGCCGACGGTGTCCCCGCTGCATCGTGAAGGCTGGGTGGCGGTGCGCTCGATGGTGCCCCGCGAGGCCAGCCAGCGCGTCATGGACGACCTGTACGCCCTCGGTGGCCGCGGCATCCTGGTCACCGACATCCTGAGCTGCCGGATCTGACCGTGCCCGCCCCGAGCCGCACGTTCCGCCCGGTGGGCGCCCGTGTCGTGGCCTACGTGGTCGCGGTGCTGGTCGTCGTCCTGTCGGCCTTCATCGGCGTGGCGCTGCCCGACTTCGTCGAGTGGCACGCGTCCGAGATCGTCACGATGGCGCTGCTGCTACTCGGCGTCCTCGCCGGCCTGCACGCCATCGGCCGCAGCAAGGTCGTCGTCGACGACGAGGCGCTGCACGTCACCAACGGCTTCCGCACCCGCCACGTCCCGTGGTCGGACGTCGCCGGGTTCGCGATGAACTCCGGCGCGCCCTGGCCGACGCTCGTCACCAAGGACGACGAGCGGGTGATGCTGTTCGCCATCCAGGGCAGCGACGGTGCGCAGTCCCGCGAGGCGGTCGACTGGCTCCGGAGCCGGGTCCGATGACCCACGGTCCGTCGCTCGCCGAGCCGGCGTTCCCCGGGGACGACGGCCGGGTCTACCCCGAGCTGGCCGAGGCGCTCGGCGACCCCGCCCGCGTGCTCGCCGTGTTCGGCGGCGTGCGGGTCTTCGTGCCCATCGTCGCGATGCTCGGGGAGGACCACGTGCCCGGGCAGGGCGACAAGAACGCCGATATGGCCGCCGTCCTCATGACCGGCGCCGACGGCCGGAAGGGCCTGCTGGCGTTCAGCTCGTTGGAGACGATGGCCCGCTGGAACCCCGAGGCCCGGCCGGTGCCGGTGTGGGGCCAGGCGGCGGCCATCTCCGCGCTCGACGAGGGCGCGGACGCCATCCTGCTCGACCTGGCCAGCCCGCACTTCCAGCCGATCGACGGCGACGACGTGCGCCAGCTCGCGGCCGGCCGCGCCCTCGTGCGCACCGCCGCCGGCCTGGCCTGGGTCGAGTCGCGCGAGGGCTAGGGCGTCCTGCGGCCGGACGCCGCGCAGGTCAGTCGGTCCGCGCCGCGGCGCAGATGACGCCGGCGAGGTCGCCCGGCCGGCTCCACATGGGCCAGTGCCCCGTCGGCAGGTCGACCACCTCGAGCCGCTCGAGCCCGGCGACCTCGGCGAACATCGGGTGCCCCGCGGCGGCGAGCTCGCGCACCTGCGCGCCCGGGATCGAGCAGCACACGAGCGTCGTGGGCACCGCGCGGCGTGCCTCGCCGGTGAGGTCCACGGCCTGACGCAGCACCGGGGCGGGCTCCGGGACGGCCCGCTCGCGGAAGCGATCGAGCGTGTCGGCGTCGAGCCCCTCCAGGCTCGCCTGCTGGCCGAGGACGTCGAACGCGGGCAACGCCAGCTCCGTGACCTCCGGCGGCAGGTCGGCGGCGAACGCCGTCCCGGGCGCCATGGGCCCCGAGTCGACCCACACGACGCGATGGACGAGGTCGGGACGACGGTCCAGGACGATGCTGACCGGGCCGTTCGCCCCGCTGTGCGCCACGAGCGTCGCGGGCCCACCGGTGTCCGCGGGGAGGCGGGTCAGCACGTCGAGGAGCGTCGCGACCTGGTCGTCGAGGGTCCGCGTCGCGCGGTCGGGGTCGGTGGGGTCGAGCCCGGGCAGCGTCGTCGCCACCGCGGCCACGTCGGCGGGAAGGAGCTCGAGGACCTCGTCCCAGGCCCAGGCGCCCAGCCAGTGGCCGGGGACGAGGACGATGGGCGAGAGGCGGTGCGTCGGTGTCATGTCGTCATCCTCGGTGCGGTCCTGGACAACAGCGTGTCACCATCTATGGCATGAATCCGGACGAACGCCCGTGAAGCGCGCCGAGCGTCTCCACGCCCTGTTCGAGGCGCTCCGCCGCCACGGCCCGCGCGGCTGCTCGGCCGAGCGGCTGGCGCGCGAGTTCGGGGTGTCGGTGCGGACGATCAAGCGCGACCTGGCGGCGCTCGAGCGCAGCGGCGCGCCCGTGTGGTCGCGCCCCGGCCCGGGTGGTGGCTACGGGCTCGCTGCCGGGGCGTCCCTGCCGCCGGTCAGCCTGTCCCCGTCGCAGGCGGTCGGCCTCATGGCGGCCGTCGCCGCCGCGCCGGACGCCCCCTACGCGGACCTGGCGAGCGCCGGGGTCGCCAAGGTCCTGGACGTGCTGGACCCGCGCACCCGGGCCCGGGCCGAGCTGCTCGCCGGCCGGATCTGGGTCGAGCCGGGGTCCGTGGCGACGCGGGCGACCCGCTCGGCGCTGGAGGAGGCGATGGTCGAGCAGCGCGTCGTCCGGATCCGCTACACGTCGGGGGAGGGCGTGACGACCACGCGGGACGTGGAGCCCGTCCTGTTCGCGGGCCGGAACGGCCGGTGGTACCTGGTGGGCTGGTGCCGGCTGCGCGACGCGATGCGCTGGTTCACCGTCTCGCGCGTCGAGCGGGCCACCGTGACGCAGACGCCCTGCACGGGTCACGCCGTCGCGGAGGTCGGGGAGCCGCCGGCGAGCGCCCGGCCGGTCCACGGCCGGGCGGGGTGAGTCAGCCCGCGGCCCCCGCGGAGGGCGCCGGCCGCCCCGCCCCGTCGTGCGGACGCACCCCCCGCAGCGGAACGGTCACGTGCACCTGCCCCTCGCGCCGCTCGACACGGGCCACGAACCCGGCGTTGCCGACCGTGCGCAGCAGCGTGTCGTTGCCGCGTCCGCTGATGAGCGTGAGGTGCTCGGCGCCGTCCGCCCTCGCGCGTCCGGCCGCGTGCTTGAGCAGCTGCGTGCCGAGCCCGCGGCCCTGCCAGGCGTCCTCGACCAGCATCTGCAGCGTCCATCCGGTGTCGCCCCGCTCGAGGACGCCGTGCCCGACGAGGTCGAGCCCCACCTGCACGGCCAGCCCGTGACCGTGCTCGGGCAGCACCAGTCGCCGGGCGAAGCGGGTCGCCACCGGCATCCGCAGCGGCGTCTCGTAGCGGCGGTACAGGGTGGCGACGCTGCAGCGTCCGTGCAGGGCGGCCACCGCGTCGATGTCGGCGAGCGTCGTTTCCCGCACGAGGGGAGCGTCGCCCAGCGCCGACGGGGCGATGAGCGGCACGTCGGCGCCCGCGTCGCCGAGCAGCGACACCAGGGCCTGGGCGCGGGCGCGCTCCACCGGGGTGAAGGCGAACGCCCGGCTGATCCGCAGGGTCGTGCCGTCCCGCCGGGTCAGGTCGAGCACGTCGTGCCCGCTGTAGTCGGCGACGTCGGGCGGCTGGGTGCCGAGCAGGTCGGCCAGCACGTCCTCGACGGCACGACCCTCGTCCAGCACCAGCCGCACGGCGTCCAGGTAGGACGTCGTGGGGTCGGCGAGCGACGACCCGCCCAGGCGCACCACGACCACGTCCTCGCCGCCGGCCTTCTCGAACAGCTCGGCCACCCGCAGGTCGTCCCAGCCGTCCGGGGCGCTGACGACGAGCTCGTCGGTGACGCGGGGCGAGGTCGGGAAGACCTGCATGGAGACGATGTTGACGCCCGCGTCGCCGCAGGTGGTCGCCACCCGGGCCAGGTCGCCGGGCCGGTCGGGCAGGGTCGTGCGCACGCGCCACGTCATGGGCCCAGCCTGCGACGCGCAGGTTTCGGCTCCGGTCGCGTCGTGTTTCACCCGTGCAACGCGTGGCGGATTTCGTCTCGTGCGAAGACGCTGGTACGGTGGGTGGTCGAAGTGGAGTCCACCTCCCACCTGTCCGGCTGAGATGCTGGAGGGTCCTGCCGGACCAGCACGACTCGGTCCGGCTCGCGCAGGGCGTCCCTCGGGGCGTCCTGGTCCTGGTGGCCTCCGTCTTCGACGGAGGCCTTTCCCGTTTCGGGGCGGCCTCCAGCCTATCGACCGAATCTTGGAGGCACCTATCAGCAACGAGCTGCGCGTCAACGACCGGATCCGTGTGCCCGAAGTGCGTCTGGTCGGACCGAACGGCGAGCAGGTGGGCATCGTCCGGATCGAGGACGCCCTGCGGCTCGCCGCGGAGGCCGACCTCGACCTCGTCGAGGTCGCCGCGACCGCGCGTCCGCCGGTCTGCCGCCTGATGGACTACGGCAAGTTCAAGTACGAGAACGCCCAGAAGGCCCGTGAGTCCCGGCGCAACCAGACCAACACGATCATCAAGGAGATGAAGCTCCGCCCGAAGATCGACCAGCACGACTACGACACCAAGAAGGGTCACGTCGTGCGGTTCCTCAAGGGTGGGGACAAGGTCAAGATCACGATCATGTTCCGTGGTCGCGAGCAGCACCGCCCCGAGCTGGGCTACCGGCTGCTGCAGCGGCTCGCCGGCGACGTGGAGGACCTCGGCTTCATCGAGTCCAACGCTCGCCAGGACGGACGCAACATGACGATGGTCCTGGCCCCGCACAAGAAGAAGTCCGAGGCCCAGGCCGAGGTCAAGGCAGCGAAGGCCGAGTCCACCGCCGCCAAGACCGCCGAGCGCGAGGCCGAGGAAGCCGCCGAGAAGGCGCACCGCGAAGCCCAGAAGACCACCGCGACGCCGAAGAAGCCCCGTCGTCGCTCCGAAAACCTCGACCCAGACATGGAGGCATGAGATGCCGAAGTTCAAGCCGCACTCGGGCATGAAGAAGCGCGTCAAGAAGACCGGCACGGGCAAGCTCCGTCGCGAGCAGACCGGTAGGCGACACCTGCTGGAGCACAAGCCCAGCACGCGCACGCGTCGTCTCGACGGCACGGTGGACGTCGCCAAGGCGGACACCAAGCGCGTCAAGAAGATGCTCGGCCTCTGACCCTCTTTCCCCTGAACCACTAAGGAGCACCCCATGGCACGCGTCAAGCGTTCCGTCAACGCGCAGAAGAAGCGCCGCGAGACCCTCGAGCGCGCGTCGGGCTACCGCGGCCAGCGCTCGCGCCTGTACCGCAAGGCCAAGGAGCAGGTCACCCACTCGCTGGTCTACAACTACCGTGACCGCAAGGCGAAGAAGGGCGACTTCCGCAAGCTCTGGATCCAGCGCATCAACGCTGCGGTCCGCGCGGAGGGCCTGACCTACAACCGCTTCATCCAGGGCATCAAGGCCGCGGGTGTCGAGGTCGACCGCAAGATCCTGGCCGACCTGGCCGTCAACGACCCGGCCGCGTTCTCCGCGCTCGTCGAGCTGGCCAAGAACAGCCTGCCCGAGGACGTCAACGCGCCCAAGGATCCCGCTGCGGCCTGACGCCCGGCGCGACCCGCACGAGATGGCGAGCCCCGACGTCCTGACCGTCCGCTCCGGACGGATCAGGACGGCCCGGCGGCTCGCCACTCGTGCGTTCAGGGAGAAGACGCGCGAGTTCCTCGCGGAAGGTCCCCAGGCCGTCCGCGAGGCGCTTGTCGTTCCCGGCGTCGTCCGCGAGGTCTACGCGACGTCGGAGGCGACCGGCTCCCACCCCGACCTCACCGCCGCCGCGCGCGACGCGCGGATCGAGTGGCACGTCGTCGACGACGAGGTCGTCGAGGCGCTCAGCGACACCGTGCAGACCCAGGGCGTGGTCGCCCGCTGCGGGTTCGTCGAGACCGACCTGGACGCCGTGCTGGCCACCCCGGTCCGGTTCGTCGTCGTCTGCGCCGAGATCCGCGACCCGGGCAACGCCGGCGCCGTCATCCGCTGTGCCGACGCCGCTGGTGCCGACGCCGTCGTGCTCGCCGGCGACTCGGTCGACCCGTACAACCCCAAGGCCGTCCGTGCCTCGGTCGGCAGCCTGTTCCACCTGCCCGTCGTCCGCGACCGCGACACCGCCGGCGTCCTGGGCCGGCTGCAGGAGGCCGGTCTGCAGGTGCTCGCCGCCGACGGGGCGGGGGAGCGCGAGCTGCACGAGCCCGGCCTGGACCTGGCCCGGCCCACCGCGTGGCTCATGGGCAACGAGGCGTGGGGCCTGCCCGAGGCCACGCGCGCCCTCGCCGACGAGGTCGTCCGCGTCCCCATCTACGGACGCGCCGAGAGCCTGAACCTGGCCACCGCCGCCGCCGTCTGCCTGTACGCGACGGCTTACGCCCAGCGCTCCGGTGGGCTAGCGTGACGGCGAGCACGGGGGGTGTTCACGGAGTGACCGAGGTCGATCTCGACGAGCTGCCGGACGGGCTCATCGTCGCCGGGCCGGACGGCCGGGTGGAGTACGTCAACGGGTTCGTCCGCCAGCTGGCGCGCGCGAAGGGCGACGAGATGCTGGGCATGCACCTGGCCGACGCGCTGCCCTTCGACGACCTCAACGGCCACTCGTGGTTCGAGTGCGTCGACCCGTACGGCGGGCTGGCCACGCGCACGCGCATCTCGGAGCAGTCCTGGTGGTCGCCGCGCGGCAGCGAGTACCTCATCACCGCCCGGCTCGTCCGCGAGAAGCCGCTCGGCCCGGTCGTCCGCCTGGTCGTGTCGGTGCGCAACGCCCGCATCCGCAACCAGCGCGACCGCGAGCGCTCCGACCTCATCGCCACGGTCGCCCACGAGCTGCGCTCGCCGCTGACCGGCATCAAGGGCTTCGTGTCGACCCTTCTGACCAAGTGGGACCGGTTCTCCGACGAGCAGAAGCAGTTCATGCTCGCCACGGTCGACGCCGACGCCGACCGGCTCACCCGGCTGATCACCGAGCTGCTCGACGCGGCCCGCATCGACTCCGGACGCCTGACGCTGCGCCGCGGCCCGGTGCAGCTCGACGAGCTCGCGGCCCGCGTCGTCGACAGCGTGTTCGTGGCCAGCGGCTGGGACGGCGAGGTCGAGGTGACCGGCGAGGTCCCGGTGGTCTGGGGCGACGCCGACCGCATCACCCAGGTGCTGACCAACCTGGTCGAGAACGCGGTGCGCCACGGCAAGGGCCTGCGCGGCCTCGCGGTGCGCCCGGAGGTCCACGCCGGCGAGCAGGGCGTGCGCGTCCTCGTCCGCGACGCGGGGCCGGGCATCCCGGAGGAGTCGCGCATGCGCATCTTCAGCCGGTTCTGGCGCTCCGGACCCGGCGCCGGCACCGGCCTGGGCATGTACATCGTGCGCGGCATCGTCGACCAGCACGGCGGCCACATCGACGTCGAGGACGCCGACGGCGGGGGAGCGGAGATCAGCTTCTGGCTCCCGGTCGCCGAGCCGGCCGAGCTCCACGACTGAGCGGCGTCCGCGCGGGGCTCCCGCGCACCGGGCGGGCGGCGGCCACGACTAGGATCGACGGGTCCCGCGTACGTCCTGCAGAGAGGTCCGCCATGTCGGCCCCCAACTCCGAGTACGACCCCGTCGAGGTCACGCCGCTGCGTGCCGACGAGGTCGAGCGCGCCCGTGACGAGGCGCTCGCGGCGATCGCCGAGGCGAGCACGCTCGAGCAGCTCAAGCAGGTGCGCCTCGACCACGCCGGCGACCGCTCGCCGCTGGCCCTGGCCAACCGCGAGATCGGCGCGCTGCCGCCGCAGGCCCGCAAGGAGGCCGGCCAGCGCGTCGGCCAGGCGCGCGGCGCCGTGAGCAAGGCGCTCGCCGAGCGCACCACCGTGCTGGAGGCCGAGGCCGAGGAGCACGCGCTCGCCGAGGAGACGGTCGACGTCACGCTGCCGTGGGACCGCACGCCGCGCGGCGCCCGCCACCCGCTGACCACCGTGCAGGAGCACGTCGCCGACATCTTCACCGCCATGGGCTGGGAGGTCGCCGAGGGGCCCGAGGTCGAGGCGGAGTGGCTGAACTTCGACGCGCTCAACCTGGGGCCCGACCACCCGGCCCGCACCATGCAGGACACCTTCTGGGTCACGCCCGAGAAGGCGGCCATGGTGCTGCGCACCCACACGTCCCCGGTGCAGGCCCGCACGATGCTGACCCGCAAGCCGCCGATCTACGTCGCGGTGCCCGGACGCGTGTTCCGCACCGACGAGCTCGACGCGACCCACTCGCCGGTCTTCCACCAGGTCGAGGGCCTGGCGATCGACGAGGGCCTGACGATGGCCCACCTCAAGGGCACGCTCGACCACTTCGCCCAGGCGATCTACGGCGAGGGCACCACGACGCGCTTCCGTCCGTCGTACTTCCCGTTCACCGAGCCGAGCGCCGAGATGGACCTGCTCTGCTACGTCTGCCACAACGAGCCCGGCGCGGTCGCCGAGTGCCGCACGTGCCGTGGTGAGGGCTGGATCGAGTGGGGCGGCTGCGGCGTCGTGAACCCGCGCGTCCTCGTGGCCTGCGGCGTCGACCCCGAGCGGTACTCCGGCTTCGCCTTCGGCATCGGCCTGGACCGCACCATCACCGGCCGTTACGACATCGCCGACCTGCGCGACCTGATCGACGGCGACATCCGTTTCACCGAGGCGTTCGGAGTGGAGCTCTGATGCGAGTACCCCTGTCCTGGCTGCGCGACTACGTCGACCTGCCGCAGGACCTGTCCACCCAGCAGCTGGCCGACCGGCTGACCGCGTTCGACCTCAAGCTCGAGGAGATCGTGTCGTCGGGCGTCAGCGGTCCGCTCGTCGTCGGACGCGTGCTGTCGCTCGTCAAGGAGCCGCAGAAGAACGGCAAGACCATCAACTGGTGCCGCGTCGACGTCGGCCCGGAGCACAACGAGCCGGCCACGGACGACGTGCCGGCCGGTCGGGGCATCGTCTGCGGCGCGCACAACTTCGTCGAGGGCGACCTGGTCGTGGTGTCGCTGCCGGGCACCGTGCTGCCCGCGCTCGGCTTCGAGATCACCGCGCGCAAGACCTACGGCCACGTCTCGGACGGCATGATCTGCTCGCTGGCCGAGCTCGGCCTGCCCGGCGACGCCAGCGGCATCATCGTGCTGGAGCCCGGCCGGGCCGAGCCCGGCGACGACGCCATCGCGCTGCTCGGCCTGGACCAGGAGATCCTCGACCTCGAGGTGAACCCCGACCGCGCGTACGCGCTCTCGATGCGCGGTGTCGCCCGTGACGCCGGCCTGGCGCTCGGCGTGCCGTTCCGCGACCCGGCCGGCCTCGAGCCGCACACCGGGGAGGGCGCCGGCGCGTACCCGGTCTCGGTCGAGGCCCCGGACGCCTGCCCGGTGTTCACCACGCTGACCGTCACGGGCTTCGACCCGTCGCGTCCGACGCCCGACTGGATGGTCCGCGCCGTCGAGGGCGCCGGCATGCGCTCGATCTCGCTGGCGGTCGACATCACCAACTTCGTGATGCTCGAGCTCGGCCAGCCCATCCACGGCTACGACAAGGCCGCGCTCCGTGGCCCGATCGTCGTCCGGCAGGCCACCGAGGGCGAGAAGCTGACGACGCTCGACGGCGTCACGCGCACCCTGGCGGCGTCCGACCTGCTCATCTGCGACGACCGGGGCCCGATCGGCCTGGCCGGCGTCATGGGCGGCGAGGAGGTCGAGCTGTCGGCCACCACGACGGACGTCGTCGTCGAGGCCGCCTACTTCGACCCGGCCACCATCGCCCGCACCGCCCGGGTGCACAAGCTGCCCTCCGAGGCGTCCAAGCGCTTCGAGCGCGGCATCGACCCGACCATCGCGACGGCCGCGGCGACCCGTGTCGCGCAACTCATGGTCGAGCTGGGCGGGGCCACGCTGGAGCCCGGCGTCACCGTCGTCGGCGAGCCGCCGGCGCAGCCGGTGATCCACGCCCGCGCCGACCTGGCCGCCCGGGTCACGGGCATCGACATCGACGCCGCCACCGCCGTCTCCGCGCTCGAGGGGAACGGCTGCGCGGTCGAGGTCGACGGCGACGAGCTCGCCGTCACCCCGCCGCCCTGGCGCCCCGACCTGACGGACCCGTACGACCTGGCCGAGGAGGTGCTGCGCGTCGTCGGGTACGACCAGGTGCCGTCGATCCTGCCCGTCGCCCCGGCCGGCCGCGGCCTGACCAAGGCCCAGCGCCTGCGCCGCCGCGCCGGCATGGTGCTGGCCGGCCAGGGTCTGGTCGAGGTCAAGACGTTCCCGTTCGCCGGACCGGCCGACCTGGACCGGCTCGGCCTGGACGCCGCCGACGACCGCCGCCGTCAGGTGCTGCTGGAGAACCCGCTCTCGGCCGAGGAGCCGGGCATGACGACGACGCTGCTCGTCGGCCTGCTCAAGGCCGCGGTGCTCAACCTCGGGCGCGGTCACTCCGACGTCGCGCTGGTCGAGACCGGCCGGGTGTTCCTGCCCGGCGAGCGCGAGCTCGAGGCGCCGATCTACGGCGTCGACCGGCGCCCGACCGACGAGGAGCTCGCGGCCCTGGACGCCGCCCTGCCCCGTCAGCCGTGGCACGTCGGCCTGGTCATGGCCGGTCACCGTGAGCGTCCGGGCTGGTACGGCGCCGGACGCGAGGTGACCTGGGCCGACGCCGTCGAGACGGTGCGCGTCCTGGCCGCGTCGTTCCACGTCGACGTCGAGGTGCGTGCCGCCGACGTGCGTCCGTGGCACCCGGGCCGATGCGCCGAGGTCGTCGTCGACGGCGTGGTGGTCGGCCACGCCGGCGAGCTGCACCCGCGGGTCGTGCGCGACTGGGGCCTGCCGGCCCGCACGGTCGCGGCCGAGGTCGACCTCGACGCGCTCGTGGCCGCCGCTCCCGAGCAGGGTCCGGCGCCGTCGTTCTCGACCTTCCCCGTGGCCAAGGAGGACCTGGCGCTGGTGGTCGACGACGCCGTGCCGTCCGCGGTCGTCCACGACGCGCTGGCCGGGTCCGGCTCGGTGGTCGAGTCGGTGCGCCTGTTCGACGTCTACACCGGCGAGCAGCTGCCCGAGGGCAAGAAGTCGCTGGCCTTCTCCCTGCGTCTGCGAGCGAGCGACCACACGCTCGGCGACGAGGAGATCAAGGCGGCCCGCGAGGCGGCCGTCGCCGTCGCCGCGGAGGCCGCCGGCGCCACGTTGCGCTGACCGCCCGACGCAGAGGGGCCCCGGACCGACTCGGTCCGGGGCCCCTCGCGCGTGCGGGTCAGAACTGGACGGTGGGCGGCGTCGCCTGGCCCTCCGGTGCCTTGTAGAACTCGCGCTGGCCGACCTTGGCCATGCCGGCGAAGAACATCCACGGGATGGTCGTCACGAGCTTGTTCAGCGTGCTGACCGCGTCGTTGTAGAACTGGCGGGCGAACGAGATCTTGTTCTCGGTGTCGCTCAGCTCGGCCTGCAGCTGCTGGAAGTTCGCGGACGCCTTGAGGTCGGGGTAGGCCTCGGCGACGGCCATGACGTTGACGATCGCGTTGTCCAGCCGCGCGTCCGCGGCCGCCTTGTCGGCGACGCTGCCGCCCTTGGCCGCTCCGGCCGCCGCGGCGCGGGCCGCGGTGACCTCGTCGAAGACCGCGCGCTCGTGCGTCGCGTAGCCCTTGACGGTGCTGACCAGGTTGGGGATGAGGTCGGCCCGCCGGGTCAGCTGCACGTCGATGCCGCCCAGGGCCTCCTGCGCCTCGACGTCGGCGGTGCGCAGCTTGTTGAAGCCGACGACGCCGATCCCGACCAGCAGGACGAGCAGCACGACGACGATGACGATGATCCAGATCATGGGGTGATCCTTCCGTACGGGGGAGCAGGGCGTCGAGCGGTCACCACGAGCCGCCGCCGGACGACGAGGAGGTCTGGGTGGCCTGGTAGGCGTTGATCGAGGACGACACGGACGTCTCGAAGCTGGAGACCGCCGCGTCGAGGGCGCTCAGCCCGGCGGCGCCCCAGTAGAGGCCCGGCACCGGGGAGTACCAGTCGGGCAGCGGGGCGGGCTGGCCCGTCTCCTGCTCGTACTTGCGCGCCCACCCGTCCGCGGCGTCGAAGACGACCGCGTAGGGGATGAAGTCGGTGTACAGGCCCTGGCGGGCGCTGAAGTCGAAGCGCGCCTCGGCCGAGTCGGTGGTGAGCACCCGTCGGAACCCACCGGCGTGCGACCACAGCAGGCGTCCCTGCTTGGTGCGGCGCGTGCCGACGCCGCGTCCGAGCAGCCCGATGCCGCCGACGGCGAACGCGAGCAGCGGCACGAGCCACACGAGCGGCGCGATGCCGAGGAACGGCAGGGCGATCGCCAGCACCGCGGCGCCGATGACCGCGAAGCGTCCGAGCCACTCGGACGTGACGTGCTGCTGCACGCCCGAGCCGGTCGCCCAGCCGGTCGTGGCCGTCCGCACGGACGCCTTGAGGCCCGACAGGACCTGGCCGGCACCGACCGAGCCGTCGGCCGCGAACCGGGAGCCGGGCGTGGTGACGCCGAGCATCTCGCCCACGTGGCGGCTGACCGGGTCCTGCGCCTCCCAGGCGGCCGGCTCGGCCAGGCCGACGACGACCATGCCCTGCTCGGTCTGCTCCAGGCGGGTGAGGCCCTGCGCGGCCTGGTGCATGAGCGTGGCCACCAGGGCGTGGTCGGGCACGCGCTCCTCGACGACGTACGCCGTCTGCGCGGGGCCGAGGCCGGGCGGCGGCTCGAACATGGCGGGGTAGCCGGGACGTCGCTCGCGGGCGCGGCGCTCCCACAGGTACCCGCCGGTGAACGTCGCCGCGCCGAGCAGCAGGACGAGCGCCAGCAGCGGCACCGAGCGTCCGAGCGAGTAGTCCCAGGTGACCGACCAGGGGAGCGAGCCGCGGTCGGGCGCGGGGACGTCCAGGTCGGCCCGCAGCGTGACCGGGGTGCGCGGCTCCAGCGCCCCGGTCGTCAGCGTGACGGTGGATCCGTCGACCTGGGCCTCGGCACAGGTGTCGAGCGCCGTGCCCCATCCGGTCGCGCACGTGACGTCGTCGGGCGCGGTGGGCAGCCGCACCTCGATGGTGGAGCGCTCGATCGGCATCTCCCAGCCGCCGGGCACGACGTTCCAGTAGAAGACCGAGCGGTCGGGGTCGTCGCTGGACCAGCTGGCCGAGCCGTCGGCGGAGTCCGCGCCGGTGGGCACGAGGGCGCCCTCGACCCGGTAGGTCAGCACGTAGGTGTGCTCGCCCTCGGCGATGAACGTGTTCGCGTCGCCGATCTGGGCGACGCGGAAGCGCTGCCCGCTCTCCCAGTGCTCGTCGAACGGCTCCGGACGTCCGTCGCGCTCCACCTCGAGGTCGCGCGGGTACAGCCGGGCGCCCTCGTCCGTGGGGTCGGCCAGGTCGAAGTAGCGGAAGATGCCGTGCCGGCCCGACGGGAACCGCGCGGTCAGCTCCTCGCGGGCGAGCAGCGTGCCGTCCTCGTCGACGTCGAAGGTCGCGCGGTAGTCGGTGATGGTGACCGGGTCGGCGGCGGGGGACGAGTCGCCGTCCAACGAGGCGACCCATCCCGGCACGAGGACCACCGCGACCGCGGCGGCGAGGGCGAGGAGTCGCAGGGCGAGCAGACGCATGGCAGCATCGTAGGGGCGGCGGGTCGGCGTGCACGTTCTTGCAGACTTGTGCAAGAATGTGCGACATGTCCAAGGTCCTCACCTCCCTCCCCGCCGGCGAGCGCGTCGGCATCGCCTTCTCCGGCGGGCTCGACACGTCCGTCGCCGTCGCCTGGATGCGCGACAAGGGCGCCGCGCCGTGCACCTACACCGCCGACATCGGCCAGTACGACGAGCCGGACATCTCCGGCGTCCCCGGCCGCGCGATGGAGTACGGCGCCGAGCTGGCCCGCGCGATCGACTGCAAGCGTCCGCTCGTCGACGAGGGCCTGGCCGCGCTGGCCTGCGGCGCCTTCCACATCCGCTCGGCCGGCCGCACGTACTTCAACACCACGCCGCTCGGCCGCGCCGTCACCGGCACGCTGCTGGTGCGCGCGATGCAGGAGGACGGCGTCAACATCTGGGGCGACGGCTCGACGTTCAAGGGCAACGACATCGAGCGGTTCTACCGCTACGGCCTGCTGGCCAACCCCGAGCTGCGCATCTACAAGCCGTGGCTGGACGCCGACTTCGTCGCCGAGCTCGGCGGCCGCCAGGAGATGAGCGAGTGGCTCGTCGCCCACGAGCTGCCCTACCGCGACAGCGCCGAGAAGGCCTACTCCACCGACGCCAACATCTGGGGCGCGACGCACGAGGCCAAGACGCTCGAGCACCTGGACGTCTCGCTGGAGACCGTCGAGCCGATCATGGGCGTGAAGTTCTGGGACCCGTCGGTCGACATCGACGCCGAGGACGTCACGATCACCTTCGAGGCCGGACGTCCGGTCGCGATCAACGGCACGCGCTTCGACGACCCGGTCGCGCTGGTGATGGAGGCCAACGCCATCGGCGGCCGCCACGGGCTGGGCATGTCCGACCAGATCGAGAACCGCATCATCGAGGCCAAGAGCCGCGGCATCTACGAGGCGCCGGGCATGGCGCTGCTGTTCACCGCCTACGAGCGGCTGGTCAACGCGATCCACAACGAGGACACGATCGCCAACTACCACCAGCACGGACGCCGCCTGGGCCGG
The DNA here is from genome assembly GCF_004336805.1 of Aeromicrobium sp. IC_218. Classification (GTDB taxonomy): domain Bacteria; phylum Actinomycetota; class Actinomycetes; order Propionibacteriales; family Nocardioidaceae; genus Aeromicrobium. Next base: position 344,801 of record NZ_SJXM01000003.1, read on the forward strand.
CTCATGTACGAGGGACGCTGGCTGGACCCGCAGTCGCTGATGCTGCGCGAGTCGATCGAGCGCTGGATCGCCTCGGTCGTCAGCGGCGACGTCACGCTGCGCCTGCGCCGGGGCGAGGACTACACCGTCCTGGACACCCAGGGCCCGGCGTTCTCCTACCACCCCGAGAAGCTCTCGATGGAGCGCACCGACAACGCCGTGTTCGGCCCGACCGACCGCATCGGCCAGCTGACCATGCGCAACCTCGACATCGCCGACTCGCGCGCCAAGCTCGAGCTGTACGCCGAGCAGCCGCTCGACCAGGGCCAGGTGCTCGTCGAGAACGGCACGCTGTTCGGCGAGCTGCCGGCCGGTGGCGCCGTGCGCATCGAGGCGAACCCGTCCGCCGACGGCGACCCGCTCGCCCTCGACGCGGCCGCGATGGAGCTCGGCACCGACTGACGTCGGCGCCCGACCGGAGGGGACACCATGACCGAGAAGAAGATCCGCGTCGCCGTCGCCGGTGCCAGCGGGTACGCCGGCGGCGAGGTGCTGCGCCTGCTGCTGCAGCACCCGCAGGTCGAGATCGGCGCGCTGACCGCCGCGTCCAGCGCCGGCTCGCGCCTGGTCGAGCACCAGCCGCACCTGACGGCGCTGCACGACCGCGTGCTCGAGCCGACCGACGCGCAGACCCTGTCCGGCCACGACGTCGTGTTCCTGGGCCTGCCGCACGGGCACTCGGGCGCCGTCGCCGCGACCCTGGGCGACGACGCGCTCGTCGTCGACCTGGGCGCCGACCACCGCCTGACGTCCGCGCAGGACTGGGCCGACTACTACGGCGGCGACCACGCCGGCACCTGGCCCTACGGCCTGCCCGAGCTGCTCACCGCCGACGGCCGCCAGCGCGACGTGCTGCCCGGCGTCGGACGCATCGCGGTGCCCGGCTGCAACGTCACCGCCGTGACGCTGGGCCTGCAGCCCGCCGTCAACGCCGGCCTGGTGCAACCCACCGACCTCGTCGCCGTGCTGGCCAACGGCTTCTCCGGCGCCGGCAAGGCGGCCAAGCCGCACCTGCTCGCGTCCGAGGGGCTCGGCTCGGCGTCGGCCTACGGCGTCGCCGGAGCGCACCGGCACAACCCCGAGATCGTGCAGAACCTGCGCTCGGCCGGGGCCGGCGAGGTGTCCATCTCGTTCACGCCCACGCTGGTGCCGATGGCCCGCGGCATCCTCGCCACGGCCACCGCCCGCCTGACCGGCGACGCGGCGGACGTCCGGGCCGCGTACGAGAAGGCCTACGCCGACGAGCCGTTCGTCCACCTGCTGCCCGAGGGCGTCTGGCCCACGACGGCCGCCGTGCTCGGCTCGAACAACGCGTTCGTCCAGGTCGCCGTCGACGAGCGCGCCGGCCGCCTGGTCACCGTCACCGCCATCGACAACCTGGTCAAGGGCACCGCCGGCGGCGCGATCCAGTCCATGAACCTGGCCCTCGGCCTGCCCGAGACCACCGGCCTCCCGACCGAAGGAGTCGCTCCATGAGCGTCACCGCTGCCCAGGGCTTCCGCGCGAACGGGGTGGCCGCCGGACTCAAGTCCAGCGGCGACCCGGACGTCGCCGTCGTCGTCAACGACGGCCCCAGCACGGCCGCCGCGGCCGTCTACACGTCCAACCGCTGCAAGGCCAACCCCGTGCTCTGGAGCCAGGAGGCGATCAAGAGCGGACGTGCGACCGCGGTCGCGCTGAACTCCGGCGGCGCCAACTGCTACACCGGCGCCGAGGGCTTCCAGACCACGCACGCCACCGCCGAGCTCGTCGCCGAGCGGCTCGACGTCGGCGCGATCGACGTGCAGGTGTGCTCCACCGGCCTGATCGGCCTGGTCAACGACCGCGACGACCTGCTCGGCGGCGTCGCCCGCGCCATCGACGGCCTCTCGGCCGACGGGGGAGCGGCCGCCGCGCGCGCCATCATGACCACCGACAGCGTCCCCAAGCAGGCCGAGGTGACCCGCGACGGCTTCACCGTCGGCGGCATGGCGAAGGGTGCCGGCATGCTGGCCCCCGCGCTGGCCACGATGCTCGTCGTCATCACGACCGACGCCGACGTCGACAGCGCCACGGCGGACGCCGCCCTGCGCGAGGCGTGCCGGACGACGTTCAACCGGCTCGACTCCGACGGCTGCCAGTCCACCAACGACACCGTGCTGCTCATGGCCAGCGGCGCCTCCGGCGTGAGCCCGGACGCCGACGCGTTCACCGCGGCGCTGCACGAGGTCTGCCACAGCCTGGCGCTGCAGCTGCTCGCCGACGCCGAGGGCGCCGACCACGAGATCGCCATCGAGGTCGTCCACGCGGCGAGCGAGGACGACGCGGTCGAGGTCGGTCGCTCGGTGGCCCGCAGCAACCTGTTCAAGGCCGCGATCTTCGGCAAGGACCCGAACTGGGGCCGCATCCTGGCCTCGGTGGGCACGACGCAGGCCGCGTTCGACCCGGCCGACCTGGACGTCGCGCTCAACGGCGTCTGGGTGTGCCGCGCCAGCGGACCGGCCGAGTCGCCCGACGGCGTCGACCTCGAGCCGCGCCAGGTGAGCGTGACGATCGACCTCAAGGCCGGTGACGCGTCCGCGACGATCTGGACCAACGACCTGACCCACGCGTACGTCCACGAGAACTCGGCGTACTCATCATGACGGAGCACGAGATGACGGACACCGACAGCCCGTTCGGCTCGGACCTCGAGGCCCAGGACGAGTGGCACCCGACGGAGTGGAAGAAGGCCACCGCGAAGGCCGCCACGCTGGCCGAGGCCCTGCCGTGGCTGAAGAAGTACCACGGCAAGGTCGTCGTGGTGAAGTACGGCGGCAACGCCATGACCGACGAGTCGCTCAAGCGCGCGTTCGCCGAGGACGTCGTGTTCCTGCGCCTGGCCGGCTTCAAGCCGGTCGTCGTCCACGGCGGCGGCCCGCAGATCAGCGCGATGCTCGACCGGCTCGGCATCGAGAGCGAGTTCCGCGGCGGCCTGCGCGTCACCACGCCGGAGGCCATGGAGGTCGTCCGCATGGTGCTGACCGGCCAGGTCGGGCGTGAGCTCGTCGGCCTGCTGAACCAGCACGGCGACCTGGCCGTGGGCCTGTCCGGCGAGGACGGCGGGCTGTTCACCGCGCAGAAGACGATGCCCGTCGTCGACGGCGAGCCGGTGGACGTCGGCCTGGTCGGCGAGGTCGTCGGCGTGCGTCCCGAGGCCGTCCAGGACCTCATCGACGCCGGACGCATCCCGGTCGTCTCGACGGTCGCGCCCGACGCCGACGGCCAGGTGCACAACGTCAACGCCGACACCGCCGCCGCGGCGCTCGCGGTCGCGCTCGGTGCCGAGAAGCTGCTGGTGCTGACCGACGTCGAGGGCCTGTACGTCAACTGGCCCGAGAGCACGGACGTCATCGGTGAGATCTCGCCCGAGAACCTCGCCGAGGTCATCCCGACGCTGGCGAGCGGCATGATCCCGAAGATGACCGCGTGCCTCAAGGCGGTCGAGGGCGGTGTCACCGGCGCCACGGTCGTGGACGGCCGCGAGCCGCACGCCGTCCTGCTGGAGATCTTCACCGACGAGGGCGTCGGCACGCAGGTGCTGCCCGGTGCGCCGACGAAGGTCCGCAGCGCCCTGTACAAGACCTCGATGAAGAAGGACGAAGCATGACCGAGCGCAGCGAGGGAAACGACCAGACAGGCATGCGCGGGCGTCCGTGTCCTGCGCTTCTCACGGAGGTCCGCGCATGACCGAGGCGAAGTTCGCGGGCACCGCGCAGCAGACGACGAGCGCACAGTGGCAGGAGCGCTACGCCGCGTCGCTCATGAACACCTTCGGCCCGCCGCAGCGCGTCCTGGTGCGCGGCGAGGGCCCGTACGTCTGGGACGTCGACGGCAACCGCTACCTGGACCTGCTCGGTGGCATCGCGGTCAACGTGCTGGGCCACGCGCACCCGGCGCTGGTGCAGGCCGTGACCGAGCAGATGAGCACGCTCGGCCACGTCTCGAACTTCTTCACCTCCTTCCCGCAGGTCGAGCTGGCCGAGCGGCTGCTGGAGCTCGTGGGCGGCGGCCAGCGCGCCGAGGGCAAGGTCTTCTTCACCTCCTCGGGCACCGAGGCCAACGAGGCCGCGTTCAAGGTCACCCGCCGCACCGGGCGCACCCGTGTGGTCGTGGCCGACGGCGCGTTCCACGGACGCACGATGGGCGCGCTCGCGCTCACCGCGAAGCCGGCCTACCGCGAGCCGTTCGAGCCGCTGCCCGGTGACGTCGTGCGCGTCCCGTTCGGCGACGTCGCCGCGCTCGAGGCGGCCGTCGACGACACCGTCGCGGCCGTGCTGCTCGAGCCGATCCAGGGCGAGGCCGGCGTGGTCGTCCCGCCCGACGGCTACCTCGAGGCGGCCCGCCGGGTCACGTCCGAGCACGGCGCCCTGCTGTGGATCGACGAGGTCCAGACCGGCATGGGCCGCACCGGTGCCTGGTTCGCCCACGCGGCGTCCGGGGTCACGCCCGACCTGGTGACCGTCGCGAAGGGCCTGGGCGGTGGTGTCCCGATCGGTGCGTGCATCGGCCTGGGCGCCGCGGGCGAGCTGCTGCAGCCCGGCAACCACGGGACGACGTTCGGCGGCAACCCGGTGGCCACGGCCGCCGGCCTCGCCGTCATCGCCGCGATCGAGTCCGAGGGCCTGCTGCAGAACGCCCGCACCGTCGGCGACCAGCTGCGTGCCGACCTGGCCGCGCACCCGCTCGTCGCGGAGACGACCGGACGCGGCCTGCTCGTCGGCATCGTGCTGACCGAGCCGGTCGCCCAGCAGGTCGCGACCGCCGCGCTCGACGCCGGCCTCGTGGTCAACGCCGCGACGCCCGAGCGCCTGCGGCTCGCCCCGCCGCTGGTGCTCACGGCCGAGCAGGCGTCCGGCGCCGCGAAGACGCTCGCGGCCCTGCTGACGGAGGCCACGGCATGAGGCACTTCCTCCGCGACGACGACCTGACCCCCGCCGAGCAGCGCGAGGTCCTCGAGCTGGCCCTGGCCATGAAGGCCGAGCCGTACGCGCGCAAGCCGCTCGCCGGCCCGCAGACCGTCGCGGTGCTGTTCGACAAGTCGTCCACCCGCACGCGCGTCTCGTTCGCCGTCGGCATCGCCGACCTCGGCGGCAACCCGCTGGTCATGGACACCGGCACCACGCAGATCGGCCGCGGCGAGCCCGTCGCCGACACCGCCCGGGTGCTGGGCCGGATGACGTCCGCGATCGTCTGGCGCACCTACGCCCAGGCCGGGCTCGAGGACATGGCCGCCCACGCCGGCGTGCCGGTCGTCAACGCGCTGAGCGACGACTTCCACCCGTGCCAGATCCTGGCCGACTGGCTCACCGTGCTCGAGCGCAAGGGCGAGCTGGCCGGGCTGACCGTCGCCTACCTCGGCGACGGCGCCAACAACATGGGTCACTCGTACGTCCTCGGAGGCGCGACCGCCGGCATGCACGTGCGGGTCGGCGCCCCGGCCGGCTACCAGCCGGACCCGGCGATCGTCGCGGACGCCGAGCGCGTCGCCGCGACGACCGGCGGCTCGGTCGTCGTCACCGACGACCCGGCCGAGGCGCTGCGCGGGGCGGACGTCGTCATCACCGACACCTGGGTCTCGATGGGCCAGGAGGACGAGAAGGCCGAGCGGCTCGCCCTGTTCGGCGGCTACTCGATCACCGGCGAGGCGATGGGCCTGGCGAAGCCGGACGCGATCGTCCTGCACTGTCTGCCGGCCTACCGCGGCCTGGAGATCGCCGCCGACGTCATCGACGGCCCGCAGAGCGTCGTGTGGGACGAGGCGGAGAACCGGCTCCACGCGCAGAAGGCCGTCCTGGCCTGGCTGCTGGCGAAGGCGTCCTGACCGTGGTCGTCCCCACCACCAAGGCGGCCCGCCAGCAGCTCATCGTCGAGCTGCTGGGCCGTCACGCCGTTCGCTCCCAGGGCGACCTCGTCGGCCTCCTGGAGGCGCAGGGCGTCGTCGCCACGCCGTCGACCGTCTCGCGCGACCTCGTCGAGCTGGACGCGGTGCGGGTGCGGCGCGACGGGGGACTGGTCTACGCCGTGCCGGCCGAGGGCGGCGACGCCACCCCGCGTCCGGCCGTCGACAGCCCGGCGTCCCAGGCCCGGCTCGCCCGGATCTGCCGCGAGGTGCTGGTCACCGCGGAGGCGTCGGCCAACCTCGTCGTCCTGCGCACCCCGCCGGGGGCGGCCCAGTACCTGGCCTCGGCCATCGACCATGCGACCCTCGGGGACGTCCTGGGCACCATCGCCGGCGACGACTCCGTCCTGCTCATCACCCGCGACCCCGCCGGCGGCGACGCCGTCGCCCAGCGGTTCACCGCCCTGGCCACGACCCCGAAGGAGCCCTCGTGACCGAGAACGACCAGACCCGCCTGTGGGGCGGCCGCTTCGCCTCCGGACCCTCCCCGGAGCTGGTCGAGCTGTCCCGCTCCACGCACTTCGACTGGCGCCTGGCGCCCTACGACCTGGCCGGGTCGCGCGCCCACGCCGGCGTGCTCCACGCCGCCGGGCTGCTCACCGCGGATGACCACCAGCGGCTCCTCGCCGGCATCGACGCGCTCGAGGCCGACGTCCGCTCCGGGGCCTTCGCGCCCCAGCCCGACGACGAGGACGTCCACACCGCGCTCGAGCGCGGGCTGCTCGAGCGCCTGGGCGCCGAGCTCGGCGGACGCCTGCGGGCCGGCCGTTCGCGCAACGACCAGGTCGCGACGCTGTTCCGGATGTACCTGCGCGACCACGGTCGCGCGATCTCCGCGCTCGTCACCGAGCTCGTCGAGGCCCTGGCCGACCAGGCCGAGCGGCACATGGGTGTCGCCATGCCCGGCCGCACGCACCTGCAGCACGCGCAGCCGGTGCTGCTCAGCCACCACCTGATGGCGCACGCCTGGCCGCTGGTGCGCGACCTGGACCGGCTCGCCGACTGGGACGCCCGGGTCGGCGCCGACTCGCCCTACGGCAGCGGGGCCCTGGCCGGCTCCTCGCTCGGCCTGTCGCCGGAGAAGGTCGCGGCCGACCTCGGCTTCACCGGCTCGTCGGCCAACTCGATCGACGGCACGGCGGCGCGCGACTTCGTCGCGGAGTTCGCCTTCGTCACGGCCATGATCGGCGTGGACGTCTCGCGGCTCGCGGAGGAGGTCATCCTCTGGAACACCAAGGAGTTCGACTTCGTCCGGCTCGACGACGGCTACTCGACCGGGTCGAGCATCATGCCGCAGAAGAAGAACCCCGACATCGCCGAGCTGGCGCGCGGCAAGGCCGGACGCGTCATCGGCAACCTGGCCGGCCTGCTCGCGACGCTCAAGGCGCTGCCGCTGGCGTACAACCGCGACCTGCAGGAGGACAAGGAGCCGGTCTTCGACTCCATCGACACCCTCGAGGTGCTGCTGCCCGCCTTCACCGGCATGGTCCGCACGATGGCGTTCAACACCGAGCGCCTGGAGTCGTTGGCCCCGCAGGGGTTCGCGCTCGCGACCGACGTCGCCGAGTGGCTGGTCAAGCAGGGTGTGCCGTTCCGCGTCGCGCACGAGCTGTCCGGCGCGTGCGTCCAGGCGTGCGAGCAGCGCGGCATCGAGCTGTGGGACCTGACCGACGACGACTTCGCGGCCATCTCGCCGCACCTGACGCCCGGCGTCCGCGAGGTCCTGAGCGTCGAGGGCTCGCTCGCGTCGCGCGACTCGCGCGGCGGCACCGCCCCCGCGCGGGTGGCCGAGCAGCTGGCCGAGCTGCGGTCGCGCCTGGGCTGAGCCCCCGTGGCGGGCTCGACCGGCGGCGATAGGCTCGCGACATGACCATCGCGATCGCCTACCGGCCCGACCCCTACGGCCAGGCGGCCGTTGAGTTCGCCGTGGAGGAGGCGTTGCGCCGTGACGCGACGGTGCTCGTCGTGAACGTCGTCGGTCCCGGCCCGGACGGCACGACGCCGCCGCCGGCCGACCTGTCCGACGTCACCGCCCGGCTCGACCGCGCGGGCATCGCGCACGACGTCGCGCAGGTCGAGGACCACGACGTCGTCGGCGCCGTGGTGGACGTGCTGGAGGACCGCGGCGCCGAGCTGCTGATCATCGGCATGCGCAAGCGCACCCCGGTCGGCAAGCTCATCATGGGCGCCGTCGCCCAGCGGCTGATGCTCGACACGTCCATCCCGGTCGTGGCGGTCAAGGCGCCCTGAGCGAGCTGCCCGTCCTCGACGACGCCCGGTCGCTGCTCGGCCGTGCGCTGGTCGGTCACGGCGTCACGGTGATCGTCACCGAGGTCGAGGCGTACGCCGGACCGCTCGACCCGGCGTCCCACGCCTTCACCCGCACCCCGCGGTCGGACATCATGTACGGCCCGCCGTGGCGGCTGTACGTCTACCGGTCGTACGGCCTGCACCACTGCGCGAACGTCGTGACCAGCCCGGAGGGGGAGGCGTCGGCCGTCCTCGTCCGCGCCGGGCGCGTCGTCGAGGGTCACGACCTGGCGCGCGAGCGCCGCGGTCCCAGCGTGAAGGACGTGGGCCTCGCCCGTGGACCCGGCAACCTCGCCGAGGCGCTCGGTATCACGCTCGAGGACAAGGGGACCGACCTGCTCGACCCGGAGCCGGTGCACCTGGGGGAGCGGCTCGAGGAGCCGGCCCGGATCATGGCCGGCCCGCGGGTCGGCGTCTCCAAGGCGGCCGACGCACCGTGGCGCTTCTGGGTCGCCGGGGACCCGACGGTCAGCGCCTACCGGCGCTCGCCGAGGGCCCCGCGAGCCGTCTCGTCGTCGTCCTGAGCATGGGGCAGCGCGCACACGCCGTCGACGCAGACCGGGGCGTCGTCCTCGCCGAGGATCTCGAACGGTCCGGTCACTGCTCGCTCGCCGCCTTCGTGATCGCCCCGGCGAACGTCTCGGGGGACTGCGCGCCGGAGACGCCGTACTTGCCGTCGACCACGTAGAACGGCACGCCGCCGATGCCGTAGCGCATCGCCTGGTCGACGTCGGCCTGCACCGCGCCGGCGAAGGTGCCGGCCTCGAGCTCGCGGACGACCTCGTCGCGGTCGAGCCCGACCTCGACCGCGAGGTCGGCGAGCTCGTCGACGCGTCCCAGGTGGCGGCCCTGCTCGAAGTAGGCGCGCAGCAGCCGCTCCTTCATGGCCGGCTGGACGCCGTGCGCCTTGGCCAGGTGCAGCAGCTCGTGCGCCTTGCGCGTGTTCGTGTGCTGCAGGGCGTCGAAGTCGTACGCCAGGCCCTCGCCGGCGGCGACCTGGGTCATCTGCCCCAGCATCTGCTCGACCTGCGCGGCGGGCATGCCCTTGTGGCCGGCCAGGAAGTCGACCTCGCTGCCCTCGAAGTCGACCGGCGTGTCGGGGGCGAGCTCGAACGAGTGGTACTCGACCTCCACCTCGACGTCGTCGCCGAGCGTCGCCACGCCCTGCTCGAAGCGGCGCTTGCCCACGAAGCACCAGGGGCACGCGATGTCGGACCAGACGTCGACCTTCACTCGTTGAGTCACGTCCGGACGAACCGTCGTCCGCGCGGGGGTATTCCCTCGCTAGGCTCGAGGGGCCGCGAGAGCCGCGGCACACCGACGGACGGAAAGACAGTGACCCACGTCATCGACGACCTCGACGCGCGCGGACTGATCGCGCACTCGACCGACCTGGACGCGCTCCGGGACGAGATGGACGCGGGGCCGCTGACGTACTACGTGGGCTTCGACCCCACCGCGCCGTCCCTGCACGTCGGCAACCTGCTGCAGATCCTCACCGCCCGCCGGCTCCAGCTCGCCGGCCACCGTCCGCTGCTGCTCGTCGGCGGCTCGACCGGTCTCATCGGCGACCCCAAGCAGAGCGGCGAGCGGGTCATGAACTCGAAGGAGACCGTCGCCGAGTGGGTGGACCGCATCCGCGGCCAGGTCTCGCGCTTCGTCTCCTTCGAGGGCGACAACGCCGCCGTGCTGGTCAACAACCTCGACTGGACGCAGTCCCTGTCAACGGTCGACTTCCTGCGCGACATCGGCAAGCACTTCCCGGTCAACCGCATGCTGGCCCGCGACGTCGTCGCCAGCCGGCTCGAGTCGGGCATCAGCTACACCGAGTTCAGCTACGTCCTGCTCCAGGCCATGGACTACCTCGAGCTGCACCGCCGCCACGGCTGCGCGCTGCAGACCGGTGGCAGCGACCAGTGGGGCAACATCACCGCCGGCGTCGAGCTCGTCCGCCGGGCCGACGGCGACCGCGTGCACGCGCTGGCCACCCCGCTGATCACCAAGGCCGACGGCACCAAGTTCGGCAAGACCGAGTCCGGCACCATCTGGCTCGATCCCGCGCTCATGAGCCCGTACGCGTTCTACCAGTCCTGGATCCAGGCCGAGGACGCCAAGGTCGGCGAGTACCTCAAGCAGTTCACCTTCCTGCCCGTCGACGAGGTCGACCGGGTCATGGCCGAGCACGCCGAGCGTCCCGGCGCCCGAGCGGCGCAGCGACTGCTCGCCTCGGAGCTGACCACGCTCGTGCACGGCGAGGACGAGACGCGGGCCGCCGAGCTCGCGTCCCAGGCCCTGTTCGGTCGCGGTGACCTGGGCGAGCTGCCGGCGTCGACGCTCGAGGCGGCGCTGCGCGAGGCGGGGGGAGTCGAGCTCGACGAGGCGCCCACGGTCGTGGACGCCCTCGTCGCGGCCGGCCTGGCCGACAGCAAGTCCGCCGCCCGCCGGGCGGTGACCGAGGGCGGTGCCTACGTGAACAACGAGCGCGTCGAGGACCCCGAGCTGAGCCTGGCCGGGCACGGCGTCGGCGACTCCGGCTGGGTGGTGCTGCGCAAGGGCAAGCGCTCCGTCTCCGGAGTCCGTCTGCCGTAGCGCGTCCGGGGACCGCCCGCCCGGCGTGGTTCCCGGAACCGCAGCGTTTTTCCGGTGTGGTCACGGTCATAGGGACCCCGGTTTGACCAGCCCCGAAACCCGTGTGTAATGTTCTCTTTGTTGCGCCGCACGGCGGGGCGGAAGGCCTGGAAGGGTCGGCTGTCCGGTGGGCGTAGCGGCTGTCTCAACCGAAACGGCTGATCCCGAACCTTTGGTGTGTTCTGGGCAGGTCGCCGAAAACGCGGGACGTGTGGTCTGGCCCCGTCTGGGTGCTTCTCTTTGTGAGGGGTTTCTGGGTGGTGTGCGTCTGATCCTTGAGAACTCAACAGTGTGCAATAGTCGACGAGATTAATTAGTAGTAAACCCCCGTCGGCAGTGGCCAGCTTGCTGGTTGTTGTTGGCGTTGGTTAATTCCGACAAATTGTTTGTCAGCAAACCTTTTGTCAGGAATCAAAACGATGTTGGCCCCTTTTGGGGGTTTTTCAACGGAGAGTTTGATCCTGGCTCAGGACGAACGCTGGCGGCGTGCTTAACACATGCAAGTCGAGCGGTAAGGCCCTTTCGGGGGTACACGAGCGGCGAACGGGTGAGTAACACGTGA